>NZ_AFOZ01000040.1 GCF_000217915.1 Shewanella sp. HN-41 | reverse complement strand
ACGCAACACGGTGAAGTACCTGAGTTTGATAACAGATGCCTACTCACGCAAAATCGTGGGCTTCCATGTGGCAGATAATATGCGCACGGCGTCGGTGAAACAGGCGTTTACACAAGCACTTAAGCAGCGGCGTGGAGCAGAAGCGTTAATTCATCATTCGGACAGGGGCTCGCAGTACTGCTCGGATGAATATCAGCAACTGCATCGACAATACGGTGTCCGATGTTCAATGACCGATGGTTACGACTGCTATCAAAATGCCCTCGCAGAGCGGGTTAACGGCATCCTCAAAAACGAGTATTTACTGAGCCAACCCAAGGATTTAAGGGAGGCGAGGAAAATGGTTGCAGAGTCGGTGGCGATATATAATCGCAAACGGCCGCATCTGGCCTTAAAATACAAAACGCCCGATGAAGTACATCAGGCGTTTTAAAGGAAATAAGTGTCAACTTATTTCAGGACTAGACATAGACGCTGAGATTAAGACTTAGCGCGTTTCATAGCAGTAAAGAACTCTTCATTGGTTTTGGTCATAGCCAATTTATCAATCAAGAATTCCATTGCACTGACCTCATCCATTGGATTTAAGATCTTACGCAGGATCCACATTTTTTGCAGTTCTTCCTGAGTCGTGAGTTTTTCTTCACGACGGGTACCGCTGCGGTTGAAGTCAATGGCTGGGAATACACGCTTTTCTGCCGCTTTACGTGACAGATGTAGCTCTTGGTTACCTGTGCCTTTGAATTCTTCGTAGATCACTTCGTCCATCTTAGAACCCGTATCGACCAATGCAGTGGCAATAATAGTTAAGCTGCCGCCGTGTTCGATGTTACGTGCCGCACCGAAGAAGCGTTTTGGACGGTGCAGAGCGTTAGCATCCACACCACCAGTCAACACTTTGCCCGATGAAGGAATAACAGTGTTATAAGCGCGGGCCAAACGGGTGATAGAGTCGAGCAGGATCACGACATCTTTCTTGTGTTCTACGAGGCGTTTAGCCTTTTCAATCACCATTTCAGCCACTTGTACGTGACGACTGGCGGGCTCATCGAAGGTTGATGCGATCACTTCACCTTTAACAAGGCGTTGCATCTCGGTCACTTCTTCAGGGCGTTCATCGATCAGCAATACCATCAACACTACTTCAGGGTTGTTATAGGTAATTGATTGAGCAATGTTTTGCAGTAATAAGGTTTTACCCGCTTTAGGTGGTGCAACAATCAAACCACGTTGACCTTTACCTATTGGCGAACATAAATCCAGAATACGGGCTGTGATATCTTCAGTTGAGCCATTGCCACGCTCCATACGCATACGTTCTTCTGCGTGGAGTGGGGTTAAGTTTTCAAAGAGGATTTTATTACGGGAGTTTTCTGGTTTATCGAAGTTAACTTCATTGACTTTCAATAGGGCAAAATAACGTTCACCTTCTTTTGGTGGACGGATTTTACCAAAAATGGTGTCACCCGTTCGCATGTTGAAGCGGCGAATTTGGCTTGGTGAGACGTAAATATCGTCTGGTCCGGCCAAATAAGAACCGTCTGCACTGCGTAAGAAGCCGAAACCGTCTTGGAGTATTTCTAATACGCCACCACCGAAAATGTCTTCTCCACTTTTGGCGTGGGCTTTAAGGATTGAGAAAATAATGTCCTGCTTACGAGCGCGGGCCATATTTTCGAGTTTCATATTTTCGGCTAGCGAGACTAGGTCAGAAATCGGCGTGTCTTTTAATTCAGTTAAGTTCATTTTGGGGGTCTTGTGTTACGCGACAAAGCTTACCGCGATCAATCAGTAAAGTTTGTGATTCAGGATAGTGATTGACGAGCGAGAAGTGGTTTAGTTAGAAAGAATCTGGTTATTAAAGTAGCACTAACAAAGCGAGGCGTCCAGAAATTTAGGGGAATTCCGGCACAATTAATTTATAGCCTGTGCCGGAGGTCACTCAATACGACAACAAATTAGATTTGTGCGTCGATAAACTCTTTTAATTGAGTTTTAGATAATGCGCCAACTTTAGTCGCCGCCAATTCACCGTTCTTGAATAACAGTAAAGTTGGGATACCACGAACACCGTATTTCGCAGGAGAAACATTGTTTTGATCAACGTTTAATTTAGCGATAGTGACACGACCTGCGTACTCTTCAGCTACATCATCTAGGATTGGAGCGATCATTTTGCAAGGACCACACCACTCAGCCCAGAAGTCTACCAATACTGGTAAATCAGACTTTAATACGTCGTTTTCGAAGCTGTCGTCACTCAGGTATATAATTTTATCGCTCATGATGTTCTCCAGTTTGGTTGCCATTGCTGGTTTGTTAATGGCTTACCATGTATATTGGGGTTGAAAAATAGCTTTTCAAGTTACCTTTTACAATGTGGCTATTTCAAACGATCGAGTATCTTATTGCAACCCCAAATGGTATGCTTGCGCTATGAGCGAAACACATTTATCTACCCAAAAATTTGCCGACCTTCCTCTACATCCAGAGGTAAAACAGGCTCTTGCAGAAAACGGCTTTGAATTTTGTACGCCAATTCAGGCGTTATCATTACCCGTATTACTTCAATCAAAAGATATCGCTGGTCAGGCCCAAACGGGCACTGGCAAGACTATGGCGTTTTTGGTTGCCACATTTAACCATTTATTATCGACGCCGATCCCTGAAGGTCGTCAACTAAATCAGCCCCGTGCCATTATCATGGCGCCGACCCGTGAATTGGCTATTCAGATCGCCAAAGACGCGATTCTACTGGCTAAACATACCCATTTGAAGGTGGGTATTGTGTACGGTGGTGAGAGTTATGACGTTCAGCGTAAGGTGCTCGATCAAGGTGTGGATATCCTGATTGGTACCACTGGCCGAATTATTGACTATGTTCGCCAAGGGATTATCGGTCTCAATTCGATTCAGGCTGTGGTATTAGATGAAGCGGATCGAATGTTCGATTTAGGCTTTATCAAAGACATTCGTTTTCTATTTAGACGTATGCCTGAGGCGAATAAGCGTCTTAATATGCTGTTCTCGGCTACGTTATCGATGAAGGTGCAGGAACTGGCCTACGATCATATGAATGATCCTGTTAAGGTTGAGATTGCCCCCGAAGAAAAAACTTCCAAGAACATCAAAGAAGAAATTTTCTATCCTTCCCAAGAGGATAAAATGCGCCTGTTGCTGACGCTGCTTGAGGAGGACTGGCCTGAAAAAGCCATTGTTTTTTCAAACACTAAGCATAGCTGTGAAAATTTATGGTCCTGGCTTGAGGGCGATGGTCATCGTGTAGGATTATTGACCGGTGATGTGCCGCAGAAGAAACGTATCCGTATTCTTGAGCAGTTTACTAGTGGTCAGTTAGATATCTTAGTTGCGACCGATGTTGCAGCCCGTGGCTTGCATATATCCGATGTGTCCCATGTCTATAACTATGATTTACCTGATGATTGCGAGGATTATGTGCACCGTATCGGTCGTACTGGCCGCGCAGGTAACAAAGGGGTATCAATCAGTTTTGCCTGTGAAGAATATGCACTGAACTTGCCGGCGATTGAAAGCTATATTAATCACTCCATTCCTGTGAGTAATTACGATAGTGCGGCGCTGCTCGATGATATTCCGCAACCCGTCAAGATCCATCGTAAGCATCCCAGTGGTACCCGTAATTTACGTGAGCGTTCAGGAACGGGGCGTCCCCAAGGTGCCCATCGTAGTGGTGGACGTCCACCTCGCCATGACAGGACTCGTAGACATTCGTAAATGCCAACACCCGCTTATGCCGCCATTACTCTAGGCTCTAATAGTTTTAATATGCTGATCGCCAAAACAAAAGGCGGTCAGCCTCATATTATTGCTAAGTATAAGCGTAAGGTGAGATTGGCAGAAGGTATTGATGAGGATGGCACGTTAAATCAAGATGTTATGCAACGCGGTCTCGATTGTCTTAGCATGTTTGCACAGATGTTAGCCCAACATAAAATCCATCAAGATCATGTCGCTGTGATTGCCACTGCAACCCTTCGCTGCATCAATAATGCCGATGAGTTTAATCGGCGAGCATTACCTCTGCTAGGTCATTCTATCGACATTATTTCGGGTATGCGTGAAGCCGAGCTTATCTATCAGGGTATGGTCGCAACCACTTGTGGGCAAGGACGTCGCTTAGTGATCGATATTGGCGGTGCTAGTACTGAGTTTATTATTGGTGATGGCCATCAAGTCTTATTCAAAACCAGTTTGCCTATGGGAAGCGTTACCTATAATCGGCAGTTTTTCAGTAATATGCCCCTGCAGCAATTGGACTTTGATGATGCGAAACAGCAGGTGTTAGCGACATTGGCTGAGCATAGAAAGACACTGCGCGACCTTGGCTGGCATTGTGTCGTCGGCGCCTCCGGTGCGGTGCAATCTGTGGTTGAAGTCTTAATGCACCGTAAGTTGTCGGAAACCATTACCTTAGCCGTGCTGACACAGCTTCAAGCGGAAATCCTTGCCGAGGAAGATGCCAGCCTTGCGGGGATTATCGGCCTAAGCGCCGAGCGTGCGCCGACGTTTGCCGCTGGAGTGGCGATTTTACTCGCGCTCTTTGAACTCTTGGGAATTGAGCAGTTGGCGTTATCGGGTGGTGCACTGCGTGAAGGCGTGTTAGTCATGCTGGCGCAGCGGATTTTAGAAGAAGCAATTTAATCTCAACGCTAGAATTAAAATACAAAGGCCGCGAAGTTTGCACTTGGCGGCCTTTGTCATTATTCGGTTGAGATTACTTTAAAATCTCGGCTAAATCTTTTTCGAGCGAGACCGTTGGACGTTCAACGATACGGCCAATTTCCTTACCTTGCTGTAGCACGATAAAGGTTGGAATCCGCTTAAACTCGTACTTTGCTGCCAGCCCTTCGGGATCCTGCTTGCTGCGATCTACTCCAATATAAGTCACTTGGATATTGGGGTTAGCCACTTCTTCCATGATACGAATAAAACGTGGGGTTTCACGGTGGCAATCTGGGCACCAAGTGCCGATGATCACTATGATTTCCGTGGGTTCGATAATGTTTTTTAGGGGGGTAATAGCCGCCGTATCCACCTGATAGCTTTTATAACCGTCAGCAAATTCATTGAGTTCTGTGACTAAATGCTGCGCTTCAACTATGCCTGTTAAAATCACTTCTTGTTTCTCCTCACTGCAGGTTGCAATCAAGCCCTGTTGTTGTTCTTCAAACCCACAGCCACCGTTGGCAAATACCTGACAACTAAAAAATAAGGCGGTAGTGGTGAGTAATGCTTTAACATTATTGTGCATGATATGCCCTCAAAATCGAAGAAAAGAATGGTGAATCTGCATTCAAGCATCAATCTCGATTTTCTAAAAGGCCATTATTAATTTGCTGTAAGCCGGATCACGTAAAGATAGGACGCTTCGCTGCTAGGACGCTGCGCTTACAGAACGGCCTACGGCCTTACAGGGCACGGAACGAGCTTCGCTCTCGCGGTAATCGTTTCAGCTTTGACCGTCAGCGAAGCGTTCAGTGAGTGAGCCAGCGAACGTTCCGTTATCCGTTATCAGCAAGCGAAGCTTTTTCTAATATCTTGTCTAATATGGGTTTGTTTGCATCGGGGAAATCGTAGCCGATAAGATCATGTTGGTTTACCCAAGCGATTTGTTGTCCTTCTAGCCCTTGTGCTTCCCCAGAGAAATCGCTGACAGTGTGAATATCGAGTAACACTTGTTTATCGGGATAGTCATAGCTTAAGGCCATAAAAGGCTCGCTTGAGGTGACATTGAGTGCCACTTCTTCTTTTAACTCGCGGATGAGGGCCTCAGTCACAGTTTCACCCGACTCGACTTTACCACCGGGAAACTCCCATTTACCCCCTTGATGCAGGTGATCTGGTCGTTTAGCCAGTAAAATCTGCTGGGCTGAATTGAGGATAATGCCGACGGCAACATGGACACGTTTAGTCATAATGGGCTTTTACTCTTAGAGGGTTGGGGCTTAGCCGTGGTTATTCCTTAAAGAAGGCATCGTCATCGAAGCCAAATTCGTCCAAGGCCTCGGGATCGAATTCCGTCTTAACGGGGATGGCATGTTTTTCAGATGCCCAATCCCCGAGATCGATAAGTTTACAGCGTTCACTACAGAAAGGCTTAAATTCGGACTCTGGCTTCCATTCGACTGGCGTTTTGCAAATAGGGCAGTTTACAGTTAAAGGCATAATGAATTTCTCTCGATGTAGGGGCGCGATGCTAACGGGTTATACCCAATGGACCATAAATGGTACGACCGAGTCAGGCTAGGGATGCAGAAGTCATCGACTCGCGGGACACGCAAATGTCGTTAGTGTAAAGGCTTCAGGCGCAGGTCGCTAGTAAGAAATCGATGGATCTATCGGAGTGACGTTGCTGATCGAATTGGACAAAGTGGATCGCATAGCGATTTTTATGTCCGCTAATGGTGGGGTAGCAGCCTTGGGAGGCGTCAATTTTAACCCGAACTAAGGATAAAGCTTGGGCACTATCGCCTTGATAAAAACCGGCATGGGCGACAGCGTTATCATAATGTGCAGTACTGCGAGTCAGTTGCAGCAGTAGGGTGATGGGTGTGAGCAAGGGCTCAAAGTGGGCAATCCAAGTGAGGTAATCCTGCTGTCTTTCTTCCCATGGCTTAGACAGCCAAAAATGCAGTTGGGGAAGATCGAAGTTACAACAAGCGCCTGGCATACCAAAACGTTGCCTGAGTGCGGATAAAAATCTGTCTTGTTTTAGTTGGCTACCACAGCGTTCAGGTTTTTGCAGGGGATCGCGAGCTTGTATGAGGGCATTAATATAAAAGGCTATCTGCTCATTATCTACATGGTCGAGCTCTTGCCATTTGTAGAGTTGCAGTAGATTTCGTTCAATATCTTTTAGGACTTCATTGCGATAATCACAGCGTTCCGATAATTCGCACAGGGAAAACAGTGGGTAAAAACATCTATGCTGGTGGTCATGACTTAGATTGTTACGCAGTTGCTTATCGAGGTATTCGAGCCGTAAATAGCTGCGAATTTTCTCGTTTAGTGGCTGTTCGTAAACTAAGTCAGTCATGGGCGTTATCTGTACCGGATAAGTGTAAATAGCGTTGGTGCAATGCTAGCACCTCTCGTTTTAAGGTTGATATCTCTCCCTGATTATCAATAATGTCGTCGGCTCTTGCGAGTTTTTCGCTGCGACTACATTGGCTATTAATGATGTTATTTACTTGAGATGCATCTACATTGTCCCGTTTTACGGTACGGCTAATTTGCAAATCCGGTGAAATATCCACCACTAAAGTCCGATTGACTAACCTATCTAACCCATTCTCAAATAGCAAGGGTACGACCATAATTACGTACGGTGAACTCGCATTTTCTACCTGTTTTTGCATTTCTTGGCGGATCATAGGGTGTAAGAGTTGATTCAACCATTCCCGCTCTTCATCATGGCTAAATATCCGTTGCCTAAGCTTTGCCCGATCGAGACTGTCCTCAGGGGTTAAAATATCCGCCCCAAAATGCGCCACAATAGCCTTAAGCCCATTTGAACCCGGGGCAACCACGTCCCTAGCAACGATATCGGCGTCGACTAGAACAATACCTTCGGCGGCAAATAAATTGGCGACAGTCGTTTTTCCACTGCCAATGCCACCAGTAAGGCCCACAACAAATTTAGACATAACTCTCTCTTAATAAGCTAAGAAGGATTGGTGCTAGGGCGTCGCTCGATAACTGTTCCTGCGTTATTCTACCTCCTGCATCTGACCGCCATGGAGGGGGGAATGGCACATTTTGTATGGAACACAATAAATCATGCTGTCGTATGTTCCCGCTAGAACCTAAAACCTAGAACCTAGAACCTAGAACCTAGAACCTAGAACCTAGCACCTAGCAGGACGAAGCCCGCTCTATAGCGTCCCTAAATACCAATCCACTATGGGGTGTCCCCATATGACAGCAATCCAACCAGCGGCGGCGATATAGGGGCCAAAGGGAATGGGATTACCCAGTTGGTTGCGTTTAGCCACAATCATAGTGAGGCCCACAACTGCGCCAACCAAGGATGAGAGCAGGATGACAAGGGGGAGTATCTGCCAGCCGAGCCATGCACCAAATACCGCCAGCAGTTTAAAGTCACCATAACCCATTCCTTCCTTGCCTGTGAGTAACTTAAACAGCCAGAAAATGGACCATAAGCTTAAATAGCCTGCCACAGCACCGATGATCGCATCGGTTGGGCTGGCGAAGGTGTGGTTTAAATTGAGCAACAATCCAAGCCAGAGTATAGGCAGAGTCAATTGATCGGGCAGTAACATTTCATCCAAATCGATACCTGTGAGGGAGATAAGCACAAAAGTTAATATACAGGCGTAGACAAATTGCCAACTCGGGCCCAAATGCCAGGCCAAGGTGGCCACCAAAAGACCCGTCACTAATTCAACAATAGGGTAGCGGCTTGAGATAGGGGCGTGGCAAGCGGCGCATTTGCCCTTAAGCATTAACCAGCCTAATACGGGCAGATTATGCCAAGGTTTTATCGCGGTTTTACATTTAGGGCAGGCCGAGCCAGGCACAATAAGGTTATATTTTTCTGGGTAGTTATCTATGGGTTTATTGAGTTTTTCAATACCGATTTGTTTCACGATATCGGCATGGTATTCCTGTAAATATTGATTACATTCCTGTTGCCATTCGCGTTTCATCATCACAGGGAAGCGATGGATAACGACATTTAAAAAGCTGCCAATAGTCGCAGCAAAAATAAAGCTTAAGGTTACGAAAAGCCAAGGACTATTGCCAAAAGCGTGCTCAAAAGATTGGCCTAATAAAGTGATAGATTCAGTCATACTCTTACTTATGAGAAGTTACAAAAATACGAAAAAAGCAAAACATTATGCTTACGGAACACTGAGTTCACGGATAACGGAACGCTCGATAACTGCTCCTGCGTTATTCTACCTCCTGCATCCATGCAGTCGTGTGCTTACCGTAAGGGCGAAGCCCGTTCCGTCAACGGTGAGCCACGCAGTGGCATTCTAAAGTCGCGAAGCCTTAGCCTACGATATTTCCCATTTGGAAGATAGGCAGATACATACCTACAATGAGGCCACCCACGAGCGTGCCAATCACCACCATCATAATAGGCTCAATCAGACTCGATAGGGCATCGACCGCATCATCCACCTGCATCTCATAAATATTGGCGACCTTATTGAGCATATTATCTAGGGAGCCCGACTCTTCGCCTATCATCACCATTTGGATCAACATATCGGGGAAAAGCCCCGTGGTGCGCATGGCGACGTTCATCTGCATCCCCGCCATCACTTCTTGGCGCACTTTAAGCAGGGCTCTACGGTAGACCGCATTGCCGGATGCGCCTGCGGCGGATTCCATCCCATCGATAAGTGGTACCCCAGCCGCAAAGGTAGTGGCTAAGGTGCGGGAAAATCGTGCCATGGCCGCTTTATGCAATATCTCGCCCACCACGGGAATTTTAAGCACTAGCTCATCGACTCGGTCCCGAACGGCCTGTGAGTTACGGTGGGCGCGCACAAATAACCAGATACTGATGGCTATGGCTGCGAAGAAGAGATACCAAGAGCTCTGTAAAAACCGTGAAATGCCCACAATCATTTGGGTAAAGGCGGGTAATTCGGCACCGAAACCTGCAAAAATAGACTCAAACTGGGGTACTACAAAGAGCAGTAATAGTGTGGTGACTAAGACGGCCACTATGATGACGGCAGAGGGATAGAACATGGCTTTTTTAATTTTGGATTTTAATTGCTCGGCTTTTTCCCTATAAATGGCAATACGATCGAATACCGCATCGAGGGAACCCGAGTGCTCACCCGCCGCGACTAAATCGACGTATAAATCGTCGAAATAACGCCTATGGGGGCGCAGCGCATCCGATAGGGGAATACCCGATTGGATTTCCGAAAGCACTGTGCCTAGGAGTTCACGCATCTTTAGTTTTTCATGGCCACGGCCTAACATTTCTATGGTGGTCACTAGGGGGACGCCCGCCGCCAACATAGTGGCAATTTGGCGAGTCACCATAGCAATATCCATAGGTTTAATATCGGGATTACTAGCAAAAAAGGGTGAGGACTTTTTACGCACCACCTTAGGGTTGACGCCCTGGGATTTAAGTTGGCTTTTTATCTCTGCAACTGTCGCCCCCTTTAACTCACCCCCGGTTTTGGCGCCATCGCGGTTTACCCCTTTCCATTCGAAGGTATAAATTTTCGGTTGGCCTTTTTGCTCCGTCTTTTTGGCGCGGGGCTTTTTAACTGTTGTTGCCGTAGCCATAAATAATCCTGTTAGGTTGAAAAACGAAGAGGAGCGCTGCGCTTACAGAACGGGCTGCGCCCTTACTGTGTTCGGAACGCTGCGCTTACAGTATTATAGTATAAAGCCTATTTTTAACGTTTTTCGGTGAGCGTAGCGTTCCGTATTCTGTCAGTCACGCAGTGACATTCTGTGATCGAGCCTTATTAAAAACTGGTTACCCTATTGATCTCGGCAATACTGGTTACGCCCTGTATCACTTTTAATAAACCTGATTGGCGCAGATCGCGCATGCCTTGGGCCTTAGCTTGGGAGGCTATTTGCAACGAGTTGCCGCCTTCCATAATAGTGCGGGCAATTTCATCGGACATTTTCATCACCTCATAAATTCCCACTCGGCCCTTATAGCCGCCGGAGCAATGCTCACAGCCGACGGGCTTAAAGCTGGTAAAACCTTGGGTAATTTGGGCCTCACTAAAACCTAACCGCAGCAATTCATGTTCAGGAATATCTTCGGGCTGTTTACACTCGGGGCAGAGTCTACGGGCGAGGCGCTGGGCGATAATCAGGTTGACTGAGCTGGCGATATTATAGCCGGGCACGCCCATATTGATTAAACGGGTTAAGGTTTCCGCCGCCGAGTTAGTATGTAGGGTCGATAACACTAAGTGCCCCGTTTGCGCCGCCTTAATGGCAATTTCGGCAGTTTCTAGGTCGCGAATTTCCCCTACCATAACTACATCTGGGTCTTGGCGTAAAAATGAGCGCAGTGCCGAGGCAAAGGTCAGCCCCGCCTTTAAATTAATATGAACCTGATTGACACCCTCGAGGTTAATTTCTACCGGATCTTCGGCGGTAGAGATATTACGCTCTTCGGTATTAAGAATATTAAGCCCAGTATAGAGGGAGACGGTTTTACCCGAACCCGTGGGGCCAGTGACGAGGATCATCCCCTGGGGTTTAGCCAGCATTTCTAAATAGAGCTTCTCTTGATCCGGCTCGTAACCGAGCTTTTCAATCCCTAATTGTGCGGAGGAGGAGTCCAAGATCCGCATTACAATTTTTTCACCCCAGAGGGTGGGCAGGGTGCTGACCCGAAAGTCGATGGACTTAGTACGGGATAGCTTCATTTTTATCCGGCCATCCTGCGGCACTCGACGCTCGGCAATATCGAGTTTTGACATCACCTTTAAACGGGCCGATAATCTGCCCGCTAGGCTAATGGGCGGCTCCGAGACCTCATGTAAAATCCCATCGATACGAAAACGAATGCGGTAGCGTTTCTCATAGGGCTCAAAATGCAAGTCCGATGCGCCCTTACGAATGGCATCGGTGAGGATTTTATTGATATAAATAACGATAGGGGCATCGTCACTGCTATCCCCCGTGGGTTCCTCATTACGCCTATCGGTATCGGTAATTTCAATCCCCGCCAGTGCCGCCTCATCCATACCGCCTAAATCTAGGCCGGTAATATCCTCTTCGAGGATTTTTTCCAGCGCCTTAGCGAGCTTATCTTCTTCCACCAAAATGGCTTCGGCATGTAGGCCTGCGCTAAATTGAAAATCCTCCAGCGCAGCAATATTGGTGGGGTCGGAGGTGCCAATATAGAGGCGATTACCGCGTTTAAACAGCGGCAGGCAGCGGTGCTTTTCAATCAGTTTTTTATTGATAAATTCTTCGGGGATGGCGGCGATATCGAATTCATTTAAATCCAGTAACGGTGTGCCATATTCCTCATAGCACAGCTCGGCAATGGCGCGGGCCGAGACCAGTTTGCCCTGTACTAAGGTGCTGACTAGGGCTTGTTTCGTTTGGCGGGATTTGGTGATGGCACTAGCCATCTGCTCTTCATTAAGCAGCCCTTTACGAATAAATAGGGTTGATAAACCTAAATGAAGGCCCGTAGACGGCATAAAGACTCCAGTTGTAAACAAGTATTGAAATAATAACGTCTTTATAGCATTTTGTCATACTTAGTCTAAAAAACGTTACGTAAAAATTGCATCCGAAAATTATAGGTACTTTGCCTTGTAGATAAATCGCGATTCTGATTATTGGCACCAAAACGCCATGCTGAATAAACATAAAAACTTAAAGGAAGAAACATGACGTTAAGTTCTTATTCATGGACGGTATTTATTACTTTTACTTGTGTATTTTTCTTGGGGACAGTGTTTGCATCAGATTTTGCTTATTTTACTGGTGTTAACAATGAGTATGATCTAAAGCGTTTTCTCGTGCTGGGTTTTATTTGGCTGGCCTCATTAGGCGCTTGCTTTGTTAAAAATCTTGAGTTGTTCACCTTCTCAAGAGCGACTATAGCAGTTGGATTCATATTTTTAATATTGGCCATAGTGTCCGCCTGTTTCGGTCTGAACCCCTTTTGGTCTATGGTCGAACTGGTTAACTTTGGTCTCCTTGCGGTGGCATTTTACTTGTTTGCTATTTGTGCCAGGTCTATTAATCGTGCGACTTTGTGCTCCTCAATTTATGCAGGTGCATTACTTTTTTCTATAATGACACTTTCTAAGTATATGTTATTTTTATTTTTTTCATATGCAGACTCCCAAAGCTTCGACATCCATGGCTTGCTATCTGGGTATGTAAATGTCCGTTTCTTTAATCAGCTGCAAGTGATGGTTATACCGCTGCTTTTGTTGGCTTTTTTTACTGAGAACTTAGTCAAGTTTAAGCGAGTCACTGTTGCTATTGTTGCAATGCACTGGATGGTGTTGTTACAAACTGAAGCGCGGGGTGCGATGTTATCGCTTATTTTCATTACGGTTCTATTGTGGTGGTTTGTGGATGTAAATGCCCGTAAGCGATTAATGCTAACCCTGTTGCAAACCCTGTTTTTAGGTATCTGCCTTTGGTTGGTGTTCATTATCTTGATCCCTTACTGGTTGATGGATACTACCACTTTTCAGCTGCGCACTGGTAGTTCAGGCCGGCTTGATTTATGGCTGTATGTGCTTAACGCTATGCCCGAAAGCCTATGGTTAGGCTTTGGGCCGATGAGTTTTACGTGGGCTGAAGGTAAGCCGTTACCCCATGCCCATCCCCATAATGCTATGATGCAATTGCTTTACGAGTACGGTGTGGTAAGCGCTATGGTGTGCATTGCTTGGGGGGGAAGTCGGATCTATCAAAGATTGCGCTATGTCCAGCAAACAAAGGATTTGATGCTTATTCCTATTGTTTATGCGCTGTTATCTGGCCTGTGCTATTCACAGTTTAGTGGTGTTGTCGTCATGCCATTTGCACAGTTGCTGCTGGTTTTCTTACTGGCATTGCAGATGCCCTCTCAAACTAGGAGTATCGTTAACATTGGAATAAGAGAGAGGCTTGGGGTGTTTTTTAGCGTGACGATACTGAGTGGGTTAATATTGACTACTTACCAACATGATGCATTACGGTCTGCTCTGTTTCCGCGGATTTGGTTAAATGGATTACTTGGGTATTAAATTAAAAGGCCGCCAAATTAGCGGCCAAATTTTACAGCTTTGGATATTTGATTAAGAGCCTGCTTCACAAGTTGCAGTATCCCAAGCACAAGTGATCACTGTTGCGCCTTCATCTTTTGCTGTGTAAGTTGGACTTCCTGTCAAACTTGCTAGGTCTGTAGGTGTTGTAACAGTACTTGATGCGCATGATACAGCTGCATAGACAGGAATAGTCGTTTCTCCTATTACCGCAGCAGAAGCGGCTTTAGTGTAAGAACTCGCTTCACTTAAGCATGAGTTGATTTTGCTTTTGTTAACATACTCTTTATACGCAGGCAGTGCGATTGCGGCCAAAATACCAATAATGGCGACAACAATCATTAATTCGATTAGGGTAAAACCTTGAGCTTGCTTATTTAGCCCTTTATTTAAACGAAGACCTTTCATTTTATCTCTCCAGCTTACGCAGTAAGTTACTAATTTATTTGATATATAACATCGCTATACCAACTATTGCTTTGGCTTTGTCCTATATCATCTTGTATCGCCAAGTTTTTATGGTTTAACCTAAGCCTAATTTACAAGCTAACTTGAGGTGATTGCTAGTCTATGTAAGTCTAAGAGCTTAGGGCTAATTAGCATGGTTAAAAGATACACCTTTCGGCAACCGTACCTTAAGTTGATCTATCGTTAGGGAAAGCTTACCGCGTTAGCTTAGCTTATTTTGCTAGCCTGTGCTTGGTGTTAGCCTGCACTTGCCGCTTACCTTCACCTACGATGAACCTTTACCTCCCCCTAAAGCCATTGTCGGACACTTTATCAGTCAATACCTTTAAGGTGACGCATCAAGCATATTTGAGGTCTCACTGTCGTGCCTACTTTCGGTTGACACATTATTGACACCCTCTTTGCTCCATCCTTTACTCTATCCTTTAAATCTGCAGGCTTATAGAAACTTGCCGATGGTATATGCTTGCCTTTGGTGAGGTTGGCCTATGGCCATCTCGCCTTTGTAAAAGTTAGTACAAAGTTAAATAAAATGAAACAACAATTTTATAGAAAACATTAATAAAATGATTATTTTGTCTAAAAAACTGGCAGCATACAGAATTCTGTTCTAACAAAAATTTGACATCGTCAATATAAATGCTGCGAGTATGACTAATGCCAATATTTAGTCATTAATTTGTATGAGAAGAAGGAGAGGCTTCATCCTGTTAGGACGCTGCAAAAAACACAGCTGCTAGAAAAAACAGAGCGGGCCTCGCCCTGCTAGGATGCTGCAAAAAGCGCTGCGGATAGAATCTAGGCCCTAGCAGCGAAGCGTCCTAGATTCTCGATTCTTGCAGCGCCCTTCTTAGCTTTTTAGCCGCATTGATAGATCTAATGCGCGAACGTGCTTAGTGAGTGCGCCTACTGAGATATAATCGACGCCCGTTTTGGCGAACTCGGCTAAGGTGTCTAAGGTGACATTACCCGAGACTTCGAGCTTGGCTCCCGCGCCCTTGGCTTTGCCATTAGCGAGAGACTGGTTGTTAAGCTCAACAGCATCGATCATCATAGTGATATCGAAGTTATCCAACATGATGATATCTGCGCCAGAATCCAGCGCTAATGCCAGTTCTGCTAACGATTCGACTTCGACCTCTACGGGTTTGTCGGGGTGTAAGTTGCGAGCAGCATCCACCGCTTGGCGTATGCCACCGCAGGCTATGATATGATTTTCCTTAATTAAAAACGCATCATAAAGACCGATTCGGTGATTTTTGCCGCCACCACAGGTGACGGCATATTTTTGCGCCGTGCGTAGGCCGGGAATAGTTTTGCGAGTATCGAGTAGGCGTGTATGTGTGCCTGCCAGCTTATCGACATAGTGTTTGGTTAATGTGGCCACGCCCGATAGGGTTTGAATAAAGTTCATGGCGGTGCGCTCGCCGGTGAGAATAGTGCGGGCCGGACCAGATAATTCACAAAGGACTTGATTGGGTAATACGAGGTCACCATCATCGACATGCCAATGTAATGCGACTTCGGCACCTAATTGATTAAAGACCTGTTCCGCCCATGCTTTACCGCAAAACACCCCTTCCTCACGGGTGATTAGGGTCGCTTCGGCGTATTTATCGGCGGGGATCAGCAGGGCGGTGATATCACCGTAGGCAATGGCTTTGGTATGCTCGTTAATGTCAGTGCCACCTAGGTCTTCGGCGAGGGCGGTTTTTACGGCGTGACGAATATCGTTTTCTAACATGATTGGGATCCTTGCATTTTTGCATTCTTGCATGTGGATGAGACTGCCTGCTTGCATATGGCCTAAGATTATCATGGCTGCGCCGCTAGGTGCTAGAACGCTGCACTGAAAGCTAAGATGGATGCTGCACTGCGAGGGTGGACTTCGTCCTGCTAGAGCGTTGCTTTGCTCCTTCTAGAATCTAGAGCTCGCTCTGCTTTTCCTAGCAGTCGCGTAGCGACGTTTTGCCGTTATTAAGGAGTTAACATGAGTTTTGAGTTTGGCTGGTATAGTGGTGCTCGGCGCTGTGAGTCGCCACACTTCAATCACCGTCCTCTGGGGGAAATAAGTTTATTGGTGATACACAATATCAGCTTACCGGCGGGATGTTTTGGTTTACCTTATATTGATCAATTGTTTAAAGGGTGTTTAGATACCAAAGCCGATGACAGTTTTGCCGATTTAGCCCAATTGCAGGTTTCGGCCCATTTTTTGATCCGCCGTGATGGGGAATGTGTGCAATATGTGAGCTGTAGTGATAGGGCTTGGCATGCCGGGGTTTCTCGTTATGGTGACAGGGAAAACTGCAACGACTTTTCAATCGGTATTGAGCTTGAGGGGACAGATACTGAAGCCTACACTGCCGCCCAGTATCAGAAACTAACCGAGTTGACCCTTGCCTTAATGCTGGAATACCCTTCATTAAGTGCCGAGCGGATTGTAGGGCATTGTGATATAGCACCTATGCGTAAAACGGATCCTGGTCAAAGCTTTGATTGGGAAAGGTATTTAAAAACGTTGTGCTGATGGAAAGCGGAACTACGCTTACGGCCTTACAGAATACGGAACGGGCTTTCCCTTACGGTTATCCGTAAGTGCAGCATTCCGTGATCCGTAACCATTTTTACAAGGAGTACGACCGATGGCATTGTTTTCACTGTTAATTGCTATTTTAGTGGAGCGACTTAAGCTACTGCCAGCATCGTGGCAATGTGATCAATTATTACAGTCCTATCAGTCGACATTTTTTGGTGACAAAGCCTCTTTAACTGCACCTATGGCTGCCCTCGCCTTAATCTTGCCCGCATTAGTGGTTTACGTTTTATGTTGGCTAGCCTCGGGGATGTTTTGGGGATTACTGAGTTTAGCCCTATGGGTGTTAGTCGCTATCATTTGTTTTAACCACCAAAAGCAGCGGGATATTTTTAAAAAATACATGCAGGCGGCGTGTCGTGCCGATGTTCAAGCCTGCTATCATTTTGCAGCGGAGCTCGATTGCAGCGAATGTTTAGATGCCGTGTCTGAGCGGGATTTAGGCGCTAAGGTGGGCCAGAGTGTGGCTTGGATTAACTACCGCTATTACGGCGCCGTGGCATTTTTTTTGATTTTCTTAGGCCCTGTGGGGGCCATGTTATATTGCACTGCGCGTTTTTATGCCGAAGAAAACTCACGTAAATCTTTGAATTTACAGATTGTTGATAATGTTATCGCCGTTTTGGATTGGTTGCCGAGTCGAGTATTCGCCTTTGGTTATGCCTTAAGCGGACAGTTTAGCGAAGGGTTGGCGGCGTGGCGCAGTAGTGCATTAAGATTCAATACCAGCGCCAGAACCGTTGTAGTTGAAACGGCCTTGGCGGCGCAGCCTTTACCTGAGGAGCCAACTGCACCTATTTGTGTACAGTCTACCCTTGCGTTACTAGTATTGAGTAAACGCAACTTTACGTTGATAGTGGCCATACTTTCATTACTGACTATTTTTGGATTGGTAAGTTAAAGGAAGGATGCTTCGCTGAAGGCTAAGAAGGACGCTTCGCTGCTAGGGCGTCGCTACGCTCCTTCTAGAATCTAGGGCCTAGAACTTCGAGCGTAAGTACTCAAAGCTGGATCCCCGCATACGCGAGGATGACAGCCTAGAATCTAGAATCTAGAATCTATCCGCTGCGTTGTTTGCAGCGCCTAGCAGGGAGAAGCCCGCTCTGCTTTTCCTAGTAGCTGCGTTGTTAGCAGCGTTCTAGCAGGGCGAAGCCCGTGCTTTTGTTAAATGGTCTGACCCCGTGGGCATTTTTTTCGACTATGCTCTCACAGCGTGGGTGTGATTGGAAAAGATCACTGCTTTTGAGGTAGATCACCTTTTTAGGTTGATTTTCAATCTGGACATCAAAAGTCTGATTTGATAAAGTGCGCTCACTCATAAAAATTGGTAAGACCAATTTACAACGGAGCTGAGCGCCTAATGGCCTATAGTAAAATTAATCAGCCAAAAATTTCTGATGTGATCATGGCTCAATTAGAACAAATGATCCTTGAGGGCAGTTTACAGCCCGGACAGAAATTACCGCCTGAACGCGAGCTGGCTATCCAGTTTGAAGTGTCTCGACCTTCTTTGCGCGAAGCGATTCAAAAGCTTGAGGCAAAAGGGTTATTAATGCGCCGCCAAGGCGGTGGCACTTATGTCAAAGAGCAACTCTGGCAGACTCTTGCCGACCCTATCGTTGAGTTAATGAATGCCGATCCGGAGAGTCAATATGACTTGCTGGAGTTTCGTCATGCAACCGAAGGTATGATGGCCTACTTTGCCGCGCTGCGTGGTACAGACGCCGATATGCAAAATATCAAGCGAATGATCCTTGAGGTGGAAGCTGCCACCAGTATCGAACAAAAAGCCTCCGCCATTGTGCGTTTTTACCGTGCCGTGGCTGAAGCGTCACATAACGTGGCTATGTTACACCTCGTACTCAGTTTAACCCCTGTGCTGCATCAAAATGTGGCGCAAAACCTGGAGCTTTTAAGCCGCCGCGAAGAAGCTTCTACTATGGCTAACGATCACAGACGGGCCCTGCTCGCTGCCATCGTTCGCCGTGATCCCGAAGCCGCCAGAGAAGCCTCGAATGAACATTTAAGTTACATCGAAGAGGTGATGTTATCTGTGCGGGAAGAAGATAGCCGGTTGCAGCGAAGCTTGCGCCGATTAAAGAGTGGCGCTTAAGTTTCCGTATTTAGCCCTTAGCTAAGCCGGGATTTGCCGCAAACACCATTCATTATCATGTATATAGAGAAGGACAGTGTCATGTCTGAAGATATGCTACAAGACGTAGATCCGTTAGAGACTCAGGAATGGGTTGATGCCCTGCAAGCCGTGTTGGAACAGGAAGGCCCAGAACGCGCTCATTTTTTATTAGAGAAGCTGATCGATAAAGCACGTCGCAATGGTACACACTTGCCTTACACTGCGACTACCGCTTATTTGAACACGATTCCAGCGGGCCAAGAGCCGCACATGCCGGGCAACCAAGAGATGGAACGTCGCATTCGCGCCATCATCCGTTGGAACGCCTTAGCTATGGTTCTGCGTGGTTCTAAAAAAGACTTAGAACTTGGCGGCCATATTTCCAGTTTCGCCTCGAGTGCGACCATTTATGATGTGTGTTTTAACCACTTCTTCCGCGCGCCGAATGAAAAAGACGGTGGCGATTTAGTGTATTTCCAAGGCCATATTGCCCCTGGTATTTATGCGCGCTCATTCCTAGAAGGCCGTCTAAGCGAAGAACAGCTGGCTAACTTCCGTCAAGAGGTGGATGGCAAGGGCTTATCTTCATACCCACATCCAAAGTTGATGCCGGATTACTGGCAATTCCCAACGGTTTCTATGGGCTTAGGTCCAATCCAGGCCATCTATCAGGCGCGTTTCCTTAAGTATCTGACAGACCGTGGTCTGAAGGATTGTTCAGCACAAACCGTTTATTGCTTCTTAGGTGATGGCGAGTGTGATGAGCCAGAAGCCTTAGGTGCTATTGGTTTAGCGGCCCGTGAAGAATTAGATAACTTAGTATTTATCGTTAACTGTAACTTACAGCGTCTTGATGGCCCAGTACGTGGTAACGGTAAGATCATTCAAGAACTTGAAGGCGAATTCCGCGGCGCAGGCTGGGAAGTTGTTAAAGTGATTTGGGGTCGTTACTGGGATCCATTATTAGCCCGTGATACCAGCGGTAAACTACTGCAGTTGATGGAAGAAACCGTTGACGGTGAATACCAAAACTGTAAAGCCAAGGGTGGCGCTTATACCCGCGAACATTTCTTCGGCAAATACCCAGAAACCGCCGAAATGGTGGCGAACATGTCAGATGATGACATTTGGCGCTTAAACCGTGGTGGTCATGATCCTGTTAAAGTTTACGCTGCCTTAGATCACGCACAAAAAACTAAGGGTCGCCCAACGGTAATTCTTGCGAAAACCGTTAAAGGTTACGGCTTAGGTGATGCGGGTGAAGGTAAAAACATCGCCCACAACGTGAAGAAAATGGGTATCGAGTCTATCCGTTACTTCCGTGACCGTTTCAATATCCCGATCCCGGATGACCAATTAGAAGATCTGCCTTTCTATCATCCAGGTCCTGATTCGGAAGAAGTGAAGTACATGATGAGTCGTCGTGAAGCGCTGCATGGTAGCGTGCCACAACGTCGTCAGAAGTTCAGCGAAGAGCTGGAAGTACCATCACTGAAGATTTTCGACTCGATTCTGCAGGGTTCTAACGGCCGTGAAATTTCGTCAACTATGGCGTTTGTTCGCGTACTGACTGCACTGTTAAAAGACAAGAAAATCGGCAAAAACATTGTGCCAATTATTCCTGACGAAGCCCGTACTTTCGGTATGGAAGGTCTGTTCCGTCAAGTGGGTATCTATGCCCACGAAGGCCAAAAATACGTGCCACAGGACTCTGATCAAGTCGCTTACTACCGTGAAGATAAGAGCGGCCAAGTTCTGCAGGAAGGCATTAACGAACTCGGTGCTATGTCATCTTGGGTATCGGCTGCGACCAGTTATTCAGTTAACAACGTGCCAATGATCCCATTCTATATCTACTACTCAATGTTTGGTTTCCAACGTATTGGCGACATGGCTTGGGCAGCGGGTGATATGCGTGCTCGTGGCTTCTTAGTCGGTGGTACTTCTGGTCGTACAACGCTGAACGGTGAAGGTCTACAGCACCAAGATGGTCACAGCCATGTATTGGCGAACACTATCCCTAACTGTATTACCTACGACCCAACTTACGGTTATGAAATCGCCGTTGTGGTGCAAGATGGTATTCGTCGTATGTACGGCGAAAACCAAGAAGATATCTTCTACTACCTGACCACAATGAACGAAAACTACGAACAACCAGCCATGCCAGAAGGTGCAGAAGTTGGCATCGTTAAGGGTATCTATAAGTTAGAAACCGTTGCTGGCTCTGGTAAAGGCAAAGTTCAGTTAATGAGCTGTGGCACTATTCTTGAGCAAACCCGTAAAGCGGCGCAGGCACTGGCGAAAGACTTCGGTATCACCGCCGACGTATTCAGCGTAACCAGCTTCAACGAATTAGCCCGTGATGGTCAAGCTGTCGAACGTTGGAACATGCTGCACCCAACCGAGACGCCAAAACAAGCGTATATCAGCCAAGTGATCTCAAGTGATGCACCTGCGATTGCGGCCACTGACTATATGAAAGTATATGGTGAACAGTTACGTGCTTACATGCCAACCGATTACAAAGTGTTAGGTACTGACGGTTTCGGTCGCTCAGACAGCCGTGACAACCTGCGTCACCATTTCGAAGTGGACGCTAAGTTCATCGTCATCGCGGCACTGAAATCACTGGTTGATCGTAAAGAGTTGCCTGTTGATGTGTTAGCTAATGCCATCAAGGAATACGGCATCGACGTTGACAAGATCAATCCACAGTACGCGTAAGAGGCAATGAAAATGGCTGAATTAAAAGAAGTTTTTGTTCCTGATATCGGCGGCGATGAAGTGCAAGTTATTGAAATTTGTGCTTCTGTGGGCGATACCTTAGCAGCGGAAGAATCGATTCTGACCGTTGAAAGCGATAAGGCGACCATGGACATTCCAGCGCCTTTCGCTGGTGTGTTAGCCGAATTGAAAGTGGCTGTGGGCGATAAAGTCTCTGAAGGTACTTTGATTGCTATGATACAAGCAGCGGGCGCTGCCGCTCCAGCTCCTGCAGCGGTTGCAGCTCCTGCAGCGGTTGCAGCTCCTGTCGCAGCGGCTCCTGCACCTGTTCAAGCAGCTCCAGCCCCTGTGGCTGCTGCGAGCGAGAGCAAAGTGATTGAAGTGACAGTACCTGATATTGGTGGTGACACCGATGTGTCTGTTATCGAAGTCTTAGTTGCCGCTGGCGATAAGATTGAGGTTGACGCAGGTCTTATCACTCTAGAAACCGATAAAGCGACCATGGACGTACCATCGCCATTCGCCGGTGTGGTGAAAGAAGTGAAAGTGGCTGTGGGTGACAAGGTTTCCCAAGGCTCATTAGTGATCATGCTCGAAGTGGGCGGCGCGGCACCTGCTGCTCCTGCTCCTCAAGCAAGCGCGCCAGCAGCCCCTGTGGCTCAAGCTGCTCCTGCTGCGCCTGTTGTCCCAGTAGCGGCAGCGGCGCCAGTGGTTGCCGTTAAAGAAATCCACGTGCCAGATATTGGCGATGCGAGCAATGTCGATGTGATCGAAGTGCTAGTGTCTGTGGGCGATGAAATCACTGCTGACCAAGGCTTAATTACCCTTGAAACCGACAAGGCGACCATGGAAGTGCCTGCGCCATTCGCCGGTAAAACTGTTGTCGTTAACCGTTAAAGTGGGTGACAAGGTTTCTCAAGGTAGCGTGATTGCGACGATTGAAACAGTAAGTGCCGGCAGTGCTCCAGCGCCTGTTGCTCAAGCGGCAGCACCTGCTCCAGTGAGCGCGGCACCAGTAGCTGCTCCAGCACCAGCAAGTCGTCCTCCTGTACCCCACCACCCAAGCGCGGGTACTCCTGTTTCTACTGGTGCGGTACATGCATCTCCTGCGGTACGTCGTTTAGCCCGTGAATTTGGTGTGGATCTCACCCAAGTGACAGGCTCTGGCCGTAAGGGTCGCATCATGAAGGAAGACGTACAGGCGTATGTGAAGTACGAACTGTCTCGTCCTAAGGCGACAGCGGCAACATCTGTTGCAGCGGGTAACGGTGGTGGTCTGCAAGTGATTGCTGCACCGAAAGTGGATTTCAGCAAGTTTGGTGAAGTGGAAGAGATCCCATTAAGCCGTATCCAGAAGATTTCTGGCCCTAACCTGCACCGCAACTGGGTAACTATTCCACACGTGACTCAGTTCGATGAAGCTGATATCACCGAAATGGAAGAGTTCCGTAAGCAGCAAAACGACGCGGCGGCGAAGAAGAAAGCCGATTATAAGATCACACCTCTCGTCTTTATGATGAAAGCGGTCGCTAAGACGTTGCAGCAGTTCCCAGTGTTTAACTCGAGCTTAAGCTCTGATGGCGAATCACTGATCCAGAAGAAGTATTTCCACATCGGTGTGGCGGTTGATACGCCAAACGGTTTGGTTGTGCCAGTGGTGCGTGATGTGGATAAGAAGGGTATCATCGAGTTATCCCGTGAACTCGCTGACATCTCTATCCGCGCCCGCGATGGCAAGCTGAAGTCCGCCGATATGCAAGGCAGCTGTTTCACCATTTCAAGTTTAGGTGGTATTGGCGGTACGGCGTTTACGCCTATCGTGAACTACCCAGACGTGGCGATTTTAGGTGTGTCTAAATCTGAAATTAAGCCTAAGTGGAATGGTAAAGAGTTCGAGCCTAAATTGATGTTGCCATTGTCGTTATCATACGATCACCGCGTGATCGATGGTGCGATGGCTGCACGCTTTAGTGTGACGCTGTCAGGAATTCTGTCCGATATTCGTACTTTGATTCTGTAAGCATATAAGGCTGCTCATCTTGAGCAGCCTTTTGTTTATTGTGATCAGTATCAAACACAGGTTAAAATGCGCCCACCTTACGCGCTAGCGCATTTTCGGTTGGCAGGATTGGTCTCCTCCAACGGATTGAATGAGAATTAGAGGAAAACATGAGTAACGAAATCAAAACTCAGGTAGTGGTATTAGGAGCAGGCCCAGCAGGTTATTCTGCGGCTTTCCGTGCGGCGGACTTAGGTCTACAAACCGTTATCGTTGAACGTTTTAGCACTTTAGGTGGTGTGTGTCTTAACGTGGGTTGTATCCCATCTAAAGCACTGTTACACGTCGCTAAAGTTATCGAAGAAGCCAAAGCCGTTGCTGCACACGGTGTTGTGTTCGGTGAGCCGACTATCGATTTAGATAAGTTACGCGGCTTTAAAGAAAAAGTGATTAGCCAATTGACTGGCGGCTTGGGCGGTATGTCCAAGATGCGTAAAGTGAACGTAGTTAACGGTTTCGGTAAGTTCACTGGCCCTAACACGCTGGAAGTGACTGCTGAAGACGGCACTGTGACTGTCGTTCAGTTCGAGCAAGCGATCATCGCAGCCGGTTCTCGCCCTATCAAATTGCCATTTATTCCCCATGAAGACCCACGTATTTGGGATTCGACCGACGCATTAGAACTGAAAGAAGTTCCTGGCAAGTTGTTAGTGATGGGCGGCGGTATTATCGGCCTAGAAATGGGGACTGTGTACGCTTCTTTAGGCAGTGAAATCGACGTGGTTGAAATGTTTGACCAAGTGATCCCTGCCGCTGATAAAGATGTGGTTCGCGTATTCACTAAGCAAATCAAGAAGAAATTCAACCTGATCCTCGAAACTAAAGTCACCGCGGTTGAAGCCCGTGAAGACGGTATCTACGTTTCTATGGAAGGCAAGAGCGCGCCAACGGAAGCTGTACGTTACGATGCCGTATTAGTGGCTATCGGCCGTACACCGAATGGCAAGCTGATCGACGCTGAAAAAGCAGGCGTTAAGATCGACGAGCGTGGTTTCATCAACGTAGACAAGCAATTACGTACTAACGTACCGCACATCTACGCCATCGGTGACATCGTTGGTCAACCAATGTTGGCTCACAAAGGCGTGCACGAAGGCCACGTCGCGGCCGAAGTGATCGCTGGTATGAAGCACTACTTCGATCCAAAAGTGATCCCATCAATCGCTTACACAGACCCTGAAGTGGCCTGGGTTGGTCTGACTGAGAAAGAAGCTAAAGAGCAAGGTATTGCTTACGAAACCGCGACTTTCCCATGGGCTGCAAGTGGCCGCGCTATCGCATCTGATGCGAGCGAAGGTATGACTAAGCTGATTTTCGATAAAGACACTCACCGCGTGATCGGTGGTGCTATCGTTGGTGTGAACGGTGGCGAACTGTTAGGCGAAATCGGTCTAGCTATCGAAATGGGTTGTGATGCCGAAGATTTAGCATTGACTATCCACGCTCACCCAACTCTACATGAGTCTGTTGGTCTAGCGGCTGAAATCTACGAAGGTTCTATTACTGACCTGCCAAACCCAAAGGCAAAGAAAAAGTAATTTAGCTGTTTATACTCAAATAACCTGAAGATGAAACTCGTATCTTCAGCTAACTTGGGTATCTAAAAAAGCGCTCATATGAGCGCTTTTTTATTGCTTCGCAAAAAATGTAACTTTAATGTAAACAAGCGGGTGAATTGCTAGAGTTGAGCTGCTACATTACAAATACGGTATGAAGTAAGTCGTCAAATGCAAACAAAAATAACTAGAACACTTCTAATATGTTTCATCCTTTTCTTTACTAGCCTAAATACGGTTTGGGCGAGTGGCTTAGTGCAGCGTGTTTTTACCGATAGGGACGGACTCGAGGCGACCAGTATTCGGGCGTTAACCCTCGATGATTACGGCTTTGTCTGGGCGGCGACTGAGCAGGGTCTGTATCGGGTGAGTAACTCTAAGGTGCGGCGCATCGATAAAATCGGTACCGAATCGCGCCTTACGGATGATTTTCTGACTGCCGTAGTCAATATCGATCGGGACAGATTACTGGTGAGTACCGGTGCGGCGACTTTCCTCTACGATATAGCAAAAAATCAATTTACGGCCCTAGGCTCACCAGATTTGTTTCCACATTTCCCGGGTGGTGCCCTGATATCCGCGGCTCGAATGGACAATCAAACATGGCGACTATTGATTGATAATGGTCAGATCTATGAGTTTTCCCCTTCAGAGTCCACACTGCAACTCATTACTCAATTGCCCGTTAATCGCGATCTTCCTTGGCGCAAGTTATTGCTTATGCCCAATGGACAAATGTTGGTTGCAGGGCAGTTGCAACTAGAGCTCCTCGATAACAAGGGCGAACGGCTGTTCCAATATTCTTGGACTGAATCTATGGGCAGCATTTTCGATATGTTAGAGGATTCACAGCATCGCATTTGGATTGCCGCTGGCCGTGGCGTCTATCAACTTGAGCCAATATCCCGACAAATTACCCCCGTTGCTGAGTTACCCGATTGGAGCTCGGCGATCGTTGAGGATCCTAATGGGGATCTGTGGCTTGCCAGCCGTATCGGCCTATTAAAGTGGTCGCCCGAGACACGGCAGATTGAGAACCATCAGCAGGAGCTAAAGGCGGGGGCGAATATGGAAACCCTCAAGGCCATGTTATTTGACCACTCTGGGCTAATGTGGGTGGGTGGCTCTGGCGATGGCTTAGCACTCCTCGCCTCAAAGCCAGATTTTATCCTCGATACTTTTACTGAGGATAAACCCTATGCATTGAGCGATGCTATGACTTGGTCTGTGCGTGCGACAGATGAAGGTCTTTGGCTCGGTTCCTCAAACCTAACCTTGATTGCTAAGGGGAGCGATAAAGCGATCGAGATCCCGATTGAGGGCTTAAACTCCCATGAAAGTATCTATAATATCAATGAGTTTGAAGGTCACTATCTGCTGGTATCTACTACGAGTGGACTCTTTGTTGTCGATAAGCGCAGCCACCAAGGTAGCAGTTTTGCAAAGTGGGTCGATGGCAAAGATGAGTTCAAAAATAAACTGATTTACGGTACCTATAGCGATCCCCTCCTTAAGGACCGCGTTTGGATTGCAACCTCGACGGGGCTCTATTTTTGGGAGCTAGGTTTGAAGGAGCCGCAACCTTTTAACATAGATAAGTCCGTCAATGGTCCTAAACAACCTACTATACGCACGCTTTATCGTGCGTCCGATGGTAAGTTATGGATAGGTGGTAAAAAAGTCTTTGGCTATATCGATGGTCAAAATGAGTTCCATAATCAAATGGGCTTATTTAGCGCCTTAGCTTCAACACCTACGGTAAGCCATTTGGAAGAAATGTCACCTGGGGTGATGTGGTTTGGTACCTATGAAAAAGGCTTATTCGAATACCAGCAACAGAAGGGGAAGTTAACATCTTTAACTTCCCAGTGGCAGGTCAATTGCAGCTCAGTATTTTTTATCCAAAAGACAGAGAATGCTAATTTAATCGCCTGTGCCGATTCCCTTATTAGTCAAGATAAACAGACAGGCAGCATTGCTGTGTTCAATCAGCTCGACGGTTTTATTTCCGATGAGATGAATGAGGGATCTTATTTTTATTCCCCCAATTCGGGCCTCTATTTAGGCACGCCCGAAGGGGTTATGCACTTGGATGTGGATAAACTTGTCAACCGTATTACCGATGATCATGTGATGCTCGAGTCCGTTTCCGTTTATTACGATAACGCTACTGAGGTGTCGCTTCTGCCAAAGCCCATGATGACCATCAAGCCCGATGCCAATATGGTGAGCTTGCAGATCACCAATTTAGATTATCTTGATGATTCTCCAATTAAATTTAAGTACCGTTTACGTTATCAAGGCGAGGAGGGTCATTATGTTTTGCTGCAAGGCGAGTCACAGATCAACCTCGCAGGCTTAGCGGCGGGGCAGTATGTTTTAGATATCCTGAGTCAAGCCAATGGAATATGGTCCGATAAACCTTTTTCCTATCCCTTCTCCGTCAAGCAGCATTGGTGGTTAACTCAAGGATTTAAAGGCGTGTTGCTAGTGTTCTTTTCTATTATTGCGCTGAGCTTGGCTTGGTATCGGCAACGGCAAGTGCGCACTTTTATGAATATGAACCAAGCACTGACAGAGAGTGATGATCGACTTAGACAGTCTTTGCGCGGTAGTGATTCTGATCTATGGGAGTGGCATAAGGATACTCAACGCTTTTATCTGGATAATCGGGGGGCCGTACTGGGCACCCATGCAAATGAAATTGTCGTTCCACTCGAGGAGTTACCTATACATCCAAAGGATAAAAATCAGACCCTCGAGCAGTGGAATAAGATGTTGGCGGGTGAGCAGGACCGTTTCGAGGCCGAATATCGTTACCAGCGTAAAGATGGAAGCTGGGGCTGGTTAAGGGTTAGGGGACGTCCTGTTGCTCGTAATAAGCAAACCCATGAAATAGAGCGAGTCGCTGGTATTTATAGTGATATTACTCTGCAGCGTAAGCTTGAAGATGAAGTGAATTTGCTTGCGCAAGCCTTTGAAAATACATCTGAAGGCGTGTTGATTTTGGATGCCGATGAAAATATTCGGGTTGCGAACCATGCGGCGCAGCATATTATCGGCACTGAACAAACGGATTTAGTCGGTCAATCATTTTCCCAATTTGTGCAAATGAAGGATGGCCTCTCTACCGAAGTGGCTCAGTTACTTGGGCAAGACACCTCTTGGACGGGGGAACGGGAATTAGTGGGGCAGAGTGGGTTGCTGTGCCCAGTATGGCTCAATGTGTCGCTTATGCATTCGGCACATGAAAATATAGTTCATTATGTCGTTGTATTTTCAGATATTACAGAGCGAAAACGGACAGAGGCCGATTTGCGGCGATTGGCAAATTATGACGTACTGACGGGATTATCCAATCGATCTTTGTTTTCGAGCCGTTTGTTACAGTCGATACAGGTGGCACTGCAAACGGGTGATAAGCTCGCATTATTATTCCTCGATCTCGATCGATTTAAGCATGTTAATGATTCCTATGGTCATAGCATGGGAGATGCCTTGCTGGTGGAGGCATCTAATCGTCTTCAATCATGCATAGGCAGTGAGCACTTACTCTGTCGGTTTGGTGGCGATGAATTTGTTATTTTATTGAAAAATGCCAATAGTTTAGATGAGATTAATCATTTGGCAGAACGACTTTTAGAACAAATAAAGGCACCCTTTAAACTGTTTGGTCGGGAGTTTTACATTTCGACCAGTATTGGTATCAGTATTTGGCCCGATGATGCGGTGCAGCCCGAAGCCTTTATCAAGAATGCCGACCTCGCCATGTACCACGCCAAGGAGGAGGGACGGGGTAATTTTAAATATTACTCGTCGGAACGCAATGCCCAGGCGCTATACCATTTACGCCTAGAAGCCGATCTACGCAAAGCCATCGAACGAGAGGAGTTTGAACTCTATTATCAACCACAAATTGATATTTTACGTGGTGATAGATTTATCGGAATGGAGGCTTTGATCCGGTGGCGGCATCCGAAGGAAGGATTTATTCGCCCCGATATTTTTATTAAGGTAGCGGAAGCCTGTGGCTTGATTGTTGAGATCGATCGTTGGGTTTTGCGCCAAGCCTGTATACATGGGGCTAAATGGGTAAAGACTTGTGCTGAACCATTCAAATTATCGGTCAATATATCGGCGATTCATTTCCGCCAATCCGATTTTATCGAGGGCATAAAGCAGATACTTGCAGAAACTCAGATGCCAACCTCATCCCTAGGGCTCGAAATTACCGAAGGGGTATTGATGAAAGAGTTGCAAGTAGCAAAGAGCCATTTGACCCAATTAAAGTCCTTAGGTATTGAAGTCGCCATCGATGATTTTGGGACAGGATATTCTTCTCTGGCCTATTTGCGTCACTTTGACGTGAATACTTTGAAAATCGATCGTTCATTTTTGATTGATATTGCGACTAACACCGCCGATCAGGCCATTGTCAGTAGTATTGTCGAATTAGCGCGTAACCTAAAACTAAATGTGGTTGCCGAAGGGATTGAAACCGTAGAGCAGTTGGAACAGGTCTTTAGCAGAGGGTGTTATATTATCCAAGGTTACTATTTCGCCAAACCTATGTCAGTGAGTGACTTTGAACATTATTTAGTGATAGATAATCAAGCTGAGTCGATTTAGATAAAATATGACTGACGGTTAAATAGATAAATTTGTTAATATAAATCGAATTTGTATCCTATAAAAAGTAACCCATTATGATGCGTAGAATACTCGCTTCTCTCTTTTTATGTCTATTCCTCACCCCTCTAATTGCGGCCGAACGGCCTAAAATAGGGCTGGTGCTCAGTGGTGGTGGCGCCAAGGGAGCGGCCCACGTAGGGGTGCTCAAAATATTGGAAGAACACCATATTCCAGTCGATTATGTTGCTGGTACGAGTATCGGTGCTTATGTCGCTGGCATGTACTCTCTGGGTTACAGTGCGAGTGAGGTCGAAGCCATTATGATGGGCGTCAATTGGGACAGTGGTTACTCGGATACTATCCCGCGCAATGTGTTGAGTTATCGAGATAAACAGCTAAGGGATCGCTACAATATTCCCCTCAATATCGGCTACAACGAAGGCGAAGTGAGGGCGCCTAGCGGTTTACTGCGGGGTCAGACCATGTCGCAGCTATTGCGACAATCAACGGATTTAGTGAGTCAGTTTGGTGATTTTGATGATTTAGCCATTCCCTACCGAGCGGTGGCGACTGACTTAGAAACCAGCTTACCCGTAGTGATCTCCCAAGGTAGCATAGTCAAGGCGATGCAGGCCTCTGCCACAGTCCCCGGTGCGCTTCAACCTACACAAATCGATGGCAAATTGCTCGTCGATGGCGGTATTGCCAACAATATGCCCGTCGATGTGGTTAAGGCTATGGGTGCCGATATTATTATCGCCGTGGACATTGGTTCACCCCTAGTCAAAAAAGATAAGTTAGACAGTACGATTGCGGTGCTCGATCAGCTTTCTAACTTTTTGACCAATGCCAGCACCACCAAACAAAAGGAACTGCTGACAGATAATGATGTGTTGATCCGTCCCGCGATCGATGACTTAAGCACCACAGATTTTACTATCATGCCGCTGGCATTAACTTTAGGTAGAGAGGCCGCCAATAGTCAGCTTGATAAACTGAGCACTATGAGTGTGAGCCCCGAGGAATATGCTGCCTACGTTGCGGCCAAACAAGCCAAGGGTAAAGTGCTTATCGCAGGTGTGAGCCATCCAATAAAGAAAATTGTGTTCGATAACCACTCTAAGGTGAGCCTCAATCTATTGAAGGAGACCTTAGAACTTAAAGAGGGGCAATCGGTCACTAAAGATGAGCTGAATGAAGCATTAAAACGAATTTACTCCCTCAATAAATTTGAGCGTGTTGACGCCGAATTTGTCGAGGGTGAAGAAGGACGGGTACTCACAGTCAGCACTCATGCTAAGTCATGGGGACCAAATTACTTCCAATTAGGCTTTAATTGGGAGGATGACTTTAGTGATGATTCGGCCATCGCCTTCGATATGGCTTACACAATGACAGATCTCACCCGTAACGGTGGCGAATGGCGTAATGAAGTTAAGCTCGGATTTGAAAGGTTATTTGCCACCGAATTTTATCAACCTTTGGATAGGGATCAGGAGTTTTATAGCCGTGCGCGTTATCAGTACGATACCCAAAGTTGGGGGTTATACGACAATAACAATCGTGTCTTCGATTTCGATAAGAGAACCCATACTGTTGAACTTGGTATCGGGTATAACTTTATCCTGCAGGGCATGGTTGAGCTTGGGATGGTGGCGGAGAAAGGTTCGATAGTCAACGATGCCTGGCTCACTGAGGATTTTGATTTCAGCTCCTATGGTGCCTATTTTAAATTTGGTTACGATAGTTTAGATAGCATCAGTTTCCCTACATCGGGTAATCGTGTCACCTTCAACGTCTATGTGCGCAATGAAGATTTCGCCGATATTGTCGACAACAATGAAAATGAATACAGCGTGCAGATTGAGGCCGACTGGAAAGGGGCATTGAGCGTGGGCAACCATGCTTTTGTGGGTAAAACCTCACTTGCCACCAATAACAATGATGGCTTCAATACGCTGCACCTTTCCGAGCTAGGTGGCTTCTTAAACCTGTCTGGTTATCACAAAGATTCACTGGAGGGTGCACATAAAATCTTTGGTGCCTTTATTTATCAGTATGACTTGGGGCGTGATGCCTTAGGTATGACGGATTACCCCTTATATCTAGGTTGGAGTTTAGAGGCGGGAAATGTTTGGTATGAAAGGTCCGATGTTAGCCTATCTGATCTGATCTATGCCTCGAGCTTGTATGTAGGCACAGATACATCGATGGGGCCTGCAGCACTGGGCTTTGGGATCACAGATATGGGTGATAAATCCTTCTATTTATTTATAGGTAAAGCCTTTTAGGCGATGATTTAGCCATAGATAATCAATATGGGCATAGCTAGAATCATTCCTTTTTTGAGTTATAGATCTGACGAGAAGAACCCAAATAGCCGCTAAAATGTCATATCCTTTTACAAAATCTTGCTACTGCGGGGCAGGGCAAGATGCTAAGGTCTTGCGGGAAAATAAATAACACTCTCAACGGAAGCTGGGGAAAACAATGAAGAAAATTAGCACACTAGCTCTGGGGATCGCCTTGAGTTTAGGGTTAGCCGCTTGCAGCAGCGAGCCTAAAACTGAAGTCGCCGCGGTTTCTGGCATTGAATTACAAAACTTTGATGCCTCAGTTCGCCATCAAGACGATTTCTATTACAGCGTTAACGGTAAATGGTTGGCGAATACGCCCATTCCTGCCGATAAATCTAACTACGGCGCATTTTCTGTGCTCTACGATCAAAGCCAAGATGCATTGAAAAAGATCATCGATGAAGTGGCCGCGAAAAAGAATCCAGCGATGGGCTCTAATGAACAGAAAATCGGTGACTTTAATGCCAGCTTTATGAATACCGAACTGCTGGAAACCTTAGGTGTTACACCACTTAATCCGTTATTAAATGATATTGCCAGCGCGAAAACCCATGCCGATTTACCCGCAGTCATGGGTAAGTTACTGACTAGCGGTGCTAGTATTCCCTTTGGTTTTTCGTTAATAACGACGCCAAAAATTCGACCCAATATGCGGTGTATTTAAGCCAGTCGGGTCTCACGCTACCGGATCGCGATTATTATCTTAAGGATGATCCTAAGTTTGCCGCTAATCGCCAAGCGATGGCCAAGTATGTCACCGACATACTGACAGAGGCGGGTTATAAGGACGCTAAGCGGGCGGCGAAAAACGTGGCGGAGATCGAACTGATGCTGGCGCAAAGTCAGTGGAGTCGCGTTGAATCCCGTGATGCGAATAAGGTCTATAACAAACGTGATCGTGCTGAACTGCAACAGTTAACGGGTCAGTTCGATTTTAATGCCTTTGCAGCGAGCGCCGGTTTTGGCGACAAAGTCACTGAAGTGGTTGTGCGTCAGCCTTCTTATTTTGAAAAACTGGGGGCAAACTTCAATGCCTTCCCCGTTGCAGCTTGGCAGGATTATCTCGCGTTCCACTTAGTGGACAGTTATGCCGAGCTGTTAAGCAAAAACTTTGTTGATTTGAACTTCGCTTTTAAGAGTAAAACCTTAATGGGGATCGAAGAGCAGCAACCTCGCTGGAAAAAAGCGGTTGATGGCGCCGACCAAGTGATAGGCGAGCTCGTGGGCGAAGAGTACGTTAAGCAATACTTTAAGCCAGAAGCTAAAGCGCGTATGGAAACCATGATCAAAAACTTGATCAAAGGTTTTGAAGTCAGCATCAATGAACTCGAATGGATGACTCCTGAAACTAAGGTCGCCGCCCAGGAAAAACTGGCTAAATTTACCTACAAAATCGGCTATCCAGATAAGTGGAGAGATTACTCGGGTTTAGAGATCAAATCCGACGAGCTGGTGGGTAACTATATGCGTTATGCCCAGTTCGAATATCAAGATATGTTAAACAAGCTAGGCAAGCCAATCGATCGTACCGAATGGGGCATGACGCCACAAACGGTAAACGCATACTACAGCCCAGTGAAAAACGAAATCGTGTTCCCTGCCGCCATTCTGCAGCCACCCTTCTTTAATATGGATGCCGATGATGCGGTGAACTACGGTGGTATCGGTGCCGTGATTGGCCATGAAATCAGCCATGGTTTCGATGACCAAGGCGCTAAGTACGATGGTGACGGTAACCTACGTGATTGGTGGTCGGATAAAGACAGGGAAGAATTCCAAAAACGTGGCAAACAGCTTTCGGCTCAGTATTCTGGCTATGAAGCATTGCCGGGCAAATTCGTTAATGGTGATTTGACCTTAGGGGAAAACATCGGGGACTTAGGTGGATTAACCGTCGCAGCACGTTCCTATCTGATGAGCTTAGACGGCAAGCCTGCACCCGTGATCGACGGCTTAACCGGCGAGCAGCGTTTCTTTGTGGGTTGGTCACAAGTGTGGCGCCGTAACTACCGCGATGAAGAACTGGGACGTCGTTTGTTGACCGATCCCCATTCACCTAGCCATTACCGCGCAATGGGTACGCCACGTAATCTCGAAGCTTTCTACAAAGCCTTTGATATGAAAGAAGGTGACAAGATGTATTTAGCGCCTGAGGAAAGAGTTAAAATCTGGTAACAGATTGAGTTAATAGTAAAAAGCCAGACAATGTCTGGCTTTTTACTGCGGGGATGCAAAAGGTTGCCATTAGAAATATTCAGGACAAATATGTTATCAAATTATCCTGCCGCAAAAAGAAATCTAAAACCTAGCTCGGCTATTACGCCGTTAATATCTTTGGTAAATCGAGCAAAGTGTCTGCTTGATGGTGTGCTATTACCCATTTAGCTTCACCCCTTTGTTCAGCGGCGGGAATGGCGACAGTTTGCATATTGGCGGCGCGGGCGGCGATCAAGCCATTAAAGGAATCTTCGATGGCGAGGCAATGGCGGGGATCGACGCCTAGGGTCTTAGCGCAGTTTAAATAGACCTCAGGGTGGGGTTTGCCGTAGATAAGGTGTTCGGCCGATTCAATTGCCATAAATTTTTCACTAAGATCTAACCTAGTTAATACCGCTTGGATAATGGTATTTGGGGATGATGTGGCTAAGCCGATTTTGAGCCCCAGAGCTTGGCAATGGGCAATCGCCCCATGGACACCTAACATGGCCTTGCCGCTGATCAGGATTTCACTGGCGACTTTATCCACTATCATCTGGCTGACTTTCATATTGTCGTATTCGGGCCAAGGGGCTTTGTGATACCAATAATCGACACATTGATCGATACGTAGCCCAGTGGTTTGTTGAATCGTTTCTATGGTGACGGGCACGCCGAGGGCGGATAGCACTTCATATTCGACGCGTTGCCATAGGGGTTCTGAATCAATTAAAACGCCATCCATATCAAAAATGACGGCTTGAACGTTAAGGGTTGTCATTGGTACTCCGATGGATAGGGATAATCACTTAGACATGTGATAAATTGCGCTTGAGTGTAAGTTTTTGCCTTGCATCTTAAAAGCTCAAATCCACAAAGTTGAGAAATATTTACGCTTATTTAAGCCACAGTGCTGAAAAATCCTTGTTTGATTTCAAATTTGTGAAAACATGTTAACTATCTGTTCAGTATGGTTTTTTATCTGTTTTCAAACTATTGTCTAATTTCCCTTGTTTTATTCTTCCCGTAAGTTGGGTATCGCCGCCGGATTTGACCCTTATTTCATCTTTCGTCGAGTGTGACCTGATTCATACTTTTGCAAAGCTGTAGTATACTGCAGGCCGGAAATACGGGTCGATCATGTCGGACTGTCAGCTTCAATAAAGAAGACGTGCAGTTTCGTTGTTAGAGCGCCAAACAAAGAGGAATGTTGCCGTGCTAGAAGCATATCGTAAACACGTCGCAGAACGTGCTGCAGAGGGCGTAGTCCCTAAGCCATTAGATGCACATCAAGTGGCTGAACTGGTTAAATTGGTTCAAAATCCACCCGCAGGTGAAGAGGCTTTCGTTCTCGACCTGCTCGAAAATCGAATTCCCCCCGGTGTTGATGAAGCCGCTTATGTTAAAGCTGCTTTCTTAGATGCAGTGGCTAAAGGCACTGTTGCCTCACCTATCCTATCTGCTGAGCGTGCTACCGAGTTATTAGGCACTATGCAAGGCGGCTATAACATTGAACCTCTGATTGCGCAGCTCGACAATCCCGCGCTCGCACCATTGGCCGTTAAAGCCTTGTCTCATACCCTACTGATGTTTGATTCTTTCCACGATGTGGTTGAGAAGATGGAAGCAGGTAATGAGTTTGCTAAGCAAGTCGTTGAAGCTTGGGCGAATGCTGATTGGTACTTAAGCCGTCCAAAACTGGCCGATAAAGTGTCACTCACTGTATTTAAAGTCTCAGGTGAAACCAACACCGACGATTTATCTCCCGCTCCGGATGCTTGGTCGCGTCCCGATATCCCGTTGCACGCATTAGCAATGCTGAAAAATGCCCGCGATGGTATCGAGCCAGATGTTGCTGGTTCAGTCGGCCCAATCAAGAAATTGGCAGAGTTGAAAACCCAAGGCTTCCCATTAGTGTATGTGGGCGACGTTGTGGGTACGGGTTCATCACGTAAATCGGCCACTAACTCAGTGCTGTGGTTTATGGGTGACGATATCCCATTCGTACCTAACAAACGTGCTGGTGGTTTCTGCTTAGGCGGCAAAATTGCGCCGATTTTCTTCAACACTATGGAAGATGCGGGCGCTCTGCCTATCGAGCTTGATGTGAGCAAGATGGAAATGGGCGATGTGATCGACATCTATCCCTACGCAGGCGTTGTTAAACGTCACGGCAGCGATGAAGTGATTTCAGAATTCAGCCTCAAAACTGAAGTACTGTTAGACGAAGTTCGCGCGGGTGGTCGTATTCCTTTGATTATTGGCCGTGGTCTAACCGACAAAGCCCGTGATGTATTGGGTTTGCCCGCATCGGATGTCTTCGTGCGTCCACAGGATGTGGCTGATTCAGGCAAAGGTTATACCCTTGCACAGAAAATGGTGGGTAAAGCATGCGGCGTAGCTGGCGTGCGTCCTGGCCAATACTGCGAACCTAAGATGACGTCTGTTGGTTCACAGGATACTACTGGTCCTATGACCCGTGACGAGTTGAAAGACTTAGCCTGTTTAGGTTTCAGTGCCGATTTGACTATGCAGTCATTCTGCCACACTGCGGCCTATCCAAAACCAGTTGACGTGAACACCCATCACACGCTGCCAGACTTCATTATGAACCGTGGCGGTGTGTCTCTGCGTCCTGGCGACGGTGTTATCCACTCATGGTTAAACCGTATGTTATTACCAGATACCGTTGGTACTGGTGGTGACTCGCATACCCGTTTCCCAATTGGTATTTCATTCCCTGCAGGTTCTGGCTTAGTGGCGTTTGCTGCGGCGACCGGTGTTATGCCACTGGACATGCCTGAGTCAGTATTAGTGCGCTTCAAGGGCAAGATGCAACCCGGTATCACGCTGCGTGATCTGGTGCATGCTATCCCATTAAAGGCCATTGAACTGGGTATGTTGACCGTTGAGAAGAAAGGTAAAGTCAACATCTTCTCTGGTCGCGTACTGGAAATCGAAGGCCTTGAATCACTGAAAGTTGAGCAAGCATTCGAACTGTCTGACGCCTCTGCCGAGCGCTCTGCTGCCGGTTGTACCATCAAGTTAGACAAAGAACCTATCATCGAATACTTGAACTCAAACATCACTATGCTGAAGTGGATGATCGCCGAAGGTTACGGTGATCGTCGTACCATCGAACGTCGTATCAAAGGCATGGAAGAGTGGTTAGCGAATCCTGAACTGATGAGCGCCGATAAAGATGCCGAGTATGCTGCGGTAATCGAAATCGACTTAAACGAAATCAAAGAGCCAATCCTGTGTGCGCCGAACGATCCAGATGATGCGGTACTGCTGTCTTCTGTTGCGCAAACTAAGATTGACGAAGTGTTCGTGGGTTCTTGTATGACTAACATTGGTCACTTCCGTGCGACCGGTAAGATGTTAGACAAGTTTGCTAAGACACTGCCAACCCGTCTGTGGATCGCACCACCGACTAAGATGGACAGAGATCAGCTGACTGAAGAAGGCTACTATGCGATTTTCGGTCGCGTAGGTGCCCGTATCGAGATCCCAGGTTGTTCACTGTGTATGGGTAACCAAGCACGTGTGGCCGAAGGTTCGACTGTGGTATCGACTTCTACCCGTAACTTCCCGAACCGTTTAGGTACAGGTGCTAACGTTTACTTAGCTTCTGCGGAATTAGCGGCAGTTGCAGCGCTATTGGGTCGTCTACCAACGGTTGAAGAATATCAAGAATACGCGAAAGAGTTAGACGCAACTGCGGCTGACACTTACCGTTACTTGAACTTCGACCAAATCGATTCTTACACTAAAAAAGCATCGGAAGTGATCTTCCAATCTGCCGTGTAATCGATTGCCGTAAGGTCACTTGATGTAAAAAAGCCAGCGCAAGCTGGCTTTTTTGTTAGGGCAAGACAATGAATAAACATCGAGTGATTGGAACACAAAAGACGAACGAAAACGATGTTATGCAGCGCACTCACTCTGATGTATGCGCCTTAGCATGGATGGGCGTTATGCCTGTTGGGCTTGCTCTGAATATTTGTTATGCAATACTTCGAGGAGTTCGTCCTCAAGCTCAAAACGAGTTTCCATCGCTTGGGCCAGCTCTGACAGATCTTTATCGAGTTGATACAGCACTTGGTCGTCCTGTGCTTCGGCGTATTTATCGTTGAAATCCAGTGCGATATTGGTTGTTGGGGTAATTTGGGGTAGCACTTGCTGCGCTAAGGTTTTGCTCGATTCACCAAATTTTTCGCAGGCGGTAACGACTCGATCGTACACTTCAAAATGACCTTCCGAGACATAATCGACTAACAGATCGCAGAAGGATTTTACATTTTCAAAGGAGGGAAGGGACTTCTCTGATTTGGTGTAGGGAGGTAAGCCAGCAATTTGACAGTAATGCACTAACAGCTTGCGACGATTTTCTAGCCATTGATCTATAAGCTTATTTGAACCGCCCCACTTCTGTTCTGCTTTTTCGAGTTCTCTCAGCATGATGCATTCCATTTAAGTGCCCGGACATGCTTCTAATGTAGGGGAGAAACCGCTATTTGATCAACACTTTTTATCGGCTTTTGTGAGAATAACCCGATGGACAAACCAGCTGTTTTGTATAAAAAAATACCGAAATAAAAAGCCCAACGATAGAAACCTATCGTTGGGCGAGTAACATATATAGCAGGCTCGATGCGACGAGCTTCTTGATTGTTCTTGCTAGCGCAGACTTTTTATACCAAAGGCGGGGAACCGGTGCAACTTTTTTCTGTCTGAGTGTGACTTCTGGTCTGATAGCTAAACGGTGTGTTATCTGGTTAACATTTTAGCGCTAAGTGGTTAATTGGACACCAATGATGGGGATTAGCTCACATAAATTAGCTCATATTGGTTACATTATTCGCGTAAATGCTAAACTACCGACCCAGCGGATCTCAATAAGTCTAGGAATCAAGCCAAATGGCAGAATTAAAGAATGATCGTTATTTACGCGCCCTACTGAAACAACCTGTCGATATGACCCCCGTTTGGATGATGCGTCAAGCTGGCCGTTATCTCCCTGAATATAAAGCGACTCGTGCACAAGCGGGCGATTTCATGTCTTTATGTAAAAACCATGAGCTAGCCTGTGAAGTGACTCTGCAACCCCTGCGTCGTTATGAGCTGGATGCGGCTATTCTGTTTTCCGATATTTTAACCGTGCCCGATGCTATGGGTTTAGGTCTGTATTTTGAGGCGGGCGAAGGCCCACGTTTTGAGCGCCCAACAGACACTATCGATGCGATTAAAAAGCTATCTATCCCAGATCCAGAAGATGATCTGGGTTATGTGATGAAGGCCGTGAGCACTATTCGTCGTGAGCTAAACGGCCAAGTGCCATTAATCGGTTTTTCGGGTTCGCCTTGGACGCTTGCGACTTATATGGTAGAAGGTGGTTCGAGCAAAACTTTCGAAAAAATCAAGAAGATGGCCTATGCTGAGCCTGCCGCGCTGCATATGCTACTCGATAAGCTAGCCGATTCAGTTACTCTGTATCTGAATGCTCAAGTGGCTAATGGCGCTCAATCGCTGATGATTTTTGACTCTTGGGGCGGCGCGTTATCGCACACGGCTTACCGCGAGTTTTCATTGCGTTATATGCAGAAAATTGTCGACGGTCTGACTCGTTTTGCCGATGGTCGCCAAGTGCCTGTGACCCTATTCACTAAGGGCGGTGGTTTATGGTTAGAAGCCATGGCCGAAACTGGCTGTGATGCCTTAGGTTTAGACTGGACCGTGGATATTGCCGACGCCCGTCGCCGTGTGGGCCACAAAGTAGCGCTACAAGGCAACATGGATCCTTCTATGCTGTACGCACCAATTCCACGTATCGAGGAAGAAGTGGGTCAAATTCTCGCGGGATACGGTGAAGGGTCGGGCCATGTATTTAACTTAGGCCATGGCATTCATCAGCACGTTGACCCTGATCATGCGGGTGCTTTTATTAAGGCGGTTCACGCTCAATCTAAGCAATATCATAAATAAGATAGTGCTAGATAAAATATTAACGGACCTGAGGGTCCGTTTTTTATGTTATTTACAGAATTACTGCGTTAAATCAAAGGGGTGAAAGGCAATTAAATGCATGCTATTGCTTACTTTAGCGACGGATAAAGCTAAGTGATGTTTAATACTATTCGTAAATGAGCTATGTTGCATGGCGCAGCGAAGGATTATGCGAAGCCATTAGTCAATTTAGTCATTAAAAGCCGTGGTAAGAGATGCACATTGGCAAGAAAATATTGGTATTTATTGCGGGTTTTTGTCTTCCTGCGGTTGTGATCGTTTCCTGTAGTCTTGGTTATTGGTATGATCATCGTGTCGAATTATTGCGCCAGGATAGTGCTAACCGTGAGCTGGCAAATATCCAGCAGCAATTCCAAATTGATGTCGACCGTTTAGCCTTTCTAGCTAATATCTACGCTTTGCCTCTATCTCAGCTCGATGAGTCGCAACTTAACACCTTAGAATCCTCATGGCATTCCAGCTCAATGTCGGCCAATCTTAGTTGGTATATTCTTGCTGACGGTGAGTTACGCGCTTTTTTCCCCAATGAACAGTCTTTTACTAGGGATAAGCTGCAAGAAATTGCTAATGCCGTGATGGCCATAGGCAAACCGAGAGTTGCAGGGGCCTATTTAATTGGCAATCAAGCCTTTGTGGTCACGGCCGTCGCCTCTGCACCCAAGGAATATGTGTTGCTAACACGCGAGCTTACACAGAGTGATCTATTAGAATATGCACAGGCTTCCTTAGTGACTAAGGTGACTATGAGCCACTCGGCCATTGCCACATCAAACACTGAATCTACTCACAGTGATATCATTGAAATTCAAAGTCTTTTAAAGCAGGAGCCTATCTATCTACAGGTCTTTTTCTCCGACGGCCTTTTCCAAGCGGTAAAATTTAGGCTCGACTGGGTATCCCTAAGCTTTATTCTGCTGGGCGTGTTTATTGTTGCCCTCGGCTATATTTGGCTTCGCAGGGGCCTACTTAAACCCTTTAAGCACCTTATGCAGCAATTGAGCTTGGTCGATCCTATGGCCAGTGTTTACCGACCCGTAATGGCGGAGGGAAACCAAGAGTTAGAAGTGCTCGCTAGTCGTGTTAATAGCCTGCTAGCAAGAATTTTTCAGCAAAAAGAACGGGCCAAAATTACCTTAGAATCCATTGCCGAAGCCGTCATTTTGACCGATGTCGATGCTAAGGTGCTTTATATGAATCCAAAGGCTGAGTTGCTGCTGAGTGTGGTGAGTGCTGACGCCCTCAATCTGAGTATTGGGAGTCTCTTAAAGGCCAGTGAGCCGCTCAATCAAGCGGTATTCAATTGTATTCGCCTCGGTGATTTGGCTCCCCAGACTGAAAAATTAAGTTATTAACGGCCTCTCCTCGGATTATGGAACGCAGCATCAGCAATGTGCGCAACCATAATCAAGATATAGTCGGTACTGTGGTGGTGCTGCGGGATATTACTCAAGAAGAGTTGCTTCAACGTCAACTGCAGAGAAGGGCAAATATCGATAGCATAACTCAGTTGCTCAATCGGCAAGCCTTTGAGGAGCGTCTCCCCCGTTTTACTCTCAATGCTAAGAGTATTGCCGTCTGTTACCTCGATTTAGAGCAATTTAAGTTGATCAACGATAGTTGTGGTCATGCAGCAGGTGACCGTATGTTGGCTATGGTGGCAAAGGCAATGCAAGCTTGTCTTGGGCCTGAGGAACTGCTGGCGCGTCTTGGTGGCGATGAGTTTGGGCTAGTCATGTGTAACCGTACGGCCTTATCTGCGGCGCAGCTTCTAAAGCAGGTGAGTGCTCAGGTGGCCCAGCAAGTGTTAGATGACAAAAATTGCCACTATAAAGTGGGCTTAAGCATAGGTGTCGCCTTTGGGCGCGCCCCTTTTATTGATGCCCAAGAACTCTTGAAAGACGCCGATATTGCCTGCATTGCCGCTAAGGCCAAGGGATCGAATCAAATCCATTTTTACGATGATAGGGATAAAGAACTCACTTATCAAAGAAATGCGCCCAAGTGGGCGGTGAGGATTGCACAGGCGATTGAGGACAATGAACTGATCCTCTACTACCAGCCGATCCGAGGTCTAGGTGCTGGGTCTAAGCGTCAGCGGATGGAGATTTTGCTGCGTATACAGGAACCCTGTGGCCGAATTCTCGCTCCCGCACAGTTTATTGCCGCCGCAGAGCGCTTCAAGTTGATGCCTGAGATCGATAAAGAAGTGATCCGCAAAGCTTTCTTATGGTTGTCCCTGCATCCCGACCTTTGGCCTGATCATTGTATTTCTATTAACCTTTCGGGCAATAGTTTGGGTGCCGAAGGTATGGTGGAATACATCGCCCAGCAACAAGGTATCTTTGATATTCCAAGCCAATGTATTTGCTTCGAAATTACCGAAACCACGGCGATTCAAAATCGTCATCGTGGAATGGAAATGCTCAAACAGTTACGTAAATTAGGTTTTTCATTTGCATTGGATGATTTTGGCAGTGGCTTTGCTTCCTATGGCTATTTGCGAGAATTGCCCGTGGACTATGTAAAAATTGACGGTTGCTTCGTTAAAAATCTCGCCGTGAATGCGAAAGACTATGCCATAGTCAAATCGATTCAGGATGTTTGTCGGGTAATGGGAATTGAAACTGTTGCTGAATTTGTTGAAAATCAAGATATTATAGATTGCTTGCAAAGTATAGGTATCAACTATGCGCAGGGCTACGCCATCGGCAGGCCGCAACCACTCGCTAACTATCGTGAACAATATGGGATAGAAATCGCGCAAAGCGCATAAAGGATTGCGCTTTTAGTATGATTATGACAGTTTACCTCAAGGCATAATTAACACACAAATAACAAGGGAATAGTTATGGATGGACTCACTGGCAAAGTCGTGGTTATCACGGGTGCCTCAGAAGGTATTGGTCGAGCGCTTGCGACGGCAATGGCACGTATAGGGTGTCAACTTGTACTCAGTGCGCGCAATGAAACCCGCCTTGCTTCACTCGCCCTCGAAATTGCCAATTATGGCCCCACTCCTTTTATATTTGCCGCCGATGTGACGAGTCCTGAACAGTGTGAGGCACTGATCCAAGCGACGATTGCCCACTATGGTCGTCTCGATATCTTAATTAATAATGCAGGCATGACCATGTGGTCGCGCTTCGATGAACTGACCCAGCTCTCGGTGCTAGACGAGATTATGCGCGTCAATTATCTCGGACCAGCCTATTTGACCCATGCCGCTTTACCCCATTTAAAGGCAAGCCAAGGCCAAGTGGTCGCAGTGGCGTCGGTCGCTGGGTTAACGGGGGTGCCGACCCGCAGCGGTTATGCCGCTTCTAAACATGCTGTGATTGGTTTTTTCGACTCTTTGCGGATTGAGTTAGCGGACAATAATGTCGCCGTGACAGTCATTTGCCCCGATTTTGTGGTATCGCAAATCCACAAACGCGCCCTCGATGGGAGTGGTAAACCCTTAGGCAAGTCCCCCATGCAGGAGTCGAAAATCCTGACCGCAGAGGAATGCGCCAATATGATGTTACCTGTGATTGCGACCCGTGGGCGGCAGTTGATTACTTCGTTCCGTGGTCGCCTTGGGCGTTGGCTTAAACTGATCGCCCCAGGCTTAATTGATAAAATTGCCCGCAGGGCGATTGCCTCCGGGCATTAGCCGTTATTGCACACTCCTATTGGCGTGCACAAACGGGTGTACTCACTAAGGTTTAGCGCATTGGGTTGGTGAACCCACACCTTTCCATAGAGTTGTACCATCGGTGAGTGATAGTGGCACAAAGGCTAGCCCTTGGCTCATATTGGCTGGTGGTAAATCGGTTTCTAACTCATACATGCCCATGGGCATAGCCCCCGACGTCGCATTGATGGCTGTTTGCGCGGCCGCAAGGCTTGAGTAGCGCAGCCCCAACATATCAAAGTGGCTGCGCCAATCTTTGCCTGTAAGCTGACTCAAAGACACCAAGATAAAATCATTTCCGGGGATATCCTTCACGGTTTTTCCGCCGTAGACACTATTGCCGTCAAATGGGAACTGGCTAAAGCCCAGTTTGCTGCGGTTCGCTTCCCAATCACTGGGGTTATTGGCATACTTTCCGAACATACGACTGTGTTGATACAGCAAGGTAAAGAGATTAAAGCCATTGTTCAGCATGGTGCCATCGCTTAGCGTCAGGCCGTGAGCCTTTAGTGCCATTTGAATGTAAAACGCCATACGATAGCCGTTATGCACCGCATAAGCATTGCTGGCCCAAGGTGCTGTGTATCTGTCTTCGCCCGCATCGATCACTTTACAGTTAGCGCCAAACACCACGCGTTTACCGCTGGTATCTTTTGTGCCCGCGGCATCGGACATAAACACATAGAAGAGATCTTTGTGGTTCATGTGGCCATCAGTAACCGTACCTGTATTGCCATCGCGCAGATAATGGGTTTTCCACTTCACCACATAGGGGAAGATATTGTTGGAGTTTTCCCCTGCACGACTGCCATAGCCCGCCCAGTCGTCAGTATCACTGGCCGCGGCATATTGCACGTTGAGGCGGTTGGTTTGCAGATTGTGGCCTAACTCATGGTTATCACCCCAACCCGTTGGGTCGATATTCCATGCCGCATCCCAAGGATTACCGCTACAACCGGCGCCACAGTGGGCATTTTGGTCATAGTTAGCATGTTGGATGATACTGCGGGTATGCAAACTATTGTCGATACAGTCATCGCCAAACAGCCCTTTGCAGGCCGACAGCACATCGGCGGGTAAGGATTCACTTAAACTCTTACCTTGAATTTTAAGGCCAGCTAAGGTGTAAACGCTGTTGATATGATCATCGACAATACTGCTGAGTAGCGCGTTTACATCGGGCATATCGGTGCCAATCGCGTTTAAGAAGCGGTCACGACGCAGATGCTGCTCTGCACCATCGGTGCGCAAGTCCACATGGGGTAATTCGGTATTTTGAATGCGATCGTTAAAGGCCGCGATTTCAGCTGGATTGGTAAAATCCATAATGCTTGGATGTTTAGCCACATTTTGTGCATTCACATCGACATTGAGTGCGCCTTCACCGCCACTGATGTAGAGGTAAATGGGGCCACCATAGGGGGAGGAAAACTCAATACTTCTTCCTTGTGCTAAGCGCAGGCGTTGCTGTGCCAGCTCCAATGGGCCACGGTAGATTTTCTGTTCAAAGGCACGGTTGGTGTTGCGTCTGTGGTAGTTAAGTTTGATCTCCACATTCGCAGTGCTGCTGTCGAGGCGAGTGAGTTTGATGGTTTGACCCGGCAGCGCATACCAGCCCGTGGTCGTCCATTGACCTGCATAGGGTACACCAATGGTTTTACGTTCTGTGACGGTCGCAGGGTAAGCGTAGTGCGCATTGCTGCCCTTGCTGAGGTTGGCTCTGTCAGTAACATATTCGCCCAAATCTGGCTGGGCTAAGTTATGGGCGCGGGCGTAGCTTACGGTCCAATCGGCAAACAGTGCCTGCTGCCATTGTGCGTGCTCGCTGTAGGCTATGGGATAGTCAATCTCGCTGCGATACTTATCGGCGAGGAGCAGTCCGGCCTTCATCAAGGGGAAGTCTGCCTTGGTAAACACATCAATTGTATTGTTATCTAAGGTTTCGGCATTGCTGCGATACCAATCGGCACCCGCCTTGAACGAGTCAACAAAGACGGCAGCATTGCAGCTGAGATAATTGCCTGTGCAGTCGTTAAGTACTGAGGTGTCGAAGCTTGCTTCATTGAGTTTGCCGAGCAGATTATGCACCTTGGTCAGGGCTGTATCTTCGGCCAAAATGTCGATCACACTGAGATTGTTGGCATTAAGTTCTGACCAGTAATTGCCCGAGGTAGAAAGTCCCATTTCGAGGTAAAGCGGTGAGAGCATCGGGCTTTGATTGCGCCAGTAGTTAGAGACCAGCAAGGGAATACCCGCCGCTTTAGCCTTAGCGATAGCGGCTTTAATGCCTGCAAAACCCAAAGATTGACGGTCTATGTCACTGATAACGATTAAATCCGGCTTTAGGGTATCGATACAATTAGCCAGTTCACTGTAGTCACAGCTATTTGCGGCATTAATGCTATGGGCTGCGGGGTAGTTGTTTGTAAGCCAAGTGCGAATACCTTCGTTATGGGGAAAGTACCAACTGTCGGCTTTGCTCGGCATTTGGGCTGTCACTATGCTGAGACCATCGGTTTTATCGGCGCCTTTGGTCAGCCAGCCTAAAAGATTTTTCAGCAAAGTATCGGTTTGAGCCGAGGTGTTGATGGAAAAGAGATTCCCCGCCATGGCCGCATATCTTTGCCCCTGTTGCTCGCCTGCCATCACTAAGCCGCGAACCGCGCTTGCACCACTGCCATCGACATTCGATGGCAAGACAGTAAAAGTGTTCTCCGGCATAAAGCTCGAAAAAGTAATAGAGTCATGGGTCGGGTGCCAAGAGATGCTGCTACCGACACCTTGATATAACTGATTTATCTCGGTTTTGCGTTTAACATCGATATTGGCGAGTTCGGTGATACTGAAATCAATTAACTCACTCGCACTCGCAAGCCTGTGATCTTGATGTTTGATGGCATTTTCGGCATTACTGATAAATGTCGGCGTGATAGTGCAGTCCGCCGTCATGGCCGCAGTGGTGTAAGTTAGCGCATTGAGCGAGCCACCACAGCCAGTAATGCCTTCGAGTGCAAAGCCGGTATCGGCAGTAATGCTAAAGATGGCGCTTTTACCCGACTCTACTTTTTGACTGCTTGGCTCTAAGGCTCCGCCACTTGCCGATACACTACTGGCGGTGTATTGCACCGACGCGGGAGGTTGGACTGGAGGCTGAGTGGGTGGTGTTATCGTGTCAGCATCTTCTGAGCCACCGCATCCGCTAAGCAGTATGGCGATGGAGGCACACAGCAGTCTAATCCTCATGGGCGATCCTTAGTGTTTAGGCATTTAACATTCGGTCGACATTGTATCTTGCCGCCTTCATTTTCAATAGGTTTAATTATATTATTTTATTTAAAATCATTATCTTATAATTGACGATCGTCAAAATTCAGGCATAAAAAAACCGGCGTTAAGCCGGTTTAATGAATTCAAAGAGTCGTTAATCTTGCTGTTCACGGGCGATTGCACGGTAACCAATATCGGTACGGAAATACACATCGTCCCAGTGGATTTCATCAACCAATTTATAGGCAGCTTTCTGCGCTTCGGTCACTGTGTTACCCAGTGCGGTAGCGCAGAGGACGCGTCCACCGTTGGTGACCACGTGGCCGTCTTTCATCTCAGTACCCGCATGGAAGACTTTGCCGTTGTTATCGCCAAGGCTTAGACCGTCGATAACATCACCCTTGCGATACTCATCAGGATAACCGCCTGCGGCTAATACCACACCAACAGCTGCGCGCTCGTCGTATTCAGCGGTGACTTTATCTAACTCGCCACGGGTAGCGGCTAAACAGAGTTCCACTAAATCAGATTTTAACCGCATCATAATTGGCTGAGTTTCTGGATCGCCGAAGCGGCAATTGTACTCAAGCACTTTGGCGCTGCCATCGGGCGCTATCATCAAACCTGCATACAAAAAGCCGGTGTAGACATTGCCTTCTGCCGCCATTCCATCCACCGTTGGGCGGATCACGTTGGCCACTGTCCAGTCGTGCACGGCTTGAGTCACCACAGGTGCAGGTGAGTAAGCGCCCATACCGCCAGTGTTTGGACCATAGTCACCATTATCACGGGCCTTATGATCTTGGCTGGTTGCCATTGGCAGAATGTTTTTGCCATCGACCATAACGATAAAGCTAGCTTCTTCGCCTTTAAGAAATTCTTCAATGACGACGCGCGAACCGGCATCGCCAAACTTATTACCGGCGAGCATATCATCAATTGCTGCATCCGCTTCGGCCTGGTCTTGGGCGATGATCACACCTTTACCCGCCGCTAAACCATCGGCTTTGATGACGACGGGATAACCCGTTGTGGCCGTTAACTCACGCACAAAGGCTTTGGCGTCGCTGATCTCAGTGCAGTTTTTGTAACCTGCCGTAGGGATATTGTGGCGGGCTAGAAAGTCCTTAGTGAACGCTTTTGAACCTTCGAGCTGCGCTGCCGCCTTCGTTGGGCCAAAAATCGGCAAACCTGCCGCATTGAACGCATCGACGACACCAATCACTAATGGCGCTTCTGGGCCGACTATGGTCAGTTCGATGTGATTGGTTTTGGCGAAATCGAGCAGAGCAGGAATGTCGGTAGCGCTGATCGCCAAATTTTCAACCTTAGGTTCTAGGGCTGTACCCGCATTGCCTGGCGCAACATAGACAGTTTCAACTTGAGCCGATTGGGCAGCTTTCCATGCGAGGGCATGTTCACGACCGCCGCCACCAATAACTAATACTTTCATTGTAAAACTCCCATGAATCGAAATTGATAAGGGCCTAGAATCTCGCTCCTAGGCCCTAGTGGCATTAGTGACGGAAGTGGCGCATGCCCGTCATCACCATGGCCATGCCGTGCTCATCTGCTGCGGCGATAATTTCAGCATCGCGCATTGATCCACCCGGTTGGATGATGCAGCTAATGCCCGCCGCCGCTGCGGCATCGATACCGTCACGGAAGGGGAAGAAGGCATCGGAGGCCATCACAGAATTCACTACTTCTAAACCTTCATCGGCGGCCTTGATACCGGCGATCTTGGCACTGTAAACGCGGCTCATTTGGCCTGCGCCAACACCGATAGTCATACCGTCTTTGGCGTAGACAATCGCATTAGATTTAACGAACTTAGCCACTTTCCAGCAGAACATTAAGTCTTTCAGTTCACTTGCAGTCGGTTGACGTTTAGTGACCACTTTAATGTCACTTAAGCCAACCATGCCTTGGTCACGGTCTTGAACCAGTAAGCCGCCGTTAACGCGTTTGTAGTCTAAGGTTTGGGTCTTAGTGTTCCACTGACCACATTCCAATAAACGCACGTTGGTCTTCTTCGCCACCACATCGCGCGCCGCTTGGCTGACGCTTGGGGCGATAATCACTTCAACGAATTGACGTTCAACGATAGCACTCGCCGTCGCAGCATCTAACTCGCCGTTGAAGGCGATAATGCCACCGAAGGCTGACGTTGGGTCAGTTTGATAGGCGCGGTTATAGGCATCGAGCAGGTCTTTACCCAGTGCAACACCACATGGGTTAGCGTGTTTTACGATAACGCAGGCAGGCTCACTGAATTCTTTTACACACTCAAGGGCAGCGTCGGTATCGGCAATGTTGTTATAAGACAAGGCTTTGCCTTGTAATTGAATTGCAGTCGCCACAGAGGCTTCATCAATTTTCGTGTCGACATAGAAAGCCGCCGCTTGATGGCTGTTTTCGCCATAGCGTAAGTCTTGCTTCTTCACTAATTGAGTGTTGAAGGTGCGTGGGAACTTAGAGTCTTCGAAACATTCGTCCGTGCTGTGTGCAGGAACCATAGTGCCGAAGTAGTTGGCGATCATGCCATCGTAACCCGCGGTGTGCTCAAAGGCTGCAATCGCTAAGTCAAAACGCGTCGCATGGGTGGTGCTGCCATTGTTTGCCGTCATTTCCGCCAGTACGCGTGAATAATCGGCCGCATTAACGACAATGGTGACGTCTTTGTGGTTTTTTGCCGCTGCACGCACCATAGTTGGGCCACCAATATCGATATTTTCGATAGCGTCTTCTAAGGTACAACCGGCTTTAGCCACAGTTTCAGCGAAGGGGTAAAGGTTAACCGCAACCAGATCGATGGCATTGATGTTGTTGGCAGCCATAACGCTTTCATCAAGACCGCGACGCGCCAAGATGCCGCCGTGCACTTTAGGGTGCAGCGTCTTAACACGACCGTCCATGATCTCAGGGTGTCCTGTGTAATCAGATACTTCGATAACAGGCACGCCGTTATCCGCTAACAGGCGAGCGGTGCCGCCAGTTGATAACAGCTCCACACCTTGGGCGTGAAGTGCTTTGGCGAACTCGAGAATTCCGGTTTTATCTGAAACGCTTAACAGCGCGCGACGAATGGGTCTGGCATTATTTGCAGCAGTCATTTGGGTACAGGGTCCAGTTATTTTAGTTTCAAGGATCTTTCGGAAAACAGGACAGCCTTAGCGCTGCCCCGCTTTCCAAAAGTCCCTTGGTCCTATTTTTACTTTATTAGCTAACTTTTTATCCCTTCATCACGGCGCGCGTATTCTACCGTAAAACTGCATTTACGGGTGTTTTTTCTGCGTGATTTCACAATATTCATATCAGAACAAAGTGACGTGACTCGGCTGACTTTATGTAAAGTATAAATTACCCCTTGACCTTGGAGTAGGCTCTAAGGTTTATACTCGCACTATTGAGTTGTATGCTGGAAATGATCCCTGAGTCGTGGATTATTTCGCAAAGGATGAAGACATGTATCGTATTGGTGAGCTGGCGGATGTGTGTGAGGTAAAAGCCGACACGTTGAGATTCTATGAGAAGCACGGCCTGCTCGCGCCTTCGAGCCGTACCGAGTCTGGCTATCGGGTGTATACCGAGGCCGATGCCGCGCGACTGCGTTTTATCTTACGGGCGAAGGCCGTGGGTTTTACTCTCAATGAAATCAGTGAATTGCTTTCAATCGAACTCGATAAATCTAACCGCGTTTGCGCCGATGTAAAGGGCATGGTCGATATTAAATTGGCCCAAGTGCAGGCCAAAATCGCCGAGCTGAACCATTTTCAAACCAGTTTGCAGAGTCTGTCCGATGCCTGTTGCGGCGGGCCGCGTAGCGCCGAACATTGCTCTATCTTAGAGGCGTTGGAATCCAGTACTGAGCGGGTACGTGTTGAGCATCACTCTCACGATGGAAATCAGCATGAAACACATCAGCACAAAGCACATCAAAATGAGTCGCACCAGCATACTCACGGCAAAACAATCCATGATGAGTCAGGGAATTAATTATGTTATTGAAAAATTTTATTGATCTGTTTTTAGACTCGGCACCTTGGTTGTTATTGGGCTTGATTCTGGCTGGACTACTAAAGGTATTCGTGCCAATGGCGTGGATGCAAAAGCAGCTCGGCGGTCACGGTTTTAAAACTGTGGTGAAGGCGGCGCTGCTGGGGGCGCCGCTGCCTTTATGTTCCTGTGGCGTGATCCCTGCCGCGGTAGGGCTGCGCCGCTCAGGTGCCTCTAAAGCGGCAACGACTTCCTTTTTAGTCTCTACGCCAGAAACGGGCGTCGATTCTGTGACAGTTTCCTATGTGTTACTCGGCCCCTTTATGGCGATCGTTAGGCCTATTGCGGCCGTTACCAGTGCGATTGTCGCTGGCTTACTCGTTGGCCGCGATGACGACGATGGTAAGCCTGCTGCGAAGACAGCAGCACAGGAGGAACTGGTCCCTGCGGCGTCTTGCTGCGGATCAAAATCAGTGGCTCAGCCTGCAATGGTAAAAACGGAAGCGGTCAAGAGCTGCTGTTCATCGACTAAGGATCAAGTCGTCGCGCCCGTTAAACCTCAGTCGTCCTGTTGCAGCAGTGATGGGGCTAATGCTCAAAAATCCGAGCAACAGGCGAAGATTAAAATGACGCCTATGGCGGCGCCGAGCTTAATGGCTGGTTCTCCCAGTTTAATGACTGTGGGTGGCCAAACGATGGGATCTGTGGCTAAGGTCAATGCAGTTAAAGCCGAAAGCACGGGTTCATGTTGTGGTAGCCAAGCCGCTGAGCCTGAAAAAATTGTTGTGGTGAAAAAAGGCGCCTGCTGTGGCACTTCAAACAAGGCTGTATCTGATACTCATGCTTCAGCTCAAGCGGATAGTTGCTGCGCTTCGACTCAAGATATGGCGACCGAGTTTAAGTCGCAATCCATATTAAGCCGTGTCGGTATTGGCCTTAAATATGCTGCCACGGATTTAGTGCGTGATACAACTCTGTGGCTGTTGGTGGGATTATTCTTTGCTGCACTGGTACAAACCTATGTTCCCGCAGACTTTTTAGCTAAGTGGGGCGACGGTATCTTAGCCATGTTAGTTATGGTTCTGGTGTCAGTTCCTATGTATATCTGCGCAACGGCATCGACTCCGATTGCTGCAGGGCTATTACTCGCGGGTGTGTCCCCCGGCGCAGTGCTGGTGTTTATGATGGCGGGACCCGCGACCAATATCGCCACCTTAGGTGTGGTGACTAAGGAGTTAGGTAAGCGCGCACTCTATGGTTATCTTGGTGGTGTACTTGGTGTGGCCTTAGTCGCGGGGGTTTTAGTCAATTATCTGGTGGATACCTTTGGCTTTGTGGTGATGCCACAGATTGGTGAGCAGCACCAAATATTACCGCAGTGGTTAGTGGCAACCTCGGGCATATTGCTGGCGTTATTAATGGCAAAAGTGGTATTTGAAAAGATCCCTAGAAGTTGGGTCCGCCGCAGTGATTGCTGTTCTTAATCGGCTCATTGAGCACTATCGGGTGAGTTAATAAAAAATCCCAGTGTTAGTCTAACACTGGGATTTTTTATTGTCGGTTAACACCCAAAGCTAATTGGCTTTTTTCACATCGATAAAGGGCAGAGTGCCCGTTGGCAGCATGGTCGTCGGTAGTTTACCGTCCCATTTTTCTGCCTTAGTTAATTCAACTAAGTTTTGATTTTGTGCCAATGCCTCGGCGCGACTCTTAATTGCAGAGGCTTCTGCATCACCTTTAATGCGAATACTTTCGGCTTCGGCCTTGGCGCGGGCTAATTGGGAGTCAGCCTGTGCCTGTGCTTGAGTGACAGCAATTTGCGCGCTGACTCTTTCTTTCTCAAGGTTTTGCAATTGAGTTTGCACTTCAACTTCGGCGCGCATTCTATCTTCGACGGACTTTTCATAGGCATTTGAAAAATCAATGTTTTCAATTTGTACTGAGGTGATTTCCACCGGTCCTTTAACGGATTGGGTAATAGCGTTAGTAACATCGATACCAAATTTTATCCGCTCCTGCACCACTGAGATCGCCGTGTATTTACCAAAAATATTTTCCACTTGAGTGGGGACTTGTCTGTCGAGTAGGCGAGCCACCATGGCATCGATACTTTTAAAGTTTGCATAAACTTCTTCGACGCGATCAGGTGGGATGTTAAAGGTGACCGAAGCCTTGAGTGTGGCGGGTTGTTGATCGCGGCTATAGGCCTGCAGTGAGCCGTAACTGGTGGTATGGGTTTGGGTGGAGATTTTAACCACAGTATCAAAGATGGGAAGTTTAAAGCCAAGCCCAGGCTCGGCAGTGCCGATGATCTTACCGTTACGCAGAATCACCCCGCGCTCACCTTGGTCAACCGTGTACCAACTGCCAAAGAGTGAAATAAACAGGATCAGTAAAATCACCAGGGGGATGATTTTAGAGAGGCCAATAGAGCTTGGCAGGTTAAGTTCAGTTTTTATCATGTCGCTTCCTTTGCTGATATGTTGCGATGGCGAGTTTATTGGGGCTAAATACGGTTTAGTTTTAATCACTTGGCGTTACATTTTGCAGTGAAATGTATCTTAATGGTTAACATGAGGCAACAAGACTGCATTGGACTTGTCGATGTGTGACTCAGATGCCATTGCTTATCCTTACAGTGTAAATGTTATTGCGAACTATTCTCACCAAAGTTAGAGTCCCGAAATTAACTCAATTTTCTATCATTTCGCCCAGTTATTGCTTTGTGGGAATGAGGCGCAAAGGGGTAGAGCTCAGTGGGTTTAGTTGTGCTAACACTTTGTCGTAAGAGGATAAATCACCGTGTTGCAACTCATCTTTTTGTTGTCGACGATGACGGCTTGCCTGTTGTGTTATCTGACCAATAAGCAGCAAAAACTATTAGTCCGCCCTTTGCCTAAGCGGCCTTGGCGGTTACTCGCCTACGGGCTTGCCCTCGTCAGCTTGATTGGTTTGCTGAGTCTGTTCACCTTCAGTGCCGCAATGTTTATCTGGATAGCCCTACTGATGTTGCTCTCGGGCTTAGTGCCTTTTATCTCTCTTATCGGTCGGAAATAAGCCATGGCGCGTTTAGCTGAAAAGGACAAGTTACAACCCGACTGGTGGACTAAGTCACTGGCGGGGTTAGTGTTAGGTTTTACCTTAGCTTTGGGTCTAGTGGGATTATTTGCCTGGTTTGGCCCGGGTGGAATCGATGCCGATACTAAGGTGCAGGTCAATATGTGGTTGATCGCGCCCATCTGGCTGTTGATCTTAAGTTTTAGTTTTCTCTTTAAAACCGGGTTACGGGCCTTTGGTTATTTAGGTTCGCTTAATATTTTGACTTATATAGTTTTATATACCTTCAGGTGATAAGGGATGAAAGTTCGCAGTGATGTGTTAAGGGTGTATCAGTCTATCCATATTTGGACAGGGATCATCGCCGGAATCGTATTGTTTATCGGTTTTTATGCCGGATCGCTCACTATGTTTAAGGGGGCGATTGACGCTTGGTCAATGCCGCCCTCTGTGACTTTGCCGCAAGTCTCAACCGATAGGCTCGATGAGTTAGTGTCGCAGGTGTTAGCACTGGACGATAAGGCGAAAAACGGCTTTAGTTTGCACTTGAATGATCAGCATCAGTCGCCCATGACCTGGTATCAACAGGGCTCGGAGCGTGAACTCAGCATGAGCAACCAACTTTGGCATGCCAGCCTCGACGAGCAGGGGCAATTAGTGACTCAACTGAGTACGCCAAGCGAGCTGGCCGAGCTGATTGACCAATTGCACCGCACTGCGGGTATTGCGGGTGAAGTGGGCCACGATCAGGCGGGTGTCTATGTGCTTGGTGCTGCAGCTTTTTTATACTTCTTGGCACTGATTTCTGGGGTGATTTTTTTACTGCCGACCCTAACCAAAAGCTTTTTCGCCCTGCGTAAAGATAAAGGCGAGAGTCGTTTCTGGCTCGACGCCCATAACTTAGTCGGTATTACCAGCCTGCCATTTCATCTGGTGATCAGTCTGACTGTGGTAGTGTTTGCCTTCCATGATCAGCTATACGATGGGCTTAAGCATGCGGTTTACGGTGAAAAACCGCTCTTTGCCCAGCCCGCACCCGACAGAACGCCCTACACTCTCGCCGATCTACCTAAGATCAGCACCATTCTGGCTAAGGTGCAGGATCTTGCCCCCGAGTATCAAGTGCATGAAATGACCTTTATGAACTTGAATAATCCCCGTGCGACCCTACGTTTGGGCTTATATAACCCCAATGGCTTTATGCGTGGGCCTGTAACCGACTACTTATATATGCATCCTTACAGCCTCAAAGTCTCTAATAGCACTTTTGACCCCAGTGAAAAAGGGATGTGGGCGAGAACCGTTGCGGTATTCTTTGGGCTCCACTTTGGCAGTTATGGCGGCTCCCTCGGGCGCTGGGTGTATTTTTTCTTAGGCTTGAGCGGCGCCTTTTTATTTTACAGCGGTAACTTGCTGTGGCTGGAGAAGCGCCGTAAAAAACAGGCGAGTGAACAGACCCGTGCCTGCCGTTTAATGGCGAGTGCGACCGTGGGGATTTGCCTAGGATCGGTTGCCGCTCTGGCGGTGAGCATGCTGTTGGGGAAGTGGTTATATGTACACGTGAGCAATATCAATCACATATACCTGTGGCTGTATTATCTCGTGTTCGCAGTCTTAGTGATTTATGCCTTTTGGCGCGGCGCCGCGAAGGCGGCACTGCTGATTTTACCTTTGTGCGCCTTGGCTACTTTGGCAATGCCAATCACTTCTTTCGTTGCAGTATGGATGCCAAGTTTAGGCTTATGGGCGCCTTATTCTACGGCGACATGGGGTGTAGATCTGGTAGCGTTAGTCTTTAGTGGCGCGTTCTTTTATGGCTATAGGCTTACTCGGCATAGGGTGCTTAATGGCCCGCAGGACAGCGTCTGGGCCATTCCTGTTACAGGAGCAAAAAGCCCAGATTTTTTAGTGGGTTGAGCTAATATCATATTGTTCACCAGCGGCACCCAAACAGATAAAAATAAACAGGAGGCGAGGTTTTATGCTCGCCGCAGCCTTGCATCATCAAAAGATTAATACCTTGATCGCCCCCAAATTGTTGCTGATCTCTAAAGGTTGACTCAGTATTGCCTGCTTGATGTTGTTTGGGGTCACGGCTGCTGTCCATGTGGATCAGCAATACCGCGACCACGGCGATGATGTTGCCCTTAGCGCTGGGTATTTTTATGGGTGAAGCACAAATTAGCTATAGCTCTTTAGCCATTGATCGAACGCCGATCTGGGTAAGGCTCCGGCTTGCTGTGCGAGGAGTTGCCCTTGCTTGAAAATCATTAAAGTCGGAATGGAGCGGATATTAAATTGGGCCGCCAGCGCTTGTTGTTCCTCGGTATTAATCTTGCCGAAGCGGAATTTGGGTTCCCATACTTTTGCCGCCTCAGTAAAAACAGGCGCAAAACTTTTACAGGGGCCGCACCAGCTTGCCCAAAAATCGACGACTAGAGGCAACTCTGACTTATGGGCGTGATTGCTGAAATTGGCGCTTGTAAGCTCGATAGGCGCAGCGGCAAACACACTGCGTTTACATTTACCACAGGTCGGCTGCTCAGTTAACCGCTCGTTGGGCACGCGGTTTAAGGTGTCACAGTGGGGGCAAGCGATAATCATAATCTAGCTCCTAAGCTTGAGGGATAATCTCAATATGGGGATGAATAGGTGGAATTTAAAGGAGGATAGGACCAAGTGATATAGTCCTAAGCCACAAAATCCCCTACGCACGCCGACAAGCAGACCTACCGATGTTAGAATAGGCACTTTGATGAGTCACTTGTATTAAGTGAAGGGTAAGAGATTAATTAAATGACTGAATTAGAAGTAATAGATCTGGTTGTCGGCGAAGGGAAAGAAGCCGTAAAGGGCGCGTTGATCACCACCCAATACCGCGGCTCTTTGCAGGATGGTACCCAATTTGATTCCTCCTATGATCGTGGTCAGCCATTTCAATGTGTGATTGGTACTGGCCGAGTGATTAAAGGCTGGGATCAAGGCATTATGGGCATGAGAGTGGGCGGTAAACGCAGGTTATTAGTCCCTGCTCATTTAGCCTATGGTGAGCGTCAAGTGGGCGCACATATTAAACCCAATTCGGATCTGACCTTCGAAATTGAGCTATTAGAAGTGCTGACCCGAGACTAATCAATGGTGTGAGTATGAGTTTGGCTCATCTTGCACAGGCGAGGATGTTACTTCGTCATTGGCTGATTTAGACTGGGTAAATCAGCCAGCCTTAAGGAAAAATATTTTTCGTGGCTTCGGATACCGCAGCGGAACAGATTAAACAGCTTCAGGCTGAAATCGCTCAACTAAAACGGGAAAACGCGAATTTAACGGCGTTGAATCGTCGTGCCGAAGAAAAACTTTTTGCCGCCCTCGATGGTAATGGCCTGTGCCTTTGGGAGCAGCATATTCCCAGTGGAAATTTAACCATATTTAATATGCGCTGGGGCGAATTATTAGGTTTCAGTCGTGAAGAACTTGCAGCCCATATCGATAGCTGGAAAAGTAAATTACACCCAGAAGATAAAGCATGGGTAATCAAAGCCTTTGAAGATCATGTCAGTGGTAAGGCCGATTACTATCAGGTAGTGCACCGAATGCTGCACAAAGATGGCAGCATCACTTGGGTGTCCGACCGGGGGCGTATCGTTGAGCGTCTTGCCGACGGCACGCCGCTGCGGATCATGGGCAGCCATATCGATATCACCCAAGAAAAACGCTATGAAATGGATTTAGCACGCTTAGCCCATAGCGATCCTTTAACAAAATTGATGAATCGCCAAGCCATCGCCAAGGCTTTCGATGACTCCTTGCGTTCGGGTATCCACGGGGCATTATTTTTTATCGATCTAGATGGTTTTAAAGCACTTAATGACCGCCATGGACATAAGTTTGGCGACAGTTTGCTGATGCATGTGGCGCATACTCTGGTGTGCCACGCGGGTGAATTAGCGCAGATTGCAAGGTTAGGTGGTGATGAATTTGTGATCTTACTGCCATCTTCCGATAGTGGATCTTTAGCTATACTCGCCCAGTCCCTGCTCGATGTGTATCGACAAAAATTTCTACTAGAAGGCTGTGAAGTGGAGATAGGCTTGAGCATCGGAATCGATATTTTTGGCGATGGTGATAGTTTTGCCGAAAGTTGCGATCGCGCCGATGCCGCCATGTACCGCGTGAAACACCAAGGAAAGCATGGATATTGTTTCTATCAGTCGCTCAAATAATGTTTCAGGCGGCCTGGTTAAGCGAGTGACAAGGTGCGCATGTAAAACTCGTGACATCTGTTATATTGCCTTGCTATTCAATTGATTAAATTAGAAATTAGATCTGATTAACATGTTATTTATTCAAAATAAAAAACCACCTTGCGGTGGTTTTTTTGCTCTTAATAGCCGTTCCAAATTATAGGAGCAGCTATTTAGCGTGTTACCTGTGATGCAGCGATTTATGGTGTCACTAGTTCAAATCGTGGATGACAGCTTACACATAAGTTTTCAGATTTCTTATGCACGTGGTGGCATTTAGCGCAATCCGTCTCGGTAGCGAAGTGACGGTTGTTATGGGGATTCGTTGGTTTCACGTCTGCTGTTTTTGCCGCGAGCTTTTCTGTGTTGTGGCATTGCACACATTTAAGCATGGGCACAGCTTGACGTTCTTCAGAGCCATGGCAACTGGCGCATTTTACCCCTTTTGCTGCGTGGGTTTGGTCGAGTAGAACACTGTCTTTTGCTAACGCGCTGCCAGCGAAAATACTCAAGACAAGAGAAAGCATAATTGTTAAGTTCTTCATTGTGTTATTCCATTGTTCATTTAACTGGATGCCCAAATATGAAGCCTCCATTTTTGATGACTTTGCGCGCTATAGTTTGGCGACGTATTTGCCGGCTAAGTAACCGAAGGTGTAACAACGGCCTAGGGACAAGCCGAATACGGTCAATGGATAGTCAACGCCACCATAGAAACCGGCTCCAAGGTTGCCGACAATGAATAAACCAGGAATTTCTTTACCATCGGCATCAAGTACTTGATGGTTTTCGTTAACGAGAATACCTGAGCATAAAGTCGAGATTCTCATACGACGGTGAATTCCGTAGAAGGGGGGCTTGAGTACTGGCACCATCTTGCTCGCAGGTTTTCCGAAGTCCTCATCCTTACCTTTCTTGCACAATTCGTTGTAACGGTTAACGTTAGCAACAAAGGTTTTTGGATCGCATTCCAGTTTCACTGCCAATTCTTCTAGCGTGTTAGCTGAATAGGTATTGATCAAAGAGGGATATACGCCTTTTTTCTCACCAGGTACCTCAGGCATGTAGGCTTTTAGCTCCTCGGGGGAATAGAGGTGGCCAGGCCAATCCTTCGCTTGCGTCATATAGTCTGAGTCAAATACTTGGGAATAATGACCAGCATTCTGCTCATCTTTCAAGTAGTTATTCATCAGAGACATCTCAACCTTCTCATTGACGAAGCGCTCACCTTTACGGTTTACTGCTAAGAATGGCATGTCGCACATTGAGGCTGGACCTGCATCGAAGTCGTGGAGCATTTTTGTGTGGCCAACGGGTTCGATTACGCCACCCGCCCAATAGGCCATAGCAAAACCGTCACCGGTACGGTCCATTTGCTTACGTTCAAAGTTTTTCAGTTCGGGGATGAAGAAGTCACACATGGCTTTGTTATTTTGATAGTCACCGGAAGACAGAATGACCCCTTTTTTAGCCAGATATTTGTGATACTTACCGTCACGAGTCTGGGCAATGACCCCGATGACCTTGCCTGATTCATCTTGGATTAGCTGCTGCGCTGGCGTATTAAAGAAGAATTTCACCCCGGCTTTTTCGGCCGTTTTAGCTAATGCGCGAATAGCATCGCCAGTGGTGTAGGGTTTAGGGCCACAGAATGATGTGACAAAATTTAAACGGTCACCTTCATCTGCAATACCACGAATACCGTGCTGTACTTTGGTTCCTTGATCGATAATTTGACCGCCACCTTGCTTAACGCGGTCAATAACCCAAGACACAGCATCACCCGAGTTGTAGGCCCATTGTCTTAGTAAACCTGGATGTGAGCGGTGGGCGTTGTCCGCCATCAAACGACTCACTAAGGCTTCGACCGCCGATTTATCACTGTTTTTTAGATCAATCCCTGAGCCAGTGTTTCCTTGGGATACGGGGATGGCTTGTTTTTGCAAACAAGCAACGCTCGCACCACTTTCTCTGGCAGAGAGAGCCGCAGGCACGCCCGAAGCACCTGCACCGACGACAACCACATCAAAGGTTTGGGTGGTAGCAATATCTTTATCAGCAATAGGTTTTGGCTTAGGCAGAAAACTTAAGGTTGCCCCACCAATCTCACCATATTCAGTGCCAACTTGAATTGGTGCGGCACTAGCAGACCCCATACCAAGACTCGCGAAGGCTAAGCCACTGCTACCTATCGCGGCTCGCGTCAGAAAACTTCTTCGAGATATACCATTTTGCAGGACGCTAGCAGTGTATTGATCAATTTCTTTCGATTCTTTACTCATGTAATGCTCCTTTGGCCCTCATTGCTAAAGAGATTCCCCTATAACAACGACACTGGATCTATGTATAACCACATATGTTTGCTTGTTTGAAAAACGTAAAATGCAGTTGTGCGAAAGTGATTAAATTTCACCCCATTAACAACATACCTTTAAATGTATGACATATGACAATAAACCAAAAGGGTTATTAATAACATCTTTGCAGTGCTTCACAAAATGCTGGAGTTTTGAGCGATGAATGTGACTATTCTTTTTAAAAACAATCTAATATAGGAATTTATTGAATGAGATAAGTTTGGATAAACTGGAAACATTAGAGTTTGATTTTAATCATGTTTAACTTTCTAACAAACAGCGGTTCATTTATTAATAAACACTATTTGAGGTATGCCACCTCAACAATATTGAGGTGGCATTGGGGCTTCATATCTTAGGTATTACTCAGGTGTTACACAGGTAAAATTGGCGGCATCTTCAATATTACCTATGCCATTATATTTTGCGAATTGGGGGTATGGGCATAGGACCCGAGTTCTGCTTTTTGACCAATCACTGGGTAATTCTGTATTTTCAGGTCGTACGGCGGCGGTGATATTTTTAGGCTCCACTCCTTTTTCAACCCAGTCAACTAATGCGCGGACCATGTTAAATTTATCTGTGGTTGGGCCCTTCCCGCAATGATTCATACCTGGTACTAAGAATAAGCGGGCGAAGTTTTCTGCATGCCCGGCATTGGCATTGCCTAATTCGTCATACCAGTTCACCGTATCGTTCACTGAAAATACGGGATCGGACGTTCCGTGAAACACCATCATCTTAGCGCCCCGATTTTTTAGGGCAGAAAGATCCGTTGGATGGGGAGGGGTCATAAAATCAATACCCGATTCGGAGTAAATTGAATCCGTGGCATAGATTCTCTGAACATCCTCATCCATGCTAAATGATTGTATAAATTCCAAACTGGATTGCTCTGTTGCACCATTAAAAGGGGTTGGTGGTGAACTAAAAATAAAACCTACTGCGCCGGGATCTCGATTTAGCGCCATAAAATATTCCCATTCAGACCAATTTGACCCACCCATACCCGCATCGTATGGAAAGTCAGTATAAATGGCTTCACCAGTTTTACTGTTATGGGGCCCCGCCATGACATTGCCTAAGACCTGTTTCTGTTCTGCAGTCAGGCAGGTATTGTCTCTGCCGTTGGCGCAGGTAGGGACATCACGTTCAAGATCAAAGGTCTTTTGACAGGAATAGGTATCGGCAATCATGCCATCGCTCACGCCGTCAAGGGCGTCACACTGCTCGAGGACTTTTTGGGAGACGAGGGAAAATTCTTCAGGGGTAATGGCGGTTTGTAGTGTGGCTAAGATGTCTGCGCCATCAAATTCAACCAGCTTTGAATATTCTTGAACACCATACATCTGTGCGACTGCAGCTTTGGGTAAGTTAAATCCTGGGTTGCCTACCAGAAAGCCATCGTACATATCGGCAAAACGACTCGCGGCGACCATAGTGTGTCTACCACCGTTAGAACAACCGGCAAAATATGATCTATCAGGTTGTTTACCATATGCTTTTTCTATTAGACTTTTCGCCATAGGCGTTAACTCGGCCACCGCATTGTAACCATAGTCAAGCCTTGCTTGAGGATCTAAACCAAAGAGAGGGGTTGGCGCTGGATGTCCCATATCAGAACTTATCACAGCGAACCCTTCATTGAGGGCGGCAGAATCTGGACCAGCGGAAAATACTAATCGGCCTACAGCCTTAGCTACCGAACCATCGAGGCCACCGTTGGCTTGATAATAGAATCGCCCATTCCAGTGGGTGGGCAAACGCATTTCAAAGCCGATGGCATAGCGAGTCTCTCCCGCAATGCCAGTTCCCATTCTTTCATTCATATAGCCTGTTACTAAACAATGCTCAGGTGCTCGGTAATTTTCTGTGGCGTTATATTCAACATTTCCTGCCGCAATGATTTGTGAGTTCGTTATGACAGTATTTTTGAAACTATATTGTGCAGCTATTTCGCTGCATAGGTTCAAAGTGGCGGGTGTTGCCGGGGCTAATTGTGGTAATGTGGTTTCGGCGTTATCGTTATTTCCACATCCGCTAAATAAAAAACATGACATAGCAACGGCTGGAATAAGTAAGAAATTCTTTGTTTCCATTATAATCTCAATCCTTAAGTCAAAGTGTTTACCGCAATTTTTAATTGGGTATAAGCGATTTTGCGGTACAAAAATTGGGTGTATCGAACAAGGCTGATACACCCGTATAAGGTTTGGTGCAGGGGAGTTAAAACTGGGGACTATTTACCTAAAACAAATTTATAAGTGACATATAAACGTATATCGTCAATATCTTCACCTTGATCAACATCGACCATGGCATAACGCGCTCTAAGACCTAGACCTGATAATGCACCGGAAAACTTATAGGTGATTGAAAAGTCAGTTTCGTTAAAATCTTTTGCTGTACCAGTTGGAACTTCGTACTGTCCATAAAAGGCATAGGCTTCTAACCCGTTCAGGCCCAGTTTCTCAAAGTCATAGGCAAGTCTTAATGCATTGACTTCTTCCTCGCCCCGCGCCGATTGATATACCTGTTGAATGACCACTTTATCATCGCCCCATGGGGTGAGAAGTGTGTCATCGCCAGTTTTGGCATACATATAGGTGATATCAGCACCGGCAAGTTTGGCACCTAAATGGAAACCATATTGATAGGTATCCAGTGGGCCGCCAGTTTCATCACCCGTTGCTTGTTGGGTTAAATAGGAAGGTGTTAGGTACAGGTTAGTCGTACCCACATCGGTGGATAATTTCACCTTGGCATAGGTTTGGTTGAAAACATCTTCCATACGATAGTGCCAAAGATTGATTTCAGTTTTGACTGTTTCAAGGGGCAATTGATATTTTGCACCTAGGGCATAAACAGGGTTATCTGCGACATCAGCAATAACCCCCCCTCTTGCTAACTCGTTTTGTACCGCCTCTTTAACAGAGATGAAATTGCTATCCGACCAGCCCATCGAATCCGTGATGTACAAGGCTGAAAGTGTGAGGTTATCGATACTCTTGTTTTCTGCTGAAAACCCGCGATAAGTCCGTGGGATCGCACGAATATCATGGGGATTCATCATAGGAGTGCGCAGTTCCTGTGCGCCGAATTTGAATTTAGTATTCCACCAATCACCTTGGACAAAATATTCTTGTAAGCGGTTAACGTCGTCATGGTCACCGTTGGCATCACGGGCGACTAAACCATAAACATCATCAGAGTCGTTGATCCAAATCGGGTTTGCCGACGCGAAGCTAGTACCAAAACTGATCCCATTTACCTTTGCAGTATTGTAGTAAAACAGCCCGCCGAATGAGGAGTCATGTTTGGTGTTAGTGGTTGCGTCAAAGTCACGGGTAAAGTCGAATAGGCGTAGTTCACCCTTCACAGTTCCTTGGCTAAACATTTGATCAATGCTGGTATCTGCAATGGCTGGAATGCTTAATACCGATAGCACAAGTAAAGATAAATAAGATCTGTTCATCATCATTTCCTTATTTTTGTGTGCTCGCTTGGAATGGTCCGAGCGAGTTAAAAGGTTATTGTTAACCTCTTTAGGTGAAATGTATGACGTATAACCATTATCTACAACGGAGTAAGAATGAATATGAGAAATTAGTTACGAAATTCGTACAGATGTTACATAGATCAACAAATATGAATAATTTTTAATCACTAATATAGGAAATACCGGAGTACTTTTTCTGAATTAGCTAGGTTTTATGGTAGGATGGCGCCACTGAGTTTATCCGAGATAATAAATTGCATATCTTCAAGCCTATTAAGCAGATAAAAGCTTCGAGTGAAGTTGGTCTGCAACTGAAAAATGCTATTTTAGGTGGCGATTATAAGGCTGGCGATAAGTTGCCCTCCGAGCGTGAATTAATCGAGCTATTTCAGGTCAGCCGCACTGTGGTTAGAGAAGCGATTAAGAGTCTCGAAGCGGGTGGATTGATTGAAATTCGTCAAGGGGCAACGGGTGGTGCATTTGTTAAGCACTTGACCTTTGAGCGTTTGAGCGATGCCTGCCACGACTTATTTATGATGGGGAAACTCTCTCTGCCTGAGCTATGTCAGGCACGAATATTGATTGAGCCCCAAGTTGCTAGAATGGCCGCTAAAAATTGCACTCCAGAGCAAGCTAAAGCTTTGCAGGAGGCCAATAGCCATGAAGGTGATAACTATAATTATCCTGATACAGTAATATTACGATCCCAAGTACATTATTTGCTGGCGGAAATGTCGGGTAATCGCTTTCTAGAAGCGATTGTAAAATCCTTGTTGGTTTTATTAAGTAATCAAACGACTAAATTCCAGCCTCCGACCGATGAGATTCATCCTTTAGGCTTGCATGATGTCATTATCGCAGCGGTTATTGCAAAAGATGAGGCGAAAGCCGAAGCTGAAATGTTGGCACATCTACAAGACTTTAATCTACGCCTAGCAGAAATTGAGCGTAAGTATATGCTTAAACAGGCTTAAGTGAGTGCTGACAAACCCATTTATCCCTCTGTAAGCACGAGCGTATACTGTGAAATACCCGTCTAAATTGGCGGGTATTTTTGCATCGTGGGGACTAAGGCAAAGTGTCACAGCCCCAAAGCTCAACCGCCGCATCTTGCTTGTTTGGTGCGCCAATCCAATGACCCATGGCTTGACATTGCATCTCACCAGAGACGTGCGCGAAACAAACATCAAAATCCCCCGCTTCGGGTGTGCGGCCTAAGCGCAATACAGGCAAACTGGGTAGTTTGGGGTGATAATGCCAGCTGCCATTCTTAAGATAAGCATCATCTGGGATTTCCATTCCCGCACCTGTCCCCTTAACCCTCGCCTCGACTAACACTAAGCCTTGGGGCGTGACGTGATAGTCTTCCTCCCAGCGGATTTTTTCTATGCTGTGGTTCCACGCAAGGGTGAAATTATCTGTAGGCACTTGTGCCCACAGTGTGCCAGCTAGGCCTAAACATAGGCCTAGCATCTGCCAACCCTCAGCCACATTTTAATGACAGGTAATTCCAAGGTTTATCCTTGTTCTGCAAGGCGTTTAAGTTTGCGCGCTCGCCAGCTGTGCTGCACGATAAAGAGCAAAGCCAGTCCAAAACCAATTTCATCACTTAGTGGGGTAGCAAGGATCAAACTCGCCCCCGCAAGGAATCCCATCAGTCTTTCCCACCAATAGAGTTTTTGCAGCAAATAACCCGTGAATATCACGCCCCAAATCCCGATACCGACCGTTGCTTTTAGCACCACAAAACCGATAGCCAACCAGCTATCGCTTTGTAGCATTAATGCGGGATCGTAAACCGCCATAAAGGGGATCACAAAGCCTGCAATCGCGATGCGAATCGCCCAAAGACTAATTTTAAGCCCAGATTCTTTGGCAATAGGGGCGGCGGCAAAGCAGGCTAAGGCAACTGGCGGAGTTAAATCGGCCATGATGCCAAAATAGAACACAAACATATGGGACACAATCAAGGGCACGCCTAAATCCAGCAGAGCCGGGGCGGCAATTGAACTGGTGATAATGTAGTTTGGGATAGTCGGAATCCCCATACCCAATACCAGACAAGTGAGCATAGTTAACACTAAGGATAGGAACAGATTATCTTGCCCTACCGCCAAAATGTAGCTGGCAAAGGTTGAGGCGATACCAGTAAGTGACACTATGCCGATAATCACTCCCACTAAGGCACAAGCTATCCCCACGGGGACGGCGTGACGCGCACCTTCCACCAAAGCATGCAAGCAGATTGTCAGGGTATCTTTGCCCCCCTTAATAAACCAACATACAGCCACCAATAGGGCAATCACAGCAAATACCACCGCAATCCCTAATTGGAAGAAACCCGCACATAGCACACCTAAGGCTATCCAAAATGCAAAACGCATCGCGTTCGATGGCAGCCTCAAGACGATCGCCGAGCCTAAGATAACAATCGAGGTAAGAGCTAAGCCGACCATGCCAGAAAAGAGTGGCGTTCTGCCGGAAAAAAGCAGATAGATCAAAATAAACAAGGGGATAAGTAGATACCAACGTTCCTTAATCGCGGCCCAAGGATCGGGGCATTGCTCCTTAGGTAGGCCGCACAGATTGGCGCGTTTGGCCTCTAAATGTACCATCCAGAATACGGAGCAGAAATACAGCAAGGCAGGGATCAGTGCCGCTTTGGCGATTTCGATAAAAGGCACGTTAATGGTTTCGGCCATAATAAAAGCCACTGCGCCCATAATGGGAGGCATGATTTGGCTACCCATACTTGAGGTTGCCTCCACTCCACCGGCAAAGGCGGGACGATAGCCGAAGCGTTTCATCAGTGGAATGGTAAATTGTCCAGTCGTGACTACGTTAGCGACACCCGAACCCGTAATCGTCCCCATCATAGCGGAAGAGACCACGGCGACTTTTGCTGGGCCCCCAAGTTTATGGCCGAATAACCCCATCGCAAAATCGGTAAACAGGCGGATCATCCCCGCCTGCTCTAAAAAGGCGCCAAAGAGGATAAAAAGGAAGATATAGGTCGCCGATACATAGGTCGGAGTACCATAGAGTCCTTCGGTGCCAAAGGATAACTGATTGATAATCTGATCAATCCCATAGCCCCTATGCATTAGCTCACCCGGCAGATATTGGCCGAACAAACCGTAGGCTAAGAAGAGGCTACAGATAATGGGCAGCGCCCACCCCATGACTCGACGGGCAGCTTCAAACACTAATATAATCAAAACAATACCAATCACCATATCGGCATCGGTCAATTCACCCGAGCGTTGGATAAGATCGGCTTCAAAAATCCATTGGTAGGCGGCCGTTGCCATACCTGCAAGCCCCAGTAACCAAGCTAAGGGTTGCCAAGGGCGTGACTTGCCCACCGCGGGATAACTTAAAAACACGACTAAGAGTAAAAAGCCTACGTGGGTCGCCCGCAACACTTGGGTCGATACGGGGTGAAAAGCGGCGGTAATGATTTGAAAAATAGAGAAAACTAAGGCGGTATAAAATAGTGCCTTAGGCCAGTCGCCAGGCTTGGCGCTAAGGCCTTGTTCGGAATCGCTCATATTATGCCTCACAGCATTAGGCTACAGAGGGCGACATAGCACTTGAGCCTTATAGCTCAAGTGCTTAAGTGGATAATCGGTCGCACAGGTTTAGATGAAAGGCTTAGAGTGCGTTTACTTCTTTGAAATAACGCTCCGCACCAGGGTGAAGCGGTGCAGGTAGCTTCTTAGTCGCGTTATCCAAGCTAATAGCCTTGGCGGCCGAATGGGCATTGCCCAGACGCTCTAGGTTTTCAAACATGATTTTTGCCATTTGATAGGCTAAATCATCGGAGACACCGCTTTGGGTGACGAATAGGTTTTGAATGGCGACCGTGGATACATCGGCGGTTTGGCCTTCATAGGTGCCAGCAGGAATGACTCCGTACTGATAGGCAGGGTTATTGATTTTAAGCACGACATTCTCAGGAACTTCGACAAAGTTAATTGGCATAGTCGCCGCTAGATCGCGAATCGCCGCCATACCTAAACCCGATGACTGCAAGGTTGCATCTAACTGGCGATTTTTAATTAACTCAACGGATTCGGCATAGGGTAAAAACTCCACTTTACCCATGTCTTCATAGCTTAATCCCGCCGCTTTGAAAATGGCTCTGGCGTTGAGTTCAGTACCCGATTTAGGTGCTCCCACAGAGATACGTTTACCTTTTAAATCGGCCAAGGTTTTGATACCTGACTCTTTATTGGCGACGATTTGAATATAATTAGGGTAAGCGGCGGCAATAACACGGATTTTATCCAATGGCTTTTTAAAGCCTGCATCGACATCCCCTTGATAGGCCGCGGCAACGGAATCACCTAGGGCTAAGGCTAGCTCACCACGACCCGCTTGGAGTAAGTTGAGGTTTTCAACCGAGGCTTTAGTGGCTTGAACTGAGGTTTTGGCTCCCTCAATACCCGTACCGTAGAGTTGGGATAGGGCAACACCAATAGGGTAATAAACACCACTGGTGCCACCGGTGAGAATATTAATAAATGCGGGTGCGGCCGCCATAGTGGCTGCGCTGAGTGAAAGTGTCAGTGCTGCACCGACGGCGATAAAACGTTTGTTGATTTTCATACTGAAATATCCTTATTTTTTATTGTGTTATCTAGGGCTATTAAAATCGATTCTGTTGACTGCTGACTTTATTATCACTACTTATATACCCAAAACTGCTCAAAATACAGGCTTTGGATACTGTTTAACAACCAACGCCAAATGAAGCGAGTTAACTGTTTGCCTCGCTAAGTTTGTTTGTGCTCTTTAATGTGGCGGTTTTATACCTTAGCAAAAGACCCAGAGAATGTAGATTTTGCTTTAGTCTAGGTGACATTTTAAAATGCAGGAAACTTTAGGTTTTAAGTGTTAAAAAACAAATTCTTAGTATTATTTTACGCAAACATTAAACGGGGATTTTTTGAGTGGACTTCGGTGGATAATAAAAAGGGTTAACATAAGTTAACCCTCTATTGGTGTCGAGTGTGCGACTTAACAGTGGCACAACACTATTTAGTGTTTTCTAAGAAACCCTTAGAAGCATTTTTAGCGTGTTTTGCTGCTCTTTTTTCTTTTGCAGACATTAACGGCTTCTTTTTAGCTTCTTTGCGGTTTTTTTGCTCTTTACTCATAGCTAACTCCATGTACTTTGTGGTTGTTCATCAGGCTAATCATGTAAGCCATACGCGTGAAACCTGTTCCATGATGTCCTGATTGAAGCGAAACGTTAAATCTCGAATTACAACATTTTTAAATCACAATCATTTAAAATCATTGATAATTTAGTTGAATTTGTTTGCCTCTCTGAGCTGTACTCGCAAAATAATCTTATCACCGAAATCCGTGGCGAGATCTATCCTCTACTTAGAATAATTCATACTATTGGTAGTGCTAAACTGTCTATAAAATATGCGAACCAGAGCACAGTTCTTACCCTTATGCCTACATAGGAATATCACAATGCCTATCTGCGGGTTGATTTACCTAATATTCCCCCTAGGAGCCCCCGAAGAATTTGTTTTCCCAATTGATTACCCACAGTGCGCGCAGCTTGTTTAGAAAGCGTTTCGGCTAAACCTTGGCGGCGTTTATTGCCGAAGATGAGCTCGCTAAACCAGCCCTGCTCTTCTGTTTTAGGGCTCGCTTGATTGGCACTCCCTGAGGACGTTGATGGTCCGGGTACACTATCAGATCGCCTGTTGTGGAGTAATTCATAGGCCGATTCGCGGTTGATTAAACGGTCATATTTGCCACCAATCGGACTTTGTGCTCGGATCTGTTGCAGCTCATTGAGCAATGCGGGCCCCATACGGCAGCGGGGTGGGGCGATGATCGCTCGTTCTACCATAGTGGGTACGCCCTTGTCGGCCAACATGGAGACTAAGGCTTCGCCCACCGCCAGTTGGGAGATCACATCTGTGACGACGAGCTTAGGGTTGGGTACAAAGGTTTCGGCCGCGGTTTTAACGGCTTTTTGATCCCTTGGCGTGTAAGCCCTAAGGGCATGTTGAATACGGTTGCCGAGCTGGCCGAGAATTTCATTGGGAACATCATCTGGAAATTGTGAGCAAAAATAAACGCCAACACCCTTGGAGCGGATCAGGCGCATAATTTGTTCAACCCGCTTCAATAGGCTTGGCGGACACCCCTCAAACAACAGATGTGCCTCATCGATAAAAAAGATCAGTTTAGGTTTGTCGAGATCACCAACTTCTGGCAGATTTTCAAATAATTCTGATAACAACCAGAGTAGAAAACTTGAATATAATCTTGGTGTTAAAATCAGTTTATTGGCGGCGAGCAAATTGATGATGCCGCGCCCTTGCAAGTTAGTTCGCATCAAGTCTTCGAGTTGTAATGCGGGTTCTCCGAAAAAGTCTTTACCGCCATCGCGCTCTAAACCGAGGACTGAACGTTGAATGGCTGCAAGGGATTGGGCGCTGATAAGCCCATATTTTACGGAGATTTCCTTACGCTCATCGGCGACTAAGGTCAGCATGGCGCGGAGATCGTCGAGGTCGAGTAATAGTAAACCTTGGTCGTCAGCCAGTTGAAAGACGATATCTAAAATACCGCTTTGGATGTCATTAAGCTCGAGGATGTGACCCAGCAAGGTAGGGCCCATTTCACTGACGGTTGTGCGTAGAGGGTGCCCTTGAGTCCCCGCCAAATCCCAGAAAACGACGGGATTGGCCTCGGTTTGATAGTCCTCGATCCCGATTTGAGACGCCCTTTGTAACAACTTGTCGTTTGGAGTGCCCGCCACGGCAAGCCCAGAAATGTCCCCTTTGATATCTGTGATAAATACTGGAACACCTTGGCGTGAGAAGCCCTCGGCCAGACTCATTAGCGAGACGGTTTTTCCTGTACCTGTGGCACCTGCGATAAGCCCATGACGATTGGCATATTTAAGATTTAAGTGAACCTGTTGCTCACCTTTACCTAAGAGTAGAGTATTCAAGCGCAGTCCTTTTCTTAATTAACGTACTGGGAAACTGTTGTCTGTGGATAAAAAATCATCATCCAGTGTTGGCCTTTAAAAAATCGCTGTCAATATCGCTGAGCGTATCGTCGATACAGCTTAGGTAAAGCTTATCGGTGCTAGCTTGGTAAAGTGTAGCCATTCTGTTGCATTTATTGAGGCACTGAAGATGAAAACTCCATTGATTATGTTAGTCTTATCCACATCACTGCTTATCTCTGCCTGCGCAGAGATGGCGTGCTCTGCGAGGACGGATGTTGACCCCTATGAGCCCATGTTGGATAAACAGCGCTGTGTGGCCGAGGCTGAAAAACAGCTGGCAGCACATGAAAAAGCCAAGAAGGCTGCAGAGGACCAACAGCTGAAACAAGCTGTCGACAGAGCGATTCAACAACGTCAATAGAAAGGATTGGTATGAAGGGAGCGGGTGGAACACAGGGCGGTATTGGCCAGTTTTTTATCGGACTTGCCATGATGTGTGCAGGATTTTATCTGTTATTCAATGCTATACAGGTGAGTTCCAGTTTTGGACTCAGCTATGGGCTCTATCGAATGAATGCCTTTGGACAGGGATTTTCTATCACCACCGGCATGGTAATGTTGCCGTTTATCCTAGGGATAGTGATGGTGTTTTTTGATGCCAAGACTAAGCTTGGCTGGTTGCTCACCTTGGGCTCATTAGTCGCCTTAATTGTCGGCGTGATAAGCTCGATTCAGTTTCACTTTAGAGCCATGTCGGCCTTCGAGTTGATCGTGATTTTAGTGTTAGCCTTTGGTGGGCTCGGGCTGTTCTTACGCTCATTAAAAGAGGCGCCCGCCGAGCAGAATGATCCCAAATAACGGTTAAACTGAAACCGAGACTCCATACCCATAGCCTAGGAAATCCAATGCGTTGGCGTGACAGTAACCGCAGCTCCAATATCGAAGACAGACGAGACCAACAGATGGCCTCGGCGGGTGTGCCCAGCGCGCTCCTGCTGCGTTTGCTGCCTTTTCTGCTTCGCACCAAAATCGGCCGAGTGATATTACTGCTAGGCGGACTGTATTTTGCTTTCCAATATTTTACGGGGGGATTATCCCTCGAGCCGAGCAATCAAGCGGGTTTTAGCCAGTCACAATCGGCGGGCAAAACGGCGGCTCAGGATGAAAATGCTCAGTTTGTAGCGGCGATCCTCGGTACGACAGAAACCGTTTGGGATCAGTTGCTGCAAGGGCAATATATCGAGCCTAAGTTGGTGCTGTATCGCAATATGACCTCAACGGGATGCGGCATGGGGCAGGCGCAATCCGGGCCTTTCTATTGCCCCGCCGACAGTAAAGTGTACATCGACTTAAGTTTTCTCGGGGAGCTGAAAAAGCTTGGAGCACCGGGGGATTTTGCCTTTGCCTATGTGATTGCCCACGAAGTTGGCCACCATGTACAAAACTTACTCGGTACTAGCACTAAAGTGCGTCAGGCCCAGCAAGCCGCTGGCAAAGCGCAGGCCAATCAATTGAGTGTCGCCCTCGAATTGCAAGCCGATTGTTATGCCGGTGTGTGGGGGCATTATGTCGACAGGCAGTTCAATCTGCTCGAAGCCGGAGATGTGGAGGAGGGGATTGCCGCGGCGAGTGCCGTGGGGGATGATCGCCTGCAAAAATTAGCTGGGCGCGCAGTACAACCCGAAGCCTTTACCCATGGCAGTTCGGCGGACAGGGTAAAATGGTTTAGGACGGGTTTTGCCTCTGGCAAGCTCGCTAGCTGTAATACCTTTAACCACAACTAGTTACAACATAGCCTCAGAGTGGGATTGAGACATGGCATTTGAAGATAGGTTTCGGCTCAGTAGCCATGCAGTAATCATTAACGATGTCGGCCAAGTGTTACTCCTTAAGGCGAATTACGGCAATGGCGCCTGGGGCTTACCCGGCGGCGCCTTAGAGCCCGGTGAGACCATTCACGAAGCGCTGCTGCGCGAATGCCGAGAAGAGTTGGGGCAGGAAGTGAAAGTCCACTACCTGAGCGGCGTTTATTATCACAGTGCCTATCAATCCCAAGCCTTTATTTTTCGTTGTGAGTTTGCGGCTGCCGATGCGGTGATTCGCTTAAGCCATGAACATTCAGAATTTGCCTTCCATGATATCGACACCCTTAGCGCGGTTCAGCAGCAAAGAGTCAAAGATTGCCTTAATTTCCAAGATGTTGTGATAAGTGGGAAGTTTTAAGGCTTGCCAGTAAGCAAAGTCGTGGGGCTTCACCCCCTGATTTTTTAATCAAGAGTCGACCAAGGAGGACTGCTCATCCTATCCTCCTTGCCTATTGTTTTCACATCAGTCACGACACCCAAAATGGAGTTGAAAGCCCCTTGGGCATTTAGCGTTTTTATGCTATCGCGTCAGACGCTCGTCCCTGATTCGACTGACGCTATCTCGGCATCCATGCCTCGCTCACGCAACGAACGCAAATGCCCTGCGGCAACTCCGAGGGGATGGCGTATTCTTTTGATTGTTGAGTTGTCTTTTGGCCACTTAATGTATTGAATAGTTTGGATGTGCTGTTTTCCCCTCATTACTTAACCTTTGTCATTTCTTTGATGGCATCACCGAAACCGGGCATTGTTGGGCCACTATCCTGGGATAGCAATCCCGTTTCAGTGCGGCAGAAAAGTGCTTGTAGGATAATATCGCGAGATTCTTTATCTATAGCTGATTCGTTACTGAGTGATAAATATAGATATGTTAATTGCTCGCGTTCTTCAGCATCACGCATTAAATGGAAGGTACTAAAAGCTAATCGATTCAATGCTCGTAGAGCAAAACCAAACACTGCTACAAGTGAACCGAACAGAACCATACCAGGTACAGTTTTCACTGAAAGCGCAGTTTCTCCACCTAATAACCAGGCTTGGAATAGATCAAGGCCTGTCGTTACCGCAACCAGCACGAGTATGCCTATCGCAATGACAAAAGCGAAACCTTGCAATCGATATTTACTAGCCGATTGCTTCCAATACTCAGCAGGTTTAGCTAATCGAAGCTTATCTTGATACGTTTGTTCCAGCTCATTAATTCGATTTTGCCAACTACTGATATGGTCATCCATTTCTCTACGATATTTTTTGCTTTCTTTTGTAGATAATCTTCCAATAGCAGCTTGGCGGCCCAAAAATTTTAACCTTGCTCGTTCTAACAGTTCATCCACGTTATGAACCGATTGGTCAAACCATTCAGTAAATTGTTCTTGATTTTTATCATAACGCTGCTGATTTTCATCGATTTTTTGGGTTATTTCGGCACTTTTCGCGGCAAACTGCTCTTTCAATCGTGTTAATGTTGCTCTCTCTGTCCCTCGACGTTTAACCAAATCACTGTTTTGGTATTGATATTCGTAGGCTAGCAGCGCGCCATCGAAGGCATCTTTTGAATTAAACGGTTGTACTTTATTATTCAAATACTCTAAAAATGCTACCGCTACACTATATCCCCTCTCAAGCATTATAGTGACCACTTTGCCTGTGTATTCATGACCACTATATAGCCAATACGAGCTTAAATATTGGCTCTGACTTTGAAAGATATCTCGTAAACGCCCATTCAGTTCATTGTCTTCCCATGTATTTACTAGTGCATCAGCAACAACATTTTGAATATTTCTAAGATTACCTGTCCCAATGTTAATTTTTTTGTTTGTTCGGTTAATCCTTTGACTTCTTGCCAATAAGTCATTTCTCTATCAATAAACTCCTTTAGCTGCTTTAAATTATTAAACTCAAAATTAGTTCCCATCCGATCGGTAAATTGCAGCCGCATAATTGTTCTATTCAGACTCATATCGCCTCTATCTATTTCATTCAAAATGACATTTATACTGTGTTCTTTTATTCATCATAGTTCAATAAATTTCTAAAAATCATACAGATAACCATGATATCTCGGAACCTAAGTTAACCAGCCACCCATTGTTAAATTTTCAGAGTCGATGCTTGTAAGAAGGGGTCAGATTACTGTCGGGGTTGGCAAGATTAAGCGCTGTCATGGAAGTGACCGTCCGTGACATGGTCGCTCTTTCACATCCATGTGATCGCGACATTCGTAAATCCTTTTACATCAGATGCCGTCGTCGAGCCTATAGGGACATATTCACGGCGTGTCACTGGAATGAAAGTGCTTAATCATTATTGAAGGTAATAAATTGAAATAAATCAGGCCATATATGGCTCGATTTCAAGCGGTTCGATAGGCCATGGCTGTGTTCACTGGGCTTAATGGTTTTTAGCTAAAAAAATGCTGGGCTACGGAAGAACATAGCCCAGCAAAGGGAAGATAGCGATAGCTATAGGGCGGCAGGTGTTAGCTCAACTAACCAAATCGATTGGTTACTGCTGGTATCGGTTAAGCTCACCAAGGCCCTTTGATTACCTTGGCAAGATTTGCCTAACAAGGGGCTTATGGTCATCGTCTGACTGCCACTAAAGGCAAAGTGCAGTGTGCCAGCGGTCGTCATATAAAAATCACTATTCACTTGAGCATTGCTGGTGACTTCGTTCAGGCTGATTTCGCCAATAATATCCCCCATCTCATTCTCGGTGACATTTTGGATCAGCATGCTATAACGCGCACCGCAATGGCCGTTGGCGAATTCGGTTGCGCAGCGGTTTTGCATATCCGTGGCGAAGGTTAAGTCAAATTGCAGTGTTCGATTGACGGTAGCATCATAACTAAAGCCTTCGATATCCCGTACCGAGGTGATGCGTCCAAGGCTGGTACCCGCTGCGGCAGAAGGCTTATCGACCAACTCAGTCACAAAGCTGCCGACCTTATCTAAGGTGAAAGATCCGCCGTCGGGGCCATTTTCAGTCGCCATCATCTCGCCCCATTGGCTGGTGCTGATTGACGAAAACTGATGGGCGTCGGCTGACTGTGCATCATAGAAGCCATTAGGGCCGTCGGATTCGACACTGGCGGTAAACTTATAGCCACTGCCATCTTTGATATAGCGGCCAAATTCTCCCGATTGCGCCTGTGGCGATTTACCCTCATAGCTGTCGGAATTCGCCGTATGCACTATGGCATAGGCTTGGTTAGGTAAGAAGGTAACAAAGCTGTCGTTATCTGTTTCAGGGTCGTACACATGCCAAGTGCCAATCAAGCCATCATTAGCATCTTCTATACGGGTGAGTGTGATGTCGGTCGAGCCGTTGTCGGCTAGGGTTAGCTTGAGCGTGTTTAAACTGATCACCGCCTTGTTGGCGACACTACCTTCATCGTACAGACCGCCGGAGCCATCGGATTGAGCAATTAGGCTCACACTGAAGCTGCCTGTTACGCTATCCCAAGTGTAATTGCCATATTCGACGGAGGCGGCGCCTTGATCGCCATCACCCGCATGCTCATGGATCATGATGTAACGGCTATGGTCGATAAAGGTCAGTATGTTACTTTGACCTTCTCCCTCGGAGAATAGCCAGCTACCCAGTAACAGATGGCGATTCGAGTTATCGAAATGGCTGATAGCTTGGGCTTCACCGATCAGACTAAAGCCCGAACCAAGACTCGCAAAGGCGGTATTGATTTGGGTATCAAAATCGACGCTGCTGATGTCCAGTATTGTATTGGCGAGCAGCTCATGGTGTGTATTCTTGATCTGAATACCATTCTCGACATCGCAATCTTGATCTAAGGTTTGCAGCAACTGCAGGATATTTACCTTTGTGACCTCATTGCCCGCCGCAACTTCAGTAGGGGTGACGAGTGGTGCGGCAGTTGTGCTGGGAAATTGAATCGCACCCAAGGAGAAGGTGACATGTTCGCCCTGTAAATACTGAAATTCGCCAATATCGCTGGTGGTGCCAGCGGTTTGGCTCTCAGTTTGATAATGGATACCGGCGACAGGACTATCCCTAAATATCCCCGTTAATTCGGCATTGGCATTGGTTTCGCAGGTCACTAGGGCGGTTTCGGCATTGCTTTGGCTTAAGGTGCCGCTGCCATTGGCGACGGTACAGGTTTGCGCCGTCGGCTGCGAATTGACGGTAATGGCAAAGTTAACGCCTTCATTTTGCATATTGGAAAATGCAAAGGCCTTATCTGTGCCATCACTTTGAACTGAAAGGGTTTCAACAGTCTGTCCATTAGTTTGTAAGTCAAGTTTTAGGGTATTGGTTAGCCCTTTTACCGTCCCTTTAATGGCAAACTGCTGGGGATCAATGGGTGTAGGATCCTCATCGTCATCATCACTACCGCCGCAGGCGGTAAGCGTAATACCTAAGATGATGGGAACAAAAAGTCGATAGATTGGCTTCATTATGTAAATTCCTTTTTGGCTACTGAACAGATATCAGCAACAACACGTTATCCCATGACGGGGGATGATCGTCAGTCATCGTTTGGGGCATGAGTGCAAGCAATATGCAGAAGGGATCAGCTGCTGAACCCTGAACAAGATATAAATCTTAGGGATGGATTTTGTCTTTGAAATTTATTGAATCTTTTTGAAAGCTATTAATATCAGTATATTGAGATAAAGTTGTCCTAACCGTAGGCGTTGCAACGGGGGCAGATTTTACTCGTGCTCTTGGTCTACATAGTGGATGAGTGGCAGCAAATGTTGATATAAATCCTCTGCTTCTACCGCAATGTCCTGTGCGCCATGTTCAATGGCTTTTTGTCTTAGCGCCTCCGAGGGCATGATAGTGTAGAGATAAATGGGGGTGTTGATGCCTTGTTGGCGGATGGCTTGCATCAGTTTCAAGCCTGCGAGTGGATCTGCGCCCCGGCCCATATCGGTAATAATGGCGTCGTAATTGTAGAGGGTGAGTAGTGTGAGCGCATCACTGCTCGTTTTTGTGGTGTAAACGCCAATCTTCTTTTGCTCTAAAAACTGTCGTTCGGCCTGATTATTCTCTGGGTGATCATCTATCCAAAGTATGCGTGCTTTTACATTGTGCGGTTCGGCTAATGCTAATTTGCCGTTGTGCTCCCCATGCTTGTAATAGAGTAGTGCCAGCGTTGCTATCGACAATATGCTAATCAAAAATAGGCTTCGTATAGGGAAATATTGAGACTTTTTAGTGGATTGTGTTGATGATGTGGCTTCTGGTGTGGCGGTATTATCTAGGTTTGGTTCTTCATCCTGGGGAGGGGAACCGATTTCGATCGTATTTGAGCTAATAATGGCAGCGATATCGGGGGAGAGTCGATAACCGCGTCCGTGCAAGGTTTGAATGATGGGGATATTAAGGCCAGCGGACTCAAATAGTTTACGAGTATCTGAGATGAGTCTTGCAATGGACCAACTGCTGACGACAGTATTTGGCCAAATTTTTTCGAGTAAGCAGGCTTGATCGCAATGGGCTGGATAGGCGTCGATCAATAGTGAGAGTAGGAGGATAACGCGCTCATCACAATGAATTCTTTCGTTATTACAGAACAAGGTCCGATTCTGCGTATCCAGTACAAAAGCGCTAAAACAATAATGCATTGATTTCCCTTGGCGTCAAATCGTCAAGCCATAGTTTAGTTGTTAATAAATTGTATCATTGCAATTCAAATCAAAATTGGCGCGAGAGTCAAATGAATTGTCTGTGATTGAGTTCAAACTCGTGGCGCGCCTTGGTGGGTTCTTCTGTTATACTGCCTGCTCGATTTTTTGGAGGCGAGAATGGACGTATCTTCTTTACTAGACGGCCTAAATGATAAACAGCGTGAGGCTGTCGCGGCACCGCAATCTAGCATGCTAGTGTTGGCGGGCGCAGGCAGTGGTAAAACGCGGGTGTTAACCCACCGCATCGCGTGGTTAATGCAGGTTGAACAGCAGAGTCCTTACTCGATTCTCGCGGTGACTTTTACCAATAAAGCTGCGGCGGAGATGCGCGAGCGGGTCGAAAAAGTCGCTGGCACTAGTATGGGCCGCATGTGGATTGGCACCTTCCACGGTTTGGCACACCGTCTGTTACGCACTCACTTCCAAGATGCAGGTTTACCGCAAAGCTTTCAAATCCTCGACTCTGATGATCAGCTGCGTTTGATTAAGCGCATTCTTAAAAGCCTCAATTTAGATGAAAAACAATATCCTCCCCGTCAGGCGCAGGGTTATATCAATGGTAAAAAGACCAAGGATTAAGGCCAAAGCATATCGATGCGGGGGGCTTCCCCATCGAGCAAAACCTGCTGAAGATTTATCAGGTTTACCAAGAGTCCTGCGATCGCGCAGGCTTAGTCGACTTTGCCGAAATTCTACTGCGTGCCCATGAGTTATGGCTCAATAAGCCACACTTGCTCGCCCATTACCAAGAGCGTTTTAAGCATATTTTGGTGGATGAGTTCCAAGATACCAACGCCATTCAATACGCGTGGATTAGAGTGCTGGCAGGGCAAACTGCCAATGTGATGATAGTGGGTGATGATGACCAATCGATCTACGGTTGGCGTGGCGCTCAGGTCGAAAACCTGCATCGCTTCCTGCGGGATTTCCCGACCGCGACCACGATTCGCCTCGAGCAAAACTACCGCTCCAAGGGCAATATTTTGAAGGCGTCGAATGCCCTTATCGCCAATAATCCCGAGCGTTTAGGTAAAGAGCTGTGGACCGACGAAGCCGATGGTGAGCCTATTTCCCTCTACTGTGCCTTTAATGAGATGGATGAGGCGCGCTTTATTGTCGGTCGTATCAATGACTGGTACGAAAAAGGCGGCAATTTAAGTGACTGCGCGATTTTATATCGCTCCAACGCCCAGTCGCGGGTACTCGAAGAAGCCTTACTACACAAAGGCTTAGCCTATCGAATTTATGGTGGCTTGCGCTTCTTCGAACGCCAAGAGATCAAAGATGCTATGGGCTATATGCGGCTTATCAGCAATAAAAATGACGATGCCGCGTTTGAGCGGGTGGTTAATACGCCGCCCCGTGGCATTGGCGATCGCACCTTAGATATTTTACGTACCACGGCGCGCCAGCAGGAACTCACCCTGTGGCAGGCGTGTTTGCGCTTGCTGGATGAGAAAGTGCTCGCCGGTCGCGCCGCCTCAGCGGTACGTGGTTTTATGGATCTTATTGTCACCCTGCAGGACGACACTCGGGATATGGCCTTGTATCGCATGACCGACACAGTGATCCAAGCCTCGGGTCTTAAGGCCATGTACGAGACAGAAAAGGGCGAAAAGGCCCATGCTCGTATCGAAAACTTAGAGGAATTAGTCACCGCGGCACGCACCTTCGAAATGCCCGAAGAACTTGAGGATATGGGCGAGCTAAACGCCTTTTTATCCCACGCGGCATTAGAGGCGGGCGAAGGTCAGGCCGATGCCTTTACCGATGCTGTACAATTGATGACACTGCACTCGGCCAAGGGGCTCGAGTTTACTATGGTGTTTATGGCCGGGGTGGAGGAAGGGATTTTCCCGAGTAAGATGGCGCTCGAAGAGGGTGACAGACTCGATGAGGAACGTCGCCTCTGTTACGTGGGCATGACCCGCGCGATGGAAAAACTCTATATCACCTATGCCGAATCACGGCGTATTTATGGCCGTGAAGATTATGCCCGCCCATCGCGCTTTATTAAGGAAATTCCGCCACAGTATGTGGACGAAATTCGCCTTAAGGCGCAGGTATCGACCCCTATGGCCAATAATCGCTTCAGTGCCCAAAAGTCGGCTGCGGCCAATGATACGGGCTTTAATGTCGGCCAAAGAGTCAATCATCCTAAGTTTGGCGAAGGTAAAGTGACCAACTTTGAGGGCAGTGGCGCGCAGGCAAGGGTGCAGGTTAATTTTAACGATTTTGGCAGCAAGTGGCTGGTGGTTGCCTATGCTCGCCTAGAGGCGAGTTAAGACAAAGGCAGTTATTTTTATATGGCCGTTTTTTACCGCCCTGAAACTCGCTTCAGGGGGAGCATGGGTATATGATGCTCACCCTGAAAGTTGAGATAAAATGTGAGCTGAAATTAGGAGTGGGAGTACCTAGTTAATGAATTTAAAGCAGAAGTGGGACGTTTATTCCCGCCTGACTCGACTCGACCGCCCCATTGGTACGCTATTATTGCTGTGGCCATGTCTGATGGCGCTGATGTTAGCCGCTGGTGGTATGCCCGATCTTAAGGTATTGATTATCTTTATTATCGGTGTGGTGATTATGCGTGCCTGTGGCTGCATTATTAACGACTATGCCGATCGTGACCTCGACTCCCATGTTGAACGCACTAAATCCCGTCCCCTCGCAAGCGGTGAGATCAGCACTAAAGAAGCCCTGCTATTATTTGTGATTTTAGGTTTAGCGGCCTTTGGATTAGTCTTATTACTCAATGGATTAGTCGTTAAATTATCCGTCGTTGGCATCATCCTCACCATTATCTATCCCTTTACGAAGCGCGTGACTAACATGCCGCAAATGTTTTTGGGTGTGGTGTGGAGTTGGTCTATCCCTATGGCCTATGCGGCTCAAACGGGTGAAGTGCCCATGGAAGCCTGGTGGTTATTTGCGGCCAATTGGTTCTGGACCGTCGCCTACGACACCATGTATGCCATGGTCGATAGGGACGATGACCTTAAGGTAGGCATTAAATCAACCGCCATACTCTTTGGTAAATATGACCGTCAAATCATAGGGCTATTTCAACTTGCTGCGCTGATTTGTTTTATCGCCGCGGGGTGGAGCGCCGACAGAGGTTTGCTCTATGGCCTAGGATTGCTCACCTTTGTGGGCTTTAGCACTTACCAGCAAATGTTGATTTTTGGTCGTGAAAGAGCACCTTGCTTTAAGGCCTTCCTTAACAATAACTGGGCGGGACTGGCGTTATTTGTTGGCTTGGGCGCCGACTATCTGGTTTAAGCGACTCTTATCCGTTCTGAGTCGGTAATCTCACTCTTATCGACTCAGGATGTTTGTAACTTGTTGTAATTTAAGTTTTTAATTATCGACCTCTTAGCTTTGACGTCAACGTTTACATCTAAACGTCTGTGCTTCAGCCCCTGCGACTGGTTTTTACACTATGGCATCGTTTATAGTGAGGCTCTGCTTTTACCTTAGGTAGCGTCACAGGGAGTTGCTATGTTTATACCGCCAGGATTTGCGCTCATCAACCCATATATGATTGTCGACAATGCGCAACTGTTAGTCGATTTTTTAAGCCAAGCCTTTGATGCCGAAGTGATCCACCTTTCCCATAGGCCCGATGGCAAGATAGCCAATGCACTGATACAGATTAGTGGCTACCAATTTATGGTGAGCGAGGCGACAGCGGTATTTCCTGCCATGCCTGCCTCCTATTATTTGTATGTGGAAGATGCAGACGAGTCAGTACAGCAGGCCGTAACAGCGGGTGCTGCACTCATTATGGCCGTTACAGATAAACCCTATGGCGATCGTCAAGGCGGAGTGCGGGATCCCGTCGGCAATTTATGGTGGATCTCCCAGCGTTTAGCCGCTGGCCCCTATCAGGATTGAGCCTAAAGGAGGTGGAGTATGCCGTGTCAGTTAACTCGATTATTTGGGATCGAAGTACCTATTATTCAAGCACCGATGGCGGGCGTGCAGGGCAGTGCGCTGGCCATTGCCGTTTCCCAGGCGGGTGGTTTGGGGTCATTGCCCTGTGCCATGTTGTCCCTCGAGGCGCTCGAGGCTGAGTTAACCGAAATCCGAGCCAACACGACCAAACCTTTCAATGTGAACTTCTTTTGCCATAGCGAGCCGATACCACAGGTGGCCAAACAAGCGGCTTGGCTCGAACAGTTGGCGCCTTATTTTACGGAATTTAATCTCGACCCGAATGCGCAGCCTGCTGGCGCGCAGCGCACACCCTACAGCAAGGCGCAGGCCGAAGTGTTAGCCAAATTTAAGCCCGAGGTGGTGAGTTTCCATTTTGGTCTGCCCGATGAAGAGTTGCTGCTGGAAATCAAATCTTGGGGCTCAAAAGTCATCTCCACGGCGACCACAGTCGAGGAGGCGCTTTGGCTTGAGGCCCGTGGCGCCGATGCGATTATTGCCCAAGGCTTAGAAGCGGGTGGGCATAGAGGACACTTTTTATCAGAGGATTTAACCGAGCAGTCGGGGACCTTTAGTCTATTACCACAGGTAATTGCGGCGGTGGATATTCCGGTGATTGCCGCCGGTGGCATCGTCGATGCAGCCACAGTACGCGCAGCCATGACAATGGGCGCCTCGGCGGTGCAGGTGGGGACGGCGTACTTACTCTGCCCCGAGTGCAATACCAGCAGTATTCATCGTGATGAGCTGCAAAGCGACGCCGCGCAGCATACGGCGCTGACTAATTTATTTTCCGGACGACCCGCTCGCGGCATAGTGAACCGTTTTATGGCTGAAATGGGACCAATAAATGATGCTGTGCCGGATTTTCCCTTGGCATCCTCTGCGGTTGCGGGCCTAAGAACGGCGGCGGAGCGGCAAGGATTTGGGGATTTTAGTCCGCTCTGGTGCGGGCAAAATGCCAGCGGTTGCCGAGCCATACCCGCAGCCGAACTGACGCGGCAGTTGGCTTTAGGAGTGATGGGAAGTAGCCCAAATATTGGAGGATAAAAAGGAGGGGAATATTTACCCTAATTAGATGATTTATTGGCTTATCTAAGTTAGTCTGCTGGGCGTTTGTTGGATATCTTTATATAGTTAGGGCATTCGCCATTACTTACTATCGTTAAGTCGAGGAGCAGTTTGACTATGGCACCCATTTTCAGTAATGCCGCGGTTGGCCGTACCCTATTGATCCTATTGTTATGCGCCGGCGTGTTCTTTTTTATCGACTTTTTAGTGCCTGCCTTAGCCGCCTTGATAGTGTGTTTTTCGAGTTGGCCTCTCTATCAAAAACTGTTGGCAAAATGCGGTGGCCGTTCGGCATTGTCTGCCACTATCGCGTTAGTCTTGATTATTGTTGGGCTCATCACGCCGCTGGTATTTGTATTTTCCTATGCTTTACAAGAGATTAGAACTTGGGTTGAGTGGTTGGTACATGCTAACCAACATGGCGCTGCTGTGCCTATATGGATCAAAGATTTTCCTGGGATAGGAGAATGGTTAACCCTAAAGTGGCAACAGTTTATTGGTGAGCCCCATGAGTTGGGTAAAATTGTCAGTGCCATCAGCGGTCAGAATCTGAGTGGGATTTCCCGTTGGGTGTTGCAATTAGGGTGGAATACCTTGGGGTTATTATTGACCTTACTCTTTATGCTGATCACGCTGTTTTTCTTATATAAAGATGGCGAATCGGTGGCTAAGCAATTGGATATTGTCGGCGAGCGAATTCTCCCCGCCCGTTGGCATCGCTTTTCCCGCGTGGTGCCTGCGACTGTGAGTTCGACCGTCATCGGCATGACACTTATTGCCATCGGCGAGGGTATAGTGCTGGGGATTGCCTACTGGATTGCCGGCGTGCCTTCGGCCGTGGCCTTTGGTGTGCTGACAGCCTTTATGGCATTGGTTCCCGGCGGCGCGCCAACCATGTTCACCTTGATTTCATTCTATCTTGTTGGCACTGGCGATATGACAGCGGGTGTCGGTTTGTTCCTCTGGGGCAGTATTGAGTTATTTATTGTCGATAAAACCCTGCGGCCCAATTTGGTGGGCGGGCCTATCAAACTACCTTTTCTACCGACCTTCTTTGGCTTGATCGGTGGAGTAAAAACCATGGGATTTGTTGGCCTATTTGTCGGCCCTGTGCTGATGGCTCTGCTGGTAGCCATTTGGCGAGAGTGGTTAAGGGATGATCCCACGACGGAGCCTGACTCGCCGAAGCCTGAAGCTCTTACACCAAAATCCCTAGAGAGGCTGTCGCAGCAAAATCGCTCAGATTAAATGCGGCCGTATGTTTGTTTGCGCTCATCGGTGTAAAACCACCAGGGTTTAGGGTCGTCACCCGCCATAAAGCGGGTGATAGACATAAAGACATCGAGCACACAGGGGTCGTGTCTTAGCCCCGTTTTATCGCACAGTGTGATATACATTTCGTAGGGATTACACCCGAGTAATTGCGCTGGCGTCTCTATGCCAAGCAGACGTAGATCCGCTGCGCTGGCTTTACCAATATTGGGTAAATCCGTTAATTGCTTTACCTCGGCACGCACCACTTTTGCTGGATTCATACAAATTTCTCTGCGATAAAAATCATTGAAAAACCTATGCCACCGAAGAGCAGGCTCGAGAGCATCTAGGCTTTCACTAGCTGAGTTAAATCAGCTGGGCGATAGTACACCGACTTTAATACCTTGCCTTGGCGCACCACTTTACCCGCCATTTCTACATCCTTAGCGCATTTGGCGATGATAAACTCGCCCTTTTTGCTACCAACGATTTCAACGCCTTGCTCTGCATAGAAGGCGATAGTTTCGATCAATTCTTGCTCATTGCGGCAGACCTTGCTCATATTGCTCGAATGCACTTCGTTCCAGCAGGTGATAAAGTCAATTTCACGGTTTTTGGCAACAGATAACAAGAGATCGATAAGGTAGCTGATCTCTAGGCGGTCGCTCATTTGCGTTGCGCCTAAGTGCACTAAGCGCCCCATCAATACATATACTGAATCGACAATCGCATCGGCCTGCTCGATACGGCTATCGGCTTCAGCAAGTTCAGTTAATTCTTCAATAATCAGTGAAGTATGGAGAGTGTCGGCCTTTTCATCCAAGGAGCTAGCCTCGTTAACAGCGAGGTCGAAGGTGCTGCGAAACTCACTGATATCATGGTACAAGTGGTCATAAATAGGTTGAGTTAAACAAGTGAGTTTCATTGGGAAGCCTTAGATTTTATCAATGGGTTTTACGAATGGATTTGCAAAATCGATTCATGGATAACAGCGGCAATTCTAAAGAAAGGTGGCGCAGAATACAAAGCCGTACAGCCATAAACCGAATGGCTCAAAATGTTTGCATTAACTTTCTATCATAAAGTGTGAGTTTCTTTTACATCCCACCATATCGCCAGTTACACTGCCAAGCCATGCTGGATAGCATTCAAATAGCCAAAATACCAAAAATACAAGAATAACAACGGAAGGAGTCTTTTATGTCGGACCGCCTGATCCCCGCCTTATTACTGTCGACGACAGTACTGACAGGGTTAACTGCCTGTGGTGATAACACCAAGGAAACCGCCGCTGCCGCCAGCGACAATGCTGCAAAAGTGCAAACCAGCGTAGCGCCTGCTGCTAGCCAACCTGCCATACCCATCGGCATTAACCTCGCGGCCATGTCGCCCACGGTGAAGCCCGGTGATGATTTTTATACCTACGCCAATGGCGAGTGGATGAAAACGACGATGATCCCTGCCGATCGCTCGAGCACGGGTGCCTTCTTAGTGGCTTTCCAAGAGACGGAAAAGCATAAGACCAGCCTGATCGCCGACTTAGTCAAGGCCGAACATACCGCTGGCAGCGATGATGCGCGCATTGCCGATTACTACAAAGCTTACACTAACACTGCAGCGATCGATGCGGCGGGAATGAAGCCAATGGAAGCCGACTTGGCCCGTTATCAAGCCATTGCGGACAAACACGCCCTGTCGGCGGCGCTCGGGGCTAACCTGCGTGCCGATGTCGACCCACTCAATGCCACCGACTTTTTCACCGAAAACCTCTTCGGGGTGTTCGTGACTCAAGGTCTGGCGACGCCGGGTGAAGTGCTGCCTTACCTGCTGCAAGGCGGTTTAGGCTTACCCGAGCGCGAATATTATCTGTCGGACGATCCTAAAATGGTCGAGATCCGCACCGCTTACCGTGCCTATATCGAGACCCTGCTGACGGATGCGGGCATCAGCGATGCCGCCGCCCGTGCCGAGCGCATTTTTGCCCTCGAACATAAGATTGCCGTCGCCCACGCCAGCCGTGAAGACAGTGAAGATTTCACTAAGGCATCGGGTGTGTGGAGCCGCGCCGACTTCGACGCTAAAGCCCCTGGTATCGACTGGACTGCCTTCTTAGATGCCGCGCAGCTTGGCAAGCAAGACAGATTTGCCGCCTACCACGCCAGTGCTATTACTGGTCTGTCGGCGCTGGTGGCCTCTGAGCCGCTGGATGCGTGGAAAGACTGGCTGGTGTTCCACCATATCAACAGCCATGCCGATGTACTGCCATCGGCTATCGATAACGCTTCTTTTGCCTTTAACGGCACTAAGCTGTCGGGCACGCCAGAGCAGCGCAGCCGTGATAAACGCGCCTTGAGTGCCTTGGATGAATACCTTGGTGATGCCGTGGGCCGCGCCTACGCCGAGCATTATTTCCCGGCTTCGGCCAAGGCCGAAGTCAGCACTATGGTGGACAATATTGTCACTGCCTTTGGCAAGCGTGTCGAAAAACTCGAGTGGATGGACCCTTCAACCAAGAAGGAAGCCTTGGCTAAGGTTGCGACCATCGCCGTGGGCGTGGGTTATCCCGATAAGTGGCGCAATTACGATGCCTATGCCGTATCGCCAACCAATGCCTATGCCAATGCTATCAATGGTGAAAAGGTCGAATACACCCATCAACTCGCCAAAATTGGTAAGCCAATGGACAAGGGCGAGTGGTGGATGACGCCGCAGGTGGTTAACGCGGTTAACCTGCCGGTGCAAAACGCGCTTAACTTCCCCGCGGGGATTTTGCAGCCGCCATTCTTCGATGCTAAGGCCGATGCCGCCTATAACTATGGTGCGATTGGCGCCGTGATTGGCCATGAGATCAGCCATAGCTTCGATAACAATGGCGCAGCGTTCGACTCGACGGGTGCTATGCGTAACTGGTGGACGCCGGCGGACTTTGCTCAATTTGCTAAGCAAGGCGAGACGTTAGCTAAGCAGTTTGATGCCTATGCGCCATTCCCAGATTTGCATGTAAACGGCAAGCTGACCTTAGGCGAGAACATTGCCGATGTGGCGGGTTTAGCGGCCGCGCTCGATGCATACCATGCCTCACTTAATGGCAAGCCAGCGCCAGTGATCGATGGCTTTACTGGCGATCAACGCTTCTTTATCGGCTTTGCGCAAACCTGGGCGACTAAGATGCGTGACGAAGCCCTGCGTGCCCGCGTGGCGACCGATGGCCATGCCCCTGGCATGTACCGCGCGCTGACCGTGCGTAATTTAGATGCTTGGTATACTGCGTTCGATGTGAAGCCCGGTGATAAGTTGTACCTAGCGCCAGAGGATCGCGTGAAGATCTGGTAACTCTATCTTAATCAGGGGAACACTAAGTTCCCCTGATTATTTTACGACACCTTTAAATGAGCAGCCGAGTTTGGCATTGGTATCAACTCCAGTAAGATTATTTCTTCAGTATCGCCATAGCCATTAAGGGATGAAGTATGACCACAGATAACCGCTATTTTTACGAGCCGAGCAAAGGACATGGGCTATCACACGATCCCTTGAATGCCATTGTCGCCCCCAGACCCATAGGTTGGATATCCTCCCGTAATGCCCAGGGACAACGCAATCTTGCGCCTTACAGTTTTTTCAATTGTTTCAACTACAAACCACCCATTATTGGCTTTGCCAGCACGGGTTGGAAGGACAGTGTCGCCAATATCGTCGACACAGGCGAATTCGTCTGGAACCTCACCACCCGCAGCCTTGCCGAGAAAATGAACCAAACCTCCGCCATTTTGCCCCGCGGTGAGGATGAGTTTGCCTTTGCCGGACTCACCCCTAAGGCGGGCACCATCGTCCAAGCCGAGCTGGTGGCCGAAAGCCCAGTGAACTTTGAATGTAAGCTTTCTCAATGTATTCAACTGACGGCCGCCAACGGTGACAAGATTGACACTTGGTTAGTGTTAGGTGAAGTCGTTGCCGTGCATATCGCCAAGCATTTACTCAATAGTGAAGGGGTGTATCAAACCGCCCTCGCCGAACCCGTTTTACGTGCCGGCGGTCCATCGGCCTACTATGGGATCTCCGAAGATCTGCGGTTTGATTTGCATAGACCACAGGTGTAGGGCGCTTAAACGCCGCTAGGCTTGAGAGGCAAACTTCGTTTGAGTTTTTAAGGCAAAATCAAAACCAAAGTCGTGGGGCTTCCCCCCTGATTTTTTAATAAAGAGTCGACCAAGGAGGACTGCTCGTCCTATCAAAAACGTCCATGTTAAATAGCCAGCTCGATATCCTTATCTCGCGCTCAAAGCGGCCGCTGGCCTTCGCCCTTGGATGCTCCAAGACGCCCCTAACGGAGTTGAAAGCCCCTTGGGCATTAAGCGTTCTTATGCTATTGCGTCAGACGCTCGTCCCTGATTCGACTGACGCTATCTCGGCATCTGATAGGCAGGATGCCTGAATGTCATGAAGTGCATGGTCAATGATGTTCCTACATCATACTGACATTTTCCATTTCCCTATGGATCAGATACACGAGAACGACCATGCCTCGCTCACGCAACGAACGCAAATGCCCTGCGGCAACTCCGAGGGGATAATGCACTTCTGTTGCCATGGTTTTGGCTGTTAATCCCAAAAGAGTTATACCTGTCCTAACTTTTCTGGAACATAGAGACCTTTCTAAAATATCCCCATATCAATATCCTGTGGGAAAAGAGTGAAACCTGGGCCTTAGGCGATGTGCTTATTGAGCTTGGTCTGACTCGTAATATAGTGCTGACCTTGGCCAGTTTTGAGCAATCGCTCTTTATGGCCGCGAAACCCAATCACACTATGCTGGCAATCGCCCCACAATATTGTGGGCAGTATGCACAGCAGCTGCACCCTGAATTAGTGTGCAGGCCCATACCTATAGCTGCGGAATATCTCGATAAGCTTGCCATTCCCTTTACCTTAATTTGGCATAAAAGAAACAGCCGCAATCCTAAAATCACTTGACTCAAACACACCTTAAAAACCATTTATGGTACTGAACCGTTGCGATAGTGGGGCGAACTCAGTCCCTGCGCCGACCTAGCCTAGGCTATTTGTATCAAAATCAGGGCCAAAAAGTGTGATTTGTATCACTTTGGGCTGCGTTATTGAAATGTTTGTTAAGTGTTTGAGTTTGTGAAATATTTGTTTTTGTTTTTGAGGTAAACAGCCATTGTTGTGACTGCAAATCTGCGTAGACTGAAGTTGATTTTTCACTGGTCTATGAGGGACATAATGATAAAAAGTAAATTAAAGGGATTTGCAACCTTTGCAGTCGCATGCTTGGCCATGACGGCCTGTGGTTCAGATGATAAAGATGACGGTAGCACAGATCTAAGTGGTACCTATGTGCAATTTTATAACGCTTCGGCCGGAAGCACAGCCACAGCACTGAAAGTCGCCGACAAAACCTATGAAAGTGTTAGCTATGGGGACGCTATGCCGCGCTTTACCTCGACTGCAGGTGTGAGTGCGATCGAAGTGATAGGGAAGGATGCCTCAGACAAAGATATCTCCATCTATAAAGAAGATATTGAGCTAAAAGATAAAACAGATCATTTCTTTGTCTTACATGGTGATTTTGCCGAACCTAAATTACTCAATATCAACTATTCTCGTACTGAACTCGATAAGCTTAATGAAACCGCTGAAAACAGTAAGATGCAACTCTTGATAGCGAATACGGCTATGCATGCTCAAGCCTTTGATGCCTATATTTCTAAGTCGAGTGAGGCCTTTGCCGATGCCGTTCCACTGGGTAGCGTCGCCTATGGCGAAGCATCTGCACCGCAAATTATGGATACTGGGGAATACAAGTTGTACCTCGCACCTGTGGGAACGACCAATGTGACCTACACGACAGCGAGTATTAAATTCAGTTCTAAGGTGCCCTATAAGTTGATCATCCGTGAAGGTTTTGGCGCTTCGGATGCCAAAATTACCTTAGACAGTATCGATTCAACCACCAATGTACGTAATCATGTGGCCCTCGAAGCCAGCGTCGATTACCGTGTATTCAATGGCTTAGGTTCGCACACTGTGGATGTTAAAGTCGTTAGTAATAAGCAAGATACACAATTTAGCGCAGTGCCCTCATTTGGGGTGACTAACTATCAAAGTGCTGAGTTTAGTGACTTTAGTGTGAGTGTGTTCGAAAGCGGTACCCAGAATAAGTTGCTGGATAATGTGCTTATTACCCTTAATCAAGATGATATTAAAACCATCTTCATTTACGAGCAGGCGACTGAACAGGGTAGCCAAGTGAAGGCGATGGAGATGAAGCAAACTCAAACTCCAAGCCCCTATAGCTTTAAGTTTGACATAGTAAGTTTTGCCGATAAAAGCAATCTCACTGTGTATTTCTTAAAAGCAAATGACACGATTGAAACTGCGGCAAATAAAATCACTGCGGTTAATCCTGCGAGCCCTCAGTCAGTGACTGTGCCTGCGGGCGAATATTCCATTAAGGTTATCGCTGTGGAAAACGGTACCAAAACCGTTGTCTACGCATCGGATCTAATGGATTTCAGCAATGAAGACAATGTCACTATGGTGTTGAATAAAGATCCTTCTACTAGCTTTGGTTATAACTTGATTAAGATCTAACCATTAAGGTGTAATACAAGAGCGCTACTTAGGTAGCGCTTTTTTTTTTGCTGTTTTTTGTGCTCGTTTTAGTGGGCTTAGTAGATTGAGCATTATTGTCTTAGCATTCACTTTTTATTGATTGTGGTCGAGGGGTTAATGTAGGCTAATCGGCAAAAATTAAGCCGATTGATTGTTGTGTGAATAGCGCTGTGGTGTGAATAACGCGAGCAATATAGGAAAAGGAGTTCACTGTATGAGTAAAGGATTTAAAGACGGCCATTTCCAAATCGGTGAAGGCAGTATTAGTGGCGCCATAGCGTGTATGTTAGCGATATTATCATTTCTGGGTGTATTGGCGTTTCATTTCCCCGAATATCTCACTACCCCCGAATTACGCCAAAGCTATAGTGTCGATGTTATTCGCAGCTTGATATTTGTCGCCTTAGTGGTATCGGGCAGCTTAGGTTTATTGAATTTTATTCGAAATAAAAATAAGCGTTTCGGCTTTGTGGCTTGGGTATTCGTGAGCTTAGCGATTGCCTTTGGAGGCCATCAAGTCGAGGTCGAGCCTTTTGCCAATCATAAGGTCTCACTGGGTTTAGATTGGTTTATTTTAGACTTATTAGGCTCAACGTTAATTTTCATTTTTATCGAGAAATGGTTACCCCATAAACCAGAACAGCCAATATTAAGACCCGAGTGGCAAGGGGATTTAAATCATTTTCTGGTGAATCACTTAGCGATTGGATTTGTATTATTGGTGGCAAACCAATTTGTACAGTCGACCTTTTCTTGGGCTATTTCCAGCACAGTGCAAAGTGTTATCGCGGGTCTTCCCTTTGTGTTGCAACTGCTGTTGATTCTATTGGTCGCCGATTTAATGCAATATGCGGCGCATCGCGCTTACCATGAGATCCCTTTCCTGTGGCGCTTCCATTCGGTGCACCATAGTGCGAAACATTTAGACTGGTTGGCTGGGTCAAGACAGCATATGGTTGAGTTGATCGCCACCCGTTGTTTAGTGCTCACGCCGATTTTTATCTTGGGATTCTCTAAAGATATCATCAGTATTTATGTGATTATCGTTGGCGTACAGGCGGTCTTTAATCATGCCAATGTGCAGGTTAACTTTGGCTGGTTACGTTACTTAATCGTCAGCCCGCAGTTCCACCATTGGCATCATGCTTCCGATAAGGCGGCTATCGATCGTAACTATGCTGCCCACTTTTCATTTTTAGATTATCTATTTGGAACCGCAGTTCGAGGTCAGCAAGAATGGCCAGAGAAATATGGGGTTGTCGGTGATTATATGCCCGTTGGCATGCTTAAGCAGCAATTGTATCCCCTCGGTTTAGCGAAGAAAAACACAAAATAATAGCGCTAAGAGTGGGACAGAAAAAAGCCCAACACAGCGTGTTTAATTCGCGCTGTGTCGGGCTTTTTTGCTGTTAACACCGCAAGTGTTATTCGCTGATTTTCAATTCTTGGCCGGGTTTAATAATGCTCTTAGCATTGAGCTGGTTCCACTTCATTAAATCAGCCAGTTTAACTTTGTTTTTACGGGCAATTTTATCCAAGGAATCGCCAGATTTCACCTTGTAGGTCGTCGCTTTTGCCGCTGGCTTATCAACGGGTTTAGCGACTGCATTTGGCGTGTTGCTCGCTTTTGCCTTGGTCGATGACTCCTTACTCGTGTTCGTTTGAGCTTCATCATTTGCGGCCATAGGCGTTAATAGTGTGAGCTCTTGGCCTACTTTTATCCGGTCCGATGTGAGGTTATTGGCTTGTTTTAAGGCACTGACTGACATATCAAATTTAGCCGCAATTGCACCTAAGCTATCACCAGATTTGACTATGTAGCTTTGACTGTCATAGCGTTTTTGGGCGTAGAGCTTATCGTGATTTTCCTGATATGGACCTATGTTTTCCAGCGGCAGTGCGATTTGATATTTGCCTTTGCTCGGGGTCACGCCTTGGCGAAATCCAGGGTTATAGGTTTTAAATTCTGCCTTGCTAAGCCCTGCTGCATTGGCGATTTGGCCAATATCCACGCCATTGGGGGCAGGGACTCTATCTAAGAAAGGACGGTTGGCAATCGGTGGCAGTGTGAGATTGTAATGATTTGGGGTGCGAATAATCTGGATAAATGCCAACCACTTAGGCACAGTTTGTACTCGCTTGGCAGGGATGCCCAGTGACCAAAAGTCTGTCGGTTTTCCCTTGGCTTTGTTCTTGTCTATAGCGGCCTTAATCACCAGTTCACCGGTATTGTAGGCGGCGACGGCGTTGATCCAGTCGTTATCTAAGGTATCGTATAAATGCTGTAAATAGTCGAGCACTGCATCGGTTGAGGCCAGCGCATCTTTACGGCCATCGTAGGCTGAATTGATGGTGAGGCCAAAATTACGCCCTGTGGCGGGGATCATCTGCCACAGTCCTGCGGGGCCATTGGCTTGGGCCAGCGGATTATAACCACTCTCGACTATGGGCAATAACGCCAATTCCAATGGCATGTTACGTGCTTCGAGCTGGCTGACGATGTAATACAAAAAAGGCTCGGCGCGTTCGCCGACTTGGTTCATAAACTTCTGTTTATCATCGAAAAAGTTACGCTGTTTGCGCACTTCGGCATCGTCATGGACGTCAATAGCATTGGCGTGTTGGATCTTTTCCCAAACGTCGCTGTACTGCTCAACCACAGCGGGTGGTGTGTGCTGCTGGTGTTGTGGCGAGTGGTCGTTAGCGTTACTCACATCATTTGCTGTGGTACTGAATTCCGTGGTCGATGGGCTTGCCGACGTGGCCGCGCAGCCGCTCAATTGGGCCACGAACATGGCTAGCATAAGCACGGTAAAAGAATGAATTTGGCGAAAATGTTTCCGCATGATTGTCCTGTGATGAGTTAACTTGGCATTCCATATTGGTGCACATGCTAATCTGTTTTCGCATTTCTGGATAGCTCCCCACGCTTTCCTCCTATTTACAGCACCCGCCTAAAGCCGAACACGTAGCATTTTGGCTGGGATCTTGCGTTTAGCTTTAGCCATTAATGCGCTACCATAGCGGCGATTTTTCATTGACTTGGGCAGTAAAGTGCAGACATTAGCGCAGTTAAGGGCAGGGCAGTTACAGGGGATCACGCGTCTACAATTGGTCGAGGAGCTGACCGAGTTTCCGCGGGAAATTTTTGACTTGGCCGATAGCCTCGAAGTTCTCGATTTGTCGAATAATCAACTGAGCACTCTGCCAGAGGATCTGCACCGTTTAACGCACTTAAAGATAATATTTGCCTCTAATAATCGCTTCGATCACTTACCCGTGGCATTAGGGCGCTGTGCGAATTTAGAGATGATTGGCTTTAAGGCGAATCAAATCCGCACAGTGACAGCCGCCGCATTACCGCTACAAACCCGCTGGCTTATCCTAACCGATAACCAAATCGAGACGCTGCCTGCTGCTATGGGTGATTTAACTCGTCTGCAGAAATTAGCCTTGGCGGGCAACCGGTTAATGGCATTGCCCGAGTCGATGGCCAATTGCCGTAACTTAGAGCTAGTGCGTCTTTCGGCCAATCAGCTGCAGGCGCTGCCAGCTTGGCTACTGGGTTTGCCTAAGTTAACTTGGCTTGCCTTTGCGGGTAATCCGTTCAGCCATACCTTGGTCGATCCCCATGCCGATGTAGCTACAGTGGCAAATGTGACGCTGGATGATATCAGCTTGGCCGAGAAGCTGGGCGAAGGCGCCTCCGGGGTGATTTACCGTGGCGATTGGTTGAGTCAGGCCATGATAGCCGCGACGGGGTCATCGCAGATCGCGGTCAAACTCTTTAAGGGCGAAGTGACGAGCGATGGTTATCCTGCCGATGAGCTAGATTGCTGTCTCACAACGGGAGATCACCCGAGCCTGATCAAAGTCGTAGCGCACATTAGCCAAAAAGATCAATTGGGTTTAGTGATGGAGCTTATCCCGCCGGGGTTTAGTAACTTAGGATTACCGCCAAGCCTAGCGACTTGCACTCGAGATACCTTTAACGCCGATACCCAGTTCAGCCTTGATGATGTGGCTAAGATTGCATTCCAACTGGCCGATGCGATGGCGCACATGCACGCCAAGCAAGTGAGCCACGGCGATGTCTATGCCCATAACATTATGGTGGATCAACAGATGAACTTGTTGTTTGGTGATTTTGGTGCGGCGTCCAATTTACGTAATCTATCGACGGTAGAGCGCTTGGCGATGGAGGCGATTGAAGTCCGGGCGCTTGGTTGCTTGATTGAGGATCTGTTGGCCTATGTGGATGCGTCGGCCTATGTGAGTGCCTCGATTGGCCCTCTGCGCTACAGGCAGTTGAGTATGATTAAGGACGAGTGCATGCAATTAGCTGTAACTCAGCGCCCCTGTTTCACCGAGGTGAAAAAGGCCATCGGAGCCCTGCTAAAAGGCGAGTAGTGGCTTGCTAACAGGCTGGCTTTCCATCTGTTTCTCGCTTGTTGTGGTTTATATTTCTTTGAGTGGTTTAAGTTTTTTATATAGCTGTTTGTTTTATTTTAATATCCTATCTGGTTTTTACTGGCAATCTCTGGGGCCATACCTTTAGGCTATGGGCCCAAACCACCGCCAGTTGGCTGTCAGGTATCAGCGCTCGCACCTTTATGGTCATCAAGAATAAATCTGGCCATTGGGCTTGAAATTGCGTTAGCTTAGCCCAACAAACCCTATGACGACTTGCTTATCTTTGGTCGAAAACCGTCTCCTATTCCATAGATTAAACCTTAGAATATCTCTGAGTGTCATTGCACGCTGAGATAACTCGGGGGGAGCAGGAACAAAAATTTTAGGAGCTATCTATGCTAGCTTTACCAAGCGAATACACCCATATCCATGTTGAGCAGCCCGGGGGGGCCGAGGTGATGCAGCTATCGCGCTCACCTTTACCTGTGCCTGCCGCAGGCCAAGTGTTAATCCGTGTGCATGCCGCGGGGGTGAATGGTCCGGATATCAAACAAAGAGTCGGGGCTTATCCGCCACCACCTGGGGCATCACCTATTATTGGGCTTGAGGTCGCTGGGGATATTTGTGCTCTGGGTGAGGGGGGTTTAGCCAATGGCAAATCGGCGATAAGGTATGCGCCTTAGTGCCGGGCGGTGGTTATGGTGAGTATGTGCTCACCTATGCGGCCCATTGTTTGCCTATTCCAACGGGTTTTAGCTATGTGCAGGCGGCCGCGTTGCCTGAAACTTTCTTCACCGTATGGGGCAATCTATTCATGCGTGCGGGACTGAAGGCGGGCGAGACAGTGCTGATCCACGGTGGCTCGGGTGGTATCGGCAGTACGGCGATTCAGCTCGCTAGCGTATTAGGTTCAAAAGTGATTGCGACCACGGGGCAGGATGAGAAGCGTGAATATTGTTTGAGCCTCGGTGCCCTAGAGGTGATCAATTATCGCACTCAACATTTTGTCGAAGCTGCTATGGCATTCACCCAAGATAAAGGGGTCAATGTTGTGTTTGATATCGCGGGTGGCGACTTTATCAACCTCAATTTACAGGCACTCGCAATGGATGGCCGCATGGTCTCTGTCGCCATGCAACGTGGCCCTAGGGCCGAGATCGAACTTTTTCGTTTGATGGCCAAACGCATTGTCTGGACGGGGTCGACCCTAAGACCGCAGAGTGTTGAAGCCAAGGCCGAGATCGCTAAACAGTTACGTGAGCGTGTGTGGCCGCTGCTCGATAGCCATCAAATAGTGCCCAATATTTTTGCCACTTTCCCGCTTAGTGAGGCTGCTAAGGCCCATGCATTAATGGAGTCGGGAGCACACAGGGGAAAAGTGGTCCTCACATTGGGCGAATGAAGCGCTTTATTCACCTTAGGTGAGTTTTTCTTCGGCGAGTAACATGGGGCGAATAAAACTTGCTGCGATGATTTTTTCGACTAAAGTCGTTAGTGAGCAAACTTTTTAGGGACTTTGGTCGAAATTAATGCGTAATAAGTGAAAATTTCATGGTATGAGGCATTGATTATCGGAAATATTCTGTAAAAATACCCAGTTGAAAACGTCAGAGACTTTCCGGCGCTATTCGTGGATCAAAGCAAGCGACGCTTCGCTTATTCAGACTAAAAAACTCATAGTGTATGTGTTGATTTAAGGGTATTGGCATATATGTATAACACAGCAAAGAAACAGGTTTGGTATGGTGAGCTGAGAACATCGAAAGGCAACGCGATTGTCGTGCATGACAACCAGCTGCCAGACGCCTCCCCCGGACGTATCTATTTATACAACACAGATCGTGATGCGATCATTGAGTATGTTGAAGATATAGTCAAAGTGAACCTATATGACTTAGATGAGGCTGCGTTAAAAGCTGCTGAGGCTAAGTTTGGTGGGGCATGGAAGGCGGCTAGGGCTCAATTCATGAGTAAGCATCAAGCTCGTATCGACCTGAACAACGTTAAGGAAACTGGGCCTGTGCGTAAGGCCAAACCTGAAGTTGAGCCTGAAATTGAAACCGACGCTATCGGCGCGGATTTTGATGACGATTGGGGCGATGATTTTGATGATTAACACAGCGCCAGCCTAAGGGCTGACTCTGTGAGTGTAAGGGATAAAATAGTGTTTATTTTATTCCTTATCGCTGCCTTTCCCTACTGCACCTCGTTCCCTGGCGTAAACAACCTCATCCCCGTTCCTCGCCCATTTATGTTAAGTCTTGGACCCGCACAGTCGATCACTTTTTAGGGTGATGTAGCCTATTAGGCCCAATGATTTAGGCATCAATATCAAATTGATAGCGGCTAATATGATGATAAATCTTACCCGGAACTAGCCACACTGCATCGCCAAATAACTCGGTTTGATTGGGCGAGTCTGGCAGCATTTGCGGCTCCAAACATACGCCATGGTGTTGATGCAATACCTGTTGATTACGACCCAGAGTTCCTTCTAAGAAGTTGGCGCAGTAGAGTTGTACGCTGGGTTGGTTGGTGAATAAGGTCATAGCGCGGCCACTGATAGGGCTACTCAAACAACCAACACGGGCGAGTGAGCCGTCGGCATTATCCATAAGATAACAGTGATCATAACCGCGGGTACTTTCAAGCACGGGATCATGAAGTTTATCCCCAAGAGTGACTCCTTGAGTCAAATCGAAAATGGTTCCCTTGGCGTTGGCAATCCCCGTTGGCACTCCGACATCATCCATGGTGAGATAACGTGTCGCATCAATTTGCACTAGATGATCATGGTTAGTGTTTGAGCCATCGAGATTGAAATAGCTGTGCTGGGTTAGACTCACTGGGCAGGCTTTATCCACAGAGGCTAAGATTTCCACAAAGAGATTATTCGCCGCTAGGCGATAATCTAATTGCACTGTGCAATTTCCAGGAAATCCCATATCGCCATCAGGGCTCATTAAGGTCAGGCGAACACCATCGGGTAGTGGACCTAGGTGCCAGTTCTTGCGATTAAAACCTTCGCTTCCACCGTGTAAGCAGTTAGTCGCTTGGTTGACATCTAATTGATAGTCTTGCCCTTGATAGTGCATTTTGCCGTGGGCTATTCGGTTGGCAAAACGTCCGGCGATGGCACCTAAATGGGCATTTTGTGTTAGGTAATCTTCGGCGCTATCGCAACCTAATACTATGTTGCCACGCTCGCCGTGTTTATCTGGAGCCCATAGGGAGCGGATAATACCGCCTAAGCTGATGATTTCTAATGCAAGTATGCCATTATCGATCCTTACCCGTTCGATATCGCCACCGCGGGGATCTGTCCAAGGATCTAATACGCTGAAATGTACCATTTAGCTTCCCTCTATATTGAATATGTCAGAGTAACTGTTTGATTTTGCCTTTTAAAAATAATGAATACCATAGGAACCCTAGCTGAATTCGTATGGTATTGAGGGCTATTTAGGCTGTGACTGTGGGCGCTTAGGCCGAATGACTCAACTGTCGATGCGGCTGGCTCCAGCACTGGCGGAGCAGAGGTAAACAGTTGCATCTATTCCCGTTTGATCGAGGAACTCATGTTCTACAGCTGCGACCACTGCATCCGTCAATTCATGGTCAACCAAGGCCACCACACAACCATCGGTCATGCGGATACCACCACGCTCGCCAATCACTTGGCTGACAATATCGACTAAGGTATCAAACTCTGGCAGTGTCACCTCAAAATCATCCCGCAACGAAGCATGGGACTGTGCCATTAAATGACTGAATTTTTGGATATTATTTTGCTCCAGTGCGCGGGCTGCACTCTGAGTTCGTTGATTCTCTGTGACTACGTGTTTCGCTCTGCGGTATAACACCTCATCCAAATCAGCCTTGGCACCTTCTAGTTGACGTAAATCGAGGTGGCGCAGTGCATCTAAGCCAAAGTGCTCGGCGGCTTGGGCACACTCATCGCGGCGTTGCTGGTTAGTCGCGGCTAAACGTTGTTTCTCTATATGGGCATCTATGATGATCAGGCTTAAATTTTCTGGGATGGAAATGGCTTCACTGTCCAGATCTAAGCAGTCAATCAGCAGGGCATGATCCTGTTCACCCATAGCGCTGATCATATGATCCATAATGCTGTAAGCCGAGGCGACATAGCGGTGTTCACCGCGTTGGGCTAATTGCGCCACTGCCATTGGGGATAAGTGCAGTTGGCTACTGTCGCTAATCGCAGTGCCAAAGGCCACCACTAAGGCGCCGGAGGAAGATAAACCCGCCGCTAGTGGTACATCACCTACCACGGCTAAGTCTAAGCCCTTGGCTAATAACCCCGTGTGGGCCATAGCGGCGGTGAAGCCCTTTAGATAATTGACCCAACCGTCTTCCGGGTTCATGTCGGTTTCTTGACCAAAGGTCCACTCTTTAATTTGTCCGGGAAAGGCGTCGGCAACGGCACGAAATTTAGTGTCTTCACGGCGTTTTACCGCAATAACAGTGTGAAAATTAATGGCGGCGGGGAGTACGAAGCCGTCATTGTAATCTGTGTATTCACCGATCAGATTAACGCGGCCAGGAGCTTGGTATAAATCGTCGGCTTTAGTGCCAAAGGTTTGGACAAATAACTTAGTGGCGCGTTGCGCAGGATTTGACATGCTGTGAAAACTTCCAAAAAAGCTGAGCTCATTTCGTTCTTGTCTTCGATTTATATCACGACTGAGTCGGCTATGTAACTGAGATTTTGTATGGCAAAAGCGTTATCCTCATCAGACAAAACCGACACGGATTTTATGCGTGGCAATGCTACCCTAGATTATCTATCTAGTAGATTGATTTAAAAGGAGTAGATGGTCATATCGAGGATAGAAATACCGAATCAGGGAGAGATTTCTCTGAATCGGTATCGTGTGTTATTAAGTGATTTTAATTCAAGGCAGCTTTAGCTGTAGCATCACTAGACTTGGGGTGTCACACTGGCGTTGAGAGTGGCTTTATTATCAGCATCCTCACTCTCTGAGCCTGACAGCAGCTCTTCGGCCACATGGTCGACAAAACCCGCACCCGCCGCTTCATAGAGGTTGTATACGCTATGGACACCGGAAGCTCGCAGGGAGGCCGCATCATCGCCATACTGGACTATGGCGCTGAGCTTACCCTGATAATTGAGCTTTTTGAGTTGCTCAACGGCGAACAGATTCCCCGTATGTTGGGGCATAGCGAGTAGTACCAATTCGAGATTGGGGGCTCTGTCGAGCTTCTCCCAAAAATCGGTATCGGCGGCGTCGCCCTGTACCACGTTACGGCCTTTGGCTCGATGCAGATCAACGATTTCCTGTTTATGTTCGATCCCAAGGATTTCACCGCTGAACCTAGTGTGCAGCTCATCGTAAGCACCACTACCTATGCGCCCCATACCTAGAATCAAGAAACGCGGATTACCTATGGCGATAGGTCTGTCCTCTGGGTGCAACGGCCGTTTTTCAAGTTTGACGAGACGTTGCTGGAATCTTTGATAAATTCTACCCACGCTCGCATTTAGCGGTGCAGCAAGCAGGAAACTAAAGCTTAAGGCAACCGCGATAATGACTAGCCATTGCGGTGGTAGCCAGCCCTTGCTGGTGGCCACTGCCGCCACGATAAGGCCGAACTCAGAGAAGTTACCTAAGTTAAATGAGGCCAGCATTGAGGTACGCGATCTCAGTTTAAAGCGGGTGAGTATGTATACAAACAGTAAGATTTTCAGTGGGATTAGCAATACCAAGAGTGCCGCAATAGCTATATCCGATATCGTAGGAAGACCATTGAGGCCAATGGTTAAGAAGAAGGCAACAAGGAAGAGTTCCTTAAAATAAAACAGGGATTTTGCCAGTTCAGAGGATTTTTTGTGCCCCGCCAGCAAGATACCGATAATCAATGCGCCGAGATCCGGTTTGAGTCCAACGGCTTCAAATAGCCAAGCACCGACAACCAACGCCATCACTAGGCCGAAAAGTACTAATAGTTCACCGTGGCCGACACGGTCAAAGGCTTTGTAAATAAGTGGCTTAGCCAGTGGTAATAGGAGTAATGTGAAAGCCCATACGGAAGGTATATCCCCCTTGGAAATGGTTAAAAACAGTACGGCAAAAATATCCTGCATAATCAAGATCCCTATGGCGACACGGCCATAGAGGGATTGCATATCCCCTTTATCTTCCAATACTTTTACCGCAAAAACCGTACTGGAGAAGCTTAAGGCAAAGGCGAGTAAGGTCAATTGTTCGAGGGTAAGACTCGTGAGCTGGGTTAACCCCAAAAGGCCGAGTAGTTTGAGAATAGGCACAAAAACAAGGATGGATATGATCAAATGAATACTCGAACCCGCCCATACTTCAGCTTTAAATAGGCTACGAATATCGAGTTTTAACCCTATGGCAAATAACAGTAATGTGACCCCGAGGTTAGCGAGTTCTTGTAGCAGCGGCAGACTGTCTTTTTCTATTCCGAATACAAACAACACAAAACCCGCCACTAGGTAGCCGATAAGCGGTGGCAGTCCTATACGGCTGACGAGCATGCCGCAGATAAGGGTGATAATCAGGATGGCAGGTTCCATAATGCTCCAATCTAAAAAGTCCAGATGAAATGGGAATTGTATAAGAAATCGATGACAGTGCGATAAAAAAGCGGACTTTTAATGAAAAAAGTCCGCTTTTTGTTGAAGTTGCGCTAAATCTAACAGGGGATGCGCCGTGGCGTGAGTGGTCTAAGTTTGGCTATTCCACCAGATGGTCTAAATGGGCTGCAAAGTCTTTAGGGCCCATAAAACCCGTCACGCGTAAATCTTCCCTTTGTTCACCCTGCTCGCTAAACATCAAGAGAGTGGGTAGACCGAGCACATTGTACTTTTCTAACAGTGCTACATCTACGGCATCACTTTTAGTGACATCCGCTTGCAGTAAGACGATTTTATTCATGCGAATCAAGACATCGGCGTCCTTAAAGGTGATGGCCTCAAACTCTTTACAGGCAACACACCAGTCGGCGTAGAGATCCAGCATCACAGGTTTACCTTGGGCGGTAGCGGCTGCAATTTCTTGTTCAAGATCTTCAATGGATTTAATCCGTTTAAAGCCGTGGGGTTGTTCAACGGTTGCCGCCGTGCCCACTACATTATGGGTAAAGCCGAAATGCCCCATTACCGCCTGGAAACCATAGGAGAAGCTGGCCAATAGGGCCAATGTCAGCAGCACTGAACGGACTGTCTGTTTCCAGTTAAAGGTACTGAGTTTATTTTGGTGCATCAGGTAACCCGTGAAGCTAATGCCCCACAGCGCCCAAAGCACATCGGAGACTAGACCCGTCCAAATACGGCCGAGCATCACGATAGACACGGCAATCAACAGGAAACCGAACACGGTTTTGATGATGTTCATCCAAGCGCCCGCGCGCGGCAGCAGCTTACCACCCGAGGTACCTATGATCAGTAAAGGCACACCCATTCCCATGCTGAGCACATAGAGCGCGAGAAACCCCTGTAGCAGATCGCCGGTTTGTGCGACATACACGAGTGCGCCAGAAAGTGGTGCCGTAGTGCAGGGCGATGCCACTAAACCTGAAATCACCCCCATCAAAAATACGCCGACTAAATTGCCGCCCTTTTGATTGTTTGATACAGAGTTCATCTTCTCCTGCCAGCTCGATGGCAGCTTCAAATCATAGAGACCAAACATAGATAAACTGAGCACAAAGAACAGAATAGCGAGTACGACTAATACGGCGGGATGCTGTAGCGCCGCCTGGTACTTAAGCCCCGCCGAGGCGACGACTAAGCCTAAAATCGAGTAAGTGATTGCCATACCTTGTACATAGGCCATGGACAGGGTAAAGGCTTTTGCGGTCGAGAGTTTTTGCCCTTGGCCGACAATGATGCCCGATAAAATCGGGTACATAGGAAAGACGCAGGGGGTTAATGCCAGACCTATACCTAAACCAAAGAAGATCACTAAGGTCCAAATCAGGCTGTCGTTTGAGAGCATTTGGCTTAATGTATCTTGCTGAGTAATAGGCTGAGTGGGCGCTTGAGCGGCACTGGCTTCCTCGGCATTGCTTGCACCTGGCGCATCGGCATTGTCAGTGCTCACTAACAGACCATCATTGGCGGCAACGGCTTTGAGGGTGACATCGCGTTTGGTCGGCGGGTAACATAATTTGCCTTCGGCACAGCCCATAAAGGTGACGCTTAGGATGCCATTCTCATCGGCTTGCTTTAGGCCAATGGGAATATCGATATAGGTGTAATACACCTCTTGCTCGCCAAAATACTCATCGTTATGGGGCTTACCCTTGGGAAGATCTATTGTGCCTAGCTCGGCACCATTGACGCTGAACTTAAGCTTATCGCGGTACATATAGTAGCCGTCGGCAATCACCCAATTGAGAGTGACCCTATTGCCCTCTTGCTTAAAGTCGAAGGCAAAGGCCTGATCGACTGGCATAAGTTCAGGCTCATTCTTTAAAAAGCCAAAGCTATTGGCCGATACATTGCCGCTGTGGGTTAAAGGTGCAAGGAGCAATAAAGAGGTGAAGATAAGGCTAAGTAGTTTTTTCATGGCTGAGTGTTATCTTTTATCCAATCTAAGTAGGCTGGTAGCCCGTGAGTTACGGGTACGGCAATGATTTCAGGTACTTGATAAGGGTGTAACTTTTGCACTAGCCGTTCTAACTCTTCGTAGCGGCTTTGTAAACATTTTATCTGTAAGCTAATTTCTTGTTCTTCACAGGTTTTGCCCTCCCAAGAGTAAATCGAGCGTATGGGGGCTGATATATGAACACAAGCCGCGATACGGGATTTGACTAAAGCGTGGGCCAAGGCATTGGCCTGAGCTTCATCTGGGCAGGTGGTGCTTACCACTAGATATTGATGCTGCATGGTATTAGATATAATCCCCCCACAATCTTAAACTTCGCTTAAGCCCGTTAGGTTAAGCTACTTTACGTGTTTTAATGGTCTCATACATTAGCGTCTTAACAAAAGGGTGAGCTAAATTACATTCCCTGCCGACTTTCCCTATGACGACTTGAATTTAGACCGGATCGCCCCCATTTAGTTTTCAAGAATGTGAGATAAAACTGAGGTCAGTATGTTTTTAATCCTATTTTTATTATTTGTGTTGATCCCAGTTGTTGAACTGTCAGTGTTAATCCGTGTGGGAGATGTGCTCGGCACTTGGACCACTGTGGGGTTAGTGCTATTTACCGCCGTAGTGGGTGTCTCTTTAGTGCGTAGCCAAGGGCTTAGCACCCTAATGCAAGTGCAGCAAAAGCTGGTACGTGGCGAAGCACCGGGGCAAGAAATTGTCGAAGGCATGATGTTGGCTATGGCGGGCGTATTGCTAGTCATTCCTGGCTTTGTAACTGATTTTATTGGTCTATTATTACTGACCCCCTTAACGCGTCGCCCGATTGCCGCCTTGGTCTTTAAGCGTATGCAATTAAGGGTTGTTTCCGGATTACAAGGTGGAATGCACGGTGGTTTTGGCTCCGGCCCATTTGGCCCACAATCGGGCTCGCAGTCGAATCCTTTCGGGCAGCATCCCTTTGAGCAAGATAAACATTCCGATGGCAACGTGTACGAAGGTGACTTTGAGCATAAGGCCGATCCGAGCGATAAACATCCCGAGAGCCATCAACTCTCGGACAAGGACTTTGATTCTAAAGAGCATGACTCAAAGGATGTTCAGCCAAAAGATCCCAAGCCTTAGCCATTTATCCTGACAGATTAAGCAGTTGCTCATCCTCACTTTGCCAGCTCCCACAGATGTTAATCTCTGGGAGCTTGTTTTTATTTGGGCTTTGTCGCAATAGTCTGCGGTTGATCGCCTATGCGCCCTTTGCTTCGATTTAGGGGCGTACTATAGTCAACCTCGAACATATTATTATGGAGGTTGAATATGCACCTAACTAAGTTAAAGCTGATTTCGGGATTGCTGTCTGTCCTAACTTGTTCACTGATTACCTATAGCGCGGTCGCTGGACCTTTAGATCCCAATTGTAACCCTGAAAAAGTCGCTAAAAATGCGGCGGTCAAGGCAACAGTTGGTGTGAGTGGCCGCTGTACTCCGGAAAAAGCCGCCGAGCGCAAGGTGGAAGATGCTAAGGACGCGGTTGGGGATGCCAAGGATAAAGTCACCGATTCCGTTAGTGATAAGGTCGATGATATCAAACCCGACGACAAGCTATCCGACAAAGCTGCCGATGCACTTAAGCACGAAGAGCATCATAAAAAAGAGGGTGCCGATGCGAAGAAAATCGTGAAAGAGGTCGTTAATTAATCGCCTAAGCTGTCATCCTCAGGTATTACTCGCGCCTAGATTTTATCTTTTATTAAGCTGAAATTTAGGCGTTTTTGTATCAGCTTTAAGACTGTGAGTCTGGGTAAAGAAAAGGCCAATCGATGAGTGAGAACAGCATCGATCGGCCACGCCGGGAAGCGTATAGGTGAGTGGCGGGCTAGTGGTTCATGCTCGCCACCGCATTCGGTTTAATGTTAAAGGTTAAGCTGTACATCACTGGCAATACGATAAGTGTCAGCAGTGACGCAAAACCTAAACCAAAGATGATAGTGATGGCCATTGAGCCGAAAAAGGCATCAGAGATCAGAGGTATCATCCCCAGCATTGTTGTGATCGCCGCCATCATCACGGGGCGAACGCGGCTAATACAGGAATCGACAAGGGCAAGATAGGCGCCTTTCCCTTCACTGAGTTCGAGGTTGATCTGATCGACCAAGACGATACCGTTTTTAATTACCATGCCCGATAAACTCAGTAAGCCGAGCAGCGCCATAAAGCTAAAGGGCGCATCGAACAACAGGAGCCCGGCCGAAACCCCAATCAGGGCTAATGGCACGGTAAACCAAATCACTAAGGGTTGACGCACTGAGTTAAATAGGAACACAGTGATTAAAAACATCGCCAAATAACCCAATGGAATCGAGCTAAATACTGCGGTTTGGGCTTCACCCGCCGTTTCGTATTCGCCGCCCCACTCGAGGTGGTAACCCGCGGGTAACTCGATAGCTTCGACTTTGTCCCTCACTTTACGTAGCACAGAGTCGGCGGTTTCACCGCTGCCAAGTTTAGGATCGGCCAGCACTGCGAGCATACGCATACGGTCACGGCGCATTAACAGTGGGTCCTCCCATTCAGTGTTAAAATTGCTCACTACTTGGGTCGCTGGCACAAAAGCGCTGTGTTCACTACTCCAAATTTGTAGCTTCCATAGACTGTCCGCCTGTAAACGCTCCTCAGCGGGTGCTCGCGCGACTATGGGCAGCAAGTGGCTGGTTTCACGGTATAAACCAATTTGTTTACCGCTAAAATTCACCAGCAGTGCATTGTCGAGATCTTGCTTGCTGATGCCCGTTTCCCTCGCTTGGGCATTTTCTAACTGTGGGCGGATTAAGGGCACCCGATTGCGCCAATCATGGCGAATGCCGTCCATGCTCGGCTCTGCCTGAAAGATTGCCTTCGCTTGGGCACCGAGTTCGCGTAATACTTGGGGATCGTCACCATAGAAACGCGCTTCTATTTTTGCGGCGGGCGAAGGGCCATTTTCCATATTCTTGAGGCGATACTGTGCCTGCGGGAAGCGTTGATTTAACAATTTATCCAGCTCAGACATATAGACCTGCAGTGATTCAAGATCCTGCATTTCGACGATCAATTGGGCGAAGGCGGGGTAGCCCTTCTCCGGTTGATAGGGTAAAACAAAACGCTGGGCGCCTTGGCCTATGACAGTGGTGAGATGGACAAGTCCTGTATGCTGTTGCTCGGCTTGTTTGAGCAATAGCTGCTCTATATCTGCGGTAAAACGCTCGGTTGCCTTAATATCTGTGCCCTCCGGCATCCAAATATCCACAAAGAAGATTGGCGTATTTGACGCAGGGAAAAACACGTTTTTGATATGACTAAAACCAACCACAGCACTGACAAGCATGGCGCCAACCAATAAAATACTGGCGATTCGAAAACGTAGTGCAAAGGTCAAACTGGCGCGATAAAGACTGAAGAACCATCCCTTATAAGGATCCTGTTCTTCCTCATCTGCGGGGGCATCTTTAAACAGCAAATGGCAGAAGAAGGGGGTCAGGGTAATCGCTGTTATCCAACTAATAAATAATGAAATCATCAGCACTTGGAACAGTGAGCGGCAAAATTCCCCGGCGGCATTCTGCGATAAACCAATAGGCGCAAAGGCGATAATGGCGATAACGGTTGCACCGAGCAGCGGCCACTGGGTCTGTGCCACAATTTGCTTGGCGGCTTCGAGGCGAGTCTTACCGCGACGCAGACCAATCAAGATGCCTTCGGTGACCACAATGGCGTTATCGACCAGCATACCGAGGGCGATGATCAGGGCACCGAGGGAAATGAGTTGCAGCTCAATGCCCAGCACTTTCATCACGATAAAAGTGCCGAGGATAGTCAGCAGCAGGATGAGTCCCATCAGCAAACCCGAGCGCAAGCCCATAAACAGCAGCAATACGGCGATAACGATGGCAATCGACTCGATTAAGTTGATTAAGAAGCCGTTGACTGTCTTATCGACCGCCAGACTCTGGTTATAGACAGTGTCTAAGCTCATGCCTATCGGACGTTGGGATTCGAGTTCGCCTAAGCGATCGTTCACTCTCTGGCCCACCTCCACCACGTTTACGCCACTTGAGAAAGATATCCCTAGGGATAAGGCCGCTTCACCACGGTTGTGGTAGAGCACATCCGGGGTCTCATCGTAATCCTTTTCGATATGGGCAATATCACCGAGATAAATCAGTTCAGTGCTACCGGGTGGGCTCACAATCAAGCGGGCGAGATCCTGCACACTGCTAAATTCCCCTGTGGGATGGATGCGAATGCGGTTGTCACCAATGACGAGACTACCCGCATTGGAGACCACGTTTTGATTGTTGATAAGACCATAGATATAGCTTTGATCGAGCCCCAGTGCCGAGAGCTTTTGCTGGGAGATTTCAATCACGACTTGTTCAGTTATACTCCCTATTACCGAGACTTTTTTAACCCCAGGCACTAGCACTAGCTCGCGGCGCAGGTAGTCGGCATAGTTGCTTAATTCGCGGTTGCTATAGTCTGGCCCCGAGAGGTTAAATAGAATGCCATAGACATCGCCAAAGTCGTCTAATACCTTGGGTGTGCTGGTGCCGGGAGGCAATTGCCCCGCAGTATCATTGACCTTACGACGCACCTCATCCCACACCTGAGGCAGGCTGGTTTTATCGTAGGTTTCTTTAATCTCTATTTGGATCTGCGACAGGCCAGCACTGTTGATGGAGGTCACGTGCTTAACCGCATCGAGTTGCTGTAGGGCATCTTCGAGGGGAAGGGTGACTTCCTCTTCCACTTGCTCGGGTGACGCGCCTGGATAGGCGGTGATCACTAGGGCCTCTTTAATGGTAAATTCGGGGAATTCTAATTGCCCAAGACCGGTGAAACTCACACCACCGCCCACGAGCAGCAGTAACACAAACATCCAGCTAATGACTTTGTGGCGGATTGAATACTCAGCAATATTCATTATTTAGACTCCACGCTGCCAGCGTAGTGGTTTCACTTTCATCCCGTTGGATAATTGGGATACGCCCGCACTCACAATCAAGTCGCCCTTGTTGATCCCACCTAATACTTCGATGCCTTCGGTGGTGACTCGCCCTAAGGTGACTGCTGTGGGTTTGACTTCGCCCGATTGGGTTTGATAAACCCAAACTTGGACTCGGCCATCCTGATCGCGTTTATCGATGGCGGTAACGGGCACTATGGCCGAAGCGGTTTGATCGGGAGTTTTTACTAAGGCGAGGGTTAACTCGGCGCTCATACCTGGAAGTAACTGAATATCTTCGGGCTGCGGTAGGGAAAACACGACTTCATAAGCTTGGGTACCTGGGGTGACTTGGGTCGAGTATTCCTTGAATTTCGCATCAAACTCCATCCCCGCTAATGCGCTAAAACGCACCTTAGCGATAAAGTTTTGCTGCTTGATATACTCGTTTAGGCTGGCGGCCATGGCCTCGGGCACTTGGATGCTGACATCGAGCAGGTTATTGTTTTGCAGTGTTAGTACGCCTTGATTGGCTTGCACTATTTGGTGATTATCGACTAACCGTTTGGCAATAGTGCCGCTAAAGGGGGCGGTTAAGCGGGTGTAACTGAGTTGATCGCGGGCAGCGGCTAGGGCAGCCTTAGCGGATTTCAATTGGGCTTGGGTGTTATCAAATTCGGACTGGGAAATCAGCTTGCGATTGAGCAACTCAACCTTACGTTTAAAATCGGCGGCTAAGAGTTCATGCTCGGCCTCCCGGGTCATCAGATTATTGTGGGCGTCTCTGTCGTCGAGCTTCGCCAGCAAGCTCCCTTCGGTAACCCTTTGCCCCTCCACTAATGCCAGCTCGGTTAACTGGCCTGAAATACGAAACGATAATTCGGCGCGACTATTAGCGGCGACCCTTGCTGGGAAAGTTCTAAAACTATCCCCATTGAGTTGCACTACTTCGAACAGTTTCACGGGGCGAATTGGTGACGTTTGTACTGAACTTTCTGCGGGTGTGCAGCCGCTCAGCAGTGCTGGAAGCAACAGTACAGGAACCAGCATGGCTGAGGACAAGAGTCGATATGATATCATTGTCATGGTGATGTATCCTTTGTAACCATTTGTTAGCATTTTAGGTGGCGAAGATAACAGCTAAGTAGGTTGCAATAAACGGGATTATTTGGGATTATCAGTCTCACTTATTGAGATTGAATTTAGGGCGAATATGAAGACAGAGGATTTAGCGTTATTCCACCGAATAGCTGAAACGGGCAGTTTGATCGAAGCCGCTGATTTACTTAACTTACCTAAATCCACGGTCAGTCGTCGTTTGCAGGCATTGGAAGATGAACTGAACATCAAACTATTCCATCGGCAGAGTCGTTCAATGACGCTCACTTCCGCGGGTAGCCATTTTTACCAGCGTTCGCAAAATATCTTGGCTCAGCTCGATGAGACCCTGTTCGAGATGACCAATGACAATGCCGAAATAAGTGGGCATCTGCGGATCCAGATGTTTCCCATCCACAGTATGAATGTCTTGATGCGGGCTATTTTCCGCTTTATGGATCTGCACCCCAAACTCACAATTGAGCTGATCAGCAGTGCAGAATCCGTTGATATGGTTAAAAATAACCTCGATGTTTCCTTTGTGGTTGAGCCTGCTTTAGACACCTTAGACTTAGTTGTGCGGCCTGTGTTTACGACGGATCTGCGTTTCTATGCCAGCCCCAAATATTTAGCAAAACACGGCACTCCAAAAACACCCCAGGAGATTGAATCCCACAACGTGTCTTTGTTTAGGCTATCAAACGGCAAAATCTTCAATGAGCTTTGGATAGGTGCCGAGCAGGAAGTCAGAGTCCGAGGGAACTTTTGCACTAACAGTGTCGAAGTCGCGGTGGAGTTTGCACTGCAGGGGCGGGGAATTGTGTATGCCCCCGCCGAAGTCGTGGTCGATTTTGTCGAGGCTGGGGAGCTAGTTAGCCTACTGCCTGAAATCGAAGCCCACCAGGGAGAATGCTATTTAGTATACCCATCGAGGCGTTATGTTAGCTTGGCGAGTCGTCGTTTTATCGACTTTATTATGCAAGAACTCGCCCCCAACGGCGTGCCGACCAACATGAGCGAAACGGGCTCGCGCAGAATATGTAAGGCATCGAAGGAAATGTTTCCCCACGACGACCTGCGTTTTCGGGAGTGATCCCTCGGGAAATGCCGTCAGCCTTCGAGACTGGCGTCTGCGGTGGTGATCTTTGCGGGTTCACAGATCCGCTGCGCTAGGTAGTAGCAGGCAATCCCCATCAGCAGATTGGTGATTGGGAGCGCAAGCAATAAGCCTTTCACTCCATCGACATAGGACCCCAGGGCCGCCAGTGGCAGCATCAACAGCACTAAGCGGCACAGGTTAATCACTAAAGAACTCATGGGCCTGTGGTAGGCATTGAGGGCGGTGGCAAAAATAATCACTATCCCTAATGGGCCGTAGGCGCAGGGCAATACCAGAATATAAAAACTCAGCCACTCTAATACTTGCGGATCGGTACTAAATAAATGGGCTATAGGTTGAGTCCAAAATGCCACAGGGATATAGAGTAAGGTCTGAAATACAAAGATAAACTTAAGGGATAACAGCAACGCCTGCTTCGCCCTTTGCGGTTGTCCTGCCCCTAGGTTTTGCGCGATAAAGGGCATTAGGCTCGACGATAAGGCCATTACCACAATCAAGAGGACGGATTCTAAGCGTGTGCCCGCACCGAACGCCGCAACGGCACTATGGTCGATATGTGCTAGCATCGCCATAATCACGGCATTGGCTAATGGATTGATTAAATTCATTAATGCTGCAGGCTGGGCAATATGGGCCAATTGGCTCCAGTTGGTGCGCATTCTGTCTATATCGAAGGCGGCCCATTCCAACATTTTACGCTTAATAATCAATAGATAACTAGATAATGAGAGGGCGACAACCCAAGCGATAAGCGTCGCAATCGCCGCCCCTTGGATTTCTAAACGTGGAAAGGGCCCAATACCGAAGATCAGTAAAGGATCGAGAATAAGGTTAATCATGGCCGCCAGCGCCATAATCATCGCTGGCGAGCGAGTATCGCCCGTGGAGCGTAAACCTTGGTTTCCCACCATCAGCAACACCAGCAACGGAGCGCCGACATACCAGTAAATCATATAGTCTTGGATCAGCGGTAAGCTGCTTTCATTGGCGCCGAGCAAACTAAATAGCGGTGTAATAAAGATGCTGCCAAGGGCGGCTAAACTGGCAATTAATGCAAAGGTGAGCAGTAGGGCATCGTGTAAAAATACTTTCGCCCTAGGGGCATTCCCCGAACCAATAAGTCGACCTAAATTGGTCGACACCCCAGCGCCAATGCCGATGGCAATGCTCGAAATGACTAAGGTCACGGGAAAGGTAAAACTAATCGCAGCTAGGGCCTCAGTCCCTAACTGACTGATAAAAAAAGTGTCAGCGAGGCTAAAACCCAGAATGGTCATAATGCCAATCAAGTTGGGGAGGCTCATGTTGAGCAGTACACGACCAATTGGCGCGGTTAGCAGCCCGTGTCTGTCTTTCATGGGGGAAATAGTGCCTTGTTTGCGAGCGGAGGCGAGATTCTAGCAGGATTGTGCCCACTTGAAAAAACCGACATCAAAAAAATGAAATTTTTTTTGTAAAGACACTTGGATCTGGGGGGCTTAAACCCCATATCACAGACATCAAAGGGGAAGGCGGACGTGCCTCCTCTTTTTCATCACAAATCGCCTCGATTGTTGGGCATCAAATCATTAGGAGAGTTCATAGATGAATATTCGTCCATTACATGACCGCGTAATCGTTAAGCGTCTAGAAGTTGAGTCAACTTCAGCGGGTGGCATTGTTTTAACTGGTAGCGCCGCTGAAAAATCAACCCGCGGTGAAATCCTTGCAGTGGGCAATGGCCGTATTTTGGAAAACGGTACAGTCAAACCACTGGATGTGAAAGTGGGTGACGTGGTGATCTTCAACGAAGGTTACGGCGTTAAGAAAGAAAAAATTGACGGTCAAGAAGTCTTGATCCTGTCAGAAGCTGACCTGATGGCAGTAGTAGGTTAATCCTTCGCATCAATTCGACATTCCAATTAATCATTAAAAATGTAAAGGAAATTCAAAATGGCAGCTAAAGAAGTTGTATTTGGTAATGATGCTCGCGTAAGAATGCTGGCTGGCGTAAACATTCTCGCGAACGCAGTGAAAGTGACCTTAGGCCCTAAAGGCCGTAACGTGGTATTAGACAAGAGCTTTGGCTCACCACTGATCACTAAAGACGGTGTATCTGTTGCCAAAGAAATCGAGTTAGAAGACAAATTCGAAAACATGGGCGCGCAAATGGTGAAAGAAGTTGCTTCTAAAGCCAACGACGCCGCCGGTGATGGTACTACTACTGCAACTGTACTGGCTCAAGCCATTGTAGTTGAAGGCTTAAAAGCCGTTGCAGCCGGTATGAACCCAATGGATCTTAAGCGCGGTATCGACAAAGCCGTTATCGCTGCCGTTGCTGAATTAAAAGCCTTATCACAACCTTGTGCAGATTCAAAAGCGATTGCGCAAGTTGCGACTATCTCTGCAAACTCTGACGAATCTATCGGCGATATCATCGCAACAGCGATGGAAAAAGTTGGCAAAGAAGGCGTGATCACCGTTGAAGAAGGCCAAGCGTTAGAAAACGAATTGGACGTAGTAGAAGGTATGCAGTTCGACCGTGGCTACCTGTCTCCATACTTTATCAACAAACCAGAAACCGGCAGCGTTGAATTAGATCACCCATTCGTACTGTTAGTCGACAAGAAAATCTCTAACATTCGCGAACTGTTACCTATCCTTGAAGGTCTGGCAAAAACCGGTAAGCCATTGCTGATCGTTGCCGAAGACGTTGAAGGCGAAGCCTTAGCAACTTTAGTTGTGAACAACATGCGCGGTATCGTGAAAGTGGCTGCGGTTAAAGCCCCAGGCTTTGGTGACCGTCGTAAGGCAATGCTGCAAGACGTAGCAATCCTGACTGGCGGTACTGTTATTGCTGAAGAAATCGGCCTAGAGCTTGAAAAAGCAACGCTGGAAGATTTAGGTACAGCTAAGCGTGTTGTGATCACTAAAGACAACACCACCATCATCGATGGTAACGGCGAGCAAACACAAATTGCTGCCCGTGTAAGCCAAATCAAACAACAAGTTGAAGAGTCAACTTCTGACTACGACAAAGAAAAACTGCAAGAGCGTATGGCTAAACTAGCTGGCGGCGTAGCAGTGATTAAAGTTGGCGCAGCGACTGAAGTTGAAATGAAAGAGAAGAAAGCCCGCGTTGAAGACGCCCTGCATGCAACTCGCGCTGCGGTAGAAGAAGGCGTGGTTCCTGGCGGCGGTGTTGCTCTGGTTCGCGTAGCTTCTAAGATCGCTGAAGTTGAAGTATTAAACGAAGACCAAAAACACGGTGTGGTTATCGCACTGCGTGCAATGGAAGCGCCACTGCGTCAAATCGCCACAAACGCGGGTGAAGAAGCGTCAGTTGTTGCTAACACAGTGAAGAACGGTAGCGGTAACTTCGGTTACAACGCCGGCAACGACATTTACGGTGACATGTTAGAAATGGGTATTCTTGACCCAACTAAAGTGACCCGTTGTGCATTGCAATTTGCTGCGTCAATCGCAGGTCTGATGATCACTACAGAAGCTATGGTTGCTGAAATTCCACAAAACTCTGCGCCAGATATGGGCGGAATGGGTGGTATGGGTGGAATGGGCGGCATGATGTAATTAACGCCCACGGCATAACCATCATATAAAACAATAAGTTAAGGCTACCGTGTTGACACCAATGTTGACCCCTACGGTAGCCTTTTTGTTTCTAGGTGGCAAGTATAAACGGTCATCAATGCTGAAAGCTCAAGGCTTCAATTGATTAGTTAATACTGTGATTATAGCTAGGGGGGTATGCGTGGGGTATCTTGATGGTCTTGCGATTGCATCACCCCCTAACTCGTAAACAAAACGTGTGATTGAAACTTTGTACTTTTCAATTTACTTTAATTGGTTAATTAATTGACGATGTCATTTAACTTAAAATTTGTGAGTGTTAAATGTATCTCTATAAATTTAGAACATTAAATAAAAATTCTTTAAGTGGTTTAGCCAATAGAGAGTTGTGGTTCGATAAATTGACCAATCAAAATGACCCATTTGAAGGCGGTTGTATAATTGATTCAAGCTTAAGTAAAAGTCTTCAACGTTATGCACAATCCCAGATAGGTCTTAATCACATCACTTATAATACAGATCTCTTTAAATTAACTAGTGTCCATCACCCTGACAAACTATCTCCAACTGAGTTACTTGTTGAATTTGGGAAGAGGTGTGCTAGTGATTTCATCCGAAGGATTCGAGAAGAAAGCCTTATCTGTAGTTTTTCCTATTTCGATGAAGGTGAAATTGATGATCCATTATTTAATACACACATGTGGGGGCATTACTCTGATGGATTGAGAGGGTTTTGTCTTGTTTTTGATGAAAAATCACTTTCCGAGGATATCTTTAATAATAGTGGGAAATTGGCTAAAGGTTTTCATGTTGAATACCAGAATAGCCCTAAAAGCATTAACATTAGTGAATTACTTAAAGTTGATAATGGTGTTATAAAACTTTCAAATGAACTTGAAGTGGCTAACTTAGTTGCAAGGATTTCAACAACCAAATCGGAAGATTGGGCACGAGAAAAGGAAGTTAGGTTTATCTCATTCTCGAAAAATCACTTACTAAAATTCAAGCAAACATCTTTGTTAAAAATAGTAATTGGTGAAAAAATGAGTAGCCCAGATCGCGAACTACTACTGAGTATAGTCAAACTTAAATACCCTAATGTTGAAGTTTTGATAATGAAGAGACAATATAACAGCTATCGTTTAGTCACACATCCAATGCAGTCAACGATTTGATAAACCTGTTGTGTACACCCTAAGTTACCCCAAGGTGTACACACGTGTACGGGGTTGTTCAGAATCCCCTGAAGGCCTTATTGTGTAAGGGTTTCGGGTTCACTACGTGATTCTAAAAGTCGTCTTCGTCTAGAGTATTAACATCATAATTTGTATCACTACCTTGGACTGAACCAGCTTGTTCTAGCCATTTATCTCGTTTAGATATCGAAATACCAAGACCCATTCCTCTAGTAAGTTTCCTTAAGCCTTCTCTAAAAATATCTGGATCATAACGCTCAATGAGACGGTTGAAATCCTTAGTGGCAGCTTCAATTAATTCTTGCTCCCTATTTTCATCATCAGGGATAAATTCTTTACCAGTAATAGCATCTGATAACCGTCTAATCTTGGGGAATCCTTTAGAGTCCCAAGAGCTATCATTTAATGCGTATTTGGAATTAATGCCATTCTGAAGGTATTCAGTGAAATCTTTTAGATGAGTTAACTCGCTTCTATCAAAATCACCTAACACAGCCATGCAAACTTTAAGTCCTCTAGCAATGTGAGCAGCTTGACCCTGACTACAGCCTATAGTTTTAGCAATTTCTGATACCGATTTATTAAAATCACCAGTAACGATCATTGCTCTAAACTTAGATTGCATAACTTCATCAGGGGTGACGCCCACACCATGAGCTTGGTTTGCCTCTTGTGCAGCAAAAAAAGCCTCTTTGTAGGTGCGATTCTTAACGACTAATGCTTCAATCATTAGGTCTGAATCAGGGTTTTCTTTAAGGTACTTCAAGCAAGCATTAGTTCGATGAAAGCCATCAACCACTAAGTAAATATCGTTAACTATAAACACTGTAATAGGCAGTTTAATGGGCACTCCGTTGCGGAGGTCTTCAAGTATCGCTTTGTCTTGTGCTTCTTGCTTGATCTCTTGGGCTGACCGTAGTCGTTTGTCTTTGATTAATTCAACATCGCGAGCTTGCATTGCAGGGTCAAGCGTAAGGGTTCTAGGGTCTAACTTGGTAAGCCTACTGTCTTGCATATACTGGTTCATTAAGTCTTCTCTAAGGCCGCTAAAGCCCTTTGTACGGTTGATAGTGATACACCTACTTCCTTGGCTATCTTCCTTAATGAAACACCTTGTGAGCGTAACTCAGCGATCTGCTGGTGGTTCGTTTCATTCGTAGGCCTACCTTTGTATTTACCAGCAGACTTAGCCTTCTCAATGCCTTCCTGACGCCTTTCCTGAATCATTGCTAACTCAAACTGAGCAACAGCTCCAAGCATGTTAAGCATTAACTCAGACATGTGGTCACTGCCACCAGCATTGAAGCTAAGGCCTTCTTTATGGAACTTGACGCTAACACCATTCTCATTCCATTCATTGACCAATTGTTTCAAGTCAACCAAGTTACGAGCGAGACGGTCAATGCTATGGACATGAATAGTGTCACCTTCACGGGCGTAGTCTTTAAGCTGAGTTAAGGCTGGACGAATGGTAGAGCCACCACTGCATTTATCAGTGAAGGTCTTATCAAAGGGAATGTTCGCATTGGCAAGCTGACGGTCAGTGTTCTGGTCTACAGAAGAGACTCGAAGGTAAGCGATGTGTGCCACGAGGTGTATCCATTTGGTTCTAATAGGTCACGAAGAGTAATGTACCCACTATTATAATTCAAGCCTAATGGGTACTGTTCGATCACTGTTTGACCGTACCTGTATGGGTATACCTAATGGGTACTATATTGGTATTCCAGTTTAGCAATCATGGTAGAAGAATTAGATAGACTACAACATCTTCTGTTGTATTGGTGTAGCCCTCAATTGATTTAGATATTGTGCGTGAGTTAATTTGAAGAAAGTATTGATAGAGCTTAATGCAGCATCTAGTTGGTTACTGCGTTTTAAGCTTACATACAGCGCAGCGGCGAAACCTTGGCAGTTGATTGATTTCTTGGGGTTGAATTCAATGTCAGTAAAACCAGAGTAACTGGATAACTCATTTGCTAACTCTATGTTTTGGTTCAGTGCGTTTATATATAGCCAGTCGTAAAAGAAAGTTCTAGGTTCCGTAGGGAAGTCTTTACCAAGAAAGTTAAAGCCGATCAAATTACCAGAGTTCTGTAACCTAGGATCTTTTTTGGCAGAGAGGGAATCTAACTTCATAATGTCAGTATAGGGGCCACCATTCTCAAAAACTTTACTACCTTGAAACGCTGATTCTACTGAGTAAGTATCCCCTAGCTTTTTAGTCGTAAACATCAGATTGAATGCACTAAGCTTTACCCCTAGGGCACTCTCTGATTTACTTGATATTTCGAGCAAAGCTTTATGTCCGAGTTTTTCTGCAACGCTGTGTAAATCTCTGATTGATTTCTGCTTTTGTGAGATAGCCATGCCAGCTGCCCACGTAAATTCAATCATTTTCTCTTTTACGCCGATTTGTCCCTTTTCCAAGGGAATGAAAATTGGTCTTGTAGCCATAGGTATTAATACTCAAGTAAGAAAGTTCTTGTGCCATAAAACCCTGAATTTGGCAGATTGACCGAAGACTTTTTCCCGTTTATGCGCTGGGCATATTGAATTTGCGTTTGCCGATCAGGAAACACTACTTCCATGATGTAGTTGGAGGGAATTGTATCGAATATTAATACCTCTGCTTGGACATCTGTTGGATGGCAGGGCTTTAATTTTTGGTCAGCTCGGCTTCGCTGGCTTGCCATTTCTTGAAACATCCCTCTAAACGCATCAGGTGTCTGTAAATCTTGAAGTTGTTGATGGCTCATTTCTCCAGTAGCTGCATTATTTTTACAGAAAGCTGCCCTGTAATCCCATAACACTTGAGGGTGGACTTTTAGTACACAAAACTTTTCGTCTGAATTGTGCCACAACTTATAGAACATTTGGCAATTGGGAAATGCTACCGATAGTGAGACAGAGTCTGGATGACCGTCAAAACGATGCTGATCATTGAAGTGAACTGGTGTTGCAAGTTGCTCCAGACGGTTTCTAGGTAATAGCCCTAGACGCATAATGCTATCGAGATGACGGACATCAGTGAAGTGTACAAGGCTCGTAATCTCTCTTTCCATACATATTTGTTTAATCATTTGCAGTTCCTTTGCTCAGTGCTTATAAGCGGTTAAAAACATCATACTCTTAAATGGCTAAGACTAAAAACAAGAGCTTGATATTTTGAATTTTATTGTGCTCACTGGTTAGCTTTCAAAGCTATGATATTCCCTTTAACCAATCACGTTTGATTACTTCTGTAGCTGCTTCTACAGCATCTTTGAGACGATGTAATTCGTCAGCTTTTGCGTAATAACCGTATGACATTGTCTTACCGCCTTTATGTCCCAGAATGAATGCAGCTGTCAGTTCACTAATACCCGCACGACTGAACGCTGTAGCCATATGAACACGAAAACTGTGGAAGCGTTTGGTCTTATCTGTCGTGATACTCGCGGTCTTGAAGCGGCTAAAATCTCGACTCGCATTCTTGCCGTCTATACCAAACAATGAGGACTCTGGCTGTAGTGTCTTGATAAGATCTTGGATGTCGTTCATCAGCTCATCGCATAACGGTACAGTTCTCTGTGCTGCGCCAGTCTTGCCTTTACGAACGTAAAACGCCGCTAGGTTTCCTTCGATACAAACATCACAAGCTCGAAGGGCGCATATTTCACCTATACGCATACCTGTAAATAGCCCTGTTTTCACTATCAGGCGCATGCTATTTGTTTGAGTATCAGCCCATTGCATGATCTTCTGTATTTCTTCAGGACTGAACATTTGGGTTTTCTGAGTAGTACTCTCTTTATAGAATGCGAGGTCATGGTCAGAGAATGGACAGGGTCTAGGTTCAATCAGACCTATTTGCCAAGCATGTTTATATAGTGTTTTCAATCTACTGAGGTTTGCTGCCATAGTGCTGACGCTACAGCTCTCAATAGTTTGCTCAATGTAGTCAAGGACATCTTTACGATGGATAGATTCAAGCTCAACATCAAAATGACCACAGTGTTTTAAGAACTTGTCTGTAGTGGATTTCATCTTTGATATGGTGTCAGCATTTTTGCGTGAGTTACGTTGAAGCCATGAGTGCAACGATTCTCGTAAGGTTGGTCGATAACCTTCGGGGATAATGCCAGTTGTAACTGTACGTGAGGCCGCTAATTGAGCATTAGGGAAGGCTTCGGTATCAAGAATATCTTGGGTCGATAATTGATAGTACGCCTCATAAGGGTTGCCTCTGGCCTCCTGTTTGGCTTCTTTTAGTGTCTCAACAAAGGCTAGGAAAGCTCCCCTTTCATTGCTGAAAGTTGACTCTTTCTGTGCTGCTATTTCACCCAAAATTCGATCCCTACGGATACGAGCTGTTTTTATACAAGATGTACCAAGTGTGCGGGTGATGAATGTCTTGTGAGGGTAGAGGTGCGCTAACGCTTTTGGGACTCTCATATTGAACTGATAGGTGTCCTTACCACTCTTCTTAACGATGTACTTGTCCTGCAATGTTTACCCCTTTGTTGACCACAATGTTGACCCCTATGATACCTGAAAGCCTTTGTTTCTACGAGATATAGGGTTTCAAGCTGATTTAGGCGGCATGATGTGATCCTAGCTGGTTAAAATCGTTTATAGCTGCGTTACTTTGTTACTCGTGTAGAAAAACACTACACGTCGCAACAAAAAGCCTTGCTCTAAAACGATTTTTCCTGTGCTAGATTAGCAAACATCTGCGGTCTTTAGCTTAATCGCTTAAACCTAAATTCTTGTAAGAGAAAAATGAAAGCCCCGACACTGGCAACAGTGTCGGGGTTTTGTTTTTTATCTGGCAACTTGATTAAGTTTCAGGTGTACTTAACTACACTTTTTGGGATTGAAGCGCTGAAATCGTTACTAAAAGTGTAACATCGTATACTTTTACTGGTGGTTAGACAGTCTCATCTTTCTACATTGTTAGTCATTGCGGCCTAACGGCCGAGGTGAATCAAAGTCGTGGGGTTTCACCCCACACTCGACCAAAAGGGGAAAAGCGCCTGCTCCCCTTTTGGAAATCCCCCGGTGTCCCTAACGAAGTAATATGCATTGACTCTCTATTTATAAAGTAGGGCTTCGTGCTTATTCGAAAATCGCTAACGCTTCCGAAGGCTCCGCTTACATCCATGTAAAGCCCCTCCAGTTCGACAGTCCATGCCTCTCGCTCATAAGCGCGAAAATCATCGATTTTCATTTGCCCCTTCCCCGAAAGCTACGCAGACGTCCTGTCTGCGTCACGCGCCATTCTTTCAATAAAGAGTCTTCAGCGCCCTTCAGCAACTTCGCAGGGGGAGGGTGAACTTTTGTGATCTCGGTGTATGCTGTTAATCCCAAAAGAGTTATGCATGCCCTATCTTTCTTTTGATTCTAATAAAATGATTCGCCAAATATGACTTATATATGTAATGTACAATGTAAAATACATGGATGATATGAGGATTCTATGCCGTCTAACACACTTTTGAATCTTACAACACCGTGCGGCTGGGAGATTTTTGAAAAAATTTCAACCAAACAGCATAGTGGTGGAAACTTCTGTGCTAGATATAAAGTTAGAAATGCATCTGGAGAAGTTGCATTTTTAAAAGCTATGGATTTCACTAGAGCCTTTGGCTCGCATGACCCTATGGTGGCAATTAATAACATTACTTCTGAGTATTTGTTTGAGAGAGAGATTTTATATTATTGTAAGGAAATGAATCTTTCTAAGGTTGTTATACCTAAAGAGGCTGGTCAAATAACAAACCCTTTGCATTCCACACCCTTAAACAATGTTTACTATATTATTTTTGAACTTGCAGATAGTGATATGAGGCAATCGTTCATTGATAATTTAAATATTAACTGGTATGCATTTTTTAAAGCTATGCAACATATTTGCATGGGATTGGAACAACTTCATTTTGCCGGGATTGCACATCAAGATATAAAGCCTTCTAATATTCTCCATTTTAAAAAATGGAAAGTAAAATCGCTGATTTAGGTCGTGTAGTCGATGCCGGTGGACGATCACCGTATCTATCTTTGAGATTTCCTGGGGATCAAACTTATGCTCCTATCGAGATTAGGTGCGGTGTTTCTTATAAAAGTTTCCAAGATAGATATTTAACTGATATTTATTCTGTTGGAAGCCTTATATATCAATCTATAATGGGGGTTGGATTGACTCCATCACTGTCAGGAGAAGCTTTGCTTCTGCATAATGGAATATTTTCAGTTAGTTACGAAGATGCTTTGCCAACATTCTTAACAGCCTATTCTACACTGTTGGCTAGATTTTATGCTGAATGCTGTAATTTAATTAAAGATGATGATGTTGCATTGGAAGTTGTTAATGTGGTGAAGGAAATGTGCCATCCTGATTATAATAAAAGAGGAGCCCCAAAAGTAAAGTCAAGACCATACAAAATAAATATGAGGCGATACTCAAGTAAAATGGCGAATATCCAGGTAATGCTTAAAGTCAAGGGATTGTAAGATGAATAATAATTTATTCCTAATGGACAATAGGCAGCTTATTCCTAGATGGCATACGTCAAGAAAATCTATGAAGCTTCAATTTCCAGTTCTAAAGAGCCTTGAAGACAAAAAAATAAAAGAACCAGATTCATATTTAGAAGAGTACAGAGAACGATGGAAGCAAAGTAAGTTAATATATAATGCTACTGAATTGAACTCGGCATTGTTTGTTCGTGGAATGCTTGATGATCCAGACTATAAAGATACACTTAGATTTTTATTGGTAAATGAAAATTTAGTCCCTAAAGGGGTAAGTAATTTTATTCTACCTGAATTAAAACAGGTTGATAAGGAACATTATTATTCTACAGATAGAACAGCAGTATCTGTCATTATAAGGAAGTTGAAAAACATATTAAAAATTTTCCCGTCTGATGCTATGACATGGATAGATTTGGCTTTTTATTATTCAATATTGGGAGAGTATTCTAAGGCTGGAAGGGCGATTGAAGTCGGTAGAAGCATCTCTGGTGAAAATTCCTTTGTTCTGAATTCATATGCCAGATATTTAGTCCATATGGATGAGCCGGATAAGGCTGTCTGGTATTTGAATCGTTCTAAAAGTATTAAAGAAAATCCACTAACGATGAGTGCGTCATTGTCTATTTCGACATCATTTGATATCTCCGGAATAAGTGTCTCTCGAGGAAAAAAATTATTAGAGAATTTTGCTGGTAATAGTTTTTTCAAGTCTGATCTTGCCGCATGCATTGGTACTATGGAACTTATGAATGGTAATACTAAAGGTGCAAAAAAAATGTTCAAAATAGCATCTGTATCACCCTCTGAAAATACAGTATCTCAATACAACTGGTTGTACCATAAACATGGATTTAGATTGGGTAACGAGTTTGATAATTGGCCAATAACGTCACCTGAAAGCGAAGTTAATAACTTCTATGTAAGTAGGGAATATAAGAAGTGTCGTGCTAAATTATTAGAGTTACATCAGTTCCAGCCTTTCTCTGATAACGCCTTGGCCGATGCTGGATATATATCTATGGTAGGGTTGGGTGATTATGAGTTTGTTATTGAAATGTCGGACAGCAGAATCCCAAGACCTCACATGAGTTTTAAAGAGTTAAATAACTTGGTCGTGGCTAAATTACTTAAGAATAAATTAATTGATATAGATACAGATCTATTGCTTCTTACAAAGAAAGTCAAAGGAAGTGATGATGAAAATATTGGGGTTTTGAGGGCTACTTTGGGGTTGTACTTTTTGAAAGCTGGATTTGTAGAAAAAGGTGCTCGTTGCTATGAAGATGCGATTCATTTTTTTAAAAATATGGGAAGTATAAGTTCAGCGATGTTGGCAAAGCATTTCTATTCAATAGCAATGAAAGAGCATGATTTAAAGAAATATATAGAGTTAAGAGCGGAAATCGTTCCATATGCTAAAAAAAATAAGAAGTTTGAACTAATATTAAAAGATGAATAATAATACTAAAGGGAAGTACCTTTGAGACCGAATTTAGCCTCGTTGACGGTAAGCCAACGCTAACACGTATGCCTAATTTCTTAGTGAATGACGATAAAGAAATGAAAGTGCTGGAAATATATGAACGCATAGGCCACAGACCTATAGCCGCATTTGGTAACTCGGATGGCGACTTAGCCATGTTGCAATGGACCGCTGCGGGCGACGGCCTACGCTTACCTATGTATATCCACCATACCGATGACAAGCGCGAGTGGAAATACGACCGTGACTCCCATATCGGTCAACTTAATAAAGGCTTAGATGAGGCTATGGCCAAAGGCTGGCCCATGGTGGATATGAAAACGATTGGAATCGTATCTATCCCTAATCACTAACTGCTCTCCCAAGCTTTGGATTTAATAAATGGGTTTATCAATCAATTGATAGGCCCATTTTTATTGTCTGTTGAAGGGATTTGTCCTATTTGGCCATCCACTTAAGGAGTATGGCACTAAGGCTTGCTATTCCCTAAAGTGAACCCTCAGTGGATTCGATAAATACAGAGGCTGAATAGATGAACGATGAGCAATACCAGAAAGGGCTTGAGGTGCGTCGTGCTGTGATGGGCGATAGTTTTGTCGATAAGGCCCTGAGCAGCGCGACGGATTTTACTCGGCCATTGCAGGAGTTAGTGACGGCAAACTGCTGGGGGGAAGTGTGGGTGCGCGAAGGACTATCCAAGCAGACTCGCAGTTTGATAACTATTGCAACTCTGGCGGCATTAAAGGCACCCGCGGAGTTAAAAGGCCATGTGCGCGGCGCACTGCGTAACGGTTGCACAGTGGACGAAATCCAGGAAGTGCTTTTACATTCAACCATGTATTGCGGTATGCCCTCAGGCATCGAAGCCTTTAGGGCCGCGAAGGAAGTGATTGAAGAGTGGCAGGCTGAAAACGGTGAGTCCACTTGCTGATGCCGTTCACAGGAGCCTTATTGACGATGAATAAGGCTCTGCAATCACTCTTGTCTAGCTCAAATACGTGGATCAGTAGATTGACTATCGACTTGGCCTATCACACTAATCTCACTCAGGTTCGAGAGTGTTCCCCACTGCTGAATGGTCATCATGCCGGTGATTTCCTGCGCGGTAAAACTTAAGCGTAGGCCATCTTTTCGATATTCCTGCGGTAGATTTTTCGGCAGGATTTGTTTGCCATCATCGGCGACAATACCCCAAAAACCTCCTTCTAAATTCATATATCTAACAGTACCTTGAAGCATCACGCCTTCTCCTTTGACTGAAATACTGGGTTTGATAAAGGCGCTATTGTCTGGTTGTTGAGCCCGAGCAGTATCGAGTTCGTTGAGCTGCTGTGGTGCTGGTGTACCCGTTTCTGAGTCTGTTGGTTGAGTACTTTTATCAGAGAGTTTGTCAGCTTTTTCTGGAACGGTCGCTGGCTCATTGGCTGTTACTGCTGTGGACTGAGCCTGCTCATTACAGCCGAGCAAAAAGATTGCTAGCACAAGGGATGTTGAAATAGTTGTGATTGGGCGCATATTAGCTTCCTTTTCAGATCGATGCGTAATAGGACCACTCTAACAGAACCGCGGACAGAGGAGCGACAAGGTTTTTATATCTTTATGTAACGACTTCAATCTAGGAATGAGTTTCTTAGGTAAGTATTTGAAATTTGAATTTTTTGATGATTAAAGAGGTAAGGTCTGGGATACGCTTACCTCTGATAGATTCAAGCCAACGGGGTTGAAGCTTACTTTTGTAGTTGGGCCTTTGCCGCTTCAACTTTGGCGAAATCTAATCCTAGTTCAAGCACTGCTTCTTTGATTAACGCAGGATTTTGCATCACTAATGCCATAAGCTGTTGCAGTTTTTCTGGAGGGATACCCAGTTGGCCGATGATACCCATTGCCATCAATGGGTTATCTGTTAATGCTTGAAAAAGTTCGTTAATTTTAGCATCAGTGACATTGTGTTCTTTTAAGATGGCAATAATGGGATTCATTGCAATACCTTGGTGGAAGTTAAAATAATAGTGCTGATTTTATCACAGATAGCTATGAGTAGTGGATGGGCAAATAGCCCATGATTTTATTGACTATCACCCTCAATACCCGCCGTCGCAGATACAGTATGGATTTCTGTAATCGCCAACTTTCTTAATGCTTTCATAAATTAACCAATACTAATCTATTTTTGCGATTCCAATCATCGATTTTAATCGTTTCAAATACTTACAATCCTATCATTACACTGCAATTACGGTTGTGTTAACGGCATTAGCCATAGTTTGCCTCGAAACGACACAACCGAATGGATTGCTGTATGCCGTTAAACAGCAAGCGGATGGCCACCTTTAACACGCGTTAATGGGCCGAACAGGACGAAACTAGGTAACTATCATGAAAATAAACACCCTTCCTACGCTATCGGCGTTAACCTTGGCTATGTCTCTCGCATTAGGGGCAGGAGTGGCCACTGCGCAAGAGCAAGTCACTGGTAACCAATTTTGGTGGCCTGAAAAATTAAACCTAAGCCCGCTACGCCAAAATGCAGTTGAATCAAATCCTTATGGTAGTGACTACCAGTACGCCGAAGCGTTCAAATCCTTAGATCTCGAAGCCGTTAAGAAAGACATCAAAGCCGTGATGACCGAGTCTCAAGACTGGTGGCCAGCTGATTATGGTCATTATGGTCCTTTCTTTATTCGTATGGCGTGGCACAGTGCCGGTGTTTACCGGATTTTTGATGGACGCGGTGGTGCATCGGGTGGCCAACAACGTTTTGAGCCATTAAATAGCTGGCCAGATAACGTGAACTTAGATAAGGCGCGTCGCCTGCTGTGGCCAATTAAACAAAAATATGGCAGCAAGATCTCTTGGGCCGATTTAATGGTATTAACTGGTAACGTTGCCCTTGAATCCATGGGCTTTAAAACCTTCGGTTTTGCTGGTGGTCGTGTGGACGACTGGGAAGCGGAACAGGTGAACTGGGGCTCTGAAAAAGAATGGCTCGATAGCAAACGTCGCAATGAAAAGGGTGAGCTTGCCAAGCCTATGGGCGCGACTCAAATGGGGTTGATTTACGTCAACCCAGAAGGCCCGAATGGTGTCCCCGATCCGTTGGCATCTGCTAAGGAAATTCGTGACACCTTTGGTCGTATGGCGATGAATGATGAAGAAACCGTGGCACTTATCGCTGGTGGTCACACCTTTGGTAAAGCCCATGGAGCCCATGATCCGGCAAAATGCGTGGGAGCCGATCCTGCAGCTGCGGGTGTTGAAGCGCAGGGCACAGGCTGGAAAAACAAGTGCGGTAAAGGCCATTCGGAGGATACCGTCAGCAGTGGTTTAGAAGGCGCTTGGTCATCAAATCCAACCAAATGGACAATGGAATACTTAACTTGGCTGTATACCTTTGATTGGGTACAAACCAAGAGTCCTGCAGGCCATATCCAGTGGACCCCAGCCGACGGCAAGGCCGCAAATCTTGTTCCCGATGCCCATCTGCCAGATAAGCGCCATGCGCCAATGATGTTTACCAGTGATATCGCGCTGAAGGAAGATCCTATCTACCGCGAAATCACCACCCGTTTCCTTAAGAATCCAAAAGAGTTTGAGCTGGCCTTCGCTAAGGCATGGTTTAAGCTAACTCACCGCGATATGGGGCCAAAGACAAGATACTTAGGTAGCGATGTGCCAGCAGACATGCTGATTTGGCAGGACCCTATCCCTGCGGTTGATCATCCGCTTATCGATAACGCCGATATCAAAGCCTTAGGTAGCAAGATTTTGGCATCGGGCTTAACTGTACCTGAGTTAGTCAGAACCGCTTGGGCCTCGGCGAGCAGCTTCCGTGGTACTGATATGCGTGGCGGTGCAAACGGTGCGCGTATTCGCTTAGAGCCAATGATGAACTGGCAGGCTAACAATCCAAAAGAGTTGGCTAAGGTGCTGGCGAAGTTAGAGAAAGTTCAAAAAGACTTCAATAGTTCACTGAAAGGTGGCAAGAAGGTTTCTCTGGCGGATGTGATTGTCCTCGGCGGTAGCGTTGCGGTTGAAAAAGCGGCTAAGGATGCGGGTGTGAGCGTGTCAGTCCCCTTCACGCCGGGCCGTATGGATGCCACTCAGGCACAAACCGATACAGCTTCATTTGCGGTACTTGAGCCGAAGGCAGATGGTTTCCGTAACTACTATTCAAAAGACAGTAGTCACTCTCCAGCGGAAATGCTGATTGAGCGTGCCAACATGTTGAACCTGACCGTACCCGAAATGACAGTGTTAGTCGGTGGTCTGCGTGCTCTTGATGCCAACAGCGCGGGCGTTAAACACGGGGTGTTTACGAGTAAGCCTGGTACGTTGAGCAATGACTTCTTCGTTAACTTACTCGATATGTCGACTCAGTGGAGCAAGTCAGAGAAGCAAGAGGGCATCTATGAAGGACAAGATCGTAAGAGCGGCAAACTGAAATGGACCGCAACACCTGTCGACTTAGTCTTCGGTTCACACTCAGAACTGCGTGCCGTGTCTGAAGTTTATGGCGCCCAGGATGGTCAAGACCGATTCGTACACGACTTCGTTAAAGCTTGGAACAAAGTCATGAATGCAGATCGCTTCGACATCTAATTTGCGAGTGTAAACTAAAGTCCATCCGCGACCTCCTGCGCGGGTGGACTTTTTATTAGTTGCCCAGAATCGATTTTTTGGCTTCATGGGCGCAGCTTCTTGGCCTTAGAAGTTTCCTTATCGCCCTTAGCCAAGTAGTATCGGGGGAAATTTCTTCGCAGCGAATTATAAAATGATCTCAAAATCTCACCCCCATCTGGTAAGGCCCATGCGTTACTCAGGCCAAACGCTAAACCTTTGGCAGCGGGGTTTTACCGGTGTCCAAGTGCTGTTGATGATATTGGTGACCATAGCCGTGACCGTGGGGGTCACGTTTTTTGTGGTACGTAGTTATATTTTTCCTAAGCCACTGACTCCCGTTAGTTTAAATGCCAAAGATGAAGCAAAGTTGGATGATAAGCTCAGTCAATTGGGATGGCAGGCAGAACGTCGGCAACCGACAAGCCATACCGCGGCGAAAACTCCGGGAACGGCTTCTGCACAAAAAGAGGATTTACAACCCGAGCCCTACCGTGAGCGACCGGAGGATCGACAGGTGACCTTTAGCGAACGGGAAGTGAATGCCATCATCGGTCGCAATCCCGATTTTGCCCAGAGAGTTGCCATTGATTTTTCAGATAATTTAGCCAGCGCCAAAATTCTTGTGCCTATACCTCGGGATTTTCCGATCATGGCGGGGGAAATTTTACGGGTAAATGCCGGATTAGATATTCATTTAGATGCCAATCGCCGTCCTAGTGTTGTTTTAGTTGGCGTGAGTCTGATGGGCGTACCCATACCTAACGCTTGGCTTGGGAATATGAAAAATGTGAATTTGGTTAGCGAGTTTGGCGACCGAGGATTTTGGAATGCCTTTGCTGATGGCGTTGAAAATATTCAGATCCGTGAAGGCGAGCTGTATATCAAGCTGCGGCCTTAATCGTTTATTTTGATTCGTATATTTGCATAAAGTCTAAGGGACATAGGCGAATAGTGCTTGTTAGACTCCCATAAAAAATAGCCCCAAAGGAAACCGCAAATGGATGAATCAACCACTCAGCCTCAAGTTATCGGTATCAAGCAGTTGCGTTATGGTCGTGGTAATGAACTGTTAGTGGTCGATGATTGGCAATTAAATCCGGCGGAGCACTGGGCAATTTTTGCGACAGATAGCTACAGTGGCTCGCTTCTCGGGCGGATCTTGGCCGGAGATATTCAACCCGATGAGGGGCAGATAACGGGACTGCCATCGCGCATTGGCTGGGTATCACTCGGTTTACAGCAGGCCCTGCTGGAGCGCGAGTTAGCAAAGGACGAGTTAGATTATGGCTCGAGTGTGGCGTCTTTAGTGTTGGAATGCTGCCAAACGGCAGACCAATTAGCTCCACTATTACAAAAGGTTGAGCTTGAGCATTTAAAGTTGCGGGGTTTTAGGCAGCTATCGACGGGGGAAACTCGTCGAGTGATGCTGGCACGCGCTTTGGCTTGTCTGCCTAAGCTTTTGATCTTAGACGATCCTTATGCCGGGCTAGACATTGAACATCAGTTAAGTTTGTCGCGCTTACTCACTGAGATCGGTGAGCATACTCAGTTACTGATCATTACCTCGCGCCAAGAAGAGTTACCTCCTTGCATTAGCCATGTGGGGTTATTTAATAGCGAGATGCTCAAATCGGGGCAGAGTGTGCACAAACTCAGCCCGCCCATGTCGATTGACCAATGGCGTAATCATCCGGTGATGGCGCAGCTTAATGCCCTGTCGGCGACGCGCAGTGAGGAGCTATTAGCGCTGATGGAGCGTCAGCGCCATAATGCTGAGGCCTTTGATCCGTTGGTCGAGATCAAAAATGGCAAGGTGGAGTATGTCAGCGGTTTAATTTTCAGTGGTGTGAATTGGCGCATTAGCGCGGGGCAACATTGGCAAGTTCGTGGCCCCAATGGTTGTGGTAAGAGTACTTTACTGGGGCTGATCCTAGGGGATCACCCGCAATGCTATAGCAATGATATTACCCTCTTTGGCCGACCGCGCGGCAGTGGTGAGAGTATTTGGCAGATTAAACAACGGATTGGCATAGTGTCATCGGCACTACATCTGCAATATCGGGTGAGTTGCTCGGCGCTTGATGTCTTGCTGTCGGGCTTTTTCGATTCCATTGGCCTGTACCATAAGCCCACTAAACCCCAATTGGATCTGGCGAAGGAGTGGCTCACCATTTTGCATATGAGTGAGTTTGCGACCACGGGATTTAAGCAACTGGATTATGGGCAGCAGCGTTTATTATTAATCGGCAGAGCGTTGATTAAGCAGCCCTTATTATTGATTTTGGATGAACCGTATCAGGGATTAGATTTTATCAATCGCACCTTAGTGATGCGGGCATTGGATATGATCGCCGAGCATCATCTCAGTCAATTGCTCTATGTGTCCCACCATAGGGAAGACGCTCTGCCTTCAATTAAAAACTTTGTCGATTTTATCAAACAGGATGAAGGTTATTCGGTTGAGGTGAGTTTGGTCGAGTGATGTGAAACCCATAACACTCGATGGGTAGAACTGTGATAACGCCCTCGGTTTAAATGGGGTAAATGGCAATAATAGTTTCTGGCCTACGCCAAAAACTAATTAAAGGTGAGTAGAAGATGATATCTACTTACCGATATTTACCCTTGAGGTGCCATCACGAATGCCAAGACCCAAAAAATGCCGCCAATTATCGAGTTGTGTGCCCTGTAGTTTATTTAAACCTAATGGCATACCGGCGGCTAACTTACCCCAGATCCTACTCGCCGCAGACGAGTTTGAGGCTTTAGAACTTGGCGATGTTAAGCGCTTGAGTCAGCTTGAGGCCGCCGCACAAATGGGGATCTCACGGCAAACCTTTGGTTATCTACTCGCCAGTGCCCGTCAAAAAGTGGCAACCGCAGTCACTCAAGGACTGGTGTTGAAATTACCGACTCCAAACGATAAGGACCCAGTATGATTATCGCTCTTCCTATCAGCCGTGGACGACTCGCCAGCCATTTTACTAAGGCGCAGCAAGTTCATTTTTTTGATGAAAATCACCAGCTTTTAATTTCTGTCCCTAACCCGGCCCTTGGCGGAAATTGCCAAGATAAAAAAGCATTGTTGGATGTCATTCGCGCCCAGAGGACCAACATTGTTGTTGTGCAACATATTGGTGAGCGCATGTTAGCTAAGTTACTCGATGCTGGGATCAGTGTGAGTCGAGGGAATAATCAATTATCGATAGCGACTCTGCTCGCCCAGAGTCAGGATGTGAATTTGCGCTTAACCGAAGCGTCACAGGGGCGGGCATCCCTTAAGCATTTAGCTAAGGGCGGGTGCTGTGGTGCTAAAGGTAGCTGTAGTTGCAGCGGTAAGGTTAAGGCAAGTAAAACCATGGTGAGTCTAAGTCTCCCTACATCGACATTCACCTTAGGCAAGCCCATCGCATACAGCGGCTTTAGACCACTGCAAAAATAGCGCTAACTTTCTTTGAGTAATCCATAGGGGCGAGCAATCGCCCCTTTGAGATCGCCGAGGGAAAACACTTTTGAAAAGCGCGCAAAGCTTCTGCCATAAAATACTGTTTCTACCACAGGTAGACTAAAGACATTATGGCTGGCGGCAATCGCTACTTGAGCCTCACAGTCGATATAGGCCATACGCATCAGCGGGAATTCTTGCGCTAACATCTCTGCAATTCTCGGCTTGAGCGTTTGACATACGCCACAGTCTGGCGCACCAAATAACAGCAGCACAGCAGCGTGCTCAGTTAACAAGGACTCAAGCATCTCAGGTGAATCAATTTGTTGTATTAAATCAGTGTGCATACATTGCCATATGGAGTTGATATCTGAGTTTGGGTTATGTGTTTTTAGAGTTAAAGCCAGCCCATTGTTGCTGCGCTGCTACCTGTGCAATGTGCTTATGTTTAACTTTAGCCTAACCGCACCATTGGCGTTCGCAGGGGATACCATCTCCGTCACCATCCATAAGCATTTTCTATGTCCTTAATATATGCCGTTTTGCCGATACAGCCGATCTTAGGTTAATAGGTCAGCGATTCAATGTTGGCTGCTAAGTTACTCAAGCATAGGAAGTTTTGCAATTTTTTATCTTAGATTTGCTTATCTATGAGTCATTCATTTTAGATGTATGACGGCGGAGACTTGAGCTGTGTGCGCAAAGGTTGGCATTTTTATAAATTCAACATAAACAATGATTTGTATCTATTTCAAACAAAACGAATAAAAAGTGTACATTAAAACTTGCATTATTACTGTGTGCTGCATAGTATTTGCTGTGTGGCGCACAGTGTGTGTGACACAGTGTTCAAGATAGGAATTTGACCATGACAAGTTCACAGCTAGTCAAAATGCGACTCGAGTTGCGCCGTGGGGTATTAGTGTTGGCGGTACTGGGATTATTAAAACAACCCCACTACGGTTATTCGCTCCGCAAACAGTTGCAGGAGGGCGGTATCGATATTGACGAAGGGACGCTGTATCCCTTAGTGCGCCGCCTAGCCGATCAAGGATTGTTGGATAGTGAGTGGCGACAGGCCGAGGGGCGTGAGCGTCGTTATTACCAATTGTCGTCATTGGGAGCCGAGTTGCTCAGTCAGCTTACCGATGAATGGCAGCAACTTAATGGTGCCTTGGCTTTTTTGCTAGAGCAAAGCGCCGACACTAATAGCGCTGATATTAACCGCGCAGACGAGAATGCAGAGGAGATTTGATATGGAATTAGTCGACCGCTATATCGCCGCGGTGCAGCGAGAATTGCCCGAGAATAAACGTCAGGAAATTGGCCGTGAATTAAAGGCCAATATCTGCGACCAATTGGATGCTCTGTCTGAACAAGGTGAATTGACCGAATCACAAATTGCCGCGGTATTAAAGCAAATGGGTCATCCCTGTAAGGTCGCGCAGCAATTTGTACCCTCTGTACCTATTATCGCCTCTGAGGATATTCCGCTGTTTAAACATACCCTGTTTATGGTGCTTGGCGTGTTGTTTGTGCTGCAGATTGTGGGCGGTACGACGCAATGGTTGGGCTCGACAGAGGGAAATCTATTCGGGTTTATCAAGCATATAATCAGTGGTTTTATCGGCGATGCCAGTCTTGCCATTACCGCGATTGGCTTGTCCTTTTGGAGTTTTTCGGCCCAGGGGAAACCTATTTCGGGCAGTAATTGCCAAAAATGGCAGCCGCAGAATTTGCCAAAGGTCGGGCCCGGTTGGCAGCATATTAGCCTAAGCGATGTGTTTACCGATCTGGCGACATATCTCTTTCTCCTGCTGGTGATCTGGTGTTCTATGTGGATGAGTAGCGAGCAATTAGCTGCGCGTACTGTGATTTTTAGTGCTAATGCCCAGCAATTACTGCAATGGTTTAGCCCTATTATTCTGCTGTCAATGGGGAATAGCCTGTGGCAACTACGCCGGCGAGTGTGGACTACTGAATTGTTATTGGCGAATGTGGGGATCAATCTTGCTTATGCCTTGTTCTTAGTTGTTCTGGCCTTTAGTTCGCCACTATTACAAAGCCAAGTACAAAGTGCTGAATTACAAGGGAGGTTTACACTACTGCAGTTAGAACAATGGCTCAGTCATAGTCTAGTGATTGCCGCTATGTTCCCAGGCTATGAGGTGATTCGCGATGGGCTGCGTTGGCGTAAATTGGCACAGCAATAGGGTTTAACCAATTCCCTTAAGGCTCATTTTATTGGTTTTTTCATCGAATACATGGCCTGATCTGCATGATTGATCAGGCTTTTTGCATCTGTCCCATTATCTGGATAAACCGCCGAGCCTATGCTGGCACCTATATGTATTAAGTGGCCGTCAATTGTGTATGGCTTAGTGACTGCGTGGACAATTTTTTCCTGTAATATCTGGACGTTTTCGGCATTGGGTAAATGTTCTAAGAGGATCACAAATTCATCACCACCAAGGCGTGTGATGGTATCGATTTGCCGAATGGCAGAGGAGAGCCGTTTCGCCACTTGCTGCAGCAGTTTGTCGCCGACATCGTGACCAAACTGGTCATTTATCGGCTTAAAGTTATCTAAGTCCAAAAACAATACTGCAAAAATACCTTTGGTTCTCTGAACATGCACTATGGCTTGTTCGAGCTTAGCGTAGAACAGCACCCGATTGGGCAGATTAGTTAGGGCATCGTGGTGAGCGATATGACGCAGGTATTCTTCCTCTGCCTTACGCTCGGAAATATCTGTGATGACGATGACAAAATGAGTGAGCAGATCCTGATCATTGCGTACTGTATTGATACGTAAACTGAGTGAAAGTTTGTCGCCCAATGGGGTTTCCTTGAGAATTTCACCTTGCCATTGTTCGCCCTGTTGCAACAGGTTTAACATAGCTTGGTAAGCGTCTTCAGTTTCATGCCCTGTATTGATAAAGCGTGCCGCATCCCCCTGTAAATTCTGTTGGGTAAAGCCTGTGATATCTGTAAAAGCTTGATTAATTGAAATAATACTTAGTTTTGGATCGGTAATGATGATGCCATCGGTACTGGCATTGAATACGGTTGCTGCGAGTCTAAGTTTATCTTCGGCCTGTTTACTGGCACTTAAGTCCATAAAATAAGCCACCCCTTCCTGATCACTCCCATTTAAGAAACTGGCCCCTAACATCACAGGGATTAAGGCGCCGTCCTTGCTGATGAGTTGTTTTTCATACTGTTGGCAGTGGCCATATTGCACTAACTCGGTAATGGCGATGGCATCTCTCGCTTCACATTCTGGCGGTGTGAGTGAGCGCCAGTTAATTAGGCCCGAGGCTAAGTCAGCGCGGTCGAAATTGAGCATCTTGAGGAAATGATCATTAGCATCTTGGATGGTGCCATCGAGCCGCCATGAAATAATGCCAATGGTGTTAGAGTTTTTCAGGCTGTTAAAACGAGATTCACTCATGAGCAACAGTTGTTCGGACTTGGCAATGTTGTTGATAATGTGCCGACTGGTGAAGATAACAATGCCGATAAACAGCAATAGTGCGCCGAGGCTAATCAGCCATGTCATTTGCTTTACCCAGCGTGCTCCTTCACTGAGGATCTCAGAGAAGGCAATTTCGAGGTGGAGTAATTCACCATTGGCCTCAATCAACTGTTGGCGATACTGTGCAAGGATTTCTGGTCTGCCACCAAATTGATTGATTTCATTATGTATATTTTCAGCGAGTCGCATTACAGACTTGAAACGTTCGTCGGCTAAGCTCCACAATTGAATAGCTTTTTGCATATGGGGTGTCGAGTGAAAGTGACGGAAAAACCAAATGAGCGACTCGGTATCCTGCTCGTGATTGAGGCCCTGAATAAAACCGAGTTTTGCGGTTTGTTCATCGACTGGAACTGAGAGTAAGGCCTGACGGGCCTGATTATCACCCAAGATAACGCTGGTTGCGGCGAGGTAGCGATGGTAGTCCACTTCATCTTTATCGTAGGAGTAATGTGTGAGGTAGAAGATGGCATCTTTTTGTGCCTTAGCCCACAAACCTTCCCCACGGACATAGGTGCGTACACCATCAAAAATATTGCCTTGAAGATACACTAGATTGACTAAAACGATACAGACCCCAACAAACATCCCTATAATTAATAGTACCTTAGCAACCGTTGAACGAGTTCGTTGCCGTAAAATAGCTAATGTGCGCGCGAACTGAGTCCCCATCTTTATGCTCCACAACCAATACAGTGGTGCCACTGCAGAGTGGGCAGCTTAGGGGGAAGGAGTGAATCAATTTGCCTGCTATTTTTGAAGGTTATTTTGTTGTTCATCTGTTCCTTAGATTGATTGTGCCACATGTTAAATCAAAGTACTGCTTGGTTGTGGGTCAGCCTCTTCGTTGGGCAATGCACTGTCAGTTAAGCCATATATGTCAGCGACATACTTTAGATAACACTAAAACGCTTTGAAATTAAGTCAATGAAATAATTGAAACAAGATTGGCTATGCCGATTGCGTTATTGTGGGGTATCGCCATTATTTATTGCATCATTAAGCGATTTTCGCGCCTGCTGTTTATAGGTTTCAAATATGCCTTCTTGTTTCATCTGTTTTAGCTCCCGAGCAAGATTTACGGCGAGTGCCGCGTGACGTTTATTCAGGTAACCATAGCTAGTGAGTTCTTCTAGGGTGGCAATCGCGATGATCTCGCTACCTTGAAACTCTGGGGTTTGTAATAGATCCAATGAGCTTGCCTCTGTATCAATATAGATATCGATTCGGTCGCGGAGCATTTTACGAAAAGAGCTCACAGGGGATGAGGATTCCGTCAGGCGCTCCTCTGGAATGAGTCCCTTTAGCTTTTGTTCTGCGAGGAACACGCCTCGATAGTATTCGATCTTATATCGACTCTTTTGCAGTGCTTGCCAGTTGGTAATCTTGATTTTGGGATTGTGTGCGAAGGCAATTAAATGGGTATCGACAACCGGTTCCTCGATGCGAATGAGGTTGGTAAACTTCTCGCCATAACGAAATACGCGCCCCGGCTCGCCATCCACTTTTCCTGAGTCCGCCATCATACTGGCGCGGGCAGCGGGAACCACTTGATAGGAGAAGCCATAGCCTAAGCGTTCAAAGGCTTGAGTGTAAATCAGCTCAGCCCATTTAAAGTAGAAGTTGTGTTTGGGGTCCTCATAAAACGCCATGGTAATGATAGGTTTATCAGCAAGTGCCGCTGTGGTTTCTGCTGTGGATTTACTGGTCGCATGAACAGAGAGACAAAAGAATAGGCCTATCAACACACTCCAAATGCGCATATTGCTCCGTCGCTGCATAACCTGTTCCTAGCCGTGTTGAGTTAACTAGAGTATAGCTAGCCTGATAAATGGGTTCATTTTTATTCAAATTTAATCATCCGTTTCCATGAGCTCACATCAATAGGACATTAAAACGTGATCTGCTGGTGGTCAAACTTAACGTCTTGCATATTGTTAGTTGAAATAAATTCAACACTTAACTGCAATAAAACCGCAATATCAATCACACCAGTTCGTCATATAGATACCTGAGAATCGGGGGGCCTCTACAGGGAATACCCTCATACACTCAATAATAAATCGGTGATGAACGTGATGAATATTAAACGGATTGCTGCAGCCATTTCATGCAGCTTTATGACGGTTGTGGCCCATGCTGCAGTCTTACCCGCAACGCAAACAGACAGTCAGTGGTTTAAGGACAGTGCGGCGAATGTGGTTGCTAAAGCCCAAGTCGAAACGAAAAAAACCGCTAAAAATGTGATTCTATTTGTTGGTGATGGCATGGGTGTGTCGACACTAACTGCGGCGCGTATTCTGCAAGGGCAGGAACAAACTGGCAACCAAGGTGGGGAAGAAAACTTCTTAAGTTTCGAACAGTTCCCCCATTCGGCCTTAGTGAAAACCTATAACACTAACCAGCAAACGCCTGATTCTGCGGGCACTATGACGGCCATGGCGACAGGCGTTAAAACCAAGGCGGGCATTATCTCTATTTCAGATACCAGCTTACGTGGTAACTGCTTGTCTTCTAAAGGTAATGAACTAGTTTCTCTGGTCGACCTTGCTAATGCCAAAGGGTTATCAACGGGCATAGTTACTACGGCACGTTTAACCCACGCCACGCCAGCGGCGGCCTATGCCAAATCCCCAGAGCGCGATTGGGAAGGCGATTCCAACTTACCTGCCGAAGCGGTTGCTAACGGTTGTACCGACATCGCGAGTCAATTGGTGATGCGCGATGAAGCCAATGCGTTAACAGTGGCATTAGGTGGTGGTCGTAGCTATTTCTTACCGAAGGAAGTGACTGACGGCGAGAACAAAGCCGGTAAACGTAAAGATGGCAAAGACTTAACCAAAGCTTGGGTTGATAACTTCAGCAAGTCGGCCTATGTGTGGGACAAAAAAGGTTTCGACGCCATTGATACCGCCAACACAGATCACTTGCTCGGCCTATTCAATCCATCCCATATGGAATACGAAGCGGACCGCGCCGATGATGTAGCTGGTGAGCCATCGCTGACTGAAATGACCACCAAATCCCTCGAAATTTTAAAGAAGAACGACAAAGGCTACTTGCTGATCGTTGAATCTGGCCGTATCGACCATGGTCACCATGCGGGCAATGCGAACCGTGCGCTGACCGATGCGGTTGAGCTATCTAATGCAGTCAAAGCGGCAATGGATGCGACGAGCAGTGACGATACTTTGATCATGGTGACAGCGGATCACAGCCATGTGTTCACTATCGCAGGCTATCCAAAACGCGGTAATCCAATCTTAGGTTTAGTACATAACGTCAATGGCTCGTTAGCGATAGCGAATGACAACAAGCCTTACACCACACTGGCTTATACCAATGGCCCTGGCGCGGTGGAAGGGGTTCGTGACGACTTAACCTCAGTCGATACGCAAGATAAAAACTTCATGCAACAAGCGCTTATCCCAATGGAAAGTGAGACTCACGCCGGTGAAGACATCAGCTTACATGCCCGAGGTCCAGGTTCGAATCTGGTTCAGGGCGTGATTGAGCAGAACGTGATCTTCCACATTATTAACCAAGCACAGCAGCTTGGCGGCACTAAGTACTAATCATCAACGATTAGTTTACTGAGTCCTTACTTTTGGAGTTAAAAATGAATAAGAAATTACTAGTAGTCGCAATGTCAGCCATGCTGGGTTTAGCTGCGTGCGGTAGCGATGGCGATAATGGCACAGCAGGAACGCCTGGCGCCGATGGTTCCAATGGCTCAAATGGTAGCAATGGCAAAGACTGGACAGCAGTGAATCAGTGGTATGTCGATGCACAAGCGCGCGTGACCAAAGCCGAAGGCTTAACTGTAAACAATGATGTTGGCGCCGCGAAAAACGTGATCCTGTTTGTGGGTGACGGTATGGGTGTATCGACCATTACTGCAGCACGTATTTTAGAAGGCCAGCTAAAAGGCAAAACGGGTGAGGAAAACTCGTTATCTTTCGAAACTCTGCCCTATGTGGGCCTTTCTAAAACCTATAACGTCGACGGTCAAACGCCGGATTCTGCAGGCACTATGTCCGCGATGATGACAGGTGTAAAAACCGATGTGGGCGTGATTTCACAGGCCGAAGGCGTAGTACGTGCTAACTGTGCTTCGACTAAAGATCAAAATCTGGTGACATCACTAGAGCTTGCCGCAATGGCGGGAATGGCAACGGGTGTGGTGACGACTGCGCGTTTAACACACGCAACTCCTGCGGCGACTTATGCCCATGTGCCAGAGCGTGATTGGGAAGCCGATTCAAACCTGCCAGCTGAAGCTGTAACTAATGGCTGTAAAGATATCGCCGCGCAAATGCTCGACTTTAACTACGGCAACGGTCTTAACGTGATGATGGGTGGTGGTCGCCGTAGCTTTATTCCTAAGACGACAATCGATTTAGAAGGTAAAGCCGGTAAACGCAGCGATGGTCGTGACCTCACTGCTGAGTGGATGACCAAATACACTAACGCCGCTTACGTGCAAGACAGAGACGGTTTCCTAGGTGTGGATGTGGCAAGTACTGATCATTTGCTCGGCCTATTCAACTCATCACACATGGAATACGACTATGACCGCACCGAGTCGGGCGTGAAGGGTGAACCTTCATTGGCGGAAATGACGGCTAAGTCGATTGATATTCTGAAGAAAAACTCAAAAGGCTTCGTGCTGATCGTTGAAGCTGGTCGTATCGACCATGCTCACCATGCAGGCAATGCGGCGCGTGCCCTGTATGACACAATGGCATTGTCTGAAGCGGTACGTGTGGCCATGGAAAAAACCTCGGCAAACGATACCTTGTTAATGGTCACAGCGGATCACAGCCATGTGTTCACCATTGCAGGTTATCCAACCCGTGGTAACCCTATCCTTGGTCTAGTGAAGTCGAATGACGCCAACGGCGTTGCTGAAGTGACTAACTCTACCGATGCTAACGGTTTGCCATATACCACAGTCGGTTACGCTAACGGCATGGGTTATGCGTCATTGGCAACGGGTGGCGATGAGCGTTACAGCTTCCCAGTGGACGCGGGTCGTAAGGACTTGAACTTTGTTGATACCCAAAGCGCAGGATTCCACCAAGAAGCGCTAGTGCCATTAAGCGATGAGACCCATGCAGGGGAAGACGTGGCGATTTTCGCCCGCGGCCCAAGTTCAGATCTTATCCAAGGCACGGTTGAGCAGAACCACATTTTCCACGTGATGAACCGCGCGGCAAATCTAGTGGCTAAAGCCGAAGCCGCCGCCGCTAAGTAAGAAATAGTGAAGTAAGAATAGCTAAGTAAATGCAGTGCTGATGGATGGCATATGTCATCCATCGGCTTTTAGCCTAACGATTTAACATACCGAAGCGTTTACAAAGCTTAAGTGTTTATCCTGTTCAGCAAGTGAGAAGTCTAATGAAAAACCGTCTATTGGCTCTAATGTTATCCAGCTTAGTTTTGCCCAGTGTGGCTATGGCAGCGCAGGCCACACCAACCAAGGCACAGATGCCAGAGGCTAAGGTGCTAGAGACTCAGTGTCCAACGCTACAAGCCGAGCATTTAAAGGCTCAATATCAAGTGACCAATGGCAAAGGTCAGCAATGGCAAATGACCCTGATCCGTAATGGACAAGACTTTATCATTCAGCGTGATGGATCAACATTTGAACAATGGTCGAGCAATGGCGAGTACGTGCGCTATTTCCCCGTTGAAAAACGTTCTGTGACTTACCGTAAAGGTGATTTACGCGCACTCAACATTCAGCACGATCGTGATCAACTGTACCATGTGGTATCGCCAGCATTGCCGACCCATATGACCAAAACACAAGCGAAGCAAGAGGCGTGTTTTGCGACTCAAGGCTTTGAAGGTAAAGTGAACGGCTTAGAGAGTGAGCTTGTTTGGATTGATACTATCGGCCTGCCAGCTGAGTTTATCTTAGGCCAATCGCAACCGAATCTAACCTACAAGCTGGTGGACGTAGAGCCATTTGATAGCGATGCTTTTGTGGTATTAACGCAAGATTATCAAGATATTGATTTTGCCGATGTGGGCGACAGTGAGTCCGATCCTTTTATCGCTAAGATGATCAACCAAGGTTTTATCGAACACGGCAGCAGTGGTTTTTATAACAGCGAAGGCCAAGCGATTGAAGCCCAAGGCGGACACGGTAACCATTCACATTAAGTGCTGAACCTAGAGCCTACTATCAATAAGCGCCCATAACGTTGGGCGTTTTTGTTTTTCTTCGGCGCTAATTAAGCTGGCAAGCTTAAACGCCATCAAACGATATGACTGCAATAATTTACTATTCCCGCGCTGACAATGAAGGCTAGAATGAACCTCAGTGGATTTGAGTTCCCCCAGTTTTAATGCTGATGTTATAGGTAATAGCCACGAGCGATGAGTACAGCAACACCCATTGAAAACATTAACTATTGGCGCCATCCCAGCTTATCAGGCATAGAACTGAGTCAGGCGGAATTCACTCATTTCAGCTTTGATAAACACGTGCATCTGGATTACCACTTAGGTGTGGTCACCCAAGGTGCGCAGCAGTTCGTAAATAAGGGCAGCAGTTATCAACTCGGTCCGCACAGTCTATCGACCTTAAACCCTGACGAAACCCACGATGGCCAGAGCCGCGATGCCGACGGTTATCGGGTGAAAGTCATGTCTATCCCCGTGGAATACATGAATGAAGTCAGTCAAGAACTGGGTTTGAAGGAGCACTTTTTCAGCGCGCCTATGGTGGATGACCCAACGCTTTACCAATATTTTATTCGGCTACATGAGCTATTAATCCAAGGCCAATGCAGTGCGCTCGCGGGTGAGTCCCATTTACTGAACTTTATCCATCTGTTGCTAGCGCGTTACCCTAGTGGCGTTTCATCTGGTATATCTAAGCCGAGCGAGCAGCAGGGGTTATCTAAGTTACAGGTAAGCTTAGTGAAACAGCGAATACACGATGAGCCTTGGCACAATACTCAGCTTGAAGCCTTAGCCAATGAAGTGAGCTTAAGTAAGTTTCAGTTTTTACGGCAATTTAAACAGGCAACAGGGATGACTCCCCATGCTTATCTCAAGCGAGTGCGTTTAGAATTGGCGAAAAAATCCTTAAGCCATGGCGCTCTAGTGGCGGATGTGGCGCAGCAATTCGGATTTTTCGACCAGAGCCATTTAAATAAAGCCTTTAAGCAGGCATTCCTATTATCGCCGGTGCAATTTCAGCGACGCATGCTGTAGTTTTTCCCGTCTTTTGACGATTGCAGAGTTGAATATTGCGGCTTTTAACGCTGTTGATTTGAAGACTGTTACTTCAACAGCGTCATTTAGAACATCATTGATTAGAGAACTGTTGCCTCGAAAGTCACTGAATCAAAAACACTGATTCGAATAAAACAAAATAGTGCAATTTATTACAATTCAGCCCAGCGACAAATTGCCATACTGGCTGCCTCTGTTATCGTTAATAACCTTTTTGCGGAGCCGCATATCTATGGATTTATCTTTATTACTCACCTTGGCCGTGATCCATACGGTTGCCTTAATCAGTCCTGGACCCGACTTCGCCATCATGGTCAAGATTGCCACTCAGCAGCCCAGAAGCACAGCGATTGCTGCGGCCGTGGGGATTTCAGTGGCCATTTTAGCCCACACGATTTTAAGCCTGACGGGAGTGAGTCTGCTGATTAAGAGTTCGCACACTCTGTATCTATTAGTGCAAATTGTGGGTGCTTCCTACTTAGCTTGGATGGGGTTTGGTGCCCTGCGCGCAGGCATTGCGATACTGGCTAAACGTAAAGCGAGTGCCAGAATCCATGCTGGAACACAGATAGAAACCATCGGATCTGCCGAGGTTGAAGGTACTGCGCCTGTTGCGGCTGGCTTAGCTGGCGCTATGTCGTGCAGGCAAGGTTTTTTGACTGGTCTTTATACCAATCTCTTGAATCCAAAAGCATTGGTATTTTTCTTAACCCTGTTTTCAGCCTTAATTACGCCGAGCGTAACCACCAGCACTAAAATCGCCGCTGCTATTTTACTGTTGTTACTCTCTGTTGCATGGTTTGGCTTTGTCGCTGTGATGTTGTCCAAGGCGCAGGTGCAACTTAAATTGCAGCGACTGACGCCGATTATCGATGCGGCAATTGGCGTTATCTTTATGTCGGTGGCGCTGGCGATTTACGCTAACCTGTTGCTGACGGCTTAGTCAGGCGTTGCGCCAATCAGCTTAGGTTTTAGTCCTGTGCTCCTATGTTATTCTTAGCCTTTGGTCTTCACCGAGACGTTTGGGATGTAAGGGATAAAGATGTCACACTCCTTATCAGTAAATATAATCAAATCAGCTGGTTTAGGTGGAATTAAGCTGATCAACATTGCATTTTATGCCGCGTTGATATTCGATACTATGGGTTTAAGCATCAATGCAAACGCCGCCGATGAGGCTTTGCCAAAGGAATATATTCCGCTGGTGCAAGGGCTTATCGATGCGGCCAAAGCGAATGATCTAGAAGCCATTGCTAAGCGAGTGGCTTACCCACTTAAACGCGAATATCCGATCCCAGCTATTCAAAATACCCAGGAAATGGTTACACGTTTCAACCAAGTATTCGATCCACAACTGCTTGAGCTGATTGCCAATTCTAAGGTTGAAGCCGATTGGCAGACTATGGGTTGGCGCGGCATTATGCTCGGCAGCGGTGTGGTATGGCTGGATTTTGGTGGCAAGATTATTGCCATTAATGCTCAAACATCCACAGAGGCAGCATTGAAGGCTGAGCTTATTGCCAAGCAAAAAACGGCATTACATGCGAGCGTGAGTGAGTTCGTTAGCCCAGAATTAACTTGGGAAACCGCCAAGTTTACCATCCGTGTCGATAATATGGGCAACAGCCAATACCGTTATGCCGCTTGGGCAAAGGGTAAACCATTGAGCGAAAAGCCAGATCTAGTGCTGAATAAGGGCAAACTCGTATTCGATGGTAGCGGCGGTAATCATTCATACCAATTTCGTAGCGGCCCATACCAGTATCATTGTTATGTCACCGTCTTAGGCACCAGCGATAGCCCACCAGGCGAGCTTGTGGTGTATAAGAATGACCAAGAAATACTAAAACAAACCGTCATTAAAGCAGACTAGTCTCGTTTCTATATCCCTATGAGCGAGATTTAAAGCCGCGACCCTAGGTTGAGGGTCGCTGCTGCAATAATCCTAACGACTTCCTTTAGCTGTTTGTTTAGGTAAACGGTTATCGCTCCAAAGTAAGGCTGATGAGTTATGAGGTATTAATTGTCATTGCTTACCCAGTGACACGCCGCCTATTTCTTTTAAAAGAAGCATCCCAGATCGACTAAAACATGTTTTAGAAGGTCACTGGTGCAACAATGCCAAGCCGAACCAATCCTTTCGCTGTTCATGTAGCTAAAAAGCTAATGCCCCAAGGTGTGTTTCGCAGTTCAAATGGGAAATAGGCCAAGTAAAGCTTTGCCTATAGAAAAGTTGATGTGAAAGGGTCTCGCTCGACCTAGAAGTTATGCCTGTCCCATCTTTTTATCTTTTTTGCTGGCGCGATAACGTAGCAACAGTGGCCTAAGCTAGTGAGGAGACGATAGATCCAATAGCCACAAGGGCCTGCTTCGTAGACAAAGTGCAGTGTTGCATCTGGATACTTGGATTGAAATTGTTTTGCTAGTTTAGTGATGGAGGCTTTTGCACTAGAAACGCGGCCGTAATGTACCGCTTGTGCCCCATAATCATCTTCGATGTAGGCGACCTCGACGAATGCTTTATGAGTATCTAAGCCAATGAAAAGTATGTTATGTTTTATCATGCTGATCTCCAATTTTTAGTTTCTTTGACAAAACTATTATGGCTCTAGCTTTCAGCTAACCCACGATTGATTGGAGATCAGCATCTTTGTGGGGAGTTATGTCTGTGTATCTTGGTATCGGAAGCCATCTATGAAAAAAATAGAAACTCAAATTCAGATTGATGCATCGTTAGAGAGCGTATGGGACATATTTTCGGACTTTAAAAGATACCATGAGTGGAATCCATTTTTAACTGAGATTCAAGGATCGCTTAATGAAGGTGAATTCTTAAAAATTAAAGTTGTACTATCTAATGGCAAAGCTAGATTCGCTGATCCCAAAGTAGAAAAAGTTATTTATGGTAAAGAAGCCTGCTTTCTTGCCGAGAGAGGTGTTCTGTTTACTGGAAAACATTATTTTATTTTTGAAGCCATTTCCCCAGTTGAAACACGAGTTATTCACGGAGAAATATTTTCAGGCGTTTTGCCATTTTTTCTTTGGCATAAAATTGAAAAAGTATTTACTGCTTCGTTTGAAGAAATGAATAAAGCGTTAAAGTTAAGGGCAGAAAAGCACACATAATATGTCACTTAGCTCGGCGTTATACCGAGGATTAATATGCGTAACATTCTCACAATATTGCTTGTTTTAGCTTTTAGTGGCAAAACCATTGCTGCCGATGAAATTACCATCTTCGTTAAGGAGAACAGCTATTTCATTGATAGTTCAAAAGAAAGCCTTTCTGCAGTAGAGCTGGAGGAAAAGCTAAAACACCTCCAATTCTCAAGTGTCACTTTAGATATTGATTATTGCGCGATTGAAACTCTTGCATACGCTTACGTTGCAATTTCCAATGCTAAGCCATCTGTCACAGATATAAAATTGAAAGCAAGCGGCAACCATGAAGAAAGCAAATGTAATGACGTATAACAAGTTGTTTGATTTCGTTTCGACCACAAACCGCATGGCCTCCACTGGACTGCCTACGCTGCGATGCGGCAACCCATTAACAAAGCGATGCATCCCTAATATTCAAGATAAGGAAATTTTAAGTGGTAACCTGTTATTTGAGATATGTGATCGATCCGTACAAGCTGGTAGAGTTCGAGAAATACGCAAAAATGTGGATTCCGCTCGTAAACAAGTTTGGTGGCCAGCACAATGGCTATTTTCTTCCTTCAGAAGGTGCTAACAATATAGCCTTGGCCTTATTTACGTTTCCAAGCTTTGCAGAATATGAGAGATATCGTCAAGATTCATTCAAAGATGACGATTGTATTGCTGCCTTCAAATATGCAGAAGACACAAAGTGTATTCTCAGCTATGAGCGTAGCTTTTTTAAGCCAATTTTCGAGTAGCAAGCAAATGCATAACAAGGTGCAGCAACCGAGTTTCGGCAACTATCACCTTTTTTGCTTGTGTAAAAATGACGCCTGTTACCCCGGCGGCCGTGTATGACGTTATGTGAAAAAGGATAAAAAATGAACTCAATTAAACTTACCGGAAGTTGCCTTTGTGGATCTGTTAAATATTCAGTCACGACAGAAATAAAGAAATTTTATTTTTGCCATTGTGAACAATGCAGAAAAATTACTGGCTCATCATTTGCTTCAAATATTTTAGCTAAACCATCAACAGTTACTTGGGTATCAGGTTTAGAAAAAATTAAACGGTTCGATTACCCAGGCGAAAAATCATATACAAAAGTATTCTGTTCAGAGTGTGGTTCAGGCTTACCATTTTTAAATGAAAGTGGTAATACTTTGTTCATCCCGGCTGGTTCTCTGGATGGCGATTATGATCTAAAACCAGATCATAATATTTATTGGGCTGATAAAGCGTCATGGTATGAAGCAGGTATTTCAGCCGAAAAATGCCCTGAATTTCCGGCATAGTTATGCTAAGTACATAACAATCGCATTCACTGGAAAAAATAAAGCTACACCGCTTCGCTATGTACCATTATTTCCCCAGTGATGCATGGCGTTAACCCATAGAAATTATAATTCGAAAGTTACAATTCAGAGTATTTGCACTAACTCGAAAATGTCCCAATGTGAGTTATCACGGTAGGTGGTAATGGCTATTCATGCAATATGGTTAAGTGGTTTGAATTTGTGAAATAAAAAGAGCATTAAGGTAATCCTTAATGCTCTTTTTTATGGATAAATTCCTGTTCAAACTGACTTGCGGTGATGGGTTTACCATAGAGGTAGCCTTGGCCTAAGTCACATTCTTCATTACGGATAAAGGCATCTTGTTCTAGGGTCTCAACCCCTTCGGCTATTACCTCTAAGTTCAGTTTTTTCCTATGGCAATAATTGCTTTAGTTAGCTCCCTATCTTGTTCGTTTTCTTCGAGTTTATTGATAAAGCAGCGATCGATTTTTAAGGTATTGAAAGAGTATTTTTGGAGATAACTTAAGGAGGAATAGCCAGTACCAAAGTCATCTAGGGAGATGCGGATGCCGAGTGCTTGCAATTTTTGGATGGCATTGTGGGCTAAGTGTTCGTCCTGCATTAGCATGCCTTCGGTGATTTCAAGTTCTAGGGCAGTGGGTGGCATTTGATAAAGTGCTAACAGATCGGCGATATGCTCGACAAAGCGGGGATTGCGCATCTGAATTGGAGAGATGTTAATGGCAATTTTAAAGTCGTGCTGGAGGGCTCTGCACCATTTTGCGGCTTGGGAGAGCGCCGTGTGTAATACAAAGTTACCAATATCAGTAATCTGACCATTACGTTCTGCCAAGGCAATAAATCTGTCGGGGGCAACATTGCCAAGGATGGGATTATGCCAGCGTAGCAAGGCTTCGGCACCAATCACAGTATTGGTTTTTAAATTTATAAATGGTTGATAATTTAGGCTTAATTCATTTTTGTTCAGGGCGTCGACTAAGTGTGATTCGAGTTGATAACGCTGGCGCAATGCAGCTTGAACATCCTGATTGAAAAAATTATAGGCAGAACCTTCTGCTTTGCTGATCGTCATAGCTGCGCCCGCTTTTTGTAATAAAACCGCGGCATCTATTCCATCGCAGGGGGCCTGTGCTATCCCTATGCTTGAGGGGATAGTGATCACAAAATCTGCGACACCGAAAGGGGTGTTACAGCAGTTCATGATCTGATTGATGAGTCTATTGACCTCGGTATGTGAGGAAGTATGGGACTGAACTATCACAAATTCGGCGCCTGCGATGCGGGCAACAAAGGTATTTTCATCGGCATAATGTTGTAAACGCTGGCTGAGAATGGTGAGAATTTTATCGCCTATCAGGTAACCGTAACTGTCGTTGATTGATTTGAAATTGCGTAATCCCACATAGAGGACAGAAATATTTCCCTTGGGATGAGTTTCTTCAAGCATATGTGCAAGGTTATTAATCAAGGTGATACGGTTTGGTAGGCCCGTCAGCGGATCGTAACTTTTATGGTATTCCAATGAGCTTTCGGTTGAAGTGCGGGTTTCGATTTCGCGGATAAGTTTAACGCTAAGTTCCGCCAGTTCATGGGTGCGTTGTTGGACTACTTGTTCGAGCTGTTGATTATGGATTTGTAGTTTAGCCTGTTGAAAGAGTGTGACTAAGTTAGCTTCAATCCCGTTCTGAAAACGACTGAGCAAACTACGGAACTGTTTACTGTAGTGATGCTCCTTGTTGTCTAACATGCAGATAGTGCCAAAGGCCGTATTATCTGGCCAGCGCAATGGTAGGCCACAATAGGCGATCATGCCGAGTTTGATATCAGGGTTTTTATCCCAATTTTTATCTTTAAGTGCATTAGGAATATGCAGTTCTCTGCATTCTTCCATCACTGTTTCGCAGTAGAGCCCATGGCCTAGATTGTCTTTATCATGTTGTTTATAGGGGTTGCCTAGGCTATGACTCGAGGCAAAGACTTCTATGTCAGATTGATGTACCCGCATGATGAGTGCTGCTGGGGTATCGACTATTTCAGAGAGTAAATCTAAGGTTTGTTGCCAGTGCCCGAGCATTTCTGCTGGCACTATGATTCCGTCGGTATCGATAGCAAGGTCGGCGAATATTCGCTTTTTTTGAGATTGCTGAAGGGCGATATTATAAGGCATAGAGGCTCAATCCTAGAGGCACAATGTTATTTATAAACTATAGCCTTTTTGTCAGTGATTCGAATTTTTTACTGCTATTAAGTTGAATGGGATGTCAGGCTGACATTGTGAAATTCCTTAAGCTTTCGATAAGAATCCACTATTACCCTAGTACTAGATATTCTGATAATTGGGTTTTGTAGTGGTTAACATGTTGAAAGATAGTAATAAAGTGGGTTTTATCCGCTTTGCCAAGAGTCATTTATTGTCCCCACTTCTGGTTTTTTCGGTGATCATTTTTGGACTTGAATGGACTCATGCCGATATGAAAATGGCAAGCATGTTATTTCAGTGGCAGGGAGGTGTCGATTCCTGGCCATTAAGAGGCCATTGGATAACTGAAAATCTTCTGCATGTCGCGGGACGTGATTTAGTGATCTTGCTGGCCCTAGTTGTGGTGATGGGGATTGTTTTTAGTTTCCGTCGCGATGCGATTCGCCCCTATCGTAAGGGATTGATCTATTTATTCTGTAGTGTGTTTGCCAGCGTATTATTGGTACGTATCGGCAAGAATCTAACCCATATGAGCTGTCCATGGGATGTGGTTGAGTTTGGTGGCCGGCTCATGCATTCCTCTCTCTTTGCCCGTTTACCTGAAGGGGCTGAGTTTGGGCAATGCTTTCCCGGTGGGCATTCGAGTGGCGGTTTTGCTTGGGTTGCAACTTATTATGTATTGAAACAATATCACCCCCGTTATGCCAAAGTGGGGTTAGTGTTCGGGCTCCTACTGGGTGTGGTTTTTGGCATTGCACAGGAGCTACGCGGCGCACATTTCTTAAGCCATGATTTATGGAGTCTCGCGGTTGCTTGGACCAGTGCAAGCCTATTGTATTACGGCTTTTTCCTCCGAGTCCCTAAGGTGGAGAGCGTTAACGTCGCCCATAGCGTTAGTATGATTAATGCTAAATAATGGAACCTAATTATACTTGCTGCGCAGCAAAGTATGCCCTTGTGAGATTGATTAATTTGGCAGTGGCTGTTCCAGTGTTTTAAGGCTCAAAATCTAAAATCGAAGCGAATATCTCCTTGGCGTAAGCGCAGTCTTTCATCCAACAGGTGATTTTTTTCGTTGAGCAGCACATTTTTTTGTTTTAAGAGTGCGGCTTTGTCGGTGAGATTATCCAATTTATTATCGATACTGCCGAGTTCAGTGTCGATGGCATATAAGCGTTCGGCGATTTCGGCTAAACGTTTATTGACTAAATATCGTTCATATCCTTGGTTATAACGTTCTACAAATTGATTATTGCTACAGATCCCATTGTAATGCTCCCCCGCTAATCCTACACGATAACCATTTTCGGGTAGACAATAGTTAATGAGCCCCTGCTGATATCCCTGCTGCCACTGTACCGAGTCCACTTTGAGGTTAAATTCGTGGCAATCCTTTTGGTATTGATTGAGTTGGGTCGCCGTCGCACCACGATTGCCGTCCGCGAGTCCGAGGCTATACCAATCACTGTTACGACATTCTTCGAGTGAGAGACTCGTGCACTGGGTTAAAGATAGGACGGATAGTGCCAGTGTAAGCTGTAAATAACGCATTCAATGCTCTCAAGGGATAAAAGGGGGATCAGAATAATGGTTCGGGGAGGTGAAGCCAAGCGATGAAAGCTGAATCGAGATCAATGCTAATCATCAAGGTTATTACAACGGGTGACAGGCGGCTATGACTGTAAACCCCATTGTCCTGTTTGTGTTGGTTTTGTTAGTCTAACGACTGCGTCTGTGGTGGCGTTGGAGAATGGGATAGTCGTGTGATTAGTTTAGTTAACCATAGGCAAACATGCGGAAATTTAAGGTTAATTTTCAGCATGTTTGTTAACTTCAAACCAAGATAAATCTGTTATTGTGTTTCTGTTCTATGTGCTTTAGTTTTTACTTAAATTTAATCAATCATTTTTTCCTATTTCCGCTAGGAGTCCGCTTTTTTATGAAGATTTGTCCGCAGTATTCCATCTCAAGCCTAAGTAAGGTATAAGGGCGCTATGAAAACTCCGAAACGAATCCAACCTCTGGTTGATGAAGGACTGGTCGATGAGGTCATCAGCCAGTTAATGAGCGGTAAAGAGGCAACTGTGTACGTGGTACGCAGCGGCGAGGATATTCGCTGCGCCAAGGTTTATAAAGAAGCGGACAAACGCAGTTTTAAGCAGGCGGTGCTTTATCAAGAAGGCCGCAAAGTCCGTAATAGTCGCCGTGCCCGTGCGATGGAAAAAGGCTCTAAATTTGGCCGCGATCAAATGGAAGAAGCCTGGCAAAGCGCCGAGGTCGATGCACTATATCGGCTAGCCCATGCTGGCGTTCGAGTGCCAACACCCTATGGCTGTTTCGATGGTGTCCTCCTAATGGAGTTAGTCACCGATGCCGAAGGCAATGTGGCACCACGCTTAAATGATGTGACCCTGTCTGCCGAAAAAGCGGTTCGCGATCACACTTTGGTGATGACCTATGTCAAGCGTATGCTCTGCGCAGGTTTAGTGCACGGTGATCTGTCCGAGTTTAATGTCTTAGTCGATAGTGACGGTCCGGTGATCATCGACTTACCCCAGGCGGTAGATGCGGCGGCGAATAATCATGCTAAATGGATGTTAGCTAGAGATATCAATAATATGACTCAGTATTATGGCCAGTACGCCCCCGAGTTATTAAGGACGCAGTATGCCAAGGAGATGTGGGCCTTGTTTGAGGCGGGTGAATTAAAGCCTGATACCCTACTCACGGGTGAATTCACAGAGGTGCTTGTCGAAGCGGATGTCGGTTCAGTGTTAGAAGAGATCCAGGCGGCGTATGAAGAAGCGCAGGAGCGGAAGATGCGCATCCAAGAGGCGAATGAAGATTATTAGTTGCTATCTTCCCTCGGATTTTGCTGAAACGGGTTGTTTCCTATTAACACAAATCACAGCCTTCCTTGGCGCGCCACACTCACTATAGCGCTAGATCTTCATTGATCCCGTGAATAAAAGGACAAGACCCAAGAGGGTAATATGCTAGTGACTTGGGGGAGCACAATTCACATATTTGATCTTGGGGGAGATAACTCCCTCTAAAGCCTTGCCAAAACCTTTGCTTTCTCTCTTTATATTGACGCTTAAATGACTGCTACAACCTTCTGTGGGGTTAGTCATTAAAGTGACAGAGTCGGATAGTAAACAGCACACTTATTGTTGTTATTTGCACAATTTATATCTTAGGTCGTTGGGGAGCGATAATAGATACCCATCCGACTCTGTCTAAACTGGTTAACTTTCTCTCTTTATTAACTTTTTCACTTAACAATGTGGATGACAAGGCCGGACGAAAAAGGGCGCTGTTATTATTGTTGTTAGCACATCTTTTACATCGTTAGCGTTATCAGCAGGGCGATATGCAATCTTGTCCGGCCTTGTCTATTAGGGCACCGATACGAATGTAAACATTAGCTTATGGTGCGTAATTCATTGTTAAGCTGCTTAATTTTTTCTGCAGTTGGGCTATCTCACCCATGAGAGCACATTCTCTTTGCCGTGGTTGTTGGTCACTTTCTCTTACCCACTGGTATACGGCTTTAGCCGAAATACCGTATTGACGAGCCACATCCGAAAGTAAACGACCTTTCACTTTCACTTCGGAAATGACATTGTGCTTGAGGCTATTGTCGATGATTCCCATGTGCTATCCCTCTTCACTGCGTTCTAACAATATTCAATTTAATGGAGTTGATTTTCCCTTAGTTGCTAACGATGCTGCTCTAAATCCCACTGGCTATATCCAACGTGGCGTAAATAAATCCACTCATGGCGACACAGTTCAATCAATTTCATCATGCCTTTCATCTTTCCTCCTCAACACCTATGACCTGAGGTATTTTCTGTGATTAACACATCTAGACGAGACTCTAGCCAACTGTAATAGGGTTATCGCTTCTTCCTACTCACTAAGTAGTATGTAAAATTCGTGCCAATATTCTAATTTTTATTTTTAATAAAAATCAATTATTTGTAAGTTTGTTTTAAACTGCTTAAATTTTTATGTTTGTCAAAAACGGTGCAAAGTGCACTATTTCAGGGCTTTGCATAGGGGATTGGGTAGTGCGATTTATTGATGGGTTTATCAGTTGTTCCTGTATTTTTGCTGACTAAATTACCGATTGGTGGCATTGGGCTGAGATTAATGATTGTCTCTAGGGAGAATACTTATATACTGCGTTTTTGAATGTTCAGTGGCTGTTTGTCTATGCCATTAGTCGTGAATTTTTTGCCTTCTTTGAGGACATTCACCGTTATCAACTATGTTATGAGGTCATTAGTGATGAAGCGTTTTCAAGCCAGTTCATTTGCACCATCTAAGCTCACTATCGCGGCGATCATCAGTGGGTTATTGGTATCCGGTTGTACAACAGTGAATCCCTATACCAATGAACAACAAACCGCAAAAGCGACGACTGGCGCCTTAATTGGTGCCGTTGCCGGAGCGGCCGTGGGTGTCGCCTCTTCTAGCAAGAGCGACCGCGGCAAAGGCGCCTTAATTGGTGCGGCATCTGGTGCGGCTGTCGGTGGTGGTATTGGTTATTATATGGATGTACAAGAAACGAAATTGCGTCAACAACTTGCATCAACAGGCGTAAGCGTCACCCGTAATGGTGACAATATTATTCTCAACATGCCTAACGAAGTGACCTTTGGTGTGGATCAAACCGAGCTAAGTGATGGCGCTAAGCGCGTGCTGAATTCTGTCGCCGTGGTGGCAAAGGAATACAGTAAAACTCAACTTAACGTATTAGGTTATACCGACAGCAGTGGCTCGGATTCTTACAACTTACGTCTATCGCAGGTACGTGCCAGTGAAGTAGGCAACTACCTGATGAGCAAAGGCGTAGCCTCTGCCCGTGTGAAGTCAAAAGGCATGGGGGAAGCGAGTCCTATCGCATCGAATGCGAACGCCGAAGGCCGTGCACAAAACCGCCGTGTGGAAATCGTGTTAACCCCAACGGGACAGTAATCGTACTTTCAAAATAAGAGTCGCCTACGGGCGACTTTTTGCTTTCTTGCTAGGGACAATTTGTCCCTTACTGTTAAAGAGTTAAGTGATCTTGGCCACAATCATCTCGATTTGAGTTTATTCCACCACCGTTGTACTTGATCCCGCCCGATGTTTTCTCGTTTTGTATGCAATAGATTGAATAAGGATGACTATTCAGTAAGTATTCAGCACCAAAGGAGACAAAGGCATGGAAAAACAGGGCTTAGTGTTGGCATTAAGTTTAGGAGCTACATTAATGGCGGGTATGGTACAAGGTGCGCCAATAGAACTTAGGGCAGCAGGCAGTTTAAAGGCGGCAATGAACGATATTATTGCCGCTTATCAGGCAAAATCCACAACCGATGTGGCTACGCAGTATGCGCCTTCTGGTTTATTGCTTAAGCGGATCCAAGAAGGTGAGCGAGTCGATATTTTTGCCTCGGCGAATATGAAACATCCGCAGGCATTAGTCGATGCGGGATCCGGTGAAAAGGTGCAGATGTTCGCTCGTAATCAACTCTGCGCCATTGCCCAAGCGGATGTGCCACTGACCAGCGCTAACCTATTAGAAACCTTGCTAGCGCCTCAAACCAAAATCGGCACCTCGACGCCCAAAGCCGATCCGGCGGGTGACTATGCTTGGGCCGTCTTTGCTAAGGCCGAGGCCCTAAAAGCCAATGCTAAAACCACATTAGAGACCAAAGCATTGCAACTGACAGGCGGGCCTGAGAGTGCTAAGCCTCCGAAGGATCGTAATCCCTATGCATGGGTGATGGAAAACAAGCAGGCAGACGTGTTTTTAACCTATTGCACTAATGCTGTGCTGGCACAAAAAGAAGTGCCGAGGCTTAAGATTGTAGATTTACCCCCTGAACTGGCCGTTGGCGCCGACTATGGATTGTTGGTGTTAAAGGATGCCAATCGTGCGGCGGCACCGTTAGCCGAGTTTATTTTATCCCCTGAGGGGCAAGCGATTTTAACGGCTTATGGTTTTCAGCCGCCGAAAAAATAATGGCTAATGGACTCATTAAAAATGGCGCTATTAAGCGCCATTTTTGTTGCTTTACTCTAAGACTGAGAGTTAGTGCATTAAATACAACGTTGCTAATCCGAGGAAGGCAAATAGCCCTATCACATCGGTCACTGTGGTGAGCACCATGCCGCCAGCGAGTGCGGGATCGATTTTTAAGCGTTTTAATATCAATGGAATACTCGCGCCTGCAAGCCCTGCAATGGTCATATTGATCAGCATGGCGCCACCAATCAGGCTGGCGAGGGCTAAATCATCTTTCCAGATGAGTACCGCGATAAAGACTAAAATCGACCACATTAAGCCGTTCAAAAAACCAATGGCAAGCTCTTTGCCAATCAGCCAACGGGCGTTACTTTGGCCTATATGCCCTAAGGCAATCCCGCGGATCACTAGGGCTAAGGTTTGATTGCCTGCCACTCCGCCCATACTTGGCACTATGGTCATTAAAATCGCAATGGTGGCAAATTGCTCTATTGTCCCCTCAAACATATTACTGACCGACGCGGCGAGCAGGGCGGCGAACAGATTGATCGTCAACCAGAGTGAGCGGCGAAAGGTACTTTTAAGCACAGGGGCGAAGGTGTCCTCGTCGTCGTCCATCCCCGCCATCCCCATCATAGAGTGCTCGGCATCTTCACGGATCACATCGACCACATCGTCAATGGTGATACGACCCAGTAATTTGCCATCGCTATCCACCACGGGGGCTGAAACCCAATCATGGCGTTCGAATAACTGCGCCACTTCGCTGTCGGACATGCCGACAGGAATGCTCTCGATATCCGTGTCGATAATGCTGCTGATATGGGTATTGGGATCGCAGGTGAGCAAATCGGCAAGTCTAACACCGCCGAGCACTTTGTCCTGTTTATCGACAACATATAGGGTATCTGTGGTATCGGGCAGATTACCCCGCTGGCGTAGATAGCGCAGTACCACATCGATATTGACATCGGGCCTGAGCGTCACTGTGTCTGTGTTCATTAGGCTGCCAGCCGTTTTATCCGGGTAGGATAATGCTTGCTCAACCCGCAGGCGATTTTGCAGGCTCATGGATTGCAAAACTTGCTTATACACAGTGTCGGGTAAACTGCGCAGAATATAGGCGAGATCGTCGGTGTCCATACTGGCGGTCGCCTTAGCGACTCGTTCGGGGCTCATGGCGCGGATCAACGGATCTTTAAGTTCTTCACTCAACTCATCGAGAATATCACCTAACTGCTCTTGGTCAATCAGTTGCCACAGCACTTGCCTCGCCTTTGGAGGAGAAGATTCGAGGATTAGGGCGATATCGGAAGAGGCCATGTTCTGCAGCATTTGCCGCACATGGACAAACATACCGCTACTAAGGGCTTGACTCAGTTGGTCGAAGCGTTGCCCAACTTGATGGCTGTCTGAAGCGTCTACGGGCATTTAACCTCCATAGCATTGTGAACCTGTGGCCTATTAAGCTTTGTATCTTTTACCGATGTTGAGTATACATCTGGCAAAAGAACAAAAGTGTCATATTGTAATTGAGCGGGACGGACAAGGTCGAGTGGCAAGTGAATATGGTGAGACTTGATTTTAACCAAGTGAAATCAAAGGTAAAATACGGCTAATAAACCCTAAAAACTCAGATTAGCAAGCTTCGTCAAACTTAGCGTCAATTAACGCACAAATGGCATCGAGCGCGGACGCGGCATCGGGGCCTTCGGCAATCAGTTTAATGGTTTTGCCCATGCCAGTTTCGAGCATCAATAAACCAAGTACACTGGCGGCTGAGGCCTGTTTATCACCTTGGATTAACGTGATAGTCGCATCGAACTCCGATGCCAGCACCACGAGCTTTGTGGCGGCGCGGGCGTGTAAACCGAGTTTATTGCAAATGGTGACTTGGCGCTCAAGCTTTGGCATGACTCAATTCTCGATGGCGGGCATTTACTTTATGTTTGCCATTGCTAAAACGTTTGGCGAGTTGCTCGGCAACATAGACGGATCTGTGTTGCCCACCCGTACAACCTATGGCAATCGTTAGATAGCTGCGGTTATTGCGTTCTAAATGGGGCAACCAAGTCTCGAGCAGGTTTTCGATTTGCCAGATGAACTTATTGACCAGTGGCTGGCGATTTAAAAACTCCGCCACGGGTTCGTCTAAGCCAGTGAGTGGGCGTAGTTCGGGCTCCCAATGGGGGTTGGGCAGAAAGCGCACATCGAACATAAAGTCGGCTTCGGTGGGCATGCCGTGTTTAAAACCAAAGGACTCGAAGTTGATCACTAATTCTTTATCGATACTGCCGAGCAAAATTTGCCTGACCTGATCGCTTAACTCATAGATATTTAAGTTTGATGTATCTATGTAGTGGTCCATTTGCTGCGATAGGGGCTCGAGCAGTTTGCCTTCGAGCTTAATGGCTTCTTGCAATGAGACACGGCTCTTAGATAAAGGATGTAAACGGCGGGTTTCGCTATAGCGTTTAAGCAGTATTTTATCACTAGAATTGAGGAAAAAGCTGGTCAGCTCCGTGCCCTCGGGGAGATTCGCCAGTTGCCTCACTAACACTTTATCTTGCTCAGGCAGGTTACGTACGTCGACACTGATGGCGACGAGATCGTTACTGCCCTTGAGCTGTTCAAGCAGGCTGCCAATCAAAGGCAAGGGAAGATTGTCGACACAGTAGTAGCCGAGATCTTCAAGCACTCTCAGTGCGACAGATTTGCCTGAGCCCGAGCGCCCTGACACTATGACCAATTTCATCCAGTGATTACCTGATAGAGTTCCGTTTCATCATGCGTCTTGCGCAATTGCTTTAATATTTGCTTGTCGCTGAGCTTTTCGGCCATGCAAGACAAGGTACTTAAGTGTTGCTGACATTGGTCCGCTGGTACGAGCAATGCAAATAAAATATCGACAGGTTGCTTATCGATAGCATCAAAGGCTATCGGCTCCTCACATTTTACGAGTATCGCAATGGGTTGTGTTATATCGGTTAATCGACCATGTGGAATGGCGATACCGTTACCTATACCTGTGCTCCCCATCTTTTCGCGCGCCACAAGGCTTTCGAATATCTCTTGAGATGAGAGGGTTGGGTACTGGGCAGCGGCTAAGTCACTGATGAGTTCCAGTACCTTTTTCTTACTGCCCGGAGTGGCGCAGGTAGTGCACTCCGGCCGCAGTATGGTACAAAGTTCCATTATTAGTGTTTTGTTAACTTCTCTTTGTGTTTAATAACCTGACGATCAAGTTTGTCTATCAGGACGTCTATGGCAGCATACATGTCTGCATGCTCTGAAGTTGCAAAAACTTCACCACCGGTGAGGTTAATTCTCGCTTCGGCAATTTGTTGCATTTTCTCAACATTGAGCACAACGTGCACATTATTGATCTGTTCGAAATGACGTTCAAGTTTTGAAAACTTTTCCTCTACATATGCCCGTAACGATTCGGTAATCTCGATATGGTGTCCACTTAGGTTTATTTGCATAGAAACGTCCTCCGATATCCACTGTAGGCTATAAACTTTTACGCTGGTTAGAAGGAGGAATAAGCATAGCTTCTCGATACTTCGCAATGGTTCTGCGGGCTACGTTAATCCCCTGTTCTGCCAGAAGTTGCGCCATCTTGCTGTCGCTTAATGGTTTTTTCTGGTTTTCTGCGGCAACCAGTTTCTTGATGAAGGCTCTGATTGCCGTGGATGAGCACTCGCCGCCATCGTCGGTGCCGACGTGGCTTGAGAAGAAGTATTTTAGTTCAAAAAGTCCCTTAGGGGTATGCATGTATTTTTGTGTGGTCACCCGAGAGATGGTGGACTCATGCATTTCAACGGCTTCGGCTATATCATTGAGTACCATAGGCTTCATCGCTTCTTCGCCATATTCGAAGAAACCTTGTTGGTATTGCACTATGCAGTTGGCTACCTTGAGCAGGGTCTCGTTCCGGCTTTCAAGGCTTTTAATAAACCACTTGGCTTCCTGCAGATGCCCGCGAATAAACTGGCTATCGGCTTGGCTCTTAGTGCTGCGAGCCATTGAGGCATATTGTTGATTAACATTGATTTTTGGCATGCAGTCAGGATTTAACTCCACCACCCAGCGGCCATTTTTCTTCGAGACCGACACATCGGGGATCACATATTCTTCATCGACGGGAGTGATGAGTAAACCGGGGCGAGGATTCAGGGTTTGGATCAGGGCAATGCCTTCCCTTAATTCATCTTCTTTGAGTTTGGTCTTACGCATTAACAGTCTAAAATCGCGGGCGGCGATCAGATCTAAATGATCTCTGATCAGCATGCGGGCGTTTTCGAGGTGCGGTGTATCCGGTGAGAAATGGGATAACTGGATAAGCAGGCATTCACTTAAATCCCTCGCGGCCACGCCAACGGGATCGAAGTGTTGAATGCGCTTGAGCACGGCCTCGACTTCATCCAGTTCGATTTCTGGATCTCCCATGGCTTCGAGAATATCTTCTGTGCTTTGGGTGAGATAACCCTGATCGTCGATGGCATCAATAATGGCGGTGGCGATCGCTAAATCGGTTTCAGAAAAGGGCGTGAGGTTCTTTTGCCATTCTAGATGTTCGTATAGGCCTTCGCTGGTTTCACCTTGGAAGGGCATATCGTCTTCACGGCTGCCACCCGGACCCGAGTTCGGTGAGGCGGTAAAGACTTCATCCCAAGTCGTATCCATGGGGAGTTCATCCGGCATGGACTCTTTAGTCAAAGATTCTGCGGTGTCGACCGTGGAACTATCCTGTTCGGGCGGCAGAGTACTGGACTCACTGAAATCGGTATCGGCTATGGTCTGGTTGCGTTCGCTAGGTGCGTCAAATTGCTCCTCTTCCAGCTCGAGAAGAGGATTAGAGTCTAAGGCTTGCTGGATCTCTTGCTGCAGTTCCAATGACGACAGTTGCAATAGACGAATAGCCTGTTGCAATTGTGGCGTCATAGTTAACTGTTGACCCAGTTTGAGCTGGAGTGACGCTTTCATGTTACCGCTGATCCCTAGGTTATTATTTTAGAATGAGGTCGCTTGTTATCATTATGAAGGAAGTCCAATGATGTTAAATTTAATGATCATTGGCTCCATTTCAGTAACTATAGCCTGAATTGTTCACCTAAGTACACAGCCCTAACTTGCTGATTGTCTAAGATCTCTGCGGGTGTACCTTCGGCGATCAGGTTTCCGTGACTCACGATATAGGCATGTTCACACACATCTAATGTTTCACGCACATTGTGGTCGGTAATCAAGACTCCGAGTCCACGGCTCTTAAGTTGCTCGATAATTTTTTTGATATCGATAACCGAAATCGGGTCAACACCGGCAAAGGGCTCATCGAGCAAAATAAACTTAGGGTTGGCAGCAAGGGCTCTGGCTATCTCCACTCTGCGGCGCTCACCACCGGACAATGACATGCCCTGGCTGTCGCGAATATGGGTGATATGGAACTCTTCGAGTAAGTGTTCCAATTCCTCTTCGCGTTGATCACGATTGAGCTCTTTACGGGTTTGCAGTACCGCCATGATATTGTCGTGCACTGTGAGTTTACGAAAGATGCTGGCTTCCTGTGGCAGGTAACCGATCCCTTTGCGGGCTCGCAGATGCATAGGATCGGCGGTTAAATCGTCATCATCAATAAAGATATGGCCTTTATCGCTTTTAACCAGCCCGACAACCATGTAGAAGGTGGTGGTCTTACCCGCACCATTGGGGCCGAGTAGGCCAACGACCTGACCCGTTTTGACCGTTAGGCTGACATCTTTAACGACTTGGCGACTCTTATAGCTCTTCGCCAGATTTTGTGCTCTTAGGGTGATCTGGGTCATTTAGAATCCTGTTGTTTCACAGGGGTATCCGCTGGGGTTTCTGGCTTGACATCATCTTGGTAGCTTTCGGGTTGGATGATAGTGATCACCCGATCATTGCCGTTGCCTGTGCTTTCGGCGATGAGTTTTTGCTGGGTGATGTTGTAACGGATGAGATTTCCCGTCACTTGGCTACCCGCCTGATCTAGGGTGGCCGATCCCGTTAGAGTAAGGGTGCGAGTCGCCATTTCGTAGCGAATTTCTTTGGCGCTGGCGGAGGCGGGGCGACCATCGTCTAAAATTTGGGAATAAGTTGCAGGATTGCCCGTGGCCACCAAAATTTTACTGTTTTCACCTTCCGCCGAAAATGCGCGCAGTTGTTCGGCATTAATTTTAATCGAGCCTTGGGTGACTTCTACAGGGCCAAAGAAGATGATTTGGTTGTTTTTAATATCTGCTGTTTGGCTGACCGCCTTGATTTTAACTTCTTGCTTCAGGTCATCCACTTTTGCGAAGACGCCCATGCTCATCATTAGCATTAGGCTGGCAAGTAATACGTTATTTTGCTTCATAGGTTCCTACTACCTGACTGGTCAATTGCACTTCCTGCGCGTTTAGGTCGGCATAAAGGCCTTGCCCTTGAATATTAAAATCTTTCCCTGTGACATAAATGATACGGTCTGAGGTCATTATCATAGTATTGAGATCGAGTTCCAGAAAACTGGTGGACAGGGTCTGTATCGGTTCTTGCGAGTTAATGGCGTCGATAATAACATTATTTTCTAATACAACCTTGCCTGTATCTTTATTGAGCCGACCTTGATCTGCCCGGACCTGCCATTGTGCTTTACCTTGGTCGGGGTAAACAAGGTATACGGGCTGAGTGAAGAAGGTTTGATTCTTTAGCTCATAGTGTTCCATGTGTTTTGCCGTGACACGGCTATTCACTTGGCCCTGATCATTAAATTCAACACTGTGCAGGTCTTCAATAATGTAATCGGGTCTGTCGGCATCACTCAAGCTGTCATCCATATCACCACCACGCTTATGTTGCACTTGCCAATAGAGGATAAGTGCGGTGCCAAAAAAGGCAATGATGGCGAGGGTCACACGACTCATATACTCATCCCGTGGGCCGTGGCGAACTTATTCTGGCTAAGCAACAGCAAGTCGGTTAATTCCCTGAGTGCACCATGACCACCATTGAGGTTGGTGACTAAATGGGCGTGTTGGCGTACATAGGGATGACCATCGGCGACACAGACGGCTAGGCCTACAAGGTTCATCACGGGCAGATCGACAATATCATCACCTATATAGGCCACTTCTTCAGGTGAGACATTATAGAGTGATAACAGTTCTTCATAGGGTTCGAGTTTATTATCAACACCTTGATAAATATGGGTGACACCCAGAGCCGTCATGCGGTTTTCAACAATTTTAGATTGACGACCTGTGATGACTGCGATGTTGAAACCGCTGGTCAACAGCGAGCGAACGCCGTAACCATCGCGGGTGTGAAAGGCTTTGAGCTCTTCCCCTGAGTTACTTAAATAAATACGTCCATCGGAAAACACGCCATCGACATCACAGATGAGCAGTTTAATGTTTTGCGCCCTCTGCCAGACATCATCACTGATTGGGCCATAAAATCCTTGCTGTGGCATTAAATCACTCCCGCTTTAACCATGTCGAGCATATTGAGTGCTCCGATAGGGTGGTGGTCTTTGTCTATCACTATCAGGCCGTTGATATTTTTCGAATCCATCACTTGCAGTGCTTGTGCCGCGAGTACGTTGTCGGTAATTGTGACACAGTTTCGCGTCATGACATCGGCGATAGGCGTAGTGCGTAGGTTCACCTGTGCATCAATCACCCTGCGTAAATCACCGTCGGTGAAAATGCCGACAAGTTTGTGTTCATCATCGATAATCGCCGTCATTCCTAGGCCTTTTTTCGAGATCTCATACAGGGCTTCTGTGATGCAAATATCGTGATTAACCAGTGGTAAGTCGTCACCGCTATGCATAACATCATTGACTTTTAACAGCAATTTTCGTCCTAGCGCGCCACCAGGGTGAGACATAGCAAAATCTTCTCGGGTAAAACCTTTGGCCTGTAGCAGGGCGATGGCGATGGCATCGCCCATCACTAAGGTTGCTGTCGTACTCGAGGTGGGGGCGAGTCCGAGTGGGCAGGCTTCTTCCGGCACCTCAATACATAAATGAATCTTAGCCAAGCGCGCCATATTGGAGTCAGGTTTACCTGTCATGGCGATGACGGGGATGGCTTTACGCTGGATAACTGGCATTAAGGCGAGGATTTCACTCGATTCGCCTGAATTGGAGATCGCTAAAATAATATCGTTGTCGGACAATACGCCTAAATCACCGTGACTGGCTTCCCCTGGATGTACAAAGAAGGCGGGGGTCCCCGTGCTGGCGAGGGTGGCAGAAATTTTATTGCCAATATGGCCGGATTTGCCCATGCCCATAACGATAACTTTGCCAGTACAGTTAAGGATCAGTTCGCACGCCTGTGCAAATTCGGCTGAATCCACATACTGATATAGATTGTCTAGGGCTGACTTCTCAATGTCGATAACTTTGCAGCCCCACTGGCGTAGTTGTGATTGATCTACCATGTCTATCTCTCTTCTTGCATTGTCTTTGTCGCCCCATTGATGGGATTGGAATAGCACAATTTGGTACGCGATAAAGATGATAAAAAATAGGGCGTCCTGCCAGGGTTAGGTTGCGCTTAGGCTATTTTTCTCGTTAGGTTCATTTCTATCGTATCTCACCCGCCTATTGCGGCAGGCTAGTGTTAAGGCGTTAGCTCGTCAAGTAGCCTATGGGCTAATGGGTCAGAATAGCCTGTTTAGTGCTTCAATGTCTTGAGCAGTATCATCGTCTTTACAGTTTATGCCTATGAAATTACCCCATATGGCCTATTGCCTTGCCGAGGCTTCTTCGAACATGACCGCCAAGGTTAGGTTTTTGTGCTATTTAGCGATGATTTAAACAGTGGTGACCAATTTCCTAACCCACTGGAAAACATTAAGTAACATTTTACCCTTAGGGATAGAAAACTTCGCGCGCATTTTCGCTGGAAATGAGGCAAATTGAAAGTATCGCAGGACGATAGTGTCGATTCGGTTGTAGGTTAAAGCGCAATTACGTACAATTTGCGGCTCTTCGATTGGTCTGCAACAGGAAGACGCAGATCACCTCTTTTCAAATATCGGAATCAAGCATGACTCAAGAACAAACGCCGTTGGTTGAGATCCGTCATTTGGGGTTTAGCCGTGGTCAACGTGTCATATATGAAGATATTAGCCTGTCTATTCCTAGGGGCAAAGTGACCGCCATCATGGGGCCGAGCGGTATTGGCAAAACCACATTGTTAAAGTTAATTGGTGGTCAGCTTACCCCCGATCATGGGCAAGTATTGTTTGATGGCCACGATGTGCATGGCGTGAGTCGTAATGAGCTATTCGGATTACGCAAACGAATGAGCATGTTGTTTCAAAGTGGCGCTTTATTTACCGACATTAATGTCTTCGATAACGTGGCTTTCGCCCTGCGGGAACACTCTGGCCTACCCGAAGAAATTATCCGTACTATTGTGCTGATGAAACTGGAGGCGGTCGGACTGCGTGGGGCGGCGCAAATGATGCCGAGCGAATTATCTGGCGGCATGCAACGCCGTGCGGCACTGGCCAGAGCCATCGCCCTTGAACCCGAAATGGTCATGTATGATGAACCTTTTGCTGGGCAAGATCCTATCTCCATGGGTGTGTTAGTGAAGCTTATCCGTGAATTGTCCGATGCCCTTAATCTCACCTCAATTGTGGTCTCCCACGATGTAGATGAAGTGTTAGGGATTGCTGATTATGTCTATGTTGTTGCAGATAAAAAGGTTATCGCCCATGGTACACCGGAGCAACTCAAATATGCTGATAATCCGCAGCTTAAACAGTTTATTCAGGGGGCGCCGGACGGCCCTGTACCATTCCATTATCCAGCGAATAACTATCAGCAAGAATTGATGGCAAAAGGAGTTGGCAAGTGAAGTTATTAGACAGTATTGCCGACTTAGGCCGCAGTGCGATTGAGCTTGTGCTCGGTTTTGGTCGTGCGGGGCTTATGCTTTGGGGGGCCATTTTCCGCTGGCCTAGGGTACGCAAAGGGTTTCCATTATTGGTGCGCCAGATCTATGTGGTTGGTGTGCAATCTATGGTGATCATCTTAGTCTCAGGGCTTTTTATCGGTATGGTGTTGGCGCTGCAAGGCTATAACATCTTAGTCGGTTTTGGCACTGAGGAAAGCCTCGGGCCTATGGTGGCTTTGAGTCTGTTGCGTGAACTTGGGCCCGTGGTCACGGCATTGTTATTTGCCGGGCGTGCGGGTTCGGCATTAACCGCTGAAATCGGCCTAATGAAGAGTACTGAACAGCTCTCAAGTTTAGAAATGATGGCCATAGATCCGCTGCGGCAGATTATTGCACCACGCTTTTGGGCTGGGGTGATCAGCATGCCTTTGCTGGCGTTAATGTTTACGGCTGTGGGTATCTATGGCGGCCATTTAGTGGGTGTGGAATGGAAAGGGATAGATAACGGTGCTTTTTGGTCGATTTTGCAAGCATCGGTAGAATGGCGTAAAGACATAGTTAACTGTTTGATCAAGAGCGGTGTCTTTGCCGTAGTTGTCACTTGGATTGCCCTATATCGTGGTTACCAAGTGATCCCTAATCCGGAAGGGATTAGCCGAGCAACGACATCGACCGTAGTGCAATCAAGCCTCGCCGTACTGGCATTAGATTTTTTACTGACAGCCCTGATGTTTGGCCGCTAATGGAACATTGCGGATTTCGACACAGGTTAGATGGATTAACAGAGTGGTAACTGAGCATGTTGACACGAAAAATTGAATTGTTAGTGGGTGTGTTTCTTTTAACGGGTTTAGCCGCCTTTCTAGTATTGGTGTTCAAAGTCGCCAATATCGAGGTGAAAACCAGCGACAGCAGCTACACCTTAACGGCCAATTTCACTAATATTGGTGGCCTTAAAGTGCGCTCTCCGGTCAAAGTGGGCGGGGTCGTGGTGGGACGGGTGAGCAATATTGACCTCGATCCTGTCAAATTGGTGGCCGTGGTGACGGTTGTGATGGACAAACGTTACGATAAATTCCCTGAAACCAGTAGTTTAGCTATTTTGACTTCGGGCTTGCTCGGTGAGCAATTTCTCGGTTTAACCCCAGGGTTTATGGATGACGATGTGAGCATGCTTAAGGATGGCGATAAGATTGACGATACTCGCTCAGCCTTAGTGTTAGAAGACCTGATTGGTCAGTTTTTATATAGTATGGGTTCAAAGGATAAATAGGGGTTACCACTATGTTTAAAAGCTTATCTCGCTTTTTACTGCCGTTAGTGATGGTTTTTACCGCAATGAATGTTATGGCGGCCGATGTCACGATCAACACTATGGATCCTTATGCCATGGTGAAAGCTGCTGCGAATAAAACCTTCGACCGTTTCCATCAAGATAAGGCTTTAATCGATGCCGATGCGGATCATCTCAAGGTGATTGTGCGCGAAGAATTAATGCCATACGTCGATTATAAATATGCCTCTTACAAAGTATTAGGCCAGTATTTGAAGGATTCTACCGAAGAACAGCGCAATCAATTTGTCACCGCCTTCGAGGGATATTTAATCTCTACCTACGCACAGGCATTTACTGAGTACACTAATCAGAAAGTTGAATTTTCACCCGGTGCCGATTTTCGCAACGAGAAAATTGTCGATGTTAACGTACAGATTATCGAAGCGGGTCGTCCACCGATAAAATTACTGTTTAAAGTGCGTCGTTTGAAGGATGACTCATGGAAAGCGTTTGATTTAGTGGCCGAGGGCGTGAGTTTACTGTCATCTAAACAATCTGAAATCTCTAACCTTATCCGCCAACAAGGTATTGATCCTGTGATTAAGATGCTTGAAGAGCGCACTAAAGAAAAAGTGGTTAAACAATCTAAATCAGGGAAGTAATCGCCGTGGTTGAATTTGTGCAGCAGGGCAGGGTTTGTCATCTCAAGGGGCGCTTATCACAGGCGCAAGTGATAACGCTGTGGCCGCAGAGACAAAGTTTGCTGGAAAAGCAGACACAAGTGTTGTCTTTGTCAGAGCTTGAATATAGTGATAGCGCAGGAGTGGCTTTTTTACTGGCCCTAGTGCGTGCCCATGACTCGCCTCTGACACTTTGTTCCGCCTCGGAGCAGCTTAAAAAATTAATCGATTTATACGATTTACAGTCCTTCTTCACCGAAGAAGCACTTTGAAAACAAGGTACTAAATTTTATGGAATGCAGCTTAATAGAACAGATTTTACGTGATGCGTTAGCGCTTGACGAAGTTCACGCTAGCTCCGATGGCAGCCATTATAAAGTGATCGCCGTAGGCGAATGTTTCGATGGTATGAGCCGAGTTAAACAGCAACAAGCCATTTATGCACCGCTAACGGCACACATTGCCAGTGGTGAATTACATGCATTAACGATTAAAACTTTCACGCCGACTCAATGGAAACGCGAAAAAGTTTTCAACATGCCTAGCTAGTGAGGAAAAGTGGATAAATTAACGATTCAGGCAAGCCCTCCGCTTGCTGGTGATGTGATTATTTCTGGCGCCAAAAAATGCGGCCCTGCCTATTCTGATGGCGGGTGTCTTGGCCGAAACCGACTTTGTGGTTTCTAACGTGCCGAATCTGCGCGATGTGAGCACTAGCTGTAAGTTATTACGTTGTCTGGGCGCCGAAGTGACCGAGCTTGGCGACGGACAGATCCGCATTTCGACCACTAATCTGAATGAGTTTTGTGCTCCCTACGATCTAGTGAAAACCATGCGTGCATCTATCTTGATCTTAGGACCATTATTGGCCCGCTATGGTACCGCTGACGTTTCATTACCGGGTGGCTGCGCCATTGGTGCACGTCCAGTAAACCTCCACTTGCATGGCCTCGAAATGATGGGCGCCAAGATTGAAGTGAAAGAAGGTTATATCAAGGCCCGTGTCGATGGTCGCTTAAAGGGCGCCCATATTTTCATGGACATGGTGAGTGTCGGTGCGACCGAAAACTTACTGATGGCAGCGGCATTGGCCGATGGCGAAACCGTGATTGAAAACGCAGCCCGTGAACCTGAAGTGATCGATTTGGCTAATTGCTTAATTGCCATGGGCGCAAAGATCACTGGTGTAGGCAGTGCAACCCTGCGTATTCAAGGGGTTGAGCGTCTACAGGGCTGTGAGTATCGCGTGATGCCGGACCGCATTGAAACAGGTTCATTCCTGGTTGCCGCCGCGGTGACCCGTGGCCACATTCGTTGCTTAAAGGCCGATCCTGCGTCATTGGAGTCGGTGATCGCTAAGCTTGAGGATGCGGGCGCCGTGATCACTACAGGTGAAGACTGGATTGAACTGGACATGCAAGGCAAACGTCCAAAAGCGGTTAACATTAAAACCGCGCCATATCCTGGCTTCCCAACCGATATGCAGGCGCAGTTCTGTGTGCTCAATGCGCTAGCGCAGGGCACAGCGACCATTACCGAAACCATCTTCGAAAACCGCTTTATGCACGTGCCAGAGCTTATCCGTATGGGCGCAACCATGGAGCTTGAAGGTAATACCTGCATTATCCAAGGGATTGAATCCTTAAGTGGTGCCCAGGTGATGGCAACGGATTTACGCGCGTCAGCGAGTCTAGTGATCGCAGGCTTAGTCGCCGATGGCAAGACTATCGTCGATCGCATCTATCACTTAGACCGCGGCTACGAGCATATCGAGCAGAAGTTCCAGGGCTTGGGCGCGCATGTAGAGCGTGTGCAATAACATTTGCTTAGGACTAGCTCCCAATAAAAAACACAGCCTAGTGCTGGTTTTTTATTGGGCTCAATTTGTTCAGCTAAAAAGGAAGGGACAAAACGAGCTGAATTTTTCGCAAGATTATCTGCATTCGGATAAACAGAAGTAATGAAAAATTCATTGTGAAATATTCCTCTTATCTTAATCATTATGTAGCGGTGCAGCATCAAACTGCCCACTTCTACTGGCAACAACTGTTCAGGTTGCTGGTAAAATTGCCCTGTTTAGGACAAGAAAAAGCCCCAAGAACGTGGGGTGATTTACGAAGAATGACCTCTTTGTAGACATTTTTCTGATGTCGATTATTCTTATTAAATCTACCTGGTTAATAAGTAAATATCATTATATTTCATGGTGTTAATCTCATAAATATTCCCTCGGCCAAATAGCAATATACGCTAAACATTTAACTATAAAGGTATTTATTTCACTACTCGATAAAGTATAACGGGGGAATAACTTTCCAGAATTTGCCGTAATAGGCGGCCTAATGCTATCGCTACAAAAAACATCATCGCTGATGATGACATGAGTCCCCAACATAGAAGTACTAACATGGTTAATAAAAAGCCGTTTAGTGTCAATCGACAAAGTCGATGAGTGAAACGAGCAGGCTTAAATTGTCTTGTTCCTATTGTCGCTTTGCAGATCTTTGTGCCTATAGTGCGTCTGAACGGGCCAAGTTCCATGATAGTTACATACAATAAGTAGCAAATGAACAGCGAAATCATAAACATTGGCAAGGCTTTTAACTCACTTAAGGCGAATAGTCCATTTGACACTTTATTCAATACCTGTTGTTTAACGGGCTGAAAAAGGCCGATATTTGACGTTAATTGGATGGACTCAACCATTGCATGAAGTTTGGTAATTAAACTCGATGGCGAGGTTAGATAAGGAACAACAAATATGGCTGGGATACAACAGATACAAAAATCCACCAGCATCATTATAAATCTGTCCATACCATCAACTTGCTGTAAATAGCTTTGTTGAGATCCACCTCCACCGATTTGAATTTGTTCTTGTTGAATAATAAAGTATCGTGGAATTACTTGCTTAATGTCATTTTCATCATACAGGTCAGTGAGGGCGTTGTTCTTAGACCATAGAAAGGTTTCATCAAAACATTTCATCACTTTAAATGGGTAGGTGATGTATTCTTTTCTGCCGCGTCTTTTTGAAAAGCGTTGCACATATTTCAATAATAAATAAAAGGCTTGGTTCGATATTTTTTGACGAGAAAATAAGTCAAGCTGCTCAACTTGATCAAGGACTTTTTGCCAAGGTTCAGTTATGTGTTCAACATTTTTGTCCATAGTTAACGATGTCAGCTGTTCGACAATACTCTCAGCGGTAATAGATTGAACATCATTTTCAGTTAACTGTGGCGATAAAAATAGCTTTTCTTGACTAAGATTACTTAACGTAAGCTTATTTTTATCATAATCGGTGTTAACTCCAACCTCTAAGTCTTGCAATAAGTTTGTTTCTGTATGCTCGAATTGTTGTCTGTTACAGTTTTCCATTGCTACTAAATTTTGCTGATTAGTAACTTTAGCCGCTATTCTTTCAGCAAGACTTTCTCTAGTTGATCCATGGCTTTCATTATCTTCATCCTGAATTTGATTTAGTAATATCTCGTACGCAGTGCGAATTTGTTTGAATTCTTCGGGGAATTTTTCTGGTTTAAATTGCTTTATTTTTTTACTGTAAGCCTGCCGAAGTCTTTTCTTGTCATGGGTAGGCGTTAACTCAAGCAGCTCCCAATAGTGTTCTGTCATTGGAAAATACCTCGAATATCATATTCTTCAATCACATCTTTAAGGTAGCTACTGAAGCGTTTTATCTCTTGGACATTTTGTGATTCAATTAAACTTGAGAATTTCTCTATTAACGACGAAACAAATTGTTTATCTATATCAGTAGATTGAATGTAAATCCTATCAAGCGACTCTAACAGCGTAATATTTTGCAATACTGTTCTTGGATGGACTTTTAATTCAGCTAACTTGGCTAATGCGCTGGCTTTGTCGGCATCAGATAATTTACCGGAACTTTGCTCAAATAATGCACTACGTTTCTGCTTTGTCGCGTCTATATACACATCGACTTCGAGTAGACCATTGGTATCGTAACTAAAACGAACTTCAACGCAGGTTTCCCCGGCCTTTGACTTGGGGATGTCGACAAGTACATCACCTAAATGCAGATTATTCTCTAAGAACTTACTTTCACCTTGGTAAACTTTAAAGCAAATTTCTTCTTGTCCATCAGCGGCATTAACATATAGTCGACTAACGCTAACTGGGAGTAGAGTATTGCGACTGATTATAGGATCAAAAAAACTCCGGTCAGGGCTTTCTAAGCTTCTTACATTAACGCCAAGACTAAAGGGGCTTACATCAGTTAATACTACGTCTTCAAGGGCTTGGTCATCTGCTGCTAAAGCTGCCTGAATACCCGCTCCTTTTGCGACAACGATATCGGGATTTAAACGATATGATGGGATACGCCCAAGTAATTTTGAAATAGTTTTGTGAAATATAGGCATACGTGTCGCACCACCGACTAATATAACATCGTTAATTTCACTGAGCTGGCTTATGCGGCTATCGTTGATGACACGTTCAATAGGTAGGACAATACGCTTTAATATTGATGAGCATTTAGTTTCAAAATCGACTTCGTTCAAGCTGTAACTGTAAGAGTTGCCATCGAGTATTAATGTAAAGCTTGCTTGTTTTTCTTGGCTGAGCTTAATTTTTAACTGTTCACAATATTGATGAAGAGAAGAAAGGGCATCGGCACTCAATTGTGATTTAGTTAGTTTATGCTGGATTAAGAAATCACTGACGATCACATCTAGAAAGTCCATACCACCTAAAAAATTATCACCACTAGAGGCATGCACCTCCATTACGCCATCAAAGTATTCTAATAGAGTGACATCGAAAGTGCCGCCACCAAGATCGAGAATAAGGTAGGTCTGATCATCTGGCGATTCATGGACGCCATAACATAGTGCTGCGGCGGTGGGCTCATTGATGAGTTTTTCAACGGTAAGACCAGCAAGCTCAGCGGCCATTTTAGTCGCTTGGCGCTGAATATCATTAAAATAAGCGGGGACCGAGACTATGGCTCTATTGACAGTCTCATTCAGGTAGGCTTCGGCATCGCTCTTTAAAGATTTAAGTAACATAGATGATAATTCAATAGCGCTAAAACTGCGTTTACCCAGTAAAATCACTTTATCAGTGCCAATAAAACGTTTGAATTGTTCAGTGGTATGGTGCGGAGCTGTGATCAATCTTTGTTTAGCGGCTTTACCAATAAGAATATTACCTGCATCATCGACATTGACTACTGAGGGAGTTAACTCGTCTCCAAGGGCATTCTTAATGAGTTTGACTTCACCGTGTTCCCAGACGCTGATGGCGCTATTGGTGGTACCTAAATCTATCCCTACAATTGGCATTTGATCCCTTAAATAACAATTCTTTGATAATTGTGCTTGTTCATAAAGTTAACCTAAAATCCAATTGCAATAAATATTGCCATCTATATTTATGATAAATAATTGCATTTGTCGCGATATGATACATTCGGAATAGAGGATTTATGGGGTCTTACTTTTAGGGACCCATTACTTTATGTATCTCAAATTATCAGACAGCAAAGGGCTGACCTTCTAGCCGTGGCTTGCTTTGGAACAATACTTTTTAGCTAAACGAACAGTTTAAAAGGGAGTTAAGATTGGAATTGTTGTGCCAGTGACTGTTGGCGACATGGCCGCTATTTCACATCTGACCCATAGGGATATGGGGAGTGTCACTGGGGAAACAATGGCAATTCACCCTGATCACTAGACGATAAAGTTATCTTGCTTTGGAGGGGACTCAGAATAAGGCGCTATTCCTGCCTTATTCTGAGCTTAACTCAATAGGATGATGCAACAGAGCTTAATTATCGACGACGACTTTCTCATCGATAATCACAGGCAGTACTTGCTCCTTGCCTTGGCGAATAACTGTCATCATGACTTTCTTGCCGGGAGTTGTCTCGGCAATTCTATCCATCAGCATTTCGACCCCAGGCACATCCTCGCCATCGTATTTGATGATTACATCCCTTGGCATTAGCTGCGCCCGTGCTGCTGGGCCATTAGGATCTACACCCATAATGACCACACCTTTTAAATCGGGCAGATTGAGAATTTGTGCAATGACAGGGTTAATCGGCTCGCCGGAAATGCCTAATGCACCACGGATCACGCGGCCGTTCTTAATCAATTTGCCCATAATGCTGTGGGCCAATTTAATCGGGATGGCGAAGTTAATGCCGTGACCACCGCCTTCTTCACCTATTTGGAATGCGGCGGTGTTAATCCCTATGAGGCTACCGTTGGTGTCGATTAAGGCGCCGCCGGAGTTGCCCGCGTTAATCGCTGCATCGGTTTGCAGGAAGTCTAAATAACCCGAACTTAAACCGTTACGGCCAGTGGCACTGATAATACCTTGGGTAATGGTTTGGCCTAAATTGTACGGGTTACCAATGGCGAGCACCACATCACCGACTTGAGGTGGGCTATCTAGATTAACGGGGACAATCGGTAAGTTATCGCCTTCAATTTTAAGGACAGATAGATCGGTTTCAGGATCGAAACCAACCACTTCCGAGGTAAACTTGCGTCCATCTTGCAGGGCGACAACAATCTCGTCAGCTTTCTTAATGACATGATAATTTGTGAGAATATAGCCTTCTTTGCTCATTATCACCCCAGAACCTAGGCCCTGTAGCGAGCCTGAATTGAGTGGGCGACTCTGATCTATGCTGAGGCTGTAAATATTGACAACGGCAGGGGCTGCGCGGCGCACCGCCTTGGCAAAGGACAACTCTACTGTGTTATTCGCCCGGGGCTGAAGCAGACTATTGCCGAGGTGTTGGTCATCAAAATAACGGGTGACCAATAAGAACATTGCCGCCATGATAAGACCGAAAAGGATGGCTTTACCTAGATATAACAGGGTGTCTTTTATTGTCATGGCAGGATAAATATTGAAAAAGGTGGGTTAGATTAACATGTTTAACTGAGCAAAGCATAGGGAACGAGTGTTCCCTATGCTGATCTGAGTCTGAAAAATTGCTTAAGTTTCAGACGCGAGCATCGGTTAGCGTAACACTAAGTACAACATACTCTTATCACGGAGGATCTTCAGTGCTACCGCACCTTCTTGATCCTTCAGTTGTGCTTTTAGCGACTTCAGATCTTTCACCCCAGTACGGTTAATCCCTACAATCACATCGCCTTTTTGCAAACCACTCATCGCCGCGGGTGAACCTTGAGCCACATCGGTAATTTCAATGCCCTTAGCCGAGTTTTCCAAGGAGGCCCCCTGTAGCATTGGGTGGACTGCACCCGCGGCGGCCTCAGTGGTTTGACTGGCTTCGCCTAAAGTGACTTTAACCGTTTTAGAATCACCATCGCGGATCAGCCCTAGCTCAACTTTAGCGCCAGCACCCATAGTGGCAACCTTAGCGCGCAGCTCCTGGAATGACTTAATCGAACGACCATCGACACTAACAATAATATCACCCGCTTTAATGCCTGCTTTCTCGGCAGCACTGTCTTTTGATACTTCATTCACGAAGCCGCCGTGTTGGGTGTCTAAACCAAAGCCTTGGGCGAGTTGACTATCAAGATCGCGTCCCGAGATACCCAGTACCCCACGGCGAACTTCACCGTGTTCAGCAATCTGCGCAACCAAGTTTTTCACCATATTGGCAGGGATAGCAAAGCCGATACCGACGTTACCACCGCCTGGCGCTACGATTGCGGTATTAATCCCAATCAATTCACCGTTTAAATTAACGAGTGCACCACCGGAGTTACCACTGTTAATGGCGGCATCGGTCTGGATAAAGTTTTCGAGCATTTCAATACCTAAACCACTTCGACCTAAGGCACTGACGATACCGGATGTTACTGTTTGCCCTAAACCGAAGGGGTTACCAATGGCTACGGCAAAGTCACCTACACGTAAGTCATCGGAGTTAGAAGACTTAATGGCGACAAGATTTTTGGCCTCAATTTGCAGTAATGCAATATCAGATTCTGAATCAGTACCAATGAGTTTGGCTTTGACTTCACGACCGTCATGTAGACCGACTTGAATATCATCGGCGCCATCAATCACGTGATTATTAGTAACGATATAGCCTTTTTCGGCATCAATAATTACCCCAGATCCTAAACCTCTAAAGGGGCGTTCTTGCACTTGTTCCTGCGGCGCATTGGGGCCGAAGAAATAACGGAATACATCGGGTACTCGTTGCTTAGAAACATGGGTGCCACTCACTGCGACAGAAACCACTGCGGGAGTTGTTCGCTCCAACATGGGCGCGAGGCTTGGAATAGGTTGTCCCTCGACGGTTTGTGGGATCGCGGCCTGTGAGATTGCGGGCATCATAGTCAAGGTAGCGGCTAACATTGCGGCTGAAAGTACAGATAGTTTTGTTTTCATCTATTCATAACTCCAAATAAGGGATCAAGGATCTGGATGTAATGCGTCGTTATAAAGTGCGCACCAGATCAAATCTGTATCGGTACCGGCTATTTGCCTAGGTAACCATTCGGACACGCACCTATTTGAAAAAGTTCATCAATATTAACAAAGGTTAATTTCTTTATGGCTATTTTATCGGCTCTTCCTCGAATGTAACTGAAGCAAAAACTATGGACGCTGAGCTTATTTTTCAAGACTAAAGAGTCAAATAGAGAGCCATTGACTAAGAGTTATAACACAGACCATTGCAATAGGGGGGCAACGGGAATAAGTCATTCACCTTGTTTGTCCAATGCGGCATTAATATATCCTGTGCCACATTTGTCGTGCTAATATCGTCCCAGTTTTAATAAAGGATATAAGAGAATTAAAAAGTGCCTCAGTTAAGCCCTTGGCTGCATTATCAAAGAGATCTTACCCGAGATGGTTTTTCCCATGATCCGGCACAAGAAATTGCCGTTAAGGCGTTGCAACGAGTCTATGAAGACTTAACCGCCGCAGAGGAACCCAGTTCGGCCATCACTAAGTTATTTACTGCTATAGGATTAAAATCTGCACCTGCTGCAACTAAAGGCCTGTATCTTTGGGGCGGTGTGGGTCGCGGTAAAACCTATCTGATGGATACCTTTTATGATGCACTGCCTGGCGATAAAAAATTGCGGGCTCACTTTCATCGTTTTATGCACCAATTGCATTTAGATTTGGATGGACTCAAAGGCACACGCGATCCCTTATTCGTCATCGCTAAACAGATGGCGGCCAAGTACCGAGTGATTTGTTTTGACGAATTTTTTGTCTCTGATATTACCGATGCGATGTTACTTGGTACACTTTTCCAAGCCCTATTTAAAGAGGGTGTCGTGTTAGTTGCTACATCGAATATTATTCCCGATGACCTATATAAAAACGGCTTACAGCGGGCCCGTTTCTTACCGGCTATCGCTTTAATCAATCAGCATTGTGAAGTATTAAATGTTGATTCAGGCATCGACTATCGACTGCGAACGTTAGAGCAGGCGGAGATTTATCACTATCCCTTAGATACGCAGGCCGATACTAACCTGCTGCATTACTTCCAACAATTGGCTCCAGAGGCAGAAATATCAACCGAAGCCATTGAAATTGAAGGGCGTGAAATCCAAATACGTCAACAAGCACAGGGCGTGTTACTCGCAGATTTTAGGGCTCTGTGTGACGGACCTCGTAGCCAACGGGATTATATGGAGCTAGCGCGGATATATCATACTGTGCTCGTGAGCGGCATAGAGCAAATGGGCGCTTTTCTTACTGGAGATGATATTGCTAGGCGTTTTCTTGCCATGGTAGATGAGTTTTACGAGCGCAATGTAAAACTGATTGTATCCGCCCAAGTGCCACTGGAGGACATCTACGCCGATGGATTGCTGAGTTTCGAATTTAGACGTTGTCGTTCACGCCTTATTGAAATGCAATCCCATGATTATTTAAAAACAGAGCACCTACCTTAACCTTGTACGGCATGCGTTTCCTACAGTTACGCCCTCGAATCGCCTGTGGCTTGTTAATCCGTCGGATGATGGGCCACATCGAGCGAAATTTTATAATTTTTGGCAAAAAATCAGGTGATTTTTAACTCAGCTTTGTCTATACTCCGCCACCTGCCCACGTTACTCCGCCAATTGGGCGGAAGTTGTAAGCCGAATTAAGTGCTCGAAGGGGTACCGAAAGGCAATTTTGTGTTGTTTGCAAATGCAAGCAACATGTGAGACAGAAATTAACTTTGGGTTTTTGTAATAATGAAGACTTTTACTGCTACACCAGAAACCGTAACTCGTGACTGGTTCGTCGTTGATGCAGACGGCAAAACTTTAGGTCGTATCGCTACTGAAATTGCTACCCGTTTACGCGGAAAGCATAAGCCAGAATACACTCCTCATGTTGACACTGGTGATTACATCATCGTTATCAACGCTGAGAAAGTTACTGTTACTGGTAACAAAGCGAAAGGCAAAACGTACTACTCGCATTCAGGCTTCCCTGGTGGCATTAAGCAAATCAGCTTTGAAAAGCTGCAAGCGCATAAGCCAGAAATGATCATCGAGAAGGCAGTTAAGGGTATGTTACCAAAAGGTCCTCTGGGCCGTGCCATGTTCCGTAAACTGAAAGTTTACGCTGGCGCAGAACATAACCACGCTGCACAACAACCTCAAGTTCTTGATATCTAAACGGGATTAAGCAAATGGCTGCAACTCAGTACTACGGCACTGGCCGTCGCAAAACCTCTACAGCTCGCGTATTCGCTAAAGCTGGTAGTGGCAACATCGTTGTAAATCAACGTCCTTTGGATCAGTATTTTGGTCGTGAAACTGCTCGTATGGTTGTTCGTCAGCCATTAGAGTTAGTTGAAATGACTGACAAGCTGGACATCTATGTAACTGTTAAAGGCGGTGGTATCACTGGCCAAGCAGGCGCAATCCGTCACGGTATTACCCGTGCTCTGATGCAATTAGATGAAGCTCTGCGTCCATCGTTACGTTCTGCTGGTTTCGTTACCCGTGACGCTCGTAAAGTTGAGCGTAAGAAAGTGGGTCTACGTAAAGCACGTCGTAAGCCACAATTCTCTAAGCGTTAATACGTTTTCGGAATATCAAAAAACCCAGCTTATGCTGGGTTTTTTATTGGCTGAATTTAGCTATCATCTGGAAAATAAAGTGGAACCTGAGAGGGGAAGATGACATTTCAATTATTTATGCTGGCGATTGCATTGGTGTTGATTCTAGAGGGAATAGGCCCGCTGTTGTTCCCCAATAAATGGCGTCGTTATCTGAATGAACTTTCTAATCAAAATCAGCAAGTTTTGCGCAGAATAGGCGGCGCTTTAGTCACGGCTGGGGCCGTTATTTTGATTATTTTTTCATAAATGCCTTACCACTTGGCCTTTAAAATCTGTTAGAATTCTTTTTTAACCACAACCTTGCAGCAAACAATGGGCAAAAACGTAGTTGTTCTCGGCACTCAATGGGGTGACGAAGGAAAAGGTAAGATTGTCGACCTTCTAACAGAACAGGCAAAATATGTAGTTCGCTACCAAGGTGGCCACAATGCTGGTCATACTTTAGTTATCAATGGCGACAAAACCGTACTTCATCTGATCCCATCGGGTATTTTACGCAATAATGTGAAATGCATTATTGGTAACGGTGTGGTGCTTGCCCCCGACGCCCTGATGAAAGAGATCAACATGCTCAAAGATCGCGGCATTCCCGTTGAGGAGCGTCTGCTGATTTCTGAAGCATGCCCGCTGATCCTACCTTTCCACTGTGCCCTCGATATCGCCCGTGAAAAAGCCCGCGGTAATAAAGCGATTGGTACAACTGGCCGTGGTATTGGTCCTGCGTATGAAGACAAAATTTCCCGCCGTGGTTTACGTGTTGGTGATCTGTTTAATGCTGAGCTATTTGCTGAAAAGCTGAAAGAAGTGATGAAATATCATAACTTTATGCTGACAGAGTATTATCAGGTTGAAGCCGTAGATTACGAACAAACGCTAGCAGATGCATTGGCTATGGCCGATTATCTGAAGAGCATGTGTGTTGACGTGACTGAACTCTTGGATACTGCCCGTAAAGCCGGTGAGCCAATACTGTTCGAAGGCGCGCAAGGTACTCTGCTTGACATCGACCACGGAACATATCCCTTCGTAACCTCTTCAAATACCACCGCTGGTGGTGTTGCGACGGGTAGCGGTTTTGGTCCACGTCACTTAGACTATGTCCTAGGTATCATGAAGGCGTACACCACTCGCGTGGGTGCGGGTCCTTTCCCGACTGAACTCTTATGTGAAGTGGGCGATCATTTAGGTACTAAAGGCCATGAGTTTGGTGCGACCACGGGGCGTAAACGTCGTCCAGGTTGGTTGGATGCAGTGGCAATGCGCCGTGCGGTACAAATTAACAGCGTCAGTGGTTTTTGCTTGACTAAGTTAGACGTACTCGATGGTCTGAAAGAAGTGAAGATTTGTGTTGGTTATCAACACCCTGATGGCACAATTTCGAAAGTCACTCCACTAGCTGCCGAAGGTTATGAGCAGGTTACACCTGTTTATGAAACTATGCCGGGTTGGAGCGAGTCAACTTTTGGGGCGACATCGATTGATCAATTGCCACAGGCTGCGATCAATTACATCAAGCGTATTGAAGTCTTGCTAGAAACGCCTATCGATATTATCTCTACGGGTCCTGATCGTAACGAGACCATGATTTTAGTGAGTCCGTTCAATTAAGACTAAAAAGGCCGTGTTTCACGGCCTTTTTCTCCGCTTCTTTATGCCTTTCTCTGTTTGTTTCTGTGGTTAGATATTCAGCTCAAGCTCAAGAAATAGGTTATACTGCCGATGCAAGTATTCACCCTATTGTCATTGAGAGTCGTTATGCTACGTACAGCATTAGTTGCACTACTGCCCTTAGTATCTTCAATGTGTTTTGCAGAAACACAGGCTGTGGATATTTACAGTCAAGCTCAGCTGCTTGAGTTGATCAATAGCAATCAATACTTAGCTAAAGTGAAGCGTGATGACTGCCAGCTAGTCCAAGACATAGAGGCGCGTGCCGAAGTATTGAAACAGCCGCTATATCAGTTCCTGTGGGGCGAAATGCTTAATCATGGGGCCTGCGTGAAGGCAAATCCCGAGAAGGGGATGAACTTGCTACGGGACTCGGCCGAGCAAGGCAGCCCTGAGGCGCTGGTAAAACTTGCCGAGTATTACCAGAGTGGTAAATTTGTTATTCGTAATAAAGACCGTGCAGTTAGCTATTTACTGCCGGCCGCTGCGGGTGGCAGCTTACCCGCTCGTATGATGTTAGTGCGTTTATTCGGTGAAGGTTATGGTAGTCCCCGGGATTATGAGATGGCCTATCACTGGTTATATAACGATGTTTTTGCGGATGAGGCAACTAAGAATAAAGCCTTGTCTTTATTGCAGGTGTTAGCAGCTAAAATGCCCCCAAGTGCAGTGGCGCGGGCCCAGCAAGCTCAGTTGCGAACCCATTAAGATGTCTCTGAAAACAGGGACACATTATTTGGATATTGAATGATTAAAGACCCTCATTTTGAGCGTGAACAGGATAAGTACGAAAACCCTATCCCAAGCCGTGAGTATATTATTGATTACTTACGTTCTCAGAAATCACCTATCACCCGTGACAGCATTGCCGCGGCGTTAAACATCCACGAGGAAGAGCAGCTTGAAGCCCTGCGCCGTCGCTTACGGGCGATGGAGCGCGATGGCGAACTGGTATTCACTCGCGGACAGAGCTATGGCTTACCCGAGAAGATGGATCTTATTTCCGGCACAGTCCTTGGGCATAGAGAAGGCTTCGGTTTTTTCAAACCCGACGAAGGTGGCGATGATTTATTTATCTCTAACCGCGATATGCTGATGTATTTTCACGGCGATAAAGTGCTAGCTCAAAAGGCCGGCATGGACCGCAAAGGCCGCCGTGAAGCACGTATCGTACGACTTATTCAGCCGCGAAGCGCCGCGATTGTTGGCCGTTATCATGTCGATAGCGGTATGGCATTTGTCATTGCCGATGATAAGCGAATTACCCAAGAGATTTTAGTCGCCAATGAAGACCGCAACGGTGCCCGTCAAGGTGATGTTGTGGTGGTGGAGTTAACCCGTCGTCCTGGGCGTTTTGTTAAAGCCGCGGGTAAAGTTACCGAAGTACTCGGTAAACAAATGGCGCCGGGGATGGAAATTGAAATTGCCCTGCGCAACTATGATTTACCCCATACTTGGTCAGCCGTGATCGAGAAGAAACTGCGCCGCATTCCCGATGAAGTCGTCGAAGCCGATAAAGTCGGCCGTGTTGACCTGCGTCATCTGCCATTAGTGACTATCGATGGGGAAGATGCCCGCGATTTTGACGATGCGGTTTACGCCGAAGTCAAACCCAGCGGCGGCTGGCGTTTATGGGTTGCGATTGCAGATGTGAGTTACTATGTGCGTACCGATTCTGCTTTAGATACTGAAGCGCGTGCCCGTGGTAACTCAGTGTATTTTCCGTCGCAAGTGATCCCTATGCTGCCGGAAAAGATCTCCAACGGCCTTTGTTCGCTCAATCCCCACGTTGACCGCTTATGTATGGTTGCCGAGATGACTGTGTCTGCAAAAGGCAAGTTATCGGGTTACAAGTTTTACCCGGCGGTGATGCACTCGCACGCACGTTTTACCTATACCCAAGTGGCAGCCATGTTGGAAGGCGGGCCGATTGCGTCTGAGCATGAAGCCTTGTTCCCGCACTTACAGTGTTTACAGTCATTGTATTTAGCGCTCGATGAGCAAAGAGCCGAGCGTGGTGCGATTGCGTTTGAAACCATGGAAACGCAGTTCATTTTCAATGAGCAGCGCAAGATTGAAAAAATCGTGCCGCGTGGTCGTAATCAAGCCCATAAAATTATTGAAGAATGTATGATTTTGGCTAACGTTTCTGCGGCCAAGTTTGTTAAGAAACACAAAGGTGAAGTGCTGTACCGTGTTCACGAAGCGCCATCTGAGCAAAAATTGGCGAACTTCAAAGAGTTCCTGGCTGAACGCGGTTTGACAATGACCGGTGGTCTCGAACCTACGCCATCGGATTATCAGAACGTCATGTTGCAAATCGCCGATCGTCCCGATGCGGAGCTTATTCAAGTGATGTTGCTGCGCTCTATGCGCCAAGCGATTTACACGCCGGATAATGAAGGTCACTTCGGTCTAGCCTTAGAAGAATATGCACATTTTACCTCGCCAATTCGCCGTTATCCGGATTTAGTTTTACACAGAGTGATCCGTTATTTACTGGCGAAAGAAAGAGGCGAAGCCACTGAGAAGTGGACGCAGGATGGTGGTTATCACTATCAACTCGATGAACTCGATCAATTAGGTGAAGAGTGTTCGACCACAGAGCGCCGTGCCGATGAAGCGACTCGCGATGTGAGCGATTGGCTCAAGTGCGAGTTTATGCAGGATCACGTCGGCGATACCTTTGACGCTGTGATCGCCTCAGTGACCAATTTCGGTCTATTTGTGCGTTTAAATGAGCTATTTATCGATGGCTTAGTGCACATTTCAAGCCTAGGGAGCGATTATTATCAATTTGACCCTATGCGCCAGCGTCTTATCGGTGAGAATACGGGGCAGATCTATCAGGTTGGCGATCCTGTGACAGTAAAAGTCGCCGCGGTAAATCTGGACGATAGGCAAATCGATCTGATGATGATTGGAGATAGCGCTAAGGGCGGCAAGCGTAAAGCATCTGCCAGCCGAGATAAGCCGTTGACGGCCCGTGAGCGAGTCAATCGTGAAGGCGCTAAGTTGGCGAAGGCGACTAAAGCTGGGGCGGTGAAATCGAAAACCAGTTCCGCCAAGGCCAAACCCAAAGTGGGTACTAAAGCAAAGAAAGATGTAAAAAGTCCGGCTAAAAAGCCTAAGGCCGCCAAGCGGAGCACGAGAAAGAAATAAATGAAAAAACAAGATATTATTTTTGGGATCCACGCAGTTGAGGCCCTGTTAAAGCATAGCCCTGAGCGGATTATTGAGCTGTGGTTATTGCAGGGCCGTGATGACGAACGTTTAACTGTATTGGCTAATCAGGCCAAAGCCTTTGGCACGACGATTCAAGTGGCTTCCCGTAAAGCGTTAGACGACAAGGCAGAAAGCAGCCAACACCAAGGCATAGTTGCACGTGTAAAAGCGGCTAAGGTATTGAGTGAGCATGATTTAGACGATTTATTGGCTAAAACAGAATTACCCTTTTTACTGATTTTAGATGGTGTTACCGATCCCCATAACTTAGGTGCTTGCCTACGTAATGCCGACGCGGCGGGTGTACAGGGGATTATCGTCCCTAAGGATAACTCCGTTGGTTTAACTGCTACCGTGAGTAAAGTGGCCTGTGGCGCAGCCGAAACTGTGCCCTTATTCCAAGTGACCAACCTTGCGCGCACTATGCGCCACCTACAGGAAAAAGGTATTTGGATCGTGGGTACGGCGGGCGAAGCGGATTGTGAGTTATATCAAGCCGATCTTAAGGGGCCGCTGGCGATTGCGATGGGTGCCGAAGATAAAGGACTGCGCCGTTTAAGCCGCGAATCCTGTGATTCGCTGATTTCCATCCCGATGGCGGGCAGTGTGTCGAGTTTGAACGTATCTGTAGCGACGGGTATTTGTTTATTTGAAGCGGTACGCCAACGCCGCAGCTAGTTTGCGCGTTTCATCAATAACGATAAAAAAGACGGGCGATCCCGTCTTTTTTATGTCCGTTTGCCCTGGTTCGACTTAAGCGGTTTGCTTGCGGCTATCTGGCTCAAGAATAGTATCTTCCCCCTGGAGCATTAAGTTGTCTTGCGGGGTTAACGTGTCACTCGATACTAAATCAAAGTCGAAAGTGAGTTGCTCCTCATCATGTTCAACGAAGTCATCATTAAGCGCATCGGCACCTAAATCTTCTTCCTCTTCCATTGGTGAGGGAGTCATTTGCTCCTGAATCGATTCGACATCAACGCGTGGGTCGAGTGCTGCCGCAAGGGGCGATGACACTAAGTCCCCCGTGGCCATCATATAGTCTTGGGTCACATTGGTTTCGGCCTTTTGCTGTGAATGCAGATAGCGTAACCGTGAAAAGAGCACTAAGGTACAGACCGACATAAAGCCGTAGAGCATGCTATTGCCGAGCCATTGCATTAGGGTTGAGGCAATAAGTGGGCCGATACTGGCACCTAGGCCGAAGGTGAGTAATATCGTTGCCGACAGGCCGACCCTTTCATTTTGCTCGACACGGGAGTTGGCGAGTGCTGTTGCCAGTGGGTAGAAGGTAAAGCCGAGGATCCCGAACAGAAAAGTCATCACCAGTGACAATACGGGATGATAGGGCGTGAGTGCTATGCCTAAGGCTAAGATCCCAAGGAGCACGCAGTTAATGCGGATCAGGCGGCTGCGGGACATGATATCGGATAATTTCCCCATCGGCCATTGTGCCAGCAGACCTGCTAAAATGGTTGCCGTCATATAGGTGGCGACTTTCTCCGGCGGTAACCCTAAGTTACTCGCATAGGCGGGTGCCAAACCATAAAAGGAGCCCACTATCATGCTACCAATGGCGATGGTAGTCAGTGCCTGCGGTGCTTTTCGCCAGTAGTGAGCAATTTTCAACGGGGCAGGTACTAATGGAGCTGGGTGAATGCGACGTGTTAATGAAATGGGGACGATACACAGGGCAAAACAGATAGCGATCAGTAGTAATGGTTCTAAGCCTAGTTCGGGGTAAATACTGATAGCACCCTGGCCTAAGATCAACCCAAAATAGGAGACTATCATATAGCTGGCGAATACTGTGCCACGTTGGCTGCTCTCCGCTTGTTCATTCAACCAGCTTTCGAGCACCATATATTGGCACATCATGCCCATACCGACGATAAGTCGGAGTAATATCCATATCGCTAATTGATCGACAAGGGCATGACCTAAGGCGGAAGCGGCGACAATCCCGGCGCTGGCAACAAAGGCTCGAATATGGCCAACTTGGGCGATAAGTCTATGGCCGATCTTGGAACCCGCCACAAGGCCAACATAGTAGGCTGACATCATGGCCCCAATCCAGAGCTGAGGCACATTGATGACCGAGAGTCTGAGACCCAAATAGGTTGTCAGTAAGCCGCCTGCCAGCACAGTTAATAGGGTCGTGCTATAGAGAGAGGCGAAAGTGCGTAGCGGGTTTGCCATTAACGACTCCTTGTAAGATTACTCGAGGTGAGTATATCAGGAGTTAGTGTTTATTCAGTGTTGCAAATTGTTGGTATTTATTGATTAAGTTATCGTTTTTATGAGTGAGTCACTAAATTGTGCTGAAATAGGATTTGGCTGAGAGGAATTGTTGTTTCAGCCAAGCTACTTTGCAGCTTACTTATCTAAAGGTATAGAGCAAGTTGAATGTGGTGATAGTGTCTGTCTGCTGACTACCTTCTGGTACGATTTCGGTATATTTAATGTTCATACCTATCTTAAATGCCCAGTCTTGAAACACCAGATTCTTATAGTTCATATCTAACGTGAGGGTGTTGTTATTCTTACCCGCCTCGGCGGTGAGATCGGCATTGAGACTGCTGTATTCTTGCAGCTTCTGAGAAAACTTAGCCGCTGTACGTAAAATGATGTCCTTTTCAGCCCTAGGATCAGGTTCTGTCACCGACTCTGCTGGCAGGTTGTATCTATAACCTGGGCCGATCTCGAGACTGAGCTTGGTTTTATAACTACTGATGGCGTTGAAACCGTAACCACTTGAGATTGTAGATATTTTAGTGTAACTGCCAAACTGATCCCAAGTGAAATCACCGCGGCCAAAGATATACCCCTTGGAGAGCTTATAGTTGGTCTGCAACTGCAGTTCATATTTTTCTGATGTGGTTTGACTTTTTTCAGACGCAAAGTAAGCCTTGAGTGTGGCTTCTTGTTTGGTTTGCTTAGTATCGTAAATCAGTTGGGTTCGACCATTAAAACTGCTGGACTCGGTATTGCCCGTATTCAGTTGCAAGCCTGCTTCGACTTCCGCAGTAAAATCGCTGGGCGGTTCCTGATAATCGGGTGGAACTAGCGCAACTGCCGGAAAAGATAGGCAAAATAAACTAACTGGAGCGATAACTTTTAGCATTGTATTTTATTCTTGGTTGGCTGATCTTAGAGGTCCGAATGTGGGTGAGGCGTCATCATACCTGTATTGACACTCGAGGCAAAGTTATTGCTTGAGTTTCTGGCTTGCTTTCTGTACTATCTCGCGCTCAAATCAGTCACTATTTTTCGTTCCTTGCCTCCATTTGGTCTGACTGAGCCAATAACGAGGCTACATAACCGTAAGGAGCAATAAATGCGTCATTACGAAATCGTATTTATGGTTCACCCAGATCAAAGTGAACAAGTACCAGGTATGATTGAGCGTTACACAGGTGTTATCACCGAAGCTAACGGCACAATCCACCGTTTAGAAGATTGGGGTCGTCGTCAACTGGCTTACCCAATCCAAGATCTGCATAAAGCTCACTACGTTCTGATGAACGTTGAAGCACCTGCAGAGACGATCGAAGAGCTAGAAACAGCTTTCCGTTTCAACGACGCAGTTCTGCGTAACATGGTAATGCGTACTAAAGGTGCCATCACCGAAGCATCTCCAATGGCTAAAGCTAGAGATGAGCGCGATTCACGTCGTGGCCCAGCTGGCGAACGCTCATACGATGAAGCTCACGCTGAAGAAATCGGTGAGTAAGTTTATCTGTGACCACCAATAGCTTGGTGTTGTCCGGAACCATAACCCGTTCCAGACGCTTTAAAAGCCCAGCAGGGATCGCACACAGTGTGATTATGTTGGAACACAAGTCGCAGCGTTATGAAGCCGAAATGCTCCGCAACGTCTACGTACAAATACAAGTGATAATGAGTGGCCCGCGCTTTGAAAGCGTCGCAGACAATCTGAAAGCAGGTGTGGAAGTGCAAGTGCAAGGCTTTATGACCCTTCAACAGGGTAGAAATGGTCAAAATCGCTTAGTTATCCATGCCGAAAATGTCGAATTGAAAACTTAGGAGACTGTCACATGGCACGTTATTTCCGTCGTCGCAAGTTCTGCCGTTTCACCGCTGAAGGTGTTGCAGAAATTGATTACAAAGATATCGTTACTTTAAAGAACTACATCACTGAAAGCGGCAAGATCGTTCCAAGCCGTATCACTGGTACTAGTGCTAAATATCAGCGCCAACTAGCTCGCGCTATCAAGCGTGCTCGTTATCTTTCTCTACTGCCATACACTGATTTACATCAGTAATTGCAGTATTAATTCCTAATCGAATATAGAGGATTTGATAATGAACGTTATTCTGCTTGATAAAATCGCTAACCTAGGTAACTTGGGTGACCAAGTTGTAGTTAAGGCTGGTTACGCTCGTAACTACCTGCTACCACAAGGTAAGGCTGTTGTTGCTAACGAAAGCAACGTTAAAGTATTTGAAGCTCGTCGCGCTGAATTAGAAGCTAAATTAGCTGCTGAATTAGCTGCTGCTAACCTACGTGCTGAAAAAATCACTGCACTGGAAGCGGTTGTTATCGCTTCTAAAGCCGGTGATGAAGGCAAACTGTTTGGTTCAGTTGGCAACCGTGACATCGCTGATGCAGTCACTGCTGCTGGTGTTGAGCTGGCTAAATCAGAAGTTCGTTTACCATTAGGCGCTCTGCGTACTACTGGCGACTTCGAAGTTGAAGTTCAGTTACACACTGAAGTTAAAGCTGTTGTTAAAGTATCTGTTGTTGCAGAAGCTTAATTACCAACTGCTTTAAACTAAAAAACACCGCTTCGGCGGTGTTTTTTATGGGTGAACTTCAGCGTGTTGTCGCCATGGTATCGTTTGACATTGGCTTGAAAGGGAATGCATGCGGTGAGCGATATCTGTACACATTTCATCCCAAAGCGCACTCGATTCTAAAATACCAGTCCAAATAAAAAACGCCCACTGCATAACAGTGGGCGGCTTTGGTATAGAGCAACTTATTGGGTTCAGAGTATTAATTTCTCACTAAATCCAACTCTTGGATAAGATTATCTGCATGATCGACTTGATCCATCATCCATAAAATGTAGCGGATATCCACGTGAACTGCGCGGGTGATGGTGGGGTTGAAAAACCAATCCTTAGTGATGGCTTCATAGGTGGAGTCGAAGTTAAGGCCCACCAATTCTCCTTTGCCGTTAAAGACGGGTGAACCTGAGTTCCCCCCCGTGGTATCGACGCTGGATAAGAAGTTAACCGGTACAGAGTTAAATTCTTCAGGCTTATCTAAGCAAGAGAAGAGTCTGCAAATCCAACTACGGGGATCTTGATAGACGGATTTGACTAAGTGATCGCCAACCCGTTGCTCGTGAATCGCATCGAGCAGTTTTTGGGGGGCATTATAGGGTTCAACACCCGTGTGTTTGGCCACTATGCCATCGAGGCGAGTAAAGGGCTGTTTGTAGAGCGCATCGCGGGACTGATAACCATCGACCATACCATAGCTGATACGCAGCGTACCGTTGGCATCGGGATAGACTGGCCAGTTGTTGGCTTTGTAGTAGTCGATAACGGCTGCCATGTAGGCGGGACGCGCAGTAGACAATTTACCATCCACTATTTTTTTCGCTTTTTCCTCGGCCATATTAGTGTCGTACAAAGCGACTGCTAAACGAATAAAAGGATCGGAGCTGGTTTCAAAGGCGCTCGCGTCGGCATTCATCCAAGCTAGGCGTTTAGCTTGGTCCGTGAGTGTTGTCAGTGAGTAAAGGCCATCAAGCTTAGCCGCGAGATCTGCATCTTTATTGTTTAGATCCAGTGCATCGTCAAGAGCTGCTACACGATTAGTCTGGGAAAGATATGCCGTTAAATCCTGTAACCATAGGGTTTTATCGACATTAATATGAAAGCTAGAATCGATACGTTTTAGACGGGAGCTAAACATGGCCACGTCGCGCTCTTGGTAACCGCTTTCACGTTCAGCATCGCTCTTTTGTTTTTCCTTAGCGAGGCGATAGAGGTTATTGGCCGCTGTTAACAGTGTGCTCGATTGGGCGTTGGTGAAATAATAATTGGTTTGAAATGCATGTTGTTGCTCGGCAAGTAACACTTCTAACTCAGGAATGAGGTTTTGATTTAGCTTAGGATTTTGTTTAAGCCAAGCTAAAAAATTATCCTCACGGTTTTGTTTTATGCCTACAATATCCGTGGCTTTAAAGCCAGCCAGCAGACCGTTGAGTTTCTTCATCCGATTGGCCATCGACGCCATATTGCCTGCATATTTAATGGCGATATCGGCATCTTCCTGCCCCATAGCTTCGATAGTATCAATTTGTAATTGATAACGTTTTGCCTGGGTTGGGTAGAGCCAATCACTGGCAAATTTAAGTTCGCTAGTGAGATTATAACGGCTGGTGGTACCAGGGTAGCCTGCGACAAATACGCCATCGCCGGCCTTTACACCATCGGCATTGACCTTAAGGTAACTCTTTGGCTTGTAAGGAATGTTATCGTCGCTGTAGGCCGCAGGTTTACCATCTTTCCCCACATAGGCGCGCAGGAAGGCAAAATCACCGGAATGGCGTGGATATTCATAATTATCGATATCGCCACCGTAGGCGCCAACACTTTCGGGTGGTGCATACACTAAGCGCACATCGCGGATCATCAACTGCTTGATTAAGTAGTATTCTAGGCCGTTATGGAAGCTGCGGACATTACAGCGGTAGTTGGCATCGGCCTCACAGTTTTTGATCAAGGCTTTACTGTGGCTTTCAATTTCTTCATAACGGCTGAGGGGATCTTGGCTCAAGTCTTTAGTCACGTCGCTAGTCACATTGGTGACGGCTTCGGTGATGTATAAACGCTCGTTAGGACCGGCTGAGGGTTCCTTGTCCATTGATGTTGCTAAAAAGCCTTGTTCTAGATAGTTATGTTCTTTCTTAGTGTTATATTGTATCGCCTTATAGGCACAATGATGGTTTGTTACAACTAGCCCTTGGGGGGAGACAAAACTGGCGGTACAATAGCCCAGCCCTACGACGGCGTTCATTGGATAGCTTGTAAGATCGGCCAGTTTTTCTGCAGGAATATCGATTCCGCGTTCACTGAGTTTGTCTGCAATTGAAGGCATTTGATAAGGTTGCCATTGTCCTTCGTCGGCATTCACTATGCCGGATGTCAAAACTAAGGCCGCAACCAATGCAATACGCATGTTCTTTCCTTATTGATTGTTAGAGTGTCCGTTGAAACAGGATAACAGGCGAGTGTAAACCACCCGTTTGCTTGACACGGGTTTTATATCATATTTTGTTAAGTTGTTGGAAATCGGGAGTGTTAATGTCACAACAAGGTGCTTTTAAGCCTAAAAGTAAGCCAAGGGATTTGCAGCTCGATGGACTCAAGCTGCCACCACATTCTATTGAGGCTGAACAATCGGTATTAGGCGGCCTAATGTTAGACGCCGACGCTTGGGATAAAGTAGCTGAAACCGTGGTAAAAGAAGATTTTTACTCGCGCTCGCATCGGATGATCTTCGCGGCGATGCACCGCCTAGTGGAAACCAGTCAGCCCATCGATTTGATTACCGTCTCTGAACAACTTGAGCTTGAAAATCAGCTTGAAGAAGCAGGCGGTTTTGCCTACTTAGGTGAAATTGCTAAGAATACTCCCAGTGCCGGCAATATTGTCTCCTATGCTGAAATTGTCCGTGAACGGGCAGTTGTGCGCGAGATGATCCGTGTGGCCCATGAAATTGCCGATGCGGGCTACAATCCCGAAGGTCGAGACTCGAGTGCCTTGCTCGATCTGGCTGAAAGTAAAGTATTTAAAATTGCCGAGCAACGTACCAATGCCAACGAAGGTCCAGAAGGCATTAAAACCATTCTTGAAAAAACCGTTGATAAGATAGAACAGCTCTATAACAACCCGCATAATGGGGTGACTGGGGTGTCGAGTGGTTTTAGCGATCTGGATAAAATGACGGCAGGCTTCCAATCCGGAGACCTGATTATCGTGGCTGCCCGTCCATCTATGGGTAAAACGACCTTTGCGATGAACCTCTGTGAACAGGCGGCGATGAATGAAGACAAGCCTGTGCTTATTTTTAGTCTCGAGATGCCCTCGGAACAAATTATGATGCGTATGTTGGCCTCCTTAGGCCGCGTCGACCAGACTAAAATTCGTACTGGCCAGCTTGATGATGAGGATTGGGCACGGGTGTCATCGACCATGGGTATCATGCTCGAGCAGGGCAAAATGTATATCGACGATGGCTCGGGGCTCACTCCGACCGAAGTGCGTAGCCGTGCACGCCGTATCGCCCGTGAATATGGTGGCCTGTCGATGATCATGGTCGACTACCTGCAATTGATGCAAGTACCCGCGTTATCCGATAATCGTACCCTTGAGATTGCCGAAATTTCGCGCTCGCTTAAGGCCCTAGCCAAAGAGCTTGAGATCCCTGTGATCGCACTGTCCCAGCTTAACCGCTCGCTCGAACAACGGGCCGATAAACGTCCTGTCAACTCAGACTTACGTGAATCGGGATCTATCGAGCAGGATGCGGATCTCATCATGTTTATTTACCGTGATGAAGTGTATAACAACGATTCTCCAGACAAAGGCACCGCCGAAATCATTATTGGTAAACAGCGTAACGGCCCAATCGGCCGGGTGCGCTTAACTTTCCAAGGTCAGTATTCTCGCTTCGATAATTATGCTGGTCCGCAGTTTGAAGAAGATTAAGTGTGTGGCGATAGAAGATAAGCAAAGCTTATGTATTCTTTTTATTTCTCAGGCTCTTTATTTCCTGAGTAAGCAAGGTAAATTTTGAAACCTTTTCCCCGTGCAGAAATTAGCAGTAGTGCACTGCAAAATAACTTGGCTGTGCTGCGTCAGCAGGCAAGTGCAAGCCAAGTGATGGCTGTTGTTAAGGCCAATGGTTATGGTCATGGATTACTGAACGTCGCCAACTGCCTCGTCAGCGCCGATGGCTTTGGTTTGGCCCGTTTAGAAGAAGCCTTGGAATTGCGTGCTGGTGGCGTTAAGGCGCGTCTGTTGTTGCTCGAGGGTTTTTTTCGTGGCACCGATTTACCCTTACTGGTTGCCCACGATATTGATACCGTAGTGCACCATGAATCGCAAATCGAGATGTTAGAACAGGTGACTTTGGCTAAGCCTGTCACTGTGTGGCTTAAAGTCGATTCAGGTATGCATAGATTAGGTGTGACGCCTGAGCAATTTTCTACGGTTTATGCTCGGTTGATGGCGTGTGCTAATGTGGCTAAACCCATTCATCTGATGACTCATTTTGCCTGTGCCGATGAGCCTGAAAACTCGTACACTGAGGTGCAAATAGCGGCCTTTAATGCCTTAAGCGCAGATTTACCGGGTTTTAGAACTCTTGCCAATTCGGCGGGAGCGCTTTTTTGGCCTAAAAGCCAAGGAGATTGGATCCGTCCTGGGATTGCGCTTTATGGGGTGTCTCCCGTTACTGGTGATTGTGGTGCAAATCATGGGCTCATTCCTGCGATGAATTTAGTCTCACGTCTTATTGCCGTGCGTGATCATAAAGCGGATCAACCCGTAGGTTATGGCTGTTTTTGGACGGCGAAACAAGATACTCGTCTAGGGGTTGTCGCTATTGGTTATGGTGATGGCTATCCCCGCAATGCACCGGAAGGCACGCCCGTGTGGGTCAATGGCCGCCGAGTGCCGATTGTTGGCCGAGTATCTATGGACATGTTGACCGTTGATTTAGGGGCGGATGCGACGGATCAAGTTGGCGATGAGGCGCTGCTCTGGGGCGCAGCCTTACCGGTAGAGGAAGTGGCCGAGCATATTGGCACTATCGCCTATGAGTTAGTGACTAAACTTACCCCAAGGGTCGCGGTTTGCCTAGCATAAGCCATCATTCTGGGTACAAGAAAACGGTGCATTAGCGCCGTTTTTTTATGGGCCAAGCAACTGATGATTAAGCGGATATGAGCTAGCCGTTCTGCACTTGGTTATTGAAGTCCTTAAGGGCAATAATCAAGCTTGCAGAGCGACATGAAGAGAATGCTAAGGGTTAACTACGGATAACGGATTAATTCTCAAAGCAGATTTCAATAAAGGCGGTACCATGAGGACTAGTGAATGGCATGATGATTTTTGTACCATTCGCTTTATGGGAAATAGTATGCCCCTTACCGGAGACGACCATCGGCGTCGCCATTTCAAACTCGTAGCCCTTTTGGCCTAAAAGATTTTTTGCGCCACCTGTGACCATGTTGGTGATTTCGCCAACGAGATCTGTGACTTCTTCATTTATTTTACCTGGGTTCTCACCCAGCATATTTTGCATGATTTGCAGGACAAGTTTTTGCTCAAAGGTGATGGATAATGAGCCCTTGGTCTGCGGCCCAACCATACCAATTAACCCTGACACATCGCCCTTGGCTAAGTTGTCGGTCTTGACTTGGGGTTTGCCCGGCGTGAGGTCCATACTTGCCATAGTCGAAATGACATTGAGCAGCGATTGCAGGAAGGGGTTAATAAAATTGACGTTCATGCTTTAGTGTTTCCTCTTATGAACTTAAGCCTTATGGTCACCATGTCATTAAGGTTAGACGAAAAGTCGCTGGACCACAGCAATCTTAGTCACACTCTATCAGCTTAGATGACACAAATGGAAATGTGAGGTTAATTTCACGATTTTATTATTATTTATCCGTGAAGACCGTTTGAGACCACATCGTTCGATAGTGCCATTTTAGGCACTTTTACTTCCGTTTGCGTGTACTTGGTTTTGCCTACCTGAGTTTTTTTCTTACCTGTGAGTTTATCGATTTTGCATGGGAAAGATGACCTGATGCGGGAACATTCTAGAATTTTCTGCATGTTTATAAAATTAATCTATCTTATTTTCAAAATCTTAAGTGACATTCGAGATAAGACGTCCGTATCTCTAATCGACAATGAGACTCGGCGCACATTTGTGTTCCATAGTGTGATTTACATTAAATTATAATGCAAATGATAATAATTATTGATTGCGATTTGTGTTTTACATATATTAGCGGCGATTAACAGATGGGGGACATCTGTTACAGAGTTTACTCCGCAACAGGAATGCTTTTAATGAAATTTGCAAAACGCCGCAATGGCCGAATCACGCTTGGTGCCCATGTTTTAGGTTCGCTAACGATAGGAATGGCGGTTTCTGCTGCCCCTGCAATGGCAACGGAACCACAGTCACAAGTCGTTGATAAAAAAGTAGAACATATTGAAGTGAATGGTGAGTACTTAGGCTATAACAGCCGTAAGGTACAATCGGGTAAATTTACCGAAGATCTGCTCAACACCGCCAAAACCGTTACAGTGATCAATCAAGACTTGATCAAAGATATGGGCGCTCAGAGTTTTACCGATGCGCTGCGTGCAACCCCAGGTATTACTCTAGGTACTGGCGAAGGGGGCAATCCTTATGGCGATAGACCTTTTATCCGTGGTTACGATGCCCAATCTTCAACCTTTATCAATGGCATGCGTAATGTGGGCTCACAAAGCCGTGAAACCTTTAACATTGAACAAATCGAAGTCCTGAAGGGCCCAAGCTCAGTGTACAACGGTCGTGGCGCCGTTGGCGGTAGCATCAATATTGTGACCAAAAAAGCCCAGTCCGAAGATTTTATTAATGCCGACGTTACCGTGGGGACGGATTCGCTAAAACGCGCCAGTGTAGATGTTAACCATGTGATTGCCGATGAGGCAGCGCTCCGTGTCAACATGATGGCCCATGATGCCGATACGCCAGGGCGTGATGAAGTGACGGGCAATCGTTGGGGCGTGGCACCCTCGGTAACCTTTGGTTTAACCACGCCAACGAAAGTGACCCTCGAGTATTACCACTTCGAAAATCATGACATCCCTGACTATGGTATTCCCTATGATCAGGCTACGGGTCAACCTGCGGATGTCGACCCCGACAACTTCTACGGTTTGTTGTCGCGGGATTTTCGCGACACTATGGATGATACGGCCTCAGTGTTGATCAGCCATGACTTTAACAACGATATGCAGTTTACGTCGACCTCCATCTATAGCCGTAACAGTAATTACTATATTGTGACTAACCCGGACGACACGACGGGCAACGTGGCTAATGGTTATGTCTGGCGTAACACTAAGTCTCGCCATTCGGTCACTAAGACCTTAGCCACTCAACTGCAACTCTCGGGCGAAGCAAAATTGGCCGGGTTCACTAACCGCTTTGCAGTGGGCACCGAATTAAGTAACGAACGTACCAGCAACTTAAGTTATACGGTCGATACGGGCAATGGTCGCAACGCGGGTTGTAATCAGGCAATGCTGGACAACTACAACTGTACGCTGCTGGATAATCCAAATCCCCACGATCCTTGGGTGGGTACCATCACACTCGGTACTAATGCGACTGTGACTGAAACCGATACTCGCTCTATTTATGCCTTTAACACCATTGAATTAACCGAAGCGTGGATGGTGAATGCGGGGATCCGTTGGGATGATTACAGCACCAGCGCTGAGAACTCCACTTCTCAATTTAGCAATGACACTGACTTCTTCAACTACCAATTGTCGCTACTTTATAAGCCTGCTGAAAACGGCAGTATTTATGCCGCTTGGGGCACCTCATCTAATCCGCCAGGTACCTCTAATGGCGATGGTGCAGACCGCCTCGGCAGTACCAACGCCGATTTAGAGCCAGAAGATACCGAAAGCTATGAGTTAGGCACTAAGTGGGACTTCTTTGCGGGGCGTTTATCCCTTAATGGCTCTGTATTCCAAATCGAGAAAAACAACGCTCGGGTCGCGACCTCTGGCGATCGTAATTCGCCGCAGGAAAACGTCGGCGAGCAAAAGGTGAAGGGTTTTGAACTCGGCTTCTCCGGTGACGTTACTGAGCATTGGCACGGTTTTGGTGGCTATACCTACTTGGACGCGACGTTGGAAAGCAATGGCTATAACCAGGCACTCAATGGCAATCGCTTCCCTAATACCGCTAAAAATAGCTTAAGTTTATTCACCACCTACGATGTGACAGAGGAGTTCACTGTCGGTACGGGTGCCTACTATATGGGCAAAGTCTATGGTAATACGGCCAATACGTTGTCGATTCCGTCCTACTGGCGTTTTGATTTGACCTCATCCTATAAGATGAGTGAATTCTTAACCTTACGCCTGAACGTGCAAAATCTGACGGATGAGCGTTATTACGATAAAGCTTACACCGCGCATTTTGCCAATATGGCACCTGGACGCTTAGTAATGTTAAGTGCCGATATGCACTTCTAAGCAGTATTAATCGAGATCTGAATGGCAGCCCTAGGGCTGCCTTTGATGTTTATGCTATTCCAATAGGATTTTGAAATGCTTATTGAAATTCCGAATGTTTTTTCTAAACAAGAAGTCAATCAGCTAAGGGAAGAGCTCGATGCCCGCACTTGGATTGATGGCAACCAGACTTCGGGCGTGATGGCGAGTACCCGCAAACGTAATCAGCAGTTAGACAAAGACGATCCCGTGGGGCTTCGCATCGGTGAGCTGATCATGGCGCGCCTCTTGGCCCATCCTGTATTTGTGTCGGCGGCGCTGCCATTACAGTTTTATCCCCCCTTGTTTAATCGTTATCAAGGCGGAGAAACCTTTGGCTATCATATTGATAATGCGATTCGCTCGACCAGCGATGGTATGGTTCGCACCGATCTGTCTGCGACCTTGTTCTTGAGCGAACCAGACACTTACCAAGGTGGTGAGCTGGTGATCCAAGATACCTATGGTCAGCAAAGTATTAAGCTGGCGGCGGGCTCTTTGGTGTTGTATCCCTCGACAAGCTTGCATCAAGTTACCCCTGTCACCTCGGGGGAGCGTACCTCTGCTTTTATGTGGTTGCAGAGCATGGTGCGCGATGAGGGGCAACGCCGTTTGTTATTTCAACTCGATCAATCGATTCAATCTTTGACGGCGCAGGCCACGCCAGAACAAGAGCTGTTTAATCTCACCGGGGTTTACCATAACTTGCTCAGACGTTGGAGCGAGCTATAGCTTTGGCTCCGAGTCAGGCTTAATCCTAGCTTAATCTCCCCAAAGCAGGCGGTTTAGGGTATAATCCCGCCAGCTCTGAGGGGCAATAAAACAGTAAACGTTAGCTCGTTTACTGTTTTTCCATTTTTATGCTTGCGGTGTGCATTGCTAACCTGCGGCTTAAATTAAGGCGCTTTATCCCTCTAAGCGACAACATACAGGCAAATTTTAATTACTTGAGTCGATAGTAACGTGTTGAAAAATAATCTTAATGATGGTCTACAGCTCGACCGTACCTTCTCCATTGCACCTATGCTCGATTGGACTGATTTTGTTGTTTTCAGCGGGCTGTAAGCGAGTATGGGAGCCATGTGGGGGATTAGTGATTTGTTTTGTTATCAATTGGGCGCCGTTAAATGATTGGGGCCCCGTTAGGTTTAGGTCAGTTAGATTTCAAATATAGTTAAACAAATTTAGATTATAGGCTGAGCCAAGCATCTTCCCATTCATCAAGACTCAGCAACTCGCTAGTGTCCCGCAAGGTGATAAGTCCACAAATATTTTCAAGCTTAAATGTCTGTGTCACTTCTTCCGTTCTGATACTGCAGCGCATGCGTATTTCTTCTTGAACGTCGCTTAAAAATCGGCTTTCACATCATGATAGCAATTCCTATGGCACTGTTTATATACAGTATTATTTGAAAATCGTTAAGTTTAAGAAAGGCCGTAAAAATTTTTTTTGCGCGTTTACACTTATGCTTTATTAAATATTACATTAATTATCAACAAGTTAGTTGTTGATGGTTTGAGTTAATAGGTTTGGAAAACGCGGATGCGCGTTTTCCATATAGTGTATTTGATGAAAAGCTGATAAGTTCTTTGCAATACAGATAGTTAACTATGCGCGTTTTCACTGTTCTGATGAGGTGAACGCGCATGGCACTAATGAAATGTTATATTTACATGGAGAATCGCATATGGACTCAACTATCAAAATTTCACAATTAACTTTTCTTGCTTTTTATATCAATGGTGCCGCAGGATCGGGAAAGTATACCGATCTTACTTTAGATAAATGTTATTCTGCACTTGAAACAGGTGAAATATTTCATTTATTAGAGTCTCGATTAAAGAACGGTTTTGATTCTAGTCTTTTAAATGAAGACCAAAAAATTGAATTAATTGATGAGTGGCAAGGTTTTGCTAACGTGATTGACCATGGGCGTAAACTTTGTATCGACGACGGTGGCTTAAATTTAGTTGTAGCATACATACTTAATAGCATTCAGTATCGAGAAAAGTAAATATAAAAAGAACTTCAAACGGGAAAAGTACAGTTGGTTATTTCACTCATTTCATATTATAGTCAAATTTATTTTTCCGCTTAAGTAGGTGTTTATTTTTTGAGTTAGGATGTATATGAATCAACCAGAAAACCCAGTAATTTACGTATTTAAAGCTTTATTAGCATACGTTTCCCCAATTTCTCGATTTAAGAACTTCGATACTAAATTTGATAATAAAACCAGTAAGTTATCGAAAAAAACAAAAAACACTCTGTCGAAGGTTTATTTAACTTTCTTCCTTTGCAGTTCATTTTCGTTGATTTGGCTTTCATATTACGATCTTAAGTCAACATTAGAGGCGTTGAGTACATTTCGACACCCAGATTGTGGACTAGTTGAGGGAGTTTGTTCAGATACTTGGCTGTCTGGGTATGTAAAACTAAATGACTTTAAGATTTCTACTATATTGGAAGTACTATTTTTAGTAGTGGGTGTTGTGGTAGGTAATATTGGTTGGGATCAAACGGCAAAAGTAAAAGAGTCAGGATTTGAAATTGCACATGAATTTTTCAATGTGATATTAATAATCGCTCTAGCTACTTTATCTATAAGTTTCATTTGTATTGATCTAGTTGATTTTATTCAAGGTAAAAATGATTACCGCGATTTATCATTGAAGAAACTATTATTTTGTTTGATAACATTAGCTTTATTATTTGGAGTTGAAACTTATTACGCACGCAAAAAATTTAACAAAAAAATCAACGCGGACGAATAAAGCTTGGCTCAGTTTCGCTTCGCTCACAATTATAGCTAAGTCTTAATAATCGGTTATTTTGGTGCTGGGGATCCCCTCATAATTGGGGTTTTCTAGCGTCATGAACTAAGTTTAAATATTTGATTAATGCCCAGCGAAAAATGGTCTCCTTTACCGGATATTTGTCTCTTTTGCAGACTTCCTTTCCAAGTCTAACAATTGATAGCACTGCACGCTTTCTCACGGTATTGGCTTAAAAGTATCGCTGCCATCCAAGGTGTTGTGCCGCTAACCCAATACACCACAACACGATTTCAGCCAGCATAGCGATGAGCAGCAATACATCATATCGCTTTGGACAACGGCTGCAGCTTTGTCTGAAGCCCATGCCATATTGCGGACTGTAAGGTCATCATTTACAGTTGTTCGCGCATATCAGACCAATCCACAAGAATAATGGGCATCACTCTTAATTCATAGAAAATGCGTCGCGGATACTGTGTATGTCATTGATAAATAGAGGACTTATGTTTAGCGGTATGTGGATTTTCGAGCAGTCGGTCAATGCGCTTAATATTGTGTTTTGGTGCAACGTTACCTGTTATGTTCCGTACTAACTGAGTTAACGAGAGTTGATTGCCATCGAGTAAAGACTCAGTATCAACCATCAGAGAATTAAGGTGTATTTGAGGGCATTGTTTTTTGAGTAAATTGTGTAATATGTCGATATCACGCATGATGTTGGATCTATTAGGTTTTTGGCGAAATTGATTAGATCAAACAGCATCATGCGTGTCTACTTATTTGAATCCCATCGAATTTATCTGGGGATTCGCTAGACGCGGGCGTTATGCCTGAAGCGGGTTTTAATTGAGGTAAGTGAATATGAGCAAAGAACAGATTCAAGCAGTGATAGATCTTATCCCTGAGTTGACAGATTTTGGTATCGGTATTTACAAAAAGGGTCGTGGGCTTTCACAAAAAGAAAAATCCGATGAATTCTCAAAAAGTCAGGCTGATTTATTAAAGAGCACAGAAGCATTCAATAAGACTGTTGAGTGGTTAAGTCAGGTAAAGCAAATAAAAAATATCAATTCAAAGCGCAGCAGTTACGGTTTGAAGGACTTGGCTGAGAAGAAAATTGGCTATATTACCAATGGCGTGTTTATAGCAGCGGCAGTTCACTCGGGTTTTAAGTACAAGATAGATGAAAATAGTCCAAATGCGCTTTTCAATATGTCTGAAAAGTCGTTGAAAGAAATTGAAAAAGCATAACAAGGCCAGTCAGCAACGCCCACTTCGTGGGCTGGACCTCAAATCCGCTACGCGGCTTTTCGACCGCTGCTGGCAGCGTTAGCTCACAAAGAACTAGGTGTTATATTTGAATTTAAAGAAATTTCAAATCGAAGATTTATCACATCCGAATAGCGATGTGATTTTCATTCTAGAATCTCCCCATACTCAAGAGCTCAACGTTGGATACCCTGCTGCGGGAGAAACTGGCGTGAATATGAGCAAAGTCATATTTAACTGCGAGCAACCACTTGGTGAACTAATAAAAAACAGGGCTCCACTTCCAACCCAACTCTCTATACTTAATTGCTCTCGAATTCCTCTACAAAGTACGTGTTATGCAGGTGAGAAATTGCCACTAAAACTAGTTGAATTTTTTCGTATCCAAACTATTTACGATCCTTTGGTTCAACGTCAGAAAAATCAAATAAAAGACATCTTGCGTAGCGAGATTGGTTTAAACGCCTTAGATAGTTTTGAATCGCGACTTTATGCAAGTATACAAATTTCACAGAAAGCTAAAATAGTGGTTTGCGGGGTCATCGCACAATGCTTTTTTGAAGAAGTAACGAAGTTACAAGGTCAGTTGCGTAAGGCAACTGAATTTGCGTGGAAAGAATTTAATTTTAGCGTGTTTTATGAATATCATCCTTCTTCAAAATCTGGGCGGTGGAGCGACTCTTCGGGTATGGAAGCTCTGCGACACTATTTGAGCTAACAAATTGTTCAAGAGTGATTCGGCACGCGTGGCATTTTTACTATGCGTTGGTTTTAGTAGTTAAGGTGGCATGCGGAGGCTTCGGTATTGCGTGCCTCACACCTTAACAAGGCGTTGAACTAAGCCGCTGCGCGGAGCCTAAAGTGATCCGCTGCTCCACACTTACTCCTAGGGATAATTCCTCACCTAGAGAAAGCTAAAACGATATCAAGTGATTGCCCATCAAACTGTATAAAAACCGCTACCGCAAAAAAGCAAATTCCTATAGCATCATTCATACCCATTTACACGGATGTGGCAGCGGCAAGTCTAATAAGCGATTTATACCCTGCAAACAGTGCAGCGCACAAATACTAAGACGTTAGTTTTTAAGGAAAGTTATGAGTGAAATTCCGGTTAATGTGCTTGTACCAATAGGTGTTGTTATTGCTGCACTTATTGCAGGTGCATTCTCATTTCTAAGTTTAGTGTTAACCAAGGAGCAGCAAATATCCCAATTACGACAGAACTGGATTGATGCACTGCGGGATGATATTTCTAAGTACATTTCTGCTTTGGTCTCAACAGAAGAAATATATTGGGCTATGAAGCAGAAGCATGGAGATTCCGTGGATGTGTTAGCTCGTTCGGTGGAGACTAAAGAAGAGCATAAAGTACTCGCTATTGCCTATTCGAATATCATGATGCGCTTAAATCCAGATGATAAAAGTAAACACCAAAAGGATTTACGTAAGAGTCTTGTGCAATCAAAAAAACTCGCAAATAATGGGAAGTGGTATGAGTCAGTTGCAATGGTTGATAGCATTCGTGACTTTGCTCAGTTGACGTTAAAAGAAGAGTGGGAGCGAGTTAAGATTGGTGAGCCGTCATTTGTTAACTCAAAAAGGGTGGCTGTAATTGGTGTAATTATCGCATTGCTAGTTGCAGGTCTTGTAATCTACAGCATTTCAGCGCCATCAGAACTGCACACAATTAAAAATTAACAAAGCATTTAAGAGTGATTCTTAACACTTGGCATTTTCAGTTTGAATCTGCTTTAGTGTTTACAGCACAATGCTTTAGGTTGGATGGTGGCGTTGTTCACCACTTAATGCGGCGTTAAGTGATAAATTATTGAGCATATATGTACACTGAGAGTGAATTTAATCTAATTCGTTTTTTGAGTAATAAACAATTCATCAAAAGAGAGAGTTTCTCAACGGATTCCGAGTTTGAATATTCTTGCGACCTTGCATTGGAAATGCGAAAGAAGGGAATTCTTAGTTCTCAATCACAAAAACCATACGTTATTAATCATACTGGGCATGGCACAAAATATGAGATCGTCGGAAAATTAAATTTATCTATTGAGGCACAAGACACTCTAAAATTTAATGACTTTAAAGCTTATGCAAAAATCACTAAAAAATCATCCCAGTGGAATCTAGGCAATAGGCTGAGTGTATTTTCAATTATTATCGCAATATTAGGCGTTGCAGTTGCCATTTTTTTAGCAAATTAAAGCACTTAACAACTGCCGTTCTCCACAAGTTATGTAACAGGGAAGAACTGATGTCAAAACCAATAATACAGATAGCCATTCTCGGCCAGCCGCTACCAGATTTCGATCCGCGCGAACTCGCCACCTGGCGATCCAAGGCATTTGTCGTGAAGCCGGAGATCGAAAGTTTTCAGCTGGATGACCACGCAAAGGGAAATGACTGGGAGTTCACTGACGATCAATTCGAAGCAGGGGTTCGAAGGGATCCTACGTGTGCGTTTCTCATTATCTTTGTGAAGGTGAAACTCGAGAACAACTGGTACCTTCGCCGGCTCTCGGATAATCGCGTCGTCTTTACTTTCTATGAGATGGATCAGATCGTCCGCTTCCACGGACTCCCTTTAAAGAATTTGGCGCTAAGAGTGCTGTATGCAGCAGTTTTGATCTACAGGCGCTACGGAGAGCGAATTCCTCCAGCGTCTGAAATAACAAGCTACGCTCATGATGAGACGCGCGGATGCCTCTTCGACATGAATGCAAACAAAGTGGATGTCGTTCATTCGCTTCATCGACCATGCGTATGTGACCAGTGCTGTTCACTGCTCAAGCAAGCCAAGGTCTCGAATGAGTTGCTCGCGGTTGTTCAAAGCGAACTCCACCGAGTTCAGAAGCCGCTCATCGATCGACTCACAGGTTTCGTTAGAGAGCATACTCTGGTGTCCATCGGTATTTCCATCCTTTCCGCACTCGCGCTCGGTGTTGTAGCCTCGCTCATTGCATCGTTGATATATGAGAACTGGCTAACAGCAACATAACAGGCCCATGCACGCGACGTGCGAAACGCACGTGTGATGAGTGGCGTAAGGCACCTGAAGCGAGAGGCGTGCAATGTCCAGAGCAGTTGACTAGTACATGAGACTAGTTGAACGTCTTGGCGACGAAGAAGGTATTAGTGTTGGCCAGATGTTTGGCAAGTCGTGTATCAAGATCTATGGGAATGTATTCATCGCACAATACAAAGACTTTGTGGTGTTCAAACTCACGGGCTCAAGCCACGCGAAAGTGCTGGCGGCAATGCGTGCGGAACTCTGGAATCCATCTGGTAAAGGACCGCCTATGAAAGCATTCTTCTGATGTAATTAAGCTAATTTAAATCTGATGACTACTGAGCTATATCGTCACGCTCAATCCAAGGTAGAGTGATCTTATCTGGCGTGGTGTCAAATTTAGTGGCTAGAAACTCTTTGAGACGTTCCTCATCTACATAACCATCAGGCATAAATTGTTCACGATTCTCACGCCATGCTTTCCAAATAGCCATTTGCTCATCGGTTAATTGCACGCCTGAAGCACTAACATTCCAATTCTTTCCATCGCAGTCTTTGCCACTGTTTCCGCAACCATCTGGTATGTATGTAGCCATTGCCAACTGACTTCCCTGACCAGCAGTGAATGATGCAACCTCAAGCCATATTTGAGCTAAGTCTGCACCTGTTTGCTTCTGAAGATCCATGGCGGCGACTTTTGCAGTTTCGGCTCTGTCAATTTGAGACAGGGCGGACGGAGATATAATTATCCAGCGCAGGCGCTTTCTGCCTGCAAAGCTGGTGTCATTCTTGTCGATTATTTGATACTCATGTGCAACAGGCTTAGTCACTGTTGAAGTCTGTCCTATCGCTGCTTTAGCCGTAGATATTTGTTCTGCTGACACTGCTGCAATATCAGGAGATTGCTTAACAGGATCCATAAATAAGGCAAAGAGAAACAAGAAAACTGCGGCACCAAGACCATAGAATTTAAAAACTTGTCCGCGAGTTGCTTTGCCTGCCCAAGAGGGTTTAAGTAATCCAATCACACAAATAGCTGATGATGCTAAAAATAATAATGCTAGAACGGTATCCATTCGTTTATTTCCTTTTATATTTAAATCAAAGTGGTGCTTATATGCTCTGGGGCTATTTACTTTTTAGGTAAGCGGCCACCGCTTGCTAAGCATTCTTTGATGGTTTCGTATGGGGTATAGTTTTTAGTGCGTTTATAAGAGCGGCTGGATTTGTCGTGGCAAATATCGTTTTTGCTCTTTTTTACATTGGGTTCACTGGCATCTTCATTGGCGAAGGTGGCGGGGGCAAATAAACACAACATTAAGCAAGCTGATATCCATCTCATCCATTAATTCCTTTTAATTACTACTTTGACCCGTCCTAAATAGCGTTGACACTTTTCAATCTTTATTTGGAGAGTGTAATGAAATCAACAACCAAAACGAACTCAACGGGATT
>NZ_AFOZ01000041.1 GCF_000217915.1 Shewanella sp. HN-41 | reverse complement strand
GAACCTAGAACCTAGAACCTAGAACCTAATATGGACAATGGTTAATTTTCCCATGGCGAAACAGACTGGATTTACCTTAGTTGAGTTAGTGACGACCATTATCTTGATATCGATTTTGGCTGTGACTGTCTTGCCACGTCTGTTTACCCAATCATCCTATAGCGCCTATAGTTTGCGTAATGAATTTATCGCCGAACTGCGTCAAGTGCAGCAAAAGGCCCTCAATAATACCGATAGATGTTATCGCCTTGCCATATCGAGTTCAGGTTATCAGGCGAGTCACTTTGCAAGCCGTGATAACAGCGGTTGCACCGGGGCTGCGCTCTCACCAGATCCACTCTATGCTCAAGCATTCCAAGGCGGAGCGAGCCTTGCATTAGTGAGTAATGATGCTAGAGGTTTTAATATTGATTTTGATCCCCATGGCAGGCCTTTGTTAGGCTGTAATGGCAACTGTATTAACGTCATCGCCAATGAGACTGTGATCATCAATATCTCTAGCGAGGGTTACATTTATGCCAATTAGCGCCAGAGGTATTCGATTAAGCCCTGTTCACCCCCGGGGATTTACCCTGATTGAGTTAGTGGTGGGCATGTTAGTGATCGCCATTGCCATAGTGATGCTCAGCAGTATGCTATTTCCCCAGGCGGATCGTGCGGCGAAGACCTTACATAGGGTGCAAAGTGCTGAGCTGGCCCATTCGGTGATGAATGAAATCTGGGGTAAGCGCTACGATGAAAAGACTAATGCCAATGGGGGCGTACCCGCCTGCGATAGCCCATTAGGGATGGGTTGTTCTACGGTATTAGGCAGTGAATCTGGAGAAAGTCGCAACGATTATGACGATGTTGACGATTACCACGGTTTAAATGAAACCAAGGCTATGCTCAACTCAAGCCAAACCTATGCGCAGGCTTATCCTAACTATCGTTTAAGTGTCACTGTCGCCTATGGCACTGGGCCTAATACTAAACTCGTGACTATTAATGTGACAACACCCGATGGCGAAGTGATTACTTACAATATAGTGAGGAGTAATTACTAATGGGCTCCCAACCCGCTTTTTTACCCCATGCTAGACACTCCGCTCGAGGATTTACCTTGGTCGAGATGGTTACCGTTATCTTAATTTTGGGTATTTTAGTGGTGGGGGTGAGCAGTTTTATTATTTTTGGTACGCGAATTTTTGTCGAATCGAGCTCGGTTGACCAAGTGCTAAGCCAGAGCCGTTTTGCCGTCGAACGCATGACCCGTGAGCTGCGCAGCGCCTTGCCGAGCAGTGTGCGTATTAATAGCGATTCGTTAACCTACCAATGTATTGAATTTGTGCCTACCGAAGCCAGCACGACTTATTTAGCTATGCCCATTGCACCTAATGTCGCTGCAATCTCGGGGACTGTGATATTAGACGATGTGACCAGTAAGATCGCGGCCAACCAATATGTTTGGATTTACCCTTTGACCGATAGCGATGTCTATAACAGTGCCAGACAAAAACGGGCACAGATAAAAACCATTGCTACATCTGGGAATCAAGTCACTCTTATCTTTATGGCGTCAACTCGTTTTGCCGAGGCTTCACCGCGGCAGCGGATTTATTTTGGCTCGGCTCCCGTGAGTTATTGTTTTGAAAAGGCCGTCAGTAGTAATGATCTAGTGTTGCAGCGTTATACGGGTTATCAGTTTAATGGCAGTCAGCCTCGCCCTATCGATATGGGGACGGGGGTGTTGATGGCGCAAAATATGGCTAATAGCCTAGTCAATAACAGTGATTTGCCAATGGCATTAACGCCATCCACCTTAGTGAATAATGCCATGGTGCATTTGCAGCCTAGATTTACTGTTAATGGTGAAACCTTCCAATATCGACATCAAGTGCAGGTGATCAATGTCCCCTAACATTTTTAGCCCGCAGCGCCCAAGACCTCGTAGGGTGACCTTGCCCATGCACCAAGGCGGAAGCGCACTCATTATTGGCATTTTTGTTATCACAGTGATGTTTCTATTGGCGTCAGCCCTGATTAACATAGTCGAAGATGCGGATACTGGGTTGACTCAGGAAGTGTGGGGAACTCGGGGCATTAGCCGCGGCGAATAGCGGTGCCGATGCGGCGCTGGCGCAATTATTCCCGCTTAATGGTACCGTGGGCGTTTGTTCGGCAAATAGCACTTGGACGCCCCCCGCTGTGGTAGGTTTTCATGCCTGTAGCGTGACTTTACAATGTACGTTCTATTTTGTGGGTTCTGTCACCCAGTACCACATTAAGAGCCAAGCGGTGTGCGAGAGTGGAGATACCCGTGTTAGCCGTCAAGTAGAGGTAGAAGCCCGTGGCAATTAAGCATTTTTATCACGCCGTAATGGCTATCTTAATGTTGATATTTTCAACATCTTCAATGGCATTCGATCCTATAGATCAGAACGTGATTTTTGCCAAAGTTGCTCAAGGGCACCATGGTAATAACTCAAATGTGTGTCATCAAATTTCATATCCTCAGCTTCAGATAAATAACCTCGGCATAATCAATGGTACTGGCGGTGAAAGCTTAGATTATTGCTCGAGCAATGATGGCAGCGGACTTTCAAACAGTAGTTGTGATGATGGCTTTGGTGGCGTTCGTAAATGCACAATAGATTATTCGGATATCCGAGGTTTAAATTTAACTGGGAATAATGCGTTTTTATCTAGTAATGGTAACGGTGGTGGTGTGGGTTCTTGTAATACTGGAGAACAACTCACCCTTGGTGCGAATGGGCAAAATCAGTTTAGTAACATTGCACTTTATTCAGCTTGCTCTCTTACATTATCAGCCAGCCAAAATGAGTACCGATTTAACTCGATCGAACTTGGAAGTGGGGCAACACTCGTATTACCCGAAGGGGATTACTGGATTCGAAATTTTACGTTAAACCAGAATGCTAAAGTTGTTTTGCAGGGTAATGTCAGAATATTTACTCTGCAATCATTTGGATTAAATAGTGCGAAGTTTAATGAGGCTAATAGCGCTTCGGCATTAATTATTGCCTATGGCGATGTTAGTTTAACTGGGTCAACATTATTAAATGGGCGTGTTTACAGTGATAATAAAATCGCCGTTAATAATGATGCCATTATTAACGGACGTGTCACTAGTCGTTACTTAGAAATTAATACTAATGGCAAAATTAATGATGGTTTACCGCCGCTTCAATGTTTTAATGATAATTTCTCCCAGAGTGCTTTAAGTAATGATTGGGTTGTTTCCCGCAGTAGTGGCAGCTTCACTCCGGCCATTGTCAGCGGTCGTATGCGTTTAACGGAGGCGAAATCAGATCAATCCACCGCCTCGACCTATCAAAGATTATTCCCCGCCGCCAATAACTTAGTCGAGATCCAATTCAACCATTATGCCTATGGTGGCAGTGGTGCCGATGGTATCGCGCTGGTGTTATCAGACGCCGCCATTACACCTCAGCCAGGCGCCTTTGGTGGGCCTTTAGGTTATGGCTTTAAACCCGGTATTAGCGGTTTTGCTGGCGGTTGGTTGGGTGTCGGGATCGATGAGTTTGGTAACTTTTCCGGCGAAGGCGGTAGTTACAATATCGGTCAGCGTCGTCAGTCGGTTGCGGTGCGAGGTTCTGGTGCTGGCACCTCTGGATACCGCTATTTGCGGGGCACCTGTAATAACGGTACTAGCAATACCAGTGGCAACTGTTTATCTCCCACGGTCGATGGCAACAATGTCTCGCCTGCGCACCGATATAAAATCACCATAGACTCGCAGGTCTCGGGTCAGTCGATGGTGAAGATTGAGCGTAATACGGGGTCAGGATTTGTCACCTTAATTCCCGCCTTTAATGCCATCGCGCAAACTGGACAAGCGGCGATCCCGAGTGATTTCTTACTCTCACTTACTGGTTCGACTGGTGGCTCGAATAACAACCATGAGATTGATAATGTGCAGATTTGTGCACTTAAATCGAATCCTATCGGTGCCCAAATCGATCACTTCGAATTTGATCATACGGGGCAGGGATTAACCTGTAATCCAGAGACTGTGACCATAAGAGCCTGTGCCAATGCCAGTTGTAGCCAGCTCTTTACCGATCCTTTGACGGCGACCCTATTACCCGAATCCACCTCCGAAGGCATATGGATTGGCGGTAATCAAGTGAGCTTTAATAATGGCAGTACTCAGTTACAGCTAAGACGTAACACCCCAGGTATCGTGACCTTGGGCGTAAAAGGTTCTAGCCCGACAACCAAACCTTTAAGTAAAACCCTGTGCCGGATTGGGGCGGGCGCGTTAAGTGAAAATAATTGCTCACTCACCTTTGCCGATAGCGGTTTTATTTTCGATGTACCCGATAAACTGGCTAATAAACCCGTCGATGTGTTAGTCAAAGCGGTAAAAAAATCCGATGCAACCCAGCAATGTGTGCCGAGTTTTCAAAATCAGACTAAGACTTTAAATTTTTGGAGTGTTTATCAAACGCCAAGTACCCCGATCTCGCCTAAGGCCGTCACTATTAATAGTTCGGCGATCGGCACCTCGAGCACTGCGCCCACGGCATTAAACCTAGTGTTTGATGTCGAAGGGCAGTCCAGTATCTCAGTCAATTACCCCGATGCGGGCAAGTTGCAGTTAGAGGCTAAATACACTGGAACAGGGGATGAACAAGATTTAGTGATGACGGGCTCTGATCAATTTGTCAGTGTGCCGGCGGGATTATGCGTCAAACCCGTGGATGCCAGCGCCCTTTGTCCAAGTGCCAATATGAGCTGTAATGTCTATCGCAAGGCGGGGCAAGATTTTGGTATGACAGTGCAAGCTGTGGCTTGGCAGTCCGATAGTGATCCCGATTTTTGCAGCGGTAACCTGCCAACAACTAACTTTAGCGATACAACTATGACACTCACCAGTCAAGTGGTTGCGCCGGCCATAGCCAGTGGCGGGCACAATGGGGTGTTAGGGGTGAGATCCTATCATCACACTGCGCAAACGAATAATCTCAATAGCCTTAATAATCAGACTATGGGTGAGGTAGGGGTCTTCCAAATCGCGGCGCAGGCGACGCCGAACTATCTGGGCGCTGCAAGCAGTTTAAATATTCCCATTGCTTACTCTGCCAATTTAGGTCGTTTTGTGCCCGACAGGTTTTTAGTGGGTGATGTTTCTGTTATTTCTGCCTGTGGCAGCTTTAGCTATATGGATCAGCCGTTCCCTATGTCAATGACACTAAGTGCGCTCAATATCGGTGGGGATGTGACGCAAAACTATTTCCCACCATTTTCCCTAGCGACGGCAAAGTTGGTGGGTGAAAACAATAACAATGGTGTCGACTTACAGAGCCGCTTAAGTGCCTTGCCCGTCAATGCGGCGAGTTGGATCCAAGGTGTGGCGACGGTCGATGGTGCTTACCGGGCTTATTTAAACCGAGTGACTCCGAATGTGACGACGAATCTATATCAAGATGGCCCCTTCGAGTCGCTCGATATTGGGGTACAAGTGCTGGATAACGATCCGCGTCCCAATGGTATCTATGCCTATGTGGCCTCACCGGATATGGATGCGGCAACGGCAGGCAATTGCACTCTCTGTAATGCTAAGAACATCAGCACTCAAACTCTGCGTCATGGCCGCGCCACCATGGACAACACCTACGGCCCTGAGACCGAAACCCTGAAGATGCCGACTCGGACCGAATATTGGAATGGGGCGAATTGGGTATTAAATGGGGATGATAGCTGCACTGTCGCCACCTATGGTTTAGGTTCGCAGGTGGATAACGCTGGCCTTGGCTATCACTTTGACCCAGATTTAACCACAGGGCAGAGCATTAACCGTTCCGGTGCGACATCGGCATTTCAAATGGGCCAATTCGATTTGCTGTGGCGAGCACTAACCTCAAGTGGCAACTTATACCGCGGACAAGTGACGGCGCCATTAGATGTGCCCACATGGCTCGAATGGTATTGGAACTGGAATGACATAACACCAACGGCTTTATCCGATCCCCGTGCGAGTGCCTTTTTTGGCCGTTACCGAGGCCATGACAGAATCATCTACTGGCGGGAGGTCAATTAATTAGTTTTAGTAATCTATCCCACTAAATTTGTACATCGCTTTAGTGGTAAATTATAGCCTGGATGTTTTTTAGACACTCGAGGGCGGGTGAGTGGACACTGAGAATGCAAAAGGAATGTCTCGTTTATGTTGCGAGCTTGAGTGTCTTTCGGTTTTTGGTTGTTTTAAATTTAGCCAATAAAGCGTGTTTTCCGGTTAAATACTGTTTTTGAGGGGCGCATTTGAAAAAAAATCACTCCATTAGCGATTGTTAACCTCAACGGTCTTGTGGAATCAGGGTGGCATTGATAAAGTTAGCTGATTTTTCTTTTCTTCTGACTCCACAGAATACAGGCTAGTTACATGTTCAAGAAGCTGCGTGGCATTTTTTCTAATGATCTATCGATCGATTTGGGTACAGCTAACACATTAATTTATGTTCGTGACGAAGGCATAGTCCTCAATGAGCCTTCTGTTGTTGCTATACGTGGTGAGCGTAACAGCTCTGGTCAGAAATCTGTCGCCGCAGTCGGCACAGAAGCCAAACAAATGCTAGGGCGAACACCCGGCAATATTCAAGCTATTCGTCCAATGAAAGACGGTGTGATCGCTGACTTTTATGTGACGGAAAAAATGCTGCAGCACTTTATCAAGCAAGTGCATAACAACAGCTTTTTTCGCCCAAGCCCAAGGGTTTTAGTCTGTGTTCCCGTTGGCGCAACGCAAGTTGAACGCCGTGCCATTCGTGAGTCAGCCATGGGCGCAGGTGCCCGTGAAGTGTATTTGATTGAAGAACCAATGGCGGCGGCGATTGGTGCGGGTTTACCTGTCTCTGAAGCGACGGGTTCTATGGTGGTCGATATTGGTGGTGGTACGACTGAAGTCGCGATTATCTCCTTGAACGGTGTGGTATATTCATCCTCCGTGCGTATCGGTGGTGACAAGTTTGATGATGCCATTATCAATTATGTTCGCCGTAATTATGGCAGCTTAATTGGTGAAGCTACCGCTGAACGTATTAAGCACACAATTGGTACTGCTTACCCTGGCGATGAAGTATTAGAGATCGAAGTTCGCGGCCGTAACTTGGCCGAAGGAGTGCCTCGTAGCTTTACACTGAACAGCAACGAAATTTTAGAAGCGCTGCAAGAGCCATTATCGGGCATTGTGAGTGCGGTTATGGTGGCATTAGAGCAATCACCACCAGAATTAGCCTCTGATATCTCTGAGCGTGGCATGGTGTTAACCGGTGGTGGCGCTTTACTGCGTGACTTAGACCGTTTATTAATGCAAGAAACCGGAATTCCGGTCATGGTGGCGGACGATCCTCTGACTTGCGTAGCCCGCGGCGGTGGTAAAGCCCTCGAAATGATTGATATGCACGGCGGCGATCTGTTCTCCGAAGAAACCTAATCTAACTTCGGAATGGGGCGGTTAATCACCGCCTTAGCTTTCCTATGAAGCCTATTTTTGTTCGTGGTATTTCGAACCAATTCCGTTTAACACTGGCAATAATTTTGTCGGTGATTTTGCTCGTTGCTAATCACCGCCTCGATCCTGCCCGTGAATCCCTGTCATCAGCCTTAAGTCCCATTCAGTATCTCGCCAGTCTTCCCGGCGCTATGCTCGACTGGTCGTCTGAGAGTTTTGCGACCCGTAATATGTTGGCGCTGCAAAATAAAGAGCTGTTAAGACAACAGTTATTAATGAGTGAGCGCCTGCAGCGTTTCGAACACCTGCGTCAGGAGAACGAGCGTTTGCGCGCTTTACTTGGCTCGCCCGCATATCAAGACTCCCGCAAGATGGTGGCCGAGGTGATGGAAGTGGCCAGCGATCCTGCCCACCATTATGTGGTGCTCAATCACGGTTCTCGCAGTGGGGTGTTTGTCGGACAACCTGTTGTGGATGCCCAGGGCGTTGTCGGTCAAGTAGTGCAGGTCAGTGAGATGACCAGCCGCGTGCTCTTGCTATCCGATGTGTCCCATGGTTTACCCGTGCGTATTACCCGTAACGATGTGCGTTTAGTCGCCAATGGTGCGGGTGAGCTCGATGAGATTGAGTTGCGTCATGTGGCTAAGAGTACCGATATTCGCGTGGGCGATTTGTTAGTGACCTCGGGCCTAGGTAATCGCTTCCCAGAAGGTTATCCCGTCGCACGGGTGATCGAAGTGCAGACCGAGGATGGACAGAGTTATGCAAGGGTGACGGCCCAACCCTTAGCCGCCCTCGACCGCATTCGTTATTTATTGCTGATTTGGCCATCCCCCGACTCGGGTGTGACCTTACCGCATCAAATACCTGTGCCTGCGGCGGATAATCCGCCTGAAGAGGCTAAACCGGACCCCAATACGACCCATGGTGAGCCAAACAGCACTCAAGGCTCGGCGAACATGACGCAGGGCGCTGCAACAAATGTGAATGGTGCATCGGGCGCTGCCACCACTCAACCGCCAGCCGAGGTGCACTAATGAGTTTACAAGCTGCAAATGGCAGACTCGTGGTATGGCTGACCTTATTTGTCGGACTGTTAAGCCAAATTATGCCTTTGCCTACGATTGTCGAGGCTTGGCGTCCCGATTGGCTATTGATGATTTTGATTTATTGGTCAATTGCGCTGCCCCACCGATATAACATCCTGACTGCTTGGGTGCTAGGACTCGCATTGGATATTTTGCTTGGCGCGACCTTAGGTGTGCACTCCCTTGCGATGTCGCTGGTGATCTACATTGCGATTCTGCATTGTCAGCGGCTGCGAAACTTTCCTAAGTGGCAACAGTCGCTGGTGGTGATGGTGTTGATTTGTATTTATCACTTAGTCGTCTACTGGGTTGAGTTTGTGATGGATGGTGCCGTGTTTCACTCGGATCTCTTTTTACCCGCGATTTCTGGTTTAGTGATTTGGCCTTGGATTTTTGGATTTTACGTCGGGTTCGACGTCATTATAAGGTTCGTTAACGGTGAATTTAGTTTTAGCTTCAACTTCTCCCCGTCGTAAAGAGTTGCTGGTGAATATTGGTTTGGGACGCGCTGATTTTAGTTTTGTTCAGGTGGCTCCCGACATTGATGAGACTCCCCTCGAAGGTGAAGCGCCACGGGATTATGTGCAACGTCTTGCCGCCGAGAAAGCCCAGGCTGGACGTGCATTATGTCATGGTATGTCACAACCTGCTGTATTAGGTTCTGATACTATCGTAGTGCTTGAAAACGAGATCTTAGGTAAGCCTATCGATGAAGCCGATGCAAAACGTATACTCTGTGCATTGTCGGGTAAGACACATACTGTGATGACAGCTGTTGCCTTGGCCTGTGATGAACACACCCAGGTGCGCTTAGTCGAGACCCAAGTGCGTTTTTGCACACTAACCGATGCGGATATCGAGGCGTATGTCGCCTCGAAGGAACCCATGGATAAGGCGGGCAGCTATGGCATTCAGGGATTGGGGGGGTGTTTTGTCGAATCGATTGAAGGCAGTTACTCCTGCGTTGTAGGGTTACCTTTGGTCGAGACCCGCGAGTTGTTGGCGAGTGTCGGATTAGTGTAACTCTGAGCATTTCAGTTGCCTAAAAATGCGTATACCCAAACAGCCTGAAGATGCTGAAACTCGTATCTTCAGGTCGCTTGGGTATAATCGGTTTTCATGCTTAGAGAATGTACTGTTTCGATTAATTAATTTAATTTCCCGAATGGGGTGAGTCGTGAATACCAGTCGCTTAAATCCAAATAAAATACAGCGCAAGATGGGTTCAGAATTACTGATTAACGTAACCCCGTCCGAGGCACGCGTGGCGCTAGTCGAGCACGGCGTGTTGCAAGAAGTGCATATTGAACGCCGCATGAAGCGGGGGTTAGTTGGTAATATTTACAAAGGTAAAATCAGCCGAGTATTGCCCGGTATGCAAGCCGCCTTTGTGGATATAGGCTTAGATAAAGCTGCTTTTTTACATGCCTCCGATATAGTGCCGCATACCGAATGTGTCGCCGATGTGGAGAAAGGCCATTTCGTTGTTCGTGATATCGCCGAGCTAGTCCGTCAGGGGCAAGATATTATGGTGCAGGTGGTGAAAGATCCGCTGGGTACTAAAGGTGCTCGCCTGACGACGGATATCACCCTGCCTTCCCGTTACTTAGTCTTTATGCCCGGCTCTAGCCATGTGGGCGTTTCCCAGCGTATCGAACTTGAAGAAGAACGTAGTCGCCTCAAGAAGATCACTTTACCCTATGTGGATGAAGATGGTGGCTTTATTATTCGCACCGCCGCCGAAGGTGTTGGGGAAGATGAACTAGCACAGGATGCCGCCTTTTTACGCCGAGTCTGGTCTAAGGTGAGTGAGCGACGTCAGCGCCGTGGCGTGGCACTCTTATACCAAGATTTAGCGCTACCGGTGCGGATTGTGCGTGATTTTGTCGGCACAGAGCTTGATCGGATCCAGGTGGATTCGCGCCGCACCTTTGCTGAGTTGCAATCCTTTGCCCAAGAATTTATGCCGGAAATTGCCGAGAAAATTGAGCATTATTCGGGGCCTGCGCCTATTTTCGATCTCTACGATGTCGAGAATGAAATCCAACGTGCCCTTGGGCGCAAAGTTGAGCTGAAATCAGGCGGTTATCTGATTATCGATCAGACCGAAGCCATGACCACGGTCGATATCAATACCGGCGCCTTTGTGGGTCACCGCAATCTTGAAGAAACCATCTTTAACACTAACCTTGAGGCGACCCAAGCCATTGCGCGGCAATTGCGCCTGCGTAACCTTGGCGGCATTATCATTATCGATTTTATTGATATGCAGAGTGATGACCACAAGGCCCGTGTACTCAATAGTTTAAATAGTGCTTTAGCCAAGGATAGGGTGAAAACCAATGTGAGCGGTTTCTCAGGCTTAGGTCTAGTCGAAATGACCCGTAAGCGCACCCGAGAGAGCTTAGAGCACGTGGTGTGTGGCGAGTGTCCCGCCTGCCATGGCACAGGTAGCATGAAGACGGTTGAGACTGTCTCCTACGAAATATTCCGTGAAATTATTCGATTAAACCGTGCATACGATGCCGATGAGTTCTTACTCTATTGCTCGCCCGCCGTGTACCACAGCTTAAGCGGCGATGAGAGTCATTTAGTGGCTGAACTCGAGGTTTACATAGGTAAACGCATTCGTTTGCAGAATGAGCCCATGTATTCCCAGCATAAATACGATGTGGTGATGATGTAGTGGCAACCCTTTTTACCGCTAAAAAACTGAGCCGTTTCTGCTGGCAGCTGCTAGCGATATTCTTAGTTCTGTGTGCGCTCGCCGTTAGCCTGATCCGCGGATTATTGCCTCAGGTTGATGAGGTGCGGCAACGGCTTGTCGATTATGTAAAAAGTGAATATCAAATCGAGGTGCGAGTCGAGGAGTTGTCCGCCCAGTGGCAAGCCTTTGGGCCTGCGATCAGTATCGTCAATCTGATCATCCCGCCCCAGGACAAACTACCCGTCACTGTGATTGTCAAAAATGTTCAAATCAAGCTCGATTTTTGGCAATCCTTACTGGCGCGCAGTCCAAGGATTGAAGATGTGAATTTTGAAGGGGTGAATGTCGCCCTCGATATCGATAAATTAACCGATATCACGCCTACTAGCGCGCCGAGTGAAGCCGCCCAAACCGATTGGCTCTACAGGTTACTCCTAAAACAACTTGACCGTTTTTCCTTGACCAATACCTCAGTGCAGCTTTTGAGCCTGCATAATCAATATCGTCCTATCCACATTCGGCAGTTAAATTGGCGTAATAATGGCGAGCATCATCGCGGTGCGGGTGATATCTACCTCGATAATAACGCCTCCGACAATGAGTTGCTTGGCCTGCAATTGGATATCAAGGGTGACGGTGCGGCTCCTGACACGTTAAGCGGACAAATTTATCTTGCCGCCCAATCCTTAGATTTAGGTGAATGGGCATCCCGTCAGCAACATCCCTACGATCCGAGTCAAAAGTTGCCCTTAGAAGGGGTCGTGAACCTTAAGGCGTGGTTTAGTTTTGCCCATCGCAGTATCAACTCAGGTATGGTGCAGTTTGAACCTAGCTGGTTACAGTGGTCGATGGAGGATAAGCCACAGAAATTTGAGATCCAATCGGGCAGTATTGCCTGGCTACCTGAATCTAAAGGGTGGAAGCTTGTTAGCTCGGATCTGGATTTTATCACCAATGGCGTGCATTGGCCGGCGCTGACACTCGGTCTTAAACGACAAGACAAGGAGTTATTCGGCTATATTAATCGGCTTGATTTGCAGACTCTCTTTCCACTTATGCCTCTGGTCCCTGGTGTCGATTTGGCCGCGCTCCAGCAGTGGTATCATCTCTCACCAGAGGGCAGTGTCGGCCCGATCCGTTTATACCAAAATGAGCAACAACCTTTGCTCGCCAGCACGGAAATTAACCAACTACATTGGCTAAAACTGGGTGGGGTCCCCAATATCAGCCCATTGGACATTGACTTAGTCTGGCAGGATAAAACCTTAATCTTTTCATTGCAGGAGCAAGCCTACACTGTGGATTTTGGCGATCAATTTAAATCGCCTTTAAGCTTCAATGGTGGCCAACTAACCGGCCTATTTGATACCGAGCAGTTAAGCCTTAGCCTGCCTAAGGTGCAGTTTGAAAACCAAGATATAGGTATCGATGCGGCCTTGAAATTGGATTTTAGGGCGGCGATGTCGATGTCTCTGGCCGCCAATGTTGCGGTGAAAAACGCCGCCAATGCCGACAAGTATTTTCCCGTCAAGGCAATGGGTAGTGCCTTGGCCGAATATCTCGATGGTGCAATTAAGGCGGGGCAAAGCCAAAATGCGCAGGTGCTATGGCAGGGGGCGTTAGCTAATTTCCCCTTCAATGACAACTCGGGTGTATTTCAGGCCGCCTTTACCCTCACCGATGCCGAATATCTGTTTCAACCCGATTGGCCCGCCGTGACTGACTTGTCCCTCGATGCCCTTTTCGAAAATGCTCGAATGGATATTTGGGTCAATCAGGGCAAGTTAATGGATGTGGTCGCCGATGGTGCCCATGTGTTTATTCCCGAACTGGGCATACATTCACTATTGAAGATCCAGGCAGAACTCGCGACCCAAGGCCTTGCGGCGACTCAGGTATTACAGGCATCACCTCTGGCAGATTCCGTCGGTAACACCCTAAAGCTAGTGCAAGTTCAAGGCGCCGTGAGCGGAAATTTAGATATCAGTATTCCCCTCTATGAAGGTGAACATGAAGATATCCGCGGCCAAATTGGTTTTGACAATACCCCTGTCTATATTGCTGAGCCCGGTATTTCGCTTGCGGGTGTGACGGGAACGGTGCAATTTGCCAATGACAAGCTTGAGGGCAAAGGCATTAAGGCAAAACTCTTCGAGCAGCCCTTAGAACTCAGTTTTGATACTAAGCCCGTGGGTAAAGATTATGGCTTGAATGTGGAGATGAAAAGTCGCTGGGATCTTAATCGGTTACCCGCCGAGCTTCATAATCCATTGAGCGACTTCTACCAAGGTAAGCTCGCTTGGAATGGCACTCTAAATATGCTGTTTAATGACCAAGGTTATCAGATAGAGGCCAAGGTTGATTCGGACCTAGTAGGCACGTCTTTAACATTGCCGAGCGCTTTCGCTAAACCTACGGACGAGCCTAGGCCGCTCTTGGCCGAGTTTGTTGGCGACCAACAAAGCGCCACTCTTATGGTCAGGCTCGACAAACAGGCTGAGTTTGTCGGTGGTTTCGAGGCGGATACAGGCGCACGTTTTAGCTATTTTGATCTACTGCTCGGGCGGTTATTCGATGCAGATGAGGCCCGTATTGCCGAGCTTGGACATATCCAAATTGATATGACCAGTGGCAAATTAGCCAATTGGTTGCCCGTGATTAACGCCTTCGTTACTGAGGATGCTAAGCCCCCAAGTTCGGGGATCTTAGCCGACGAAGAAGTCCCTCGGCAGAATTTGTTCCCACCCGTTGTGGGGATAGATGCCAATATCGGCAAATTTGATTTACTGGGTCAAGGCCTGACAGGACTCATATTGCACGCTAAACCTAATGATACTGGCTGGCGCTTTAATGCCAGTGCCAGTGAGTTTGAAGGTTGGGTCGATTTTTACCCCAATTGGATGACCCAGGGGCTTAAGGTGGTGGCGAGTCGGTTTTACTTTTCTCCAGAGGTAAAAAAAGAGGTTGAGGCGGATTTTGGTGCGGACCAAGTCCTAACGAACTTACCGCCGGTGGCGGTGAATGTGGATGATTTTCACTTCTTCGATAAGCCCTTTGGCCAGTTAGTGTTGCAGGCTAGCCCACAGGCGTCGGGTTATCGGATCCAAACTTTATCCTTAAGCACCCCAGATGTGAACTTGCAGGGGACTGGCATCTGGCGGCAACAGGATGGGCATAACAACACCGAACTGAGCGTAGCGTTAAAGGCTACTCAGTTTAATTATCTAACTAATCAATTGGGTATAGACCTTGGTGTCAATGAGGCGCCACTTGAGGTTAAGGCCGATCTTTCTTGGCTGGGCGCACCCTATGCCTTCTCCCTCGAAACGTTAAATGGCAAAGTGAAATTTGAATTGGGGAAAGGCCATTTATCCCAGGTGAGTGATAAGGGCGCCCGGATTTTTTCCCTTTTCAGCTTAGATTCTTTGGTACGTAAGTTATCCCTCGATTTTAGTGATGTGTTTGGGCAGGGAATGTATTTCAACTCCTTTGGCGGCAATCTGCAAATTGACAATGGGGTAGTGAAAACCACAGATACTGAAATGGATGCTATCGCAGGCAATATGAAAGTGCGTGGCTATACGGATCTCACCACTGAAAGTTTAAATTACGATATTCGCTTTGTGCCGCAATTGGCATCCAGCGTGCCGACCGTCGTCTTGCTCAGTACCAGCGCTTGGACCTTGGGCTTAGGGGCGTTTGCGCTAACCAAAGTGCTTGAGCCTGTGATCGAGGTAATCTCCGAAATTCGCTTTAGGGTCACGGGAACTATGGCCGATCCCATTGTCGAGGAACTCGAGCGTAAGAGTAAAGAGATTGAAATTCCAGAGTCTATTCTACCTATGGTTGGTGCAGCCGGCGTTGCGGTACCCACCGAAGGTGACGATCTTAATACTCAACCGATAGCGCCTAAGGCGATTGAATCGAATGCGCCCGTATCGAATTCGGCTACAGCGGATGATGTTCGTGCCGAAGCAGAAGCCGATACGCAGCAAGTTGAGGGAGTGGCACCCGCAGCGATCGAGGGGGAAGTGCTCGAAGGAGGCAAAGAGGCCTCCCCCGAGTCAGTAGCAGGCGAGAAATCTACTGAACAAGGGGCTGTTAAGCCCCTGTTACCTCCACTACCTCAGGTTGAAACGCCTATGCTGGAGCCACCTAAGGTCGAGCCCACCGTTGAACCCATTAAGCAACTTCAGGGAGATAACCATGCACATCAGCCTGTTGCAATGTCAGAGCAGTCGCGACGTCAGCGCCAATCTGCTGTTTATCGAGTCGCAGCTTAAAGAGCTAGTACGGGATGCCGATGCGCCCCATTTAGTCGTGTTGCCCGAGTGCAGCCTGCTTTTTGGCGGCCATGAAAGTGCACAACTTGCCTATGCTGGAGAGATCGATCAAGGCCCGCTTAAATTGGCGCTAAGTGCATTGGCCGCTAACTACCAAGTATTTATGGTGGCGGGCACTATTCCGGCTCTTGCCGAAGATGGCCGCGTGTATAGCCGTTGTTATCTGTTTGATGATAAAGGTGATACCTTAGGGCGTTATGATAAATTGCACCTTTTTGATGTGGATGTGGCCGATGGTACCCAGCAGTACCGCGAGAGTGAAACTTTTTGCCCCGGCGATCATATTAGTGTTATCGACACTCCTTTTGGCAAAATTGGCCTGACTGTCTGTTATGATTTACGCTTTCCCGACCTCTTTAGGGCGATGCGCCTGGCGGGGGCTGAAATCATTACCGTTCCCTCGGCATTCACTAAAGTGACGGGTGAAGCCCATTGGCAGGTGTTATTGCAGGCGAGGGCCATCGAAACCCAATGTATTATTTTAGCCGCTGCCCAATGGGGAGCCCATAATGAAGGTAGCCGAGAAACCTGGGGACAGAGTATGGTCGTCGGTCCTTGGGGAAATATTATTGCCCAGCGCCAGGCGGGAACGGGGTGGGTCCATGCTGAGGTCGATTTAGCCGAGGTGCACAGTATTCGGCGTAAAATGCCCGTTATGCAGCATAATCGTTTTATCGCACCCTGTTTAAAATCCAGCACCGGAAAGCACAACGGATAGAAAGCAGTTTTATTATTGATTTTAAAAATAATTAGTACAGCCAATCGGCTTAGTTTTTATACTCAGAATAGTAAGATCCCTTGGGATCAGAGAGAGCATCGATGCCATTTTTAGCACAAGTAGAGCAGAGTTTATTGAAGGGTGGGTTAGCATTAGATGGCCTACAAACCTATTTAAACATCATACATCAGCACAAAATCGATTTTTCCGATCTCTATTTCCAAGGTAGCCGCCATGAATCATGGGTGTTGGAAGACGGCATCATCAAAGATGGCAGCTTCCATATTGAGCGCGGAGTGGGCGTGCGTGCCATCAGTGGTGAAAAAACCGGTTTTGCCTATGCCGACGATATCACTCCCGCCGCTCTGAGTGCGGCGGCCGAAGCAGCCCGTGGTATTGCAAGCCTTGGTGAGCAAACGCAGGTGCAAGCTTTTAAACGTCAAAAAGTATTAGCGTTATACGACAGCTTAGATCCCATAGCGGCCATGGAAGAAGTCAAAAAAATCAATCTGCTGAAAGAGGCCGATGCTTTTATTCGCAGTTTAGATAGCCGTATTATCCAAGTGGTTGTTAGCCTTGCGGGCGTGCACGAAGAAATTCTAGTGGCCGCGAGCGACGGTACGCTGGCGGCGGATATCCGCCCGCTAGTGCGGTTTAACTGTAGCGTGATCCTAGAGGAAAACGGTAAACGTGAGCGCGGTGGTGCCGGTGGCGGTGGTCGCCATGACTACGGCGTATTAATGGCCAGCGATGACACGGGTTTACCTATGTGCTTCGCCTTTGCCCGTGAAGCCGTACGTCAGGCACAGGTCAATCTGAATGCCATCGATGCGCCGGCGGGCGAGATGCCTGTGGTCCTAGGTAATGGTTGGCCGGGCGTATTGTTACACGAAGCTGTCGGACATGGTTTAGAAGGCGATTTTAACCGTAAGGGCAGCAGTGCTTTCAGCGGCATGATCGGCCAGCAGGTGGCCTCTAAGTTAGTGACTGTGGTGGATGATGGCACCTTAGCCAACCGTCGTGGCTCACTGAGCATCGACGATGAAGGAGTGCAAACCCAGAGAACCGTATTAATTGAAGACGGTATCTTAAAGGGCTATATGCAGGATAAGTTGAATGCGCGCCTGATGGGCGTTGCCCCCACGGGTAACGGTCGCCGTGAATCCTATGCGCATCTCCCTATGCCACGCATGACCAATACCTATATGACGGCGGGGCAGTCGGATCCGAGTGAGATCATTAAGTCGGTGAAGAAGGGCATTTACGCGCCTAACTTTGGCGGGGGCCAAGTAGATATTACCTCGGGCAAGTTTGTGTTCTCGGCATCAGAGGCCTATTTGATTGAAAATGGTGAAGTCACTCAAGCGATTAAGGGCGCAACCTTAATTGGTAACGGCCCCGAAGCCATGGGGCAGATTTCCATGGTGGGCAATGATATGGCGCTCGATAAAGGTGTCGGTGTGTGTGGTAAAGATGGCCAGAGTGTGCCCGTCGGTGTCGGTCAACCGACCCTAAAACTCGACAAGCTCACCGTGGGCGGCACGGCTTAACAGCTAGAATCTAGAACCTAGAACCTAGAGTATAAGTACATAAAGCTGGATCCCCGCGTTCGCGAGGATGACGGCTTAAGTGCTTCTTCGACTAGCGTTAAGCCACACTTAAGGAGTCGAGTTCTAGCTGCTGCCCGCTATGAATGTTATCATTCGCAAAGGAAATTAGAGTAACTACTCTAGAGGTGTTAATGAAACTATCACGTGTGGCTTGGCTATGTTTATTGCCACTGCCTTGTCTACAGCCTTTGGCTGCCTCGGCGCAGCCCATCAGCTTCACCGAGGCTTGGCAACAAGTGCTCAAGGTGAGCGACAAGTTGCAAGCGCAATCGCAGGAAGTGAACCGCGCTAAGGGAGAAGAAGCGGCGGGCGAGAGCTTGAATTTGCCCTCCTTAAGCCTAAATGGCAGCTATACCCACCTCGACAAACCTATCGAATTAGATTTAAGGGATCTCAATCCCTTAGCCTCCCTTGACCCTGCGACTTTGCCGCCAGCCCTTGGCGGCGTACTGGCGGGGATCCCGAGTTCAATGTTTGTCACGCCTTTTACCGAGCAGGATATCTTCCGTGCAAGCTTACAAGCCATGTGGCCTATCTATACTGGAGGCCAGATCACCGCCGCCCAAGGCATACATGCGGCTATGGTGGCCGAGAAACAGCAAGAGTTGCAGCTAACGACCCGTGACTTATTCACTCAGTTGGTGGACAGATACTACGCCGTTGACGTCACTAAGGCCCTAGTGAATACCCAAACCGAGCTTGTAGACTCCTTCACTAAACACCTTGACCATGCCCTCGCGTTAGAGCGTGAAGGGCAAATAGCTAAGGTGGAGCGGCTCAATGCTCAAGTCGCCTTAGACAGTGCCAAGGTCAATTTAGGCAGCGCTCGCCGACAACATGAGATGGCGGTGATCGCCCTATCGCGCATGTTGCAACAGAGCGCGACGGCCCTGCTGGAAACCCAGTCCTCATTATTCCTCTTGCCCCATGCGCCCTCTTTAGGGGACGTAACCCAAGTCACCCTTAGTCAGCATCCGGCGCTAAAGTTGTTAGAGGCGAAGGAAGCGCAGGCCAATGGCTTAGTTTCGCTAGAGCAGGGTAAATACCATCCGACAGTGTTCCTCTTTGGTAATTACACCCTGTACGAAGACGACAGTTTATTTTCTCAGATTGAACCGGATTGGATCGTCGGTGTCGGCGTGAAAGTGCCACTCCTGAGCCGTGACGGTCGCAGTGGCAAAGTGGAAGCGGCAAAGAGTGCGCTGCTGCAGGCCCGTTATACCAAGGCGCAAACGCGGCAAGACTTGAGCCTGTTAGTCGATCAAAGTTACCGCCAGCTATTACAGGCAGAGGAAGAAGTCACAGCGCTCGATACCTCGCTGGAGTTGGCAACTGAAAATCTACGCCTGAGGGACATCGCCTTTAATCAGGGGCTTTCAACCTCCATCGACAGAGTCGATGCCGAACTCAAATTGAGCGGGGTAAAAACCCAGCAACTAGCGGCCCGATATCGCTATGTGCAAGCCTACGCCAGATTAATGGCCATCAGTGGTCAATTAGATGAATTTATCGGTCGCACCGCCGATAGTCGCTTGATGCAGGAGACAAATAATGCGCGCTAACCGAATGCTTGCCCTTGTGGCGTTGGTGGCATTAGGCCTTATCTTAGCCTATGGCCTCAAGCTGGCTTACAGTCCGCAGCCGAGCCTGTTGCAGGGGCAAATTGAGGCCCGAGAATATAACGTGTCATCAAAAGTGCCGGGCCGGGTCGAACAGGTATTAGTTCGCCGCGGTGATAGTGTGACCGCAGGGGATTTGCTATTTGCGATCGAAAGCCCTGAGCTCGATGCTAAATTGATGCAGGCCGAAGGTGGCCGCGATGCCGCTAAGGCGATGCAGCTTGAAGCCAACAATGGTGCCCGCAGCCAAGAGGTGATGGCCGCCAAAGAGCAATGGCTCAAAGCACAAGCGGCGGCAACGCTGGCTAAAACCACCTATAACCGAGTTGAAAACCTGTTCAATGAAGGTGTGGCAGCAAGGCAAAAACGTGATGAAGCCTTCACCCAATGGCAGGCGGCAAAGTATACAGAGCAAGCGGCACTTGCCATGTACCAAATGGCGCAGGAAGGGGCTCGGGCCGAGACTAAAGCCGCAGCCGCTGGCAATGCTCGTATGGCCGAAGGCGCAGTCAAAGAGGTCAGCGCCATCATGGCCGATACACAAATGCGCGCGCCTAAGTCCGGTGAAATTAGCGACGTTTTATTGCAGTCGGGAGAACTGGCACCGAGCGGTTTTCCGGTGGTGAGCCTGATCGATATGCAGGATGCTTGGGCCGTGTTCCAAGTGCGTGAAGATCAGCTTAAACGCTTTAATAAAGGCGATAAAATTCAACTGAATATTCCTGCACTCGGGCTTGATGTGGCATTCACTGTATCCCATATCAGTGTGATGGGGGATTTTGCGACATGGCGCTCGACCGAGAGCGGCCATGATTTTGATATGCGAACCTTCGAGGTGGAGTTGCGCCCAAATGAGCCGATAGCGAACCTAAGGGTTGGCATGTCAGTGTTATTGCGTGGCGAGTAAAGGCTGTGACCGAACCTATGCCCCGAGCCAAGGCGGTGGACAATATGAAGGGCGAACCGCATAAGCTGAGCTTTATGGCGCGGCTGATCGCCTTGGTTCGCCGTGAGCTGCACGCCCTCTGGCGCGATCCTTGGCAGTTGGCGCTGATCAGTTATATCCCGCTGCTGAGCGTGCTATGCCTTTGGTGGCTGTTTAGCGCTGGGTTGCCTAGGCAACTGCCCGTGGCGATTGTCGATCAAGATCATAGCCAATTGAGCCGTATGCTGACCCGCCAGCTTAAGGCTAATCCGGTCACTGATCCGCAAAGCTTTACCGATCTATCCTCGGCTGTCACTGCGATGCAGCAGGCAAAGGTCTACGCCCTTGTAGTCTTTCCCTATGATATGAAAAAAGATTTGCTCACAGGCCACAAACCCACTATCGATGTGCGCTACAACAGCCAATTTTTGCTGGTGGGTAAATTACTCTCAAGCCAAATTCAGTTAGCCCTAGGTGAGGGGTTATTGCAGGTCGCGGGTTTAAAACAGCTAGCTAAGGGGATACCTAAGTCCCAAGTGGCGGTGAATTTAAGCCCAGTTAAAAGCCAAACCACGGCGTTATTTAATCGAAATAACAACTATATAGGCTTCTTAGTGCCCCCAGTGCTGATCGCGTTGTGGCAACTGTTATCTATGCTAGTCATGGCCAACAGTGTCAACCGAGAGCTGCACTTAGCTCAAGTGACACAGTTCGCTGGCATATCCAATCAATTAACCGAGCACTTTTGGCCTAAGGTACTGGCGAAAGTGATTTTGTTTACGCCGATATTAATGCTGCAGGGGGGATTCATTCTCACTTGGCTGTATTTGTATCTGGCGCTGCCGATGGCGGGCAGTCTAGCCCTGTTACTCTTAGCACAGTTAGTGATGTTGCTAGCAATATGGCTGTTAGTGCTCTTAGTGTTTGTATTGATGCGAGACAGTGCGCGAGTCATCAGTTTTTGCACCGCCTTATTTGCCCCCGCCTTTGCATTTATGGGGATCACTTTCCCCACCCATGAGATGCCCCAATTAGCCCAATGGTGGCGGCTGATTATGCCATCGAGCCACTATATTGAGTCCCATGTTAGTGTAGTGAGCTACGGCGCCACTTGGCCAACCGTGGCAGCTCAAATGAGCAGTTATTGGGGATTTATCTGCCTGTTGCCGTTGATTTACCTTTTGTCGCGTAAATTACTGCCTCTTACTGTGAGTGCTAATAGTGTGGCGACTGAATCTGACTCGGACGCAGCATTCGCTGTGAAGGGGCTATAGGATGAATTTTTGGCGACTGATCTTAACTGAGCTTAAAGCCATTATTAGCGATAAAGCGATAGCCGTGACCTTGTTTGGTGGCGTATTGTTTTATTCGGTGCTCTATCCCTTGCCCTATCTAAATCAAGTGCCGACCGAGCAACAGCTCATCGTCGTGGATTTAGACAATTCCTCCCTTAGCCGTCAGCTTATTCGTCATAGTGATGCCAGCGCAAAAATCCAAGTGATAGGGCAAGTAGGTTCGATAACCGAGGCAAAGCGATTGATTGATATGGGTAAAGCCCATGGATTATTAGTGATCCCAGAAGGATTTCGCCGCGACTTGCTGCTCGGTAAAGGGGTGACTTTAAGCTATGGCGGTGATGCCAGTTACTTCTTAATTTACTCCGCGGTTGCCGAAGGTTTGGTCAGTGCGGGGATGGATGCGGGTAAGCAAGTGCAGTTGATAGGCATGCTCGCCCAAGGACAAAACCCTAAGTTGGCACAGGAGAGCTTAAACTCGCTCCACCTTAATAGTGTGCCCGCCTTTAACCCTAGCCTAGGTTATACGCCCTATGTGGTGCCCGGCCTGTTTTTGTTGATCCTGCATCAAACCTTACTGATTGGTACTGGGATTTTAGGGGCGGGACAATGGCGCCATAGGGGGTATTGGCAGCAGGTATCACCGGTGCAATTGGTCTGTGGTCGAATTTTTGCCTTTATGTTGATTTATATCGTTTTTACCAGCTTTTATGTCGGCTATTGTTTTCACTGGTATAGGGTGAGTATTCAGGCCGAACTGGGGTTAGTCGCGCTGTGGTTATTGCCTTTTTTATTGGCTACCGCAGCGGCAGGGGTCGCCATGAGCACCCTGTTTACCCGCCGCGATTTACCGACCCAAGTATTATTGCTGATCTCTATGCCTATTCTATTTGTGTCTGGTTTCGTTTGGCCGATAGCACTGATCCCCGAACCGCTAGTCTTAGGCTCGCAGTTTATTCCCGCCATCCCTGCAATTATGGGCATGTTAGAACTTAATCAAATGGGTGCAAGTTGGGTGAGTGTGATGCCAAAATGGCTACAACTCTGGGGCTTATTTGTCGTCTTTGTTGGCTTAGCGATGTTGGGTATTAAGCGCAGGGCGAGGTTATTGAAAGCCACCTAACGTGAGCTTCTAATAATCAAAGTGTAAAGAGAGACTGGCGAACTGGCTTGTTTTGAATTGTAGGGCGTTTTAGAGGACAAACAGGGTATCGCTACGCAAGTTCGCCATAAACAGCGCGGTAGAGCCTCAGGGAAGCCTCCCTTGAGATCAACAACTAGCGTGTCTAATGTAATCCCTGTGGTGGAATATCTTTAAGATAGCCACCACAGGCTTGTCTGTTATCCCTGTCGCTACTGCTAGCGGTTACTCTAATAGCACATCGAATTTTAAGCGTGTTTCGACCCCGCTTGGAGTCTTCACTGTGAGCACGACTTGGCTGCTGGCGGCTCCGGTATTCTTAAGGGAAAACTCGGTCACACTCGTATTAGCATTAGTCGTCTTAGGTACAGTATAAGCGGTTGAGACTAACTCACCCTTATTCGCAGCAATATTCAGCGTTGTACTCGATGGTAAAATCTGGTCGGCACCGTCGTAGAGTTTGACCCTAAATACCGAGGTTTGGCCCGCGGGGATTGCCGTTAATGCATTAAGATTGTTGAGGATATTTTGTCCTTGGCGATCTTCATAGACTTTAACGTCATCCTGCCAGAGTGAGAAATAGGCATTCGAACCCGACATAACCATCACCACAGCCTTACGAACATAGGTCTTATTGGCTTGGCCAGTGCCGCAGAGCGTACCTTGGCATTGTGGGCCATTAAACTTCATATCGGCAGCTTTGTAGCTGCTGCTCGCGAGGTTATCGAAATAGCGTTCGCCACTATCATAGGCAAAGTTTTCATTGTCATCGCGAAAGGCGGTTGGCAGATCGCTAAAGCCTTGACTGTGGAAGGTTTCTACATCTAAACCATTACCACTACAAGCCACGGGTGTGCCGTTGAATAAGCAGGCCTTGGCAATGGCTCCGCCGTCGGTGCTATCAAATTGGTTGTTGCCGTTGGTATCGAAGAAGGTTTCATGGCCTAAGGCGTAGGCTAAGACTGTGATGCGATGGTCTTGCGGTCTAGGAGAGCTTGAGGTCCACGTCACGCTACAGGCGCCATTTTGGGTTAGGCAACTTGGCTCTATTTGGCCGCCCTCACTGGTGAAGTTCACTGTGGTGTCGTTGGGCGCTGGGTTACCAAAGCTATCGGACAGTCTAGCTGTTACTGTGACTTTCTCACCATCAATATTACCCGCTTCAGGGTTGGCATTACTGGTCGCCAAGCTAAATCCAAGCTGTTGCGGCAAGCCTGTGTTGACCGTTAACTGCTCAGATTGACTCGTGATCACTTCATTGGTATCGGCATCGATGGCACTTGCCACCACGCGCACGGGTGTGGGGACTGTGCCGGATAATACGCGTACACTGGCGATACCTTGGGAGTTGGTCAGGCTTTGCGCATTCGCGGTACCATTGGCAAAACTTAAACCGCCGACGACAGTATCTAAGGTAAAGCTGACCGCTTGCTGCGCCGCGGGTTGGCCGTTGGCGCTGGTGACTTTGAAGCTGACTAAAGAGGATTCGCTTGAACCTGTGCCGCCAGCACCTTTAATGCGTATTTGTGTGGGCTCGGCCGATTCAAAACTTAAGCTGGCAAGTGTTTGGCGTTGCAGGGTAAAGGGCAGACTGGCCGTTAAGGTTTGATTCCCTGCCACTGTCGTGGCAAGGATCTGATCGTTACGCTCGCTATTGCCGCTGCAACTGGTGTCTTGGAAGGTCGAACTGGCATTACCCGATAGCGTAGTGACTGGCGTATCGAGGGTCGCACTATTGTTAGTCGTGCAGTCAGAGCTAAAGCTAATCGAAGAAGGGGTTTGCACGCGCGTAATAGTGCCGTCATTGGCCTCTAAGACTAAACTTGCTGTCACCCCAAAGCTGCCGCCCGCGCTGATTTTGTATGCACCATTGGTATCGGCCGTTAAGGTGCTCGTCAATTTGCCTTCGGTAAAGACAGCACCATTGAATGAACCTAATTTCAGCGTCCCTTCTTGATTGACGGCATCTTTACTTAGCACTTCATACAGACTGCTGTTTTGCAGCGATTGCCCCTGATAATCCACGGTTACTGTTAGGGTATTTGCCCCTAAATCTGTGGCGCTCGGGGTATAAGTGACCTGGGCAATCCCTTGATTATTGGTGAGTGCGCTGGCGGGGTTGAGCACCGCTGAACCTGCGCTAAAAGTCACTTTTGCGTCGGCAATACCCTGACTCTCACTGTCGAGTAATATGGCTTGGAGTTGCACCGCCTCATCGACTTTAAAGCGAGTCACTAAGGCTGAACTATTTAAAATACTGGCGCTGAGTTTAAGGGGTTCAACCTGAGTGTTACTCCCTGAACCCATAAATTCGTAATTGCGGCTTGCCGTTATCGCCTCTGCATCACTCGGTGTATAACTGGCGGTCACAGTACCAGCTTCTTCCGTTAGGGCCGGATTTGACACTATGACTTCGGCAATCCCATCGGCATTGGTGAGTTTAGTGGCTGGGGTCACTGTCCCTGTGGTGGAGCTGAAGCTCACAAGCTGCCCACTGAGTTTGCTCGAGCCTTTTTTTAGGGTGGCGACGGCACAAAAACTCGCATCGGTAGTAAAACTGAGAATAGTTGTCGTATCGGCACACTTGCCATTGATGACCGTTTTATAGCCCAAGGTTAAACTGTAGCTGTCGGTTGTACCGTCAGTATCAGTGCCATCGGCGGCGCCATTACAACCACTGAGCGCGATCGCGCCCAGTAATGCCCAAGAAAATACCGCTAACGTTTTGCTAAGTCGCATAAGCAACATCCTTGTGAGGCAGGAGTTAATTAGTCTTGGATTTCGCTGCGTAGATATTTAAACAGCTCTTTTGAAGATTTTGAATCGGTGCCTTTGGCCAGTTCTTTGGTCGCTTGGCGCACCAAAGTTCGCAGCTTTTGTCGATCCAATTGTGGATAATGTTCCACTAAGGTTTGGATTTCGGCATCACCCTGGGTTAACAAACGTTCACGCATTTTCTCAAACATCTGCAGTTTTGCGGTTTCGTTGTTGTTTTTGTTGAGCACAATCGCCAGTGCGGCCTTGATAGGTTCAACATCAAAATTACGCATCAATTTGCCGATATACTGCATATGGCGACGGTACGCCTCAGTATTGACCTTGATTTTGCGCGTTTGCAGGATAGCATCATACAAAAACTCATCCAGCTCGATTTTATCTAGCTGAGTCTTGCTCAGTGAAACCAGTTCCATACCAATTTTTTGAACAGCCTCACTATCACGCTTGTCCGACGTTTTGCTACTGACATAATCTTCATCAATGTCGTAGGGCTGTTTAAAATGCTCTGAATCACCAACAATCTTCATATAGATAAAACCTCAAGTAAAAAACCTACTAATAATAACATCTCCAACCAAAAATCACCTAGGCGAATGTGTTGAAACAAAGACCACGACACCTTTTGTGCCTGAGCCCAATGTTGAGCCGCCATTTAGTGTCACACTAATAATTAATGTGAATGGGATTTGTGTTTGTTATGCTAGCGCCATTGCCGATAACGAAAGAGTAGCTTTGTGTCTTTGAACAGAATCGATAGTGAATTGGGCGCGCTGAAAGATGCGGTTGCCGTGGCACTCGAATATGCCAACAAATTAGGAACGAACGCTGCCGAAGTGGCGATCAGTAAGCAACAGGGCCTGTCGGTATCAACCCGCTTAAAAGAAGTTGAAACCGTTGAATTTAACAAAGATGGGGCGCTAGGGATTACGGTCTACCGCGACGGCTGTAAGGGCAGTTCATCGACGTCGGATTTAAGTCCAGAAGCCATAGCCCTCGCGGTAAAAGCGGCCGACGATATCGCCCGTTATACTTCGCCCGATCCCTTCAGTGGCCTTGCCGATAAAGCCTTAATGGCGACGCAAATTCGTGATCTTAAGTTGTATTATCCTGAAGATATTTCCCCCGAGGAGCTCGCTCAACTCGCGATCCGCGCCGAAACCGCGGCACTCGATGCCGATCCACGGATCAATAATTCCGATGGCGCGAGTGCGAATGCCCACACGTCGGTTAAAGTGTATGGCAATAGCCATGGCTTCTTGAACGGTTATTGCAGCTCACGTTATAGCTTAAGTTGCAGCGTGATCGGGGAAGACAGTGATGGCAATATGCAACGGGATTACGATTATACTATCGCCCGTAAATTCAGTGAGATGCTTGCACCCGAAGCGGTAGGTTTAAAGACGGCGCAGAAGACGGTCAGTCGTTTAGGTGCTCGCAAGATTGCCACCACCCGCTTACCGATTTTATTGGCCCCCGAGATAGCAACGGGCTTAATCGGCCATTTAATTGGTGCCATTAGTGGTGGCAGTTTATACCGTAAATCCAGCTTCCTATTGGATGCCATCCACACGCAAATCTTCCCCGATTGGTTCAATATTGAGGAACAACCCCATCTATTGGGCGCCCTAGCCAGTGCCAACTACGATAGCGAAGGTGTAGCGACCCAGGATAGACGCATTATCGACCGTGGTATGTTAGAAACCTATCTGTTAACCAGTTACTCTGCACGTAAGCTAGGGTTACCCAACACTGGCCATGCGGGTGGGATCTATAACTGGACACTCGGCCACACGGGGCAAACCTTCGACGAGCTGGTGAAGGGTATGGGCACAGGTTTGATTGTGACCGAAGTCATGGGCCAAGGCGTTAATATGGTGACGGGGGATTATTCCCGCGGTGCGGCGGGTTTCTATGTCGAAAATGGCGAGATCCAATACCCAGTGGAAGAGATCACCATTGCCGGTAACTTAAAAGATATGTTCCGTGGCGTGCAAGCCGTGAGTCAGGATTTTGATCTGCGCTCATCGATTCGCACCGGCGCTATCTTGTTATCTGAGATGAAAATCGCGGGTAACTAATTAATCTAGCTGTGATATTCCTAATAAAAAGGGCAAACGCATTATCGTTTGCCCTTTTGTTTACACTTATCGGCCACGTCTAAAATGCATAGCTTGCGCCCAGTTCAAATGAGCGTCCCGCACCAGCCACTTGATTAAAGCCATGAGTGTTATCGGCCTTAAATTCGGCCACACTCACTCCGCCTAGGGGGAGCTCATAATAGCTATCGAACAGATTATTGATGGCGAAGGTGAGGGTCAGATCCTGCCATTTCATACTGCTATTCAAGTTAAGCAAGGAATAGCTGTCGGTTTCATTCTCGATACGGCGAGAGTCAACCCTATCCTTAGTCGCCACCCATTGCCATGCAAGACTGCTTTCCCAGTTACCCAACTGATGTTGCAGTGCTAGCTCGGTTTGCAGCGGCTTGATTTGATATAAAGGCTCATCGCCTTCATCCCGCTCACCACGGGTAATATTCACCGTCCCCTCCACTTGCCATTTACCGCTGCGGGTTTCGGCAAGTTCATAGAGAGCATTGAATTTGGCTCCGTAAAGATTGGCATCTAAATTAGTGAATTTTAGGATATTACGTTTGCCATCGGGCGTGCTGGTACGATTAAAACTGCCTATCACCTCGGCGTCGACATAGTCAGTCACCGCTGTGTACCAGGCCGTGGTAGAGGCTTGCCAGCTATCGCCGTTGAACTTGTAAGCTGCACTTAAGGTGTGGGCGGTTTCTGGCTTAAGATCCGGATTGCCGACATAGCCATTACCATCGCCATACCAGCCAATCATAGTCGTCGCCATCACGCCGCGGCCCCAACTGTAGCGCTCGTATAGATTCGGCGCGCGATTTTTACGGGCTAATCCCAATTCAAGTTGTTGATTGGTAGATACTTGATAACGTGCCAGTAATGTCGCGTCGATCAGATTATCATCACGTCTTCTGTCCATGGCATTAAAGGCTTTGGCGGCCTCGGCATCGACATTGGGCATACCCATCATAGAGTTATAGGCTTGGACTTCACCCGTATTGGTGGTGACATACTCGTAGCGAACCCCCGCCGACAACCACCAACTTGGACTTAAATTTTGCTGCCATTCACCATACACGGCGGCGCGGCGGCGTTCGCCATCGTTGATATTGATATAGTCATTGGGGGCCATCATAGTGCCGGGCACAGCTGGCCAAGTATCATCTAATTGATAGCTATAATATTTCTGACCAACAAGTAGCGTACTGTTATCTCCCATGGGTAAGCGCCAGTGCAGTTGGTAACTAGTATCATCACCTTCGGTATTCATGGGCATCTTGCCGGTTTTTTCTGGGGTGAAAAAGCCCATCTTATGCTTCACGCCGTGCCAGTTTAATTGGGCGCTAAATTCACCATCGTCCTCGAGTTTTAGTGTGTAACGACCTAGGGCTCCATAGCTCTTGTTATCCGTCATATCCATGTATTGATTAGGAAAACCTTGAAATGGAATATTCTGATGGGTGAGTTTAATGGCTAGCTCTTGGGTTTCATCGCGCCAAGCAGCGGAGAGGGCATGGTTTTGTGAGCGGTACAGGGTATCTATGACTTTATCGCCATTGCCATCTTTATAGCTGTTAGCATCTTCATAGGCGCCTTGATAGCTTAGGCTCACATTTTTGCTGGCAACTGCCGCATTCGCTCCGAGCAGTAATGTGTCGCTGACGCTACGATATCCAGTTGAAATATTGCCACTTTCCCATTTGATATCGTCACTATTATTAAACAGTGGCGCTAGGCTGGTGATTTTAATCACACCGGCAATATTGTCTCCGCCTGCACTGACGGGGGATACGCCTGCCACCACTTCGGCGAGGGCGATTTGATTGGCTGAAACATAGGAAAGCGGCGGATTCATATGGTTAGCGCAAGATGCTGTGATATCCGCGCCATCAACTAGCACTTTAATACGATCGCCCATCATGCCATTGAGCACTGGTAGTGCCGATACGCCACCCGCCTCGGAAAAATCGACACCTTGGTCTTTCAGTAAATTTTCGGCTGAGCCTAAGAGCTTCTGCTGGTCATTTTGCTGACCATGGACTTCAATGCGCTCGATATTGGCGACATTGCTGTTATCAGCCATGGCCTGTGGGGCGAGTGTGATGCCTAGGGCAATAGCGAGGGATGAATAGAGTGCAGAGGTATTAAAAGGGTAAGAATGTGCAGCCATTTTATTGTTTTCCATTCACTTGGATAAATTGCGCTGCATTATAAAGATCATCCAAGTGATGCAGGTGCGGCATATTGTCGCACACAGGATATGTGCTGGCTTGTGGGGCACTCGACTATGTCTCAGTGCACTATATTTCAGTGCACATTACTAGAAGCCATTATTGGGAGGGATTTGCTTTTTAATCAACCAAGTAGCGGGCATAAATTTGCTGGGTATCGCCGTTGGCATCCATTGCTGCCAATACCTTAGCAAACTCGTAGGCCTTGGAATTGGGGTCGAGCATTGTGGGACTGTTGTCTGGGCTTATGGGGTGATCTGCATTGAAATTGGGATTTTGCTGCGCTCGATAGTGGCGACTCTTTCGGGAAAAGCCTAAGTACATGGCTTTGGGGACATCACAGCAATGGTAATGTAACTTAAACTGGGTTTTATCGCGGTTTTTGAGGTAATAGCCTAGGGTGGTTTGATCATAGATAAACAGATCACCCTGACCTGAGAGTATGAAATTCAAGGCGTTAGGCACATTTAATTCTGGCGGTTTACGCGTTGGCATACGATGGATTAAACCGCCAAAATCATAACCTCCTGGGGCGATTAACAGTATCATGCCACTCTGAATGAGTTGCTCTATTGAGAGAAGATCGGCGGCACCAGCCCGTGTAATGCCAATGTCGCGCTCCGAAAGGCCATTCGGGATAAAGGTGGCATATTGGGCCCGTTCCGGCGTAAAGCTCAGGCCGGGATAAAAGTCGATATTGCCAAGCCTTAAATCTCGCAAAATCCGTAATTTGGGGGCGCGAACTACCTTAAGTTTACAGCCTATTTTCTGTGCGGCGACCCGATAAATATCTTGATAGATCCCACCGTCATTGGGCTCGGCTTCGATAAAAGGTAGGCGTTCACTCGTGCGATATCCCATCGTCAGCACGCAGTGCTCGACGCTTGGAAAGGCGTGGCTGAATGTGGGTAGTAAGGCGATTAACCCCCAAAAAAACTCAACCAAAGTTTGCTCGGTGTGGATATCAAAGTGATCTCCCTCTCCATCTATGACTCAGGGGGTGCCCTTTGAGATCGGCTAATAGTGCTTGGTGCAACATCATGGGGAATACTTTAAAAGCGGCGAAAGCCTATTGATAGTTAAGATAATATCTTATTTTTATTGGAATAATCTATCATACTTTTCTACAACGAAAAGCCATTTGTTGTGTTACATTGCACAAACTATGCACATCGCAAAATATTGCGCTATAGTATCGCCGTTAAGCCGATGCTTAATGTATTAGCGAGTTGATTCATTCTATTTGGAGTTGCTATGGGCAAACAAAAAATGGCGGTCGTGGCGATGGAACACGACAGTGGTCGAGGCACCATCACAGACAATGCTCTCAAAGCTATCGTGACAAGTCCCCTATTTCGGACACGCACCGAAAAGGCGAAAAAGGGCAAAGGGTCCTATAACCGTAAAGACAAGGCATTTAAAATGAGTAACCGGAAGGGGTATCAGCACAGGGGCGATACCCCTTTCGACTTTCTACGCCTGAGTTTTTATTAATCTGCTTTTTTGCTCTTCATTCATCCTGCTAGTGCTAGCCTCAACATCCATCTCTTTGCTTCAATCATCCTTATTTCGATAGTTTCTTTTGTGCAAACTCATTAGTCTGGCATTAATTAACTGGGGATAAATTGTACTCTTGCCTTGAGCGAGTATGGTTAACCTATAGCGAAGGAGATGCCTATGGCGCAGCAATATCGAATCGAGCACGATACTATGGGTGAAGTTAATGTCCCCGTGGATTGTTATTGGGGCGCACAGACCGAGCGCTCGCGGCAGCACTTTCGTATCGGTACTGAAGCATCTATGCCGATTGAAGTGATCCATGCGTTTGGCTATTTAAAGAAAGCCGCCGCCATCACCAATCAACAACTTGGCACTTTGACCCAAGGTAAAGCCCTGCTGATTGCCCAAGTGTGTGATGAGCTGATTGCGGGCGAACTCGATACGCAATTTCCCTTGGTGATTTGGCAAACCGGCTCGGGCACGCAAACCAATATGAACGTCAATGAAGTGATCGCCTATCGGGGCCATGTGCTCTCGGGCGGGCAACTCACCGATACTGTTAAATGTTTACATCCCAATGACGATGTTAACCGCTCGCAATCCTCCAACGATACCTTTCCCACCGCCATGCACATTGCCGCCTATCGTCAAGCCGTTGAACTGGTTTTGCCCTGCATGAGGTTATTGCAGCAGAGCTTGCATAAGAAGGCCGAGGAGTTTGTGGACATAGTTAAAATTGGCCGCACGCATTTTATGGATGCGACACCGTTAACCTTAGGCCAAGAGTTTTCGGGCTACGCCGCGCAGTTAAGTTATGCCATCGAAGGCATTGAGCACAGTCTCAAGCGGGTGGCAGAGTTAGCCTTAGGGGCGACCGCCGTGGGCACTGGGTTAAATACCCATAAGGATTACGCCGTTAAGGTGGCTGACAATATTGCTAGGCTCACGGGCTTGCCCTTTGTTACTGCGTCGAATAAGTTTGCCGCCCTTGCCGCCCACGATGAATTAGTCTCTTTGTCGGCGGCCTACAGAGCTGCGGCGGTCAGTTTAATGAAGATCGCAAATGATATTAGGATGTTAGGTTCTGGCCCACGCTGCGGGATTGGTGAGTTATTACTGCCTGAAAATGAGCCCGGTTCGTCGATTATGCCGGGTAAAGTGAACCCGACTCAGGTCGAGGCCATGACCATGGTGTGCGCGCAAATCATGGGTAATGATGTCACCGTTGGCATTGGCGGCAGTAATGGTCAGTTTGAGCTCAATGTGTTTAAGCCGATGATTATCGCCAATGTGCTGCAATCGGGGCGCCTATTGGGGGATGCTTGCCAGTCCTTTAACGATCACTGCGTGCTCGGCATAGTGGCGAATGAGCCGCAGATTGCGAAGCATGTGGAAAACTCGCTTATGCTAGTCACGGCGCTGAATCCGCATATCGGTTATGAAAAGGCCGCTAAGATAGCTAAAAAAGCCCATAGTGAACATAAGACGCTGCGCCAAGCCGCGTTGGAGCTGGGATTCGTCACAGCACAAGAATTTGAGCTTTGGGTCGATGCCAATAAGATGTTAGGGCCAGATGTATAGTGAAGGTAGAAAGCAGGGCGGGCTTCGCCCTGCTAGGCCGCTGCAAAGAGCGCAGCTGCTAGATTCTAGGCCCTAGAGCCTAGAATCTCGCTTAATGCTTAGTCCTCGGCATCGGCGTCAACTAGTTCAGCCCACAGATCGTGTTCATCTGAATGGGTGATGCGGGCACGAACCAACATGCCTGGTTCCAGCTCAGTTTCCCCATTGATAAACACCATACCGTCGATTTCAGGTGCATCGGCGAAGCTGCGGCCAATGGCGCCTTCTTCGTCTACGTCATCGATCAGAATATCCATAGTACGGCCAACGAAACGGGCTAAACGCTCGGCGCTGATCTCGGCTTGGACTTCCATAAATCTGTGGTATCTGTCTTCTTTCACGTCTTCGCTGATAAGCTCGGCGATGGTGTTGGCGACAGCGCCATCGACTTCAGAATACTTAAAGCAACCCACGCGATCGAGGCGAGCTTCTTTTAAGAAGTCGAGCAGCATTTCGAAGTCTTCTTCGGTTTCACCGGGGAAGCCGACGATAAAGGTTGAGCGGATAACCAGATCCGGGCAGATTTCACGCCAGCGTTGAATGGCCTCTAACTGACGGTCAACACGGCCAGGACGCTTCATCATCTTGAGGATGCGCGGGCTTGCATGCTGCATTGGAATATCTAAGTAAGGCAGAATTAACCCTTCGGCCATCAGCGGGATCAGATCGTCAACCCATGGGTAGGGGTAGATATAATGCAGACGCACCCAAGCGCCCATCTTACCCAGTTGGCGCGCTAGGCTAGTAATGTCCTGCTTGACTGGCATGCCGTTCCAGAAGTCGGTACGACCGCCCTTGTCTTTACCGTAGGCCGAGGTGTCTTGGCTAACGACTAAAATTTCTTGCACGCCTGATTCTACCAAACGCTTAGCTTCATCTAAGACGCTGCCCGCCGGGCGGCTGTCGAGATCGCCACGTAGCGAAGGAATGATGCAGAAAGTACAACGGTTATCACAACCTTCTGAAATCTTTAAATAAGCGTAATGCTTAGGCGTCAACTTAACCCCAGTTTGTGGGATCAATGACGTGAAAGGATTGTGTTCTGGCTTAGGCACGTATTTGTGAACGTGCTTTAACACGGCTTCATAGCTGTGTGGGCCAGTGATTTCTAACACATCTGGGTGCACTTCGCGGATTTGGTTTTCTTTGGCACCAAGGCAGCCTGTGACTATCACTTTGCCGTTTTCTTCTAGGGCTTCACGCACGGCGTCCAGAGACTCTTCCACCGCAGCATCGATAAAGCCGCAGGTGTTGACGATAACCAGATCGGCATTGTCATAGCTGTTGGTGACTTCGTAACCGTCGATACGGAGTTGGGTCAGAATACGCTCGGAATCTACTAGGTTTTTCGGGCAGCCCAAGGACACAAAACCAATACGATTTCCAGTGGCAACTGTATCAGAGCTGGCGGCTTCTAATGTTTTACTGGGATATCAAGCGTAGTGGTTTGCTTGGGTTTAAAAGTTTCAACAGTCATGGTTTCTCGCTGGGGTATAAGCTGCCTTAAAAAAGTTGGCGGATTATACCTGAAGTGATTAAAAGGTACAGTAGCTTTGGCTGAAAAGTGTACAACTGTGGCACTGAATATGCCAGTTAACCCTATGACCTATTTGGGGTGTGGATATAGGCATATCAGCCAAAGATCCGCAGTCGAACCCGTCTGGATAGAAAGAGCTAAAAATTTTTCAGAAAAATTAACCCCTTTTAAATTTTCGCCCGTTTGTAGAGTCACTATCTTAGGTTCTAGGTTCTAGGTTCTAGGTTCTAGGTTCTAGGTTCTAGGTTCTAGGTTCTAGAGCCGTTACATATTGACACTGGTTTTTGCCCCTTGAAGTGATAGCTTAAGTTGGCAATGGTATTAAGATTTCATTTTTGGAGTAAGTTATGAAAAATTCTCTTTTAGCGGTTTGGGTTGCGGCGGGTCTTTTTTCTAGCGCATTGATGGCACCTCAAACGCTCGCGGCCGAGGTTGATTTCCCGCATATTGAAACTATGGGCGTCAGCCAAATTCAGCTTGAACCAGATATGGCGGACTTAAATGTTGAAGTGGCCGTAACGGAAAAAACCGCCAAGGCCGCGAAGGACAGTTCCGATACGGCTGTCGCGAAATTTATCGCCCGCCTTACCGCAGCCGGTGTGGCAAAGGATCAAATCCAAAGCGCCAATTTAAATCTGCAACCGCAATATGTGTATGCTCAGGATAAGGCCCCTGAACTCACGGGTTATATTGCCAGCCGCCAAATTACGGTGACGGTTAAGGATCTGGCCCGATTGAATACCATTTTAGATTCGGCCCTAGAAGAGGGCATGAATCGAGTGAACAATATTGCCCTTAAGTCGAGTAAAGAAGCCGAATATGTCGCTAAAGCCCGCCAAGCTGCAATAGCGGATGCCAAGCAAAAAGCCGAATCTCTCGCACAGGGTTTTGGGGAAAACCTCGGTAAGATCTGGCAGATCCGCTACTACGATCAACGTCCAGTGCAACCTGTCATGCTGCGTATGAACGCCAAAGCCGATTATGCGGGCGCCGTTGCCGAGAGTTACCAATATGGCCGGGTGACTATCGAAGACAGAGTCGAAGTAGTTTATAAAATCCAATAGATGTGTGTCGCTGCCAGCTAAATAGGGCTAAAAGTGGCGGTATCGAGATATAGGGCTAAGCTTATTCGGACTCAAACATAGGAGGTGTTATGAAACAGTTTACAGCTTTAGTCTTATTTGTATCTTGTACCTTGCTGGCTGGCCAAGTATCAGCCCACGGTGAAATCGGTGAACCCTCTGATGACGCTAAGGGAATGGCTGGTGCCATGGGCACCATAGAATTTAAACCCTCAGATTGGCAACAGGGGCAAAGGAGCTGGTGGAAGGACAGTGACGGCGTTGCCCCTGGTGTTGCTGGTTGCCATGTTGGCACCGATGAACAGGGCACGGCTAATGGCAGGATGTTTGGCGAAGCCTGCCTGCCAGACGGCTTGTTAGTCGAATCTAATCCTGGCAAAGATCAAATACACGGCCACAGTGATGACTTAGGGCATCCAGATACCTTTGATTGCAATGCTTGGTGTGTCGGCGAAGGTAAAACCGCGGGTATGTGCGAAGTCGCGGCTGCGCCACCTTGCGAGCAATCAGCGAGATGTGCCTGCAAGTAGATAATGTGAGGGTGAGCTCGAGGTCTGCGGTGAGTTCACTATTTTCCCCTAGATGGATTCAGTCGTACGGGCAATTGTTTGTTTCTGATATTGGCTAACTGATATATCATGCGCCACCCTTAATTGCCCATGCCCCTATTCGCAGCTATGTCTTCCAACGCGCTTTATACCGATCTCTCCGGCTATTACGATTTAATGTGCTCCGATATCAACTATCAACAACAGAGCGCGAGCATCCATAGATTGCATCAATTTTTGGGCAATAATGGCAAACAACACCTCGATTTAGCCTGCGGTACTGGCCCCCATGTGCGGCATTTTATCGATCTTGGTTATCAATGCAGCGGCCTAGATATCAATCAGCCTATGCTCGATATGGCCATGCGTCGCTGCCCTGAAGCGCAGTTTAATCTACAGGATATGACGGCCTTTTATGTCGAACAGCCCGTTGATCTTATTACCTGTTTTTTATATTCCATTCATTACAGCGCGGGTATCGAACGCCTTAAAAGCTGTATTGCGAGTGTGCACCGCGCCCTCAATGAGGGGGGACTGTTTTGTTTTAACACGGTCGATAAACACAGGATCGATAACACCGCCTCGATTAAGCATTTTGCCGAGTTTGATGGTAGTCATTTCGCCTTCGAATCCGGCTGGCATTACAGTGGGCAGGGGGAGAAGCAGTCGCTAAATCTGAGTATTGAGAGGAGTAATCAGCCTTTCAGTCGGCTCACTGATTTAGAGCTTAATGCCGAGGAGAGCCTGCGCCAAACAGAGTTATGGCAGGATCAACATGCCATGGTCGCCACCAGTTTTACTGAGCTACAAGCGTTGCTCGCGCCATATTTTGAAGTGCATATTTTCGAACACGATTATGAAAAAATTGTCCCATGGGATTTAGCATCGGGTAATGCGCTATTTGTCTGTGTGAAGATTTAACCTTGGGTTGAAGGTGTGACAACTTGGGATGTTAGCCCTTACGTTCGTGCTAGAACATTAAATTGCTTAAGTTTTATTAGTCCTGTTAGAAGACTAAATCAAAGTCAACGTCGTGGGGCTTCACCCCACACCCGACCAAGGAGGACTGCTCGTCCTATCCTCCTTGGATTCTCCAAGACGCCCCTAACGGAGTTGAAAGCCCCTTGGGCATTTAGCGTCCTTATGCTATCGCGTCAGACGCTCGTCCCTGATTCGACTGACGCTATCTCGGCATCCATGCCTCGCTCACGCAACGAACGCAAATGCCCTGCGGCAACTCCAAGGGGAGGTGAACGTCTGTGAACTCCGTGTCGGCTGTGAATCCCATAAGAGTTATGCCTGTCCCATCTTTTTAAATCTGAGTATTGAGAGGAGTAATCAGCCTTTCAGTCGGCTCACTGATTTAGAGCTTAATGCCGAGGAGAGCCTGCGCCAAACAGAGTTATGGCAGGATCAACATGCCATGGTCGCCACCAGTTTTACTGAGCTACAAGCGTTGCTCGCGCCGTATTTTGAAGTGCATATTTTTGAACACGATTATGAAAAAATCGTCCCATGGGATTTAACCTCGGGTAATGCGTTATTTGTCTGTGTGAAGATTTGACCTTGGGTTGAAGGTTGGGCAACTCAAAGTCGTGGGGCTAAGCCCCACAGATTCTTAATCAAGATCTGACCAAAATAGAAAAGCGTTTACTCCCTTAATTCCCCCAGCCATACCCGATCTTTTTTAATAAATCGTCGCAATGCCTCTTCGCAACGTCGAAGGGCAAGGGCGATTCATTGGGTTTAAGTAAGGTTTGTTAGCCCTTAAAACAAAATAGTCTGGGGTGCTTTGGCTTCTCTATTCTCTTTTCATTCTGTTGTGATGATGGCTGGCGGCTGATTTCGTGCTTCAATGTACGGTAAAGCGAACGCTATTATTGATGGAATGACTGGCAGCATGGAGAGTTGATATGAAGCAACTAGCAGAGAACCTGTGGATTTTTGATGGTGAAGCCGTACCATTTTTTACCTTGCCCTATACCACTCGGATGACAGTGATCCGTTTAAATAATGGCGCTTTGTGGGTACATAGCCCAATCAAACTCACCCCTGAACTTCAAGCACTGGTCGAAGCATTAGGCGAAGTTCGTTATCTTATTGCGCCCAACCATCTGCACCATTTGTTTTTACAGGATTGGCAGCAAACTTATCCGCAGGCACAAAGTTTTGGCACTTCGGAAGTTCAAACAAAGCGGCCAGATCTTCACTTTGACGGGCTATTTACCGCTGAATTTCAAGCCATGTGGGCAACTGATATTGACCAACTTTTATTTACGGGCTCTCATTTTATGCAGGAATGCGTATTCTTTCATAAAGCCTCTGGCACCTTGATAGTGACCGATCTTATCGAAAACTTTTCCCCAGATGCCTTTAATGCCTTGCAGCGATTTCTCGCCAGAGGCGCGGGCATACTCGCTCCCAATGGCAAAATGCCCTTGGATTGGCGTTTAAGTTTTATGTTTGCCAAGCAGCAAGCGCGCACCCATCTGGTAAAGATGTTGGCTTGGGAACCTCAAAGGATAGTGATGGCTCACGGGTTGATTGTTGAACAAGACGCCAAGGCATTTTTGCAAAGGTCATTTGCATGGTTAGAAGGGTAAGGTGGTTTTTGGATTGGATATTAGGCCTTCAATTTATGCCCTTGAAACCTAGGAAACGCTTATCTCAACCTCGAGTACAGTTTGTTTTCCTTTGAGTACTTTTAAAATCAAAGTCGTGTGGCTTAACTCCCTGATTTTTAATCAAGAGTCGACGAAGGCGGACTGCTCGTCCGATCCTCCTTGCTATTGTTTTCACAAGCGGCCATGACGCCCCTAACGGAGTTGAAAGCCCCTTGGGCAATTAGCGTCCTTATGCTATCGCGTCAGACGTCCCTGATTCGACTGACGCTATCTCGGCATCTGATAGGCAGGATGCTTGCATGTCGTGAAGTGCATGGTCAATGATGTTCCATACATCATTCTGACATTCCCCATTTCCCTATGGGTCCGATGCACGAGAACGACCATGCCTCGATCACGCAACGAACACCAATGCCCTGTGGCAACTCCGAGGGGAGGTGAACTTCTGTCACCGCGGTGTTGGCCGTAATCCCATGAGAGTTATGCCTGTCCCATCTTTTTGGTTAACCTCAAAAGATTTGTGTCTGTCCCATCTTTTATCCATCTTTTATCTTTTTTCCGTTTTAGCGCGGAAGTAGCTTATGGCGGCTTGCCGTTACTTGAACCCATATCAAAAGTGCATTATGTTGTTGTTTTAAAATGGGTGGCCTGATTTATTTCGGTATCGATTGCTTTTCCCTTCATATTAGGATTTATAAATGAAAAAAATTGCATTTTTCAATAATAAAGGTGGTGTAGGTAAAACCACCTTTGCGTTTCATATCGGTTACATGCTTGAAAAACTTGGAAAGCGAGTTTTATTCGTAGATTTAGATCCACAATGCAATTTGACAGCTCATATATTAAATGACGAAGAGATTGATAAGGTATGGTCTGACAGTGGCTCCTCAATTTACGATGCAGTTGAGCCTATAATTTCAGGTTCTGGAGATGTAAAGTTCTTCTCACCACACAAGTTAGAAAATCGAGACGTTTGGTTGTATGCGGGCGATCTTCTTTTAAGTGACTATGAAGGGCTTTTATCGGAAGCTTGGACACAAGTTTTGGCAGGTCAAGAGCGTGGATATCGAGCATCTTCTGCAATCACAAGACTTGTAAATTTGGCTTCAAGTGATCTAGATATTGATTATGTCATTTTCGATGTAGGGCCAAACTTTGGAGCATTAAATCGTGCGGTGTTGCTGGATTGTGACAATATTTTTGTACCAATGGTGCCTGATTTATTCTCGCTAAGAGGCTCGCAAAATTTAGGTAGAGTGTTGTCAGAATGGATTCGAGTCTATTCTGATGCTATGCGTCGTGTTGGCGATCTTCAATTCGATGTCCCTCATGGGAAACCAAAATTTTCTGGGTACGTACTACAGCAATTTAATAACTATCGTAATAGAAAAACGAAGGCTTGGGACCGATGGGGTCAGCAAGTGCCAGAGTACATTAATAAATATGTTGTTATTCCTCTTGGAACAAGTGGAGTGCTTAAGCTTGCTAATTATCAGCTTGGGGAATTTAAAAACTACCATAGTTTAATTCCAATGGCGCAGGATGCTCAAAAACCGATCTACGAATTAACAAGTCAAGATGGTGTAGTTGGTGGTCACCATGAGTATGTAAAAAATTGTAACAATGAATTTCGTGAACTGGCGTTAAAGTTTATTGAAATTGTTGACTAGGCATTATTTTTTATTAAAAAAGATGGAATAGGCAGAAATATTTTGAGGTTAACAGCTAATACCGAAACTTCAGGAGTTCACTAATCTCCTGCGAAGTTGCTGAAGGGCGTTAGCTATTTTCGAATAAGCACGAAGCAAGTATCTAATGCATGTAACTTCGCTAGGGGCGTCTTGGAGCATCCAAGGAGGATAGGACGAGCAGTCCTCCTTGGTCGGGTGTGGGGTGAAGCCCCACGACTTTGATCCAAACGAAGTTTGGAAAAGCTGCTTTTGCAAAGCAAACAAAAAGGCGCCTAAGCGCCTTTCCTGCTATTCAGCTATGGGAAAACTCCCCATCCCACAATGATTTGATTAAACAATCAGATCATACTCCTCTTTGAGTATCTTAATGATATCTGCCTTGGGATTTGCTGGCAGTGGAATCGCTGCGCCAGTCACCTTCTCGGCAACGCCAGTATAAGTGCGAGACACATCCATCATGGCTTCTAATGGCAGGGCATTATCGCGGGCGAGGGCTTCGCGCTCAGGCATTCTGTCCTTGTTGAGCAGAATATCCGGATCGGGGAAATGATTCAGCAGGAACTGACGGAAGCCTTCCTTAGAGTTTTCTAAGATTTTGCCATCGCGGTAGGCGGCGCCGTCCCAAATACGGGATGAGTCTGGGGTGCCGACTTCATCCATATAGATCAGTTTTGAGTTGCCATTCTTGTCGGTCACATAACCAAACTCGAACTTGGTATCTACAAACATTTGGTCAAGGTCGGCCAGCGCTTTAGAGATCACCTTAAAACCATCTTTTAACAGCTTTTCGTACAGGTCGATATCTTCCAACTTTTCAAAGCCAAAGGCTTGGTAATTGGCTTCGATGTCGCTGCGGCTGATATTCACATCATCCTGCGCAGGCACACCCGGAATACCGGTTAAGATGCCTTTGGTCGAAGGGGTGATCAGTAAGTCTGGTAGCTTTTGATCTTTCTCTAAGCCTTCTGGCAGTGTAATACCACAGAATACGCGCTCGCCCTTAGAGTAAGCGCGCCACATTGAGCCTGTGATGTACTGGCGGCAAATGGCTTCGACTTTAATGGGGCGGGCTTTTTGGACTATCCAAACGAAGGGATGCGGAATATCTAAAATATGGCTGTCGGCTAGGCCGTTTTCGGCAAATAGCTTAAACCAATGATTAGAAATGGCATTTAACGCCGCGCCTTTACCTGGGATGCCTTTTAAACCGCCTTCACCGTGGAAGATACAGTCGAAGGCCGAGATACGGTCGCTTATCACCATGATGGCGAGCGGGGTATCTTCGGGGACGTTATAACCTTTGGTTTTGATTAAACGACGGCTGTCGGCATCGGTTAGCCAATAAACGCTGCGAACCTTACCGCTGTGGACAGGGCTGTCGGTGCGGATAGGCAAATCGTTATTTACGGCTAATACGGAATCAGCAAGACTCATGACGAGTATTCCTTTGGATTGAGAGTGTAGGGATAAGGTTGTTATAGGTGTCGGTTTGTACTAGGGCTATGCTTCGGGCGAGCGCCTGATTTAGTAAAACCTTTTTATTATTTACCAGCGACTTACCATTTAATGTGGTGAGTCTGTTGGTGGGATTTGATCTTAAATCTTGAACAGCAAAAGTGGTATTTTCGGGCGGTGTTTGAATGGTGTTTGCTGGAGATAAGGCAAGGGATGGAACAAACGCAGGGCAAGGTTGGCACCACAGTGAAAGTGGTCTGCAAAAGCGGGTTGGGCCCGTGTCATTTTGCTCGAAAATGCTAACCATTAATCCGAGAGAACCTTGTTAGACAGCCGCGAAAAATTGGCGACATTTTACCTTTTTTGACAAAATTTGCCACGGCTATTTGCATTGCTCTTTGCATAGTTCTGTGGCTTGAGTCTAGCGGGCACAAGGATTTGCCTAGCGATGACTTAATTAAGCGCAATAATAAGCACCATCTTGACGACAAACATCGAATACTGAAGAACTGTATTTTAGCGTGTCGATGTGCGAGTTTATGACACAGTTGCAGTCCACAAGACCATCAAGCCAAATATCCAATGGAGGGAATATGAGCACAAGTCAGCATGTACATAATGATAATCAACGAGAGCTAGTATTAGAGCGGATTATCGATGCGCCGCCGGAAAAGTTGTTCCGTGCGTGGACCGAGCCTGAGCTTCTCAAAATTTGGTTTACTCCAAGGCCGTGGACTGTGGCTAGCGCGAGCTTAGATGTGCGTGCCGGTGGTTCAAATGTGATTGTGATGCGTAGCCCTGAGGGGCAAGATTTCCCAAATCGTGGCGTGTATCTCGAGGTGGTTGAGAATGAGCGTATCGTATTTACCGATGCCTTTACCGAGGCTTGGGTGCCGTCCGATAAGGCCTTTATGACGGCAACCATCACGTTTGAACCTATGGATGGTAAGACCAAGTACACTGCGCGGGTGCTACATTGGAATAGCGAAGATAGGCAGAATCATGAGGATATGGGGTTTCATCAGGGTTGGTCTAAGGCGACCGATCAGCTTGAGGAACTCGTCGCGAGTCTCTAGCTGGCGCCCCTATCAGAGAGTCAACATTAAGTCGTACCTAGCCCAATTGCCCGCATTATCATCTTGTTGGGGATTGGGCAGGATTAGAGGTGTTATGTCGTCACAGAAAGAAGTCTTTCAGTTTGCACAATCACAACCTGCGCCATCGCAATTAGCCTCAAGCGCGGCTTTGCAGGGCAATAGTTTTTTATCAAAACAGTTCAATGGCTTGTCGGAACTCGCGCAGGAGTTACAGGCAATCGAGTTCGAGGATTGCTGCTTTCAAGACTGCCATTTTAGCGAGAGCACTTTCCGTAAGTGCAAGTTTATCGATTGCCGCTTTGTGCGTTGCAACTTAAGTTTAGTGAAGGTGCCCCAGTGTCAGTTCAGCGGGGTGGAGTTTGAGGAATGTAAGCTAGTCGGTATCGATTGGACTCGCGCCGCATGGTCGCGTTTATCCTTTGCCGCGCCCTTTTCCTTTAAGCAATGCATCCTAAATGACTGTTCATTTTTAGGTTTGTCCCTCGATGAAATCATCATCGAAGAGTGCAAGGCCCACGATGTCGATTTTCGTGAGGGCAGTTTCAACCAAGCCAATTTCACCTACACGGATTTTAGCCATAGTCTGTTTGGCCGAACTCAATTATTGGAGGCGGATTTTAGCGAGGCATCCAATTACGATATCGACATTTTTAACAATAAAATCAAAGGCGCTAAGTTTAGCCGCGACGAAGCGATTCGGCTGCTCAACTGCCTCGATATAGAGTTAATGGATTAATGCGATTGTAATCAGTTTGGGCCCGCAAGCGTGATGTTCTTATCCTGCTAGGGTTATCGCAATTGATTGAAATGTCAGTTTTCTTCTCAGCCGCCAGTATCCAAAGCTGGCGGCTTTTTTCTGCCCGTGTTTTAGGACCTATTGATCTTATTCACGTATTTCAAGGTCAGTCTTAGGTTTTAGTTGCGATAGATCACACCCAGCTTCCCGATGTGGTTTACCACAATATCCGCCCATCTCTTTCGGGATAACAATCATCGTGGATGAGCAGTGTATTCAGCGGATGCCTGTATTTTGAAGATATGGTGGCGCTGTTTTTACGCTTTTATAACTAAAAAAGTAATCAAATCAGTGAGCAAACCTCGGCTCGATGGCGCCAAATACGGCGACTGACGGGTGGGATGAGCGTGATGGAGGCAACTATGATTGAGCTTAATAGGCGAACCTTTTTAAAGGGGGCAGGGGCGAGCGGGGCAACCTGTGCGTTAGCCAGTCTGCTGCCGGGCAGCTTAGCGGCATTAGAAAACAAACAGCTAAAGGGTATGGGCAAGGACATTGCCAGTATTTGCGAGATGTGTTCGACCCGCTGCCCAATTTCGGCGCGGGTGATTGAGGGCAAAAACGTTTTCATCACTGGCAACAAGGCTGCCAAATCCTTTGGCGGTAAAGTGTGTGCCCGTGGCGGCGCTGGCCATAGCTTGCTGTACGATCCACAGCGTATCGTACAACCGTTAAAGCGGGTCGGTGAGCGCGGCGAAGGCAAATGGGCCGAGATCAGTTGGGATGAGGCTTATCAACTCATCGCCGAAAATCTAAATAAAATCAAAAAAGAACATGGCCCAGAGGCCGTGGCATTCTCGTCAAAATCTGGCTCACAGGAAAAGCATCTATTTCACCTTGCGACCGCCTTTGGTAGTCCCAATACCTTTACCCACGCGTCGACTTGCCCTGGCGGTTATGAAATTGCCGCTAAGGCTATTTTTGGCACTAAGGTCAAACGTGATTTAAGTAATTCTAAATACATCATTAACTTCGGCCATAACCTGTACGAAGGCATCAATATGTCCGAAACCCGCGGCATGATGGCGGCGCAGATGGACAAAGGTGCCAAGCTGGTCGTGTTCGAGCCAAGATTCTCCGTCGTGGCCGATAAAGCCGATGAATGGTACGCCATTCGCCCCGGAACCGACGTGGCCGTCGCCTTGGCGTTATGCCATGTATTGATTGAAGATAATCTTTACGACAAGGCCTTTGTCGCGCGCTATGTGGAAGGTTTCGACGCCTTTGCCGCCGAAGTCAAAGCCTATACCCCCTGAGTGGGCCGAAACCATCTCCGATGTGCCCGCCAAGGACATTCGCCGCATCGCCCACGAATATGCGGCCAAGGCGCCCCATGCCGTGGTCGATTTTGGTCACAGAGCCACCTTTACCACCGAAGAGTTTGAGATGCGCCGCGCCCTGTACGCCGCGAACGTCTTGATTGGCAATATCGAGCGTAAGGGCGGGATTTATATCGGTCAGAAACCCGGTGATTACAACAAGCTTGCCGGTGAAGCAGTTGCGCCCGTATTGGCCAAACCCGGCGTGAAAGACATGCCAAAACCGGCAGCGAAACGTATCGATCAAGTGGAAGAACAGTACGCCATGATGTGGACATCGGGCGGCGTTTACCAAACCATTCTCGATGCCACCTTAAGCGCTGTGCCCTACCAGTTACACGGCTGGGTGATGTCACGTACCAACCCAATGCAAACCATGACAGACAGGGCGCGCGTCGTTGAAGCCATGAAAAAGCTCGACTTTATTGCAGTGTGTGATGTGTATATCAGCGAAACTGCCGCCTATGCGGACGTGATTCTACCCGAATCCACCTACCTTGAACGTGACGAAGAAATTGCCGACAAATCCGGCAAAAATCCCGCCTACTATGTGCGCCAACGGGCGGTTGAAACCTTAGGTAATACTAAGCCTTCTTGGCAGATCTTTAAGGATATCGGCCATAAGCTGGGGCTGGGTGAATTCTATCCATGGGAAAACATGGAAACCCTGCAAATGCTGCAGGTAAACCGCGATACTGACCTGCTGCGCCGCATCAAAGACGAAGGTTTTGTCAGCTTCGGTAAGCCCATCATGCTGCGCGAACCTAAGATGGTGGCCGAGTTTACTAAGGCCTATGCCAATGCCAAGCCCGTGGATGAAGATGGCACCTACGGCAGCTTGCTCACCTTTAAAACCCCCAGCGGCAAGATTGAATTGACCTCCGCTAAGGTCGAAACCATGGCACCGGGCCGTGGGGTGATCAAGTTCCGCGAAGTGCATCTTAAAAAAGCCGATGAGTTGTACTTTATCCAAGGCAAAGTGGCGGTGCACACCAATGGCGCCACCCACAATGTGCCTATGCTCGCTAACCTGATGTCGGATAACGCGATTTGGGTTCACCCCGTCACTGCGGGCAAGTTAGGGATCAGCAATGGCGACCCAATCCGCCTCACCAGCAGTGTTGGCACCGAGGAAGGCCATGCCTTAGTCACGCCGGGTATTCGCCAAGATACTGTGTTTGCCTATATGGGCTTTGGTTCTAAAAACAAAGAGTTGGTTAGAGCGACAGGCAAAGGCATTCACTGCGGAAACCTACTGCCCCATCAAACAGCCCCTGTGTGTGGCATGACAGTGCACACCACGGGCGTCACGCTGGCAAAGCGCTAATCGGAGGCTTAAATGAATAAACGATATGTAATGGTGCACGACGAGAACAAGTGCATCGGCTGCCAAGCCTGTAACGTGGCCTGTCGCAGTGAAAATGGCGTACCCGAAGGCGTGACTCGTCTGCAAGTGCGTGTGGAAGGCCCCTTTGGTGAGATGCCTAATCTGCATTTCAAATATCACAGGGTATCTTGCCAGCAATGTGAAGATGCACCCTGCGTTAAGGTGTGCCCTACGGGCGCGGCCTATGTGGGCGAGGATGGCATTGTCTCTATCCATACCGAGAAGTGTGTCGGCTGCATGTACTGCGTGGCGGCGTGCCCCTACAAAGTGCGCTTTATGAACCCAGAAACCAAGGCGGCGGATAAGTGTAACTTCTGTAAGGACACGCGGTTAGCGCGGGGCGAAGAGCCTGCCTGTGTGACTGTGTGTCCAACCGATGCCTTAGTGTTTGGCGATGCTAATGATCCTCGCAGTGAAGTCGCCATCTTGCTCAACACTAAAATAACATACCAAGATAAGACCCATTTAGGCACCAAGCCTAGGGTATATCGCGTTCCTACCAAAAGAGGGGGGATTTGATTATGAACAATACTTGGGGCGACATGGCGCAATATGATCCCGTCACTTGGCACTGGGTCATCGCCGTTTATCTGTTTATGGCGGGGTTATCCGCGGGCAGTCTATTGATTGGCATTGGCCTGCGTTGGGCGAATAAGGAACTCAGCGCGGGAGCCGAAAGCAGTATTTTGAAGGCGGCAGCCATTATTGGACCTGTGGCAATTAGCTTAGGTTTAGCTTGCTTAGTGTTTGATTTAACCAAACCATTCCACTTCTGGCTGATCTTAATTCACTATAACTTCCAGTCTGTGATGGCGATTGGGGTACTAGCGCTACTGGCTTATTCTCCCTTAGCCTTTGCCTACGCCATTATTGTGCTGCGGGATGAACTGCCAAAATGGGGTTTAGGTTTCCTAGCGCCTATCGCTAAGTTACTTATGCCATTTCGAAAACCGATTGAGGTATTGTTATTTGTCCTCGCCATTGGCGTGGGGGCTTACACTGGCTTCTTAATTTCGGCGATGAATGCTTACCCTATGCTCAACACTGCGGTACTGCCTGCGCTATTTTTAGTATCGGGTCTATCGGCGGGCGCTGCGGCAAATGCAGTACTGGCGCTGGTGATGTTTAAGACTGACAGCCACGACAAGACCTTAGCCAAAATGCATGGCCTAGAGCTGCCAGTGATGGCGATTGAAATCCTGTTCCTGTTCATGTTGTTCTGCGCCTTGTACTTCAAGGGCGGCGCGGCGGCTGCAGCCTTAGCGTCATTAACCTCTGGACTATGGGCAAGCGTGTTCTGGATAGGCGTTGTCGGTATTGGCTTTGGTATTCCACTGCTGTTTATGCTGCTACCCGCCGCGGCTCGCCATACTAAGGGCGCGATGATCATGGTTGCCTGCGCCAGCTTAACCGGCGTGCTCGCCTTAAGGCACTTTATTGTGTACGCAGGGCAAAGCTATCTAAGTTAACTGTAATACTGCTGACGTAAATCACCGCACCCTGCAAGCAAAAAGCACCGTTTATCGGTGCTTTTTTATGACTGTGATTGACAAGAAATTATTGCGGCAATAACTCAATCACAGACTTAACCGTAAGCACTAAGGCACTGATACCGCAGAGGGTTAAGGTTGCCATCTTAGTCCTATGCTTATCGACGTTTCCCACCAATGTGCCCGCCACTAAATAGCCTAAAAATACCGAGGGTAATAGCATCAAAGATAACCATAAATGCTTGATTTCGAGTAGGCCCATCACCCCAAGAATGACTAATGCTATGGTCGAACTAAAGATAAAGAAGGCCGAAAGCGCGGCGCGAAATTTTGCGGCATCCTTACCCGCCAACAAGATTGCCATCGGAGGGCCGCCAATCGCTGCGATATTGCCAAAGATCCCCGATACCACACCTGCACCAAACAGGGTTACTTTATTCACGGGTAAGCTGAATTTATACAGGCTCAACACCACGGCAACCGCCACAATGGTCGCAATGGCGAGACCTAGGATGGGCTGTGGCGCAAATAACAATAGGCTGGCACCGATAAAACCACCAGGCACACGACCCATCAGCGCGTATTGCAAGTCATTGAATTCTAGGTGGCCACGTTCACGCAATAGGGTGAGTAGGGCGATTGTAAATCCCATCACAATCACAGGGGCGGGGACTAATTCGGGATCGACAATATACAGCAGCGGGCTAGCCACGACGGCAAGACCAAACCCAATCAAACTCTGGGTGAAGGCGCCTAAGAATACAATCACAGACGCAATCGCGAGCGTTTGTGGATCTATCAAGGAGAACATAGGATTCCATCAAAACAAAATAGGGATCGTTACTCTACTGGATGAGTATTAACGATCCCTAATAATAATTAGTTGTGGCAGGATTATGGACGCGTGAGCGTTATTCCATGTCTTCCCATTCTATTCCCATTTCGTCCATCAGGCGTTTAGCTTCTGCTGGAATACTGTCGGGACAGTCCTTGGAGAGGTCGGCATCATTAGGCAAAGGCTGGCCTGTATAGGCATGCAAGAATGCCTCACACAACAGCTCGCTGTTGGTGGCGTGACGCAAATTATTGACCTGACGACGAGTACGTTCGTCCGTGAGGACTTTTAGCACTTTGAGCGGAATAGACACAGTAATTTTTTTACTTGTTCATTCTTCTTGCCATGTTCAGCATAGGGGCTGATGTATTCCCCATTCCATTCAGTCATTGACTCACCTGTTATAACGCTAAATTCGGGGCAGATTTTAAACCCTTACAAACAACAGTCAAATTATTGCTACTATTTCTTGGGGATTGCAAACAGATTTCTTTATGTTTAGACGTCTAAACGTCTTAACGCCTATTGACGATGGCGTTGGGCTTAGGTACATTTAGACGTCCAGACATCTCTACTCGTCTATCGAATTTAGGAGTTCACCTATGACAGAGCGTCAATTAGCCACGCTGGCCGTGCGTCAGGGGATCGAGAGCGATACCCAATATGGTGCCGTTGTGCCACCGATTTATTTGTCGACTAATTACGCCTTCGATGGTCATAAAAATCCCCGTGAGTTTGATTACAGCCGCTCAGGCAACCCAACGCGTTGTATTTTAGGTGAAGCACTGGCCAAGTTAGAGCAAGGTGCCTCCGCCGTGGTGACCTGCACGGGTATGGCGGCCATCACCTTAGTGACCACCTTGCTTGGCCCCGATGATCTATTGGTGGTGCCCCACGATTGTTATGGCGGTTCCTACCGTTTATTTACCAACTTGGCGAAGAAAGGCCAGTTTAAGCTGATTGTGGTCGATCAAACCGACGACCAAGCGTTCGCCGCTGCCATAGCGCAAAAGCCCAAGATGGTATGGCTCGAAACTCCATCGAACCCACTATTGCGTGTGGTGGATATCGAAGCTATCGCCAAGGCGAGCCATGAGGTCGGTGCGCTGGTGGTAGTCGATAACACTTTTTTATCGCCGATATTGCAGCAACCCCTATTGTTGGGCGCGGATATCGTTATCCATTCCACCACTAAATATATTAATGGTCACAGCGATGTGGTCGGCGGCGCTGTGGTTGCCAAAGATGCACAAATTGGCGAAAGCTTACATTGGTGGTCAAATACCTTAGGTTTAACGGGCTCGGCCTTTGACAGTTACTTAACCCTGCGCGGCCTACGTACCCTAGCGGTGCGAATTCGTGAACATCAAGCCAATGCCCAGCGCATTCTTGAGGTATTAACCCAAAGCAACCAAGTGAGCAAAGTCTATTACCCAGGCCTTGCGGATCACCCAGGACATGCGATTGCCGCCAAACAGCAGAAGGGCTTTGGGGCTATGCTGAGTTTTGAGCTTAAGGGCGGCGAGGCCGAGGTTGTGGCCTTTTTAGCTGCGCTGAGATTATTTAGCGTGGCCGAGAGTTTAGGTGGCGTCGAAAGTTTAGTCGCTGTACCCGCCACTATGACCCACAGGGCGATGGAGCCGCAGGCGCGCAGTGAGGCGGGCATTAAAGATACCCTATTACGTTTGTCGGTCGGTATTGAAGATGCCGACGACTTAGTTGCAGATATTCAAGCCGGATTAGCCGCCGTAGCGGCTTGCCAGTAGAGGATTACCAGATGGCACGTTGTCACTTACATAAATTTGGTGGCTCCAGTTTAGCGGATGCCGATTGTTATCGCCGAGTGGCCCATATCCTGTTAACCCACGGCCATAGTGATGATCTAGTGGTGGTTTCTGCTGCGGGTAAGAGCACGAATTTCCTATATAAATTATTAGCACTGCGTGATGCTGGTGAGCTTTGGCAGGAAGAGTTGCAAGTGCTTATCGGCTATCAGCAGGGGCTGATTGAGCAGTTATTGTCGAATGAACAGGCCCGGGATCTGCGTGAGCGTTTAACCACGGATAAAGCGCAACTCATCAGTTTATTGTCCTTGAACGAACGCAACGACTACCAAGTTAACCATGTGGTGAGCTTTGGCGAGCGTTGGTCGGCGCGTTTAATGGCGGCGCTGCTGCGCGAGTCTGGCGTGGCGGCAAGCCATGTGGATGCCTGTTCAATTTTAGTCGCCGATGAAGCCGCGGTACCGCAAATTCGTGTGCAGGAATCCCGCGCCAAAGTGCAGGCATTACTGGCTGCCCATCCTAACGAGCGGTTAGTGATCACAGGTTTTATCTGTGCCAACGAGCGTGGCGATACCCTATTACTCGGCCGTAATGGTTCAGATTTTAGCGCCAGCCTGATTGCTAGCCTTGCCGATATTGAACGGGTGACCATTTGGACCGATGTGGAAGGGGTGTTCAACGCCGATCCTAATAAGATCAACGATGCCAAATTGCTGAAAAGCATGTCACTTGCCGAGGCTGACCGCTTAGCGCGTTTAGGCTCACCCGTATTGCATTCGCGTACTTTGCAGCCGTTATTTAATACCGAGGTGAGTCTAGCGGTGCGCTCCAGCTATGCGTCCCACACCGATTTTACTTTGATAGCGCCCCACAGTTCGTCGGCGAGCGCGCCCGTGGTGACTAACCTCAATGCTGTCGTCCTGTTCGGCTTTAAGCTTACGGGTGAATTAACCCATTTATTGGATTCATTGATCGTAGCGGGTTTAACACCATTGGCCCACTGGGTATCGGCCCATCAAAGGGTTGAGCTTGCTTATACCGCTGAAAATCAAAAACAAGTACAAAGATTACTCGATGCTCAGGCTGAAGCATTAGGGATCAGCGATCAGCAGATCAACACAGATCTCGGCCTAGTGGCGTTAGTCAGTGCCGATGCCGAACACTACCGTCGCGGTTTTTCCCGTTTATTGAACCGCGATGCTAAACCTTTGTTTAGTGGTGATTTAAGCTTAGTAACGCTAGTGCCTCAGTCACAGGTGAATCTGTTAACCCAAAAGGTGCACCGCCGCTGCGCTGGGCCGCGTAAACGCATTGGTGTCCTGCTGCTCGGGGTGGGCAATATAGGTGAAGCTTGGGTAAATCTGTTTAAGTCAGTATCGCCCTCCCTTGACCATGAATTGGAGACTAAGGTTGAGTTAGTGGGATTAGTTAGCTCGAGCAAGGCTTTGATCAAATCCGCTGGCATTAACTTAGCCAATTGGCAGACTGAGTTCGATACGCAAGCAACACCTTGGCAGTACGAGCACTTGTTCGAACAGTTAGAGCGCGTTAACTGCGATGAGCTGGTGGCCTTAGATATCAGTGCCAGCGCCAGTTTGACTCTGCAATATCCTGAGTTATTTGAGCGCGGCATCCATGTGGTGAGCGCGAATAAACTCGCAGGTTCGGGACCTCTGCCTTTCTATCGCGAGTTAAAGCAACAATTGGGTAATCGTCGCCTATTTTGGCGCTATAACGCCAGCTGCGGTGCAGGCTTGCCTATCCAACATGCGTTAAATGATCTGCGTAATAGCGGTGATAGCGTTGAGGCCGTGGGCGGCATCTTTTCGGGTACCCTTTGCTGGTTATTTGAAAAATACGATACCAGCAAACCTTTCTCTGAATTAGTGATTGAAGCTAGAGGCTTAGGTATTACCGAGCCCGATCCACGCGACGATCTGTCTGGCCGCGATATGCAGCGTAAATTGCTTATTTTGGCCCGTGAAATCGGTCTTGAAATCGAGCTTGAAGATATTGAATTGCGTTCGTTAGTGCCGGCCGATTTGGCCGATATTCCCTTGGAGCAATTCCTTGGGCGGATCGCTGAATTAGACGATGAATTGCAACAACAATATGGTGCGGCGGCGGAGCAAAATAAGGTGCTCAGATACGTCGCCTCCCTAGATAATAGCGGCCCAGAGCTCAAGGCTGAAGTGGGGTTACAGTGGATTGATGCTAATCATCCCTATGCCAATTTAACGCCGGGGGACAATGTGTTTGTGATCCGCTCCGCTTTCTACCAAGGCAATCCTTTGATCATCCGTGGACCGGGTGCTGGCCGTGAGGTGACCGCGGCGGCGGTACAATCGGATCTGACGCAGATCTGCCGCGATCTATTGCAAGAATAAATTTAAATTCAAAAACTTAAAGGACTCATTTGAGTCCTTTTTTATTGTCTAGAATAAATAGACTCATCTCTGGGGCAGAAATTACCGTAAATGGGGATTTTTTGGCTTGACTTACACCCCAGTTTCTCTAGTATATGGACATATAGACGTCCAAACGTCTACTTTGTTAGAACCACTGAACTATAGAGTCGTGCCATGGGCGGTGAGTCGTGCCAAGGGCGGTTGAGGAAATACACATGGCTTTTCATTACGCACAACATTCACATTCGCTAAACCAGAGCTTATCTGAGCTTAATGGCGATATTAATGTTTCTTTTGAGTTTTTCCCGCCATCAACCCCCGAAATGGAACAGATCCTGTGGAACTCTATCCGCCGTTTAGAGCCGCTGAATCCTAAGTTTGTATCAGTGACCTACGGTGCTAACTCGGGGGTTCGTGACCGCACCCATGGCGTGATTGAACGGATTCAGCAGGAAACTAACCTGGTCGCCGCGCCACATTTAACCTTAGTGGATGCCAGCGATGAAGAACTGCTAGAACTGGCGAAGCATTACTGGAAATCGGGCATTCGCGACATAGTGGCGCTGCGTGGTGACTTACCCGCTGGCAGTCCAAAACCAACCCGCTTTGCGGTAGATTTAGTGCGTTTACTGCGCTCCGTGGCGGACTTTGATATCTCGGTGGCGGCCTATCCAGAAGTGCATCCCGATGCCGCTAACGCTCAGGCGGACTTGATTAACCTCAAGCGTAAAATCGATGCGGGTGCCAGCCGTGCGATCACCCAGTTCTTCTTCGACGTCGAGTCTTACCTGCGTTTCCGTGACCGCTGTGTCACCGCGGGTATCGATGTGGAAATTGTCCCCGGTATCTTACCTGTGACTAACTTTACCCAGCTAAAACGTTTTGCGGGCATGACTAATGTGTCTTTACCGAGCTGGCTACATAAGCAGTTCGACGGTTTAGAAAACGATGCCGGAACACGCCAATTAGTCGGTGCAAACGTGGCGATTGATATGGTCAAAGTGTTATCCCGTGAAGGCGTGAAGGATTTCCACTTCTACACCCTCAACCGCGCCGAGTTGACCTATGCGATTTGCCATACCTTAGGGGTTCGCCCAAAGGTGGCATAACCGACTCAAATACCAATAAAAAACGCCGCATAACGCGGCGTTTTTTATTGCGTAATCCTAAATCCTAAATTGGGATAGCAGTGTAGTTAAGCGCATCGACAGCTGCGCTAATTCGTCTCCCGCCCGTGCGGTTTGCACGGCACTCTCGGTTGCATTGGTGGTAATGTCATTAATATTATTGATGTTTTTATTAATTTCAGCCGAGACGGCGCACTGCTCGTTGGCGGCACTGGCTATTTGAATGTTCATTTGGCTGATGGTCGACACGGCTTGGGTAATGGCTTCGAGGGCTTCACCCGCCTCATGTACCAGTGACACACAGCTCTGTGTGGTGGCCGTGCTGGTATTCATAGTGCTGACGGTGACTTTGGCACTCTGTTGCAATGCTTCAATCATTTGCTGAATTTCCGTGGTTGATGCTTGAGTGCGGCTGGCGAGAGTGCGCACCTCATCCGCCACCACAGCAAAGCCACGACCCTGTTCTCCGGCGCGGGCGGCCTCAATGGCGGCATTGAGGGCAAGCAAGTTGGTCTGATCGGCAATATTGCGGATCACCACTAATACCGAATCAATCTGCGTGGTATTGCGTTCGAGTTCATTGATGGCATTGGCCGCATGGGCAATTTCATCGGCGAGCAGACTGATAGTCGAGATAACCCTTTCGACTAAGAGTTTGCCCTGTTCGGTAGACTCACTGGCATGGGTTGCGGCATCGGCGGCGTCGGTGGCGTTGTGGGCGACCTCTTGCACTGTCGTGGCCATTTCGTTCATGGCGGTCGCGACTTGCTCGGTTTCGAGGTGCTGCCGGTTTGCCATTTGTTGGGTTTCATGGGTGATGGCGGACATTTCTTCGGCCGATGTTGCGAGCAGGCTGGTGGAGTCTGACACTTGAGCCACAGTGGCGTGGATCTTCTCGGCAAAGCGGTTAAAGGCCTGGGCAAGTTGGGCGATTTCATCCCTGCTCTTCACTTCGATGCGGCGGGTTAAATCACCTTCACCTTCGGCAATGTCATTGAGCGCATTGGTTGTTTCGGCAATTGGACGGGTAATGCTCTTAGCGATAAACCACGCAATCGCGGTTCCGATTAAGAAGGCAATAAAACCTATGATAATGAGTTTTAAGCGAATGTCGGACATGGCTTGTTCTGAGTGGCTTCTATCCAACGCGATATCTAGCACCCCGAAGGTTTTACCCGAATAGTCCTTCATCCCATGGCGATACAGGGCAAAGCTCTTGCCATCTAAGTCGATGGTGCGGATAACCTCGGCACCTTGCATCACGTTATTGAGTTCATTTGCGGCATTAGTGTCTGTGGTGAAAGTGCCGCCAAAGGGAGTAAATTGCCCGTCCTTTGGGAGCAAGAGGGTGATCTCTGCTTGGTAGGCATTTTTAAAATGGTCGAAGAAGGTTTGGCCAAAGGACATGCCAAATTCCACCGAGCCCGTATGTTGCCCTTGGTAAGTCATCGGCACTAGACCACGGATCCCTAAGCCTTCAACCCCATATTCTAAGCCCCTAAGCGGTTGTTTTTGGGTGTTGGTTTCGACAATGGTTTTACGGATCACGGTGAGATCGTCGCCAAATTTTTCGGGGCGATGCAGGCGCAAAAATGAAGTGGCAGGTGGGGTGTGAAACTGAAACTGCTGCACGGCAAAATCTTGTTTAACACGGCTAAATAACGGCAGTGTGCGTTGCAGCAGCTCCTCACGGTTGCGCTCGGCAAAACTGCTCTGGATCTCTGGGGTTAATGAGATCAAGGTTGCCATCGCCTGCGCTCTTTGCCCCGATGAGGCGATATTGGCCACGGCGGTCTCGTACAGCTTGTGCAGTTCTCGTTGTTCAGATCCGCGAATTTGGCGACTGAATTCCGATAGCACCAGCGGCATGATAAAGCTCATCACCGCGAATAGCAGTAGGCTGATCCCCAAAACTATCCGAGTGCTAATGTTCAAATTCTTCACAGCTAACCTCCAAATATCCGTATGTCTGCCTAATTATCTTTTTGAATATTATAGAGATACAGCTTTTATATTTGGGAGCGGCTTAGCCTTTCTCAGTTGTTTTTCGATTTTTTGTGAATTTCGTGGCAGCGTGCACAGATCTTTTTTTCGTGGATCACATTTACTTAGCATGCTAACTAAGTATAATGCTTAGCAGGCTAAGTAAAATGGTAAGCGTGATGCAAACAGAATTAGAGCGTTTAAAGGAGTTATCCCTCGCGGAACATTTAGGGCGTCTCCATCGGCTGTGGCGCACGGTCGCCGATATTGAATTAGCACCTCTCGGATTAACCCATCCTAGGTGGACGGCACTGTGGAAGTTACTGCGCCTAGGCGACAATATCAGCCAGAAAGTGTTGGCTGATGCATTAGAAATTGAATTGGCTTCTTTGATGCGCACTTTAGGGCAGTTAGAGGAGCAAGGTTTAGTCGAGCGTCATTGTTGTACTAAAGACAAGCGCGCCCGAATCGTGTCGTTAACGCCAGAGGGTAAAGACGTGTTAAAGCAAATGGAGGCGCGGATCATCCGAGTTCGGGGCGATTTATTAGCAGGGATCAGCGCCGGTGAGCTTGGCGAGTTCGAACGCATTATTAGCCTAATCAGTGATAACGCCTTGGCCAAGTTGGCTAAGAGCACAGAAATTATTGAGTGAGAAATAAGATGACACCGGATCAACAATTTGCCCGCCTTGTCAAAATCGCCATGCTCGGTTTTGTACTGGTATTTGGCTATTTTATGTTTGCCGACACTGTAATGCCATTAACACCCCAGGCGATGGCCACCCGAGTGGTGACTAAGGTGACGCCGCAGATCAGTGGCAAGATTCAAACCATTAATGTGAAGAATAACCAAGTGGTCGCGAAGGGCGATTTACTGTTTCAAGTCGACCCAACACCCTTTGAGTTAGCCGTATCACAGGCTAAGTTGGCCCTAGAGCAAGTTCGCCAAGACAATGCCGAGTTAGACGCTTCACTCTTAGCTGCTAGGGCGGATGTGAATGCGAGCCGAACTACGGCACAGCAAAAACGCCGAGAAGCAAAACGTCTCGATGCCCTATATGTCACCCATGGTGTATCGCAACAGCAGCGGGATCAGGCCGATAGCGATGCCGAGGCAGCACATGCCAATCTGCTAGCAGCCGATGCCCGTCTAGAAAAACTCAAGGTGAGCCGTGGGGTGTATGGTGAAGAAAACCTCAAGGTGCGCCAGGCTAAAAACCAATTAGAGCAAGCGGAGCTGAATTTATCCTATACCCAAATTCGTGCCGATCAGGATGGGATAGTGACTAACCTGCAACTGGAAGTGGGAAGCTTTGCTGCTGTCGGCCAACCTTTGCTGGCATTAGTCTCTGATAAAGTTGACATTATTGCTGATTTTCGTGAAAAAAGTTTACGCGGAGTTAACGCTTCTTCTACCGCTTTGATCGCGTTCGATGGCGAGCCTGGTCGTTTGTACCGTGCCCAGGTTAGCAGTGTCGATGCAGGCGTGAGTGCGGGGCAATTCGATGCCAATGGCCGTTTAGCGGCGCCGCAGGAATCGGATCGTTGGGTACGAGATGCCCAAAGACTCAGATTGCACTTAATGTTGGAGGGTAATGGAATGAAAGATCTGCCAGCGGGTGCGCGCGCCACAGTGCAATTGCTGCCAGAGAATAGTCTGTTTAGTCTGCTCGCTAAAGTGCAGATTAAGGTGATTAGCCTGCTGCATTATATCTATTAATATAGGGCGAAGAGCATGTTACTACGCCATAGCCCATTGACGGCCAATGATTTACGCCAATGCTTGCGCATTGCGACAGGGGGGACGATTGGTTTTACCCTATGTAAGATTTTTGGGTGGAGTAACGGGGTATTTTTCACTGTCACCCCTATGTTATTGCTGGGATTAGTCCCCGTGATGAGTGGCCATGCGATGCGCCAGTTATTGGCCTCATCGGCCATGGCTGGGCTCGAAGTCGGCTTGCTCGGAGGTGTCTTTGGCAGTCATCCCGGCATGATGGCTCCCATAGTCTTCTTACTATTTTTATATCGCTTTGCGGCCATGTCCCGGGGTAGTTTGTTCCTCTTTGGTGCCAACGGTGTGCTGAGCCTGAGTATCATGCTGCACTTTGCCAGTTATCCCGGCGTCGATTTAAACGATTTAATCTTCAGTAATTTTTGGGCGACGGCACTCTCGGTGATCATCGCCTACGCTATGACGGCACTCTGGCCCGATGTCGAGCCAAGGGCCGCGTACAAGCCTGGACCTAAGGCGCTAAATCGGATGCGCCATGAAGCGTTACTCGGCGCGACTATAGCGACGGCATCGTTCCTAGTATTTCAAGTATTTGATCTACGGGATTCAATGTCGGCGCAGGCAACGACCCTATTGCTGCTATTCCCAATGCATTGGAATGGCGCACTCGACTATGCCCGTAAACGGGCCATCGGCACTCTGTTGGGAGTGTCATTTGGGGTATTAGTGCAATTGTTCCTCTATGATTGGTCAGGGTTATTGGTATTAATCGTGCCCTTGCTGTGGATTGGGCTGATGATCTTTAGCCAAGTCCATGTCAAGGAGGCAAGTGGTTCTGGTGTCGGTTTTGGTGCTATGACCACGCTCGGTATCCTATTTGGCCAATATCTTACTCCGGGCAATGACCTGATTTTCAGTGCGCTCTATCGGGTGAGCAGCATTTTTGTGGCGATAGTCGCCACATTACTCCTCTGTTATTTGATCCATAAGTTATTGAATAGTTTCGAATCAACAAGGTTTGGTTATTAACAAACTAATATTAGATTTTTTTAATGCTTGTTACTCGTCCCTTCGAGTAGTAAGGTACTCAAAATTCGTTTAGCGTCTGCTAGACGTGTGAGCACTTAACTTAATAAAAACCTCCTATGCTTAGAGCCTAACTCTCTTCAAGGATAGAAAATGAACATTAAAATTAAAACATTAGCCACAGGCTTAACACTATTAAGCGGTTACGCTATGGCGTCGGTTGCCCTTGCAGCAGGCGCAACCGTGATCCCACAACCAGCACAAATCTGTGTGACTTGCCACGGAGTGGAAGGTGAGGGAATTGAGCCCCTCGGTCCTCGATTAGCTGGGTTATCAAAAGACTATATCACGACGCAATTACAGCATTTCCAGGCCGGTGTGCGCCAAAATGCGACTATGATGCCGATGGCGATGACCCTTCAAGGGGATGGCATCGAACAAGTCGCCAGTTATTTCTCCGCTAAGCCAACCACTGACGTCAAGCCTGTTATTCGCGGTGTGCAAGTCACTTTCAGTGACGATACCGCGCGTTTAGCCTACCAAGGCGACTGGTCCCGTGGTTTACCCTGCCCTGTGTGACCTGCCATGGTCCTTCTGCATTAGGTGGTGGCTTATTTCCTCGCTTAGCTGGTCAACAGGCGAGTTATATTAAAACTCAATTATTGGCATGGCAGGCTGGAACCCGTAAGGGCGATGTGGATGGCATGATGGCAAGTGTTGCCAACAAGCTGACCGCCGCCGAGGTTGATGCCTTAGCTAACTACTTTGCTAATTTAAAATAAGGAGCTGGCCATGAAATATTCCGCAATGTTATTACTGGCCGCGCTGGGGTCATTAACCGTGCAGGCGCAAGCTGAAACGGAGCCAGTACAAGAGCGCCCAGATAAACAAGCCCCGCTGCCTTCTTTCCCTAAAGTTGCAGATCAAACCTACCTCACCCCTAGGCCTTTGAGTGCGATTCCCGAAGGTGCCTTTGGTGACAAAGTACGTTTGGGTTATCAGCTGTTTGTGAATACCCAGCAGTTGCGTGATAAGTATGTGGGTAATGAGCTTAATTGCGCTAACTGTCATATGGATGCAGGCCGTAAAGCTAATGCATCACCCCTATGGGGCGCGTACTTTGCTTATCCGGCTTATCGAAAAAAAGACAATAAAGTCAGTAGTTTTGAAGAACGTATTCAGGGCTGTTTTAACTATTCCATGAATGGCAAAGCGCCGCCTGCCGGAGGCCCAGAGCTAGTGGCACTGTCGGCCTACGCCTATTGGTTAGGCATGGGAGGCTTGATGGATGCAGCGAATATTAGCGACCCAGTCCCTGAGCTAAGCGATGCTGAACTCGTTAAAGGTGGCAAACGGGAGGATTTCCCACTCCCAGAAACATTGGCTAAGGCAATGACAGTTGAGCAACGTGCTAGCTTGCCTGGTCGTGGTTATCCTGAGATCCCTAAACCTGAACTCGCGTTCTCACCCGAGCGCGGCAAAGCCGTGTATACAGCTCACTGCCAAGCTTGCCATGGCGCCGATGGTCAAGGCCAAGCGATTGCGGGTGTTTACTCTCTGCCGCCATTATGGGGGCCTATGAGTTACAACTGGGGCGCAGGCATGCACAGGGTGAATACGGCAGCCTTTTTTATCTATGAAAACATGCCCTTTGCTAAGAGTATCCAGCTCACCAATCAACAGGCTTGGGATGTTGCGGCCTATATTAACTCCCATGAGCGTCCACAGGATCCCCGCAACAAGGGTGATGTGAAGCAGGCGCAGGAAAAATACCATAACGACAATGACTACTACGGTGTCGAAGTCGATGGCAAAGTGCTAGGCACTGAGTCTTACCCGATTTTCCCTAAGAAGTCCTAGTTGAACCTCTTTGATTAAGTGCTCGTGTGATGAAGTAAAGTGAGTTAATGGATTAGACAGAAAAGCCAGCAAGCATTTAGCTTTGCTGGCTTTTTTTATTAATAAGTTTTCGAGTTTAGGCTTGTCATGGCATTGGCTCACCGACATGGTGAATAGAAACCTCGGGTTTCTAAGCTTATGAACGAGAGCCATGGATGGCGAACTGGCTGTTAAACATGGATGTTGTTCAAGTCCATTATCCGTGGATGCTCGACCGCCCCGTCTGATGTGAAAGGATTCACAAATGCCGCAATGGCATGGATGCCAAAAAGCGGCCATGGGGCGGACGGTCGTCTTGTAAATCACCATGACTCGCCTTTCTGGCATCAGTGTGGTCTGTTGGTTTCAAAACCTATCTTAAACGCGTAAAACGTATCGAGGGAGTCGAACCCTCTCTACGTTTTCTAAGAAGCTGATTTACGCTGGTTTTTGGTCAAAGGAAACAAACTCTTGTTACACCTTACTGTATTTCTTTATTGATAGGAATAATCAACTGATTTGGAAAGTATTGAACTCTAATTTTTGGTGGGTAACTATCTTTTCAGTTATCGTATGTACCACGTCAAATTTATTAAAAAGAGTTGACCTTGAATCCATTCAACCTACCAAAAGAAAGTTTTAACGCTAGACGAGATATACTGCTCTCTAGTATGGAAAGTGTTATTACAGAGACTTCTAACTATATCTATAATGACTATCCAAACCTCGAAAAGCTTGAGCAGGCTGAGTCATTTTGTAAGCATGAGTTAATGGAAGCTCCTACGGCAAGAGTCGACCACTTAGAAAAAGTAAGCATTTTCCCGTGGGTTGAAGCGGTACATGAGTTGGATAGTTGTTTGACGGTGATCTTTCAGGGCAACTACAAAAATGCTTTTGATTCTTTAAGGAGAGCTTTAGAACTTGTAGTGGCGGGCAGTTTTTTTGTCTTGGATAGTACTGAGCCAGAAAAGGCAAAAAAGTGGATGCATTCGGTTTCAGATAACGGTACACCAAATTTTAAGCGTGCGTTAAGTGCACTAAAAAAGGCAACTCCGCAGTATGATCAAGATAATGACGAGTCATGGACAGACGTTTTATTAGAGCATTATTGGGATATCTGTAATGTTATTCATGTAAATGGCTTGGAAAATAGCTTCAACATTATATCTCCAAGGTTTCGGCATATAAATGGAATGAGCGTCCCGCAATTTGATAATAAAGCATGTAGCCAGAGTCTTTCTTACTACCTGAAAACAGTTGAATTAATAGCCCTCACGGTTGCATTAAGCAATCCTGTACTTTTAGTTGGTTTTGACATGGAGCGTAAATTTGGCATTAATCCACCAATGTCGGGGTTTTATAGTCCAGTCCAAGCTGAAAATTTAGCCTGCTTGATACCAGATAATTTTCAGAAGCTTATAGCTAGAATAAAAGAAACAGATACAAATATCAGTTCAATACAGCATTGGTATGACTCTCTGTCTGATATCACTGAAGAAGAATTAAACGCTCAATTTGAAAGACAGGATAAATTCTTTAAAGAGTTCACAAAGTCATAAAATTAACGTGATTTCAACTCACCTTTCGCATTCACCATGCATGAATCCGTGAATACATTTTTTATGACGCAGGAATGCGGCTTACTGAGCTAAATAAATACACCAAATATGGTTTCAGTTAGAAACCACTTGATGAATACAGTCAATTAAAGGGCAATAAATACCTAGGTGTTAATTGGCACGCTTAATCGATATGAGTATCTTGATGATGGAAATATTATTCCAACGTTAATGGAAAAACCATTATGATCTCCGCGCTATAACAACTTATCTTGCAATAAGGATTACCGTGTCTCAGCCATTGGAACAACCTAAGTTAGAAACTGCGCAAATTTGCCCTCTGTGCCAAGGCGCGAATCAATGTGCGGTGATTTTAGGTCAGGGTATTGAGGACTGTTGGTGCTCGCAGCAAACGTTTCCACCTTTAGCCTCCTTGCAAGCGCAAGCATCAGGTTTGCAGTCAACGGCAATCAGCGACATTTTACCGTCCGCCGATGCGTGTATTTGCCAAGCTTGTTTAAGCCAACTTAAGCAGGGGCTTAGTCAGAGCCAACTTGGCGCGCAGGATGAAAAAAGCCCATCGACAGTGAGCGATGGGCTAGGTTATGAAGTTAAATAATGGATTAATTCTCTATAGTGTAATCCAGCTGCACACTAGTTTGCGCTGCAACGGCTTTACCATTTTCAAACTTAGGTGCGTATCGCCATTTATTGAGAGTCTCAATACTTTCTTTTTCAAATAAAGCGCCGCCCTTAGAGGCAATAATTTCAGGATTTTTCACAAAGCCTTGCTCATCAACGGTAAATTTTAGCTGAACCCAGCCACTTTTACGTTGTTGGACGTAGGACATTGGATAGTTTGGAAATTGACGGAAAAGTGGCTTTTGCTCTTGTTCGTCGGTCCAGGGTTGCATACTACCTATGGCAATACAGTGGGCTGTCGCTAATTCTCTTTTACCTTGACGCTCATAGAGTTCCACTAAATAAGCGTGGGCACTCAAGGCATAGGGATGACTGTAATTAAGTACCTCGAACTGTTTAACCACTTCTTGTAGTAAAGGTTCGGCTTTTTTATCATGTTTTTCCGCAAATTCAACGGCGCCCACAATATAGGTTGCCTTGACTCTGGCTATGGCGTTCTCTGGCAAAATCTCTTTATAAATATCATAGGCATCAAAGGCATAACTTCTCACACTTCGAGTGTATAGCTCTGTATTGGATAAACGATTAAAGGCGGCCATTTTCACATCGGCGATCAGTTTCTTTTTATCGGATTTTTCTGCGAGATCAATCGCATCAAGCAAATAGCCCTTTGCTGCTTTGGCTTCAACGGCGGTTTGTGCTGCACCGAGTAAAGGGTCAATAAGCTCGATGGCTTCTTTGCCGTAATGGGCCTTATAGTTGGCGAGTGCAAGTTGGTATAACTCATGTGCCTTAGCCGTTTGTGACAGATTTTGTTCCACAAATGGATTAGGTGCGACTTGCTTTTCTATGGCGCTGGCCCAGTTTATGGCGAGGTTAGCTAAGTCGACACTGTCTTTGGCATATTGAGCTTCGCCCAGCTGATAAGCATTTTTTGCGCTCGCTTCAATATTTGCAACATCGCCTTTTTCTACGGAGGCTTGATAGTCGCGGTAGGCTTTGGCAAAGCTATTTTCTGAGGCGTGTACGCTAAGAGATGTGCCTAAGGTGAGGGCAAGAAGGCAGGTAATTGGCAGCATTTTTCCGTGCGACATTCTATATATCCTTATTATTGATGAGATTAGATGATACATAGATGTCAGTTATGAGACAAGTTGACTGGGCTTTTTGTTAATTATGCGGGAGGGATGCTGAGCACTTAGAGTGAAAATAAGCGAGCCCAGCTGTAACTGGGTCGCTTACTTTATTGGTTTTATCGCTTAATGACCGGATTATTTGGCAGTAAAAGTCACTGCAAATTGTCCGAGCGCGCCGTATTCAAAGTGGCAGACCTGTGCCAATGGCAGATCGAGCACGCCCGCGTAGGAGCCCGTGATCACATATTGCCCTTGCGTTAGACCAATGCCTTGGGCGGATAAAAAGTTAACTAACCAGTAGAGTCCTGCTTTGGGGAAACCATTGGGGTGAATGGCATTTTTTTGCAGAACTTCACTATCGGCTATATTGACGTTAAGGTCGAAATGGCCAGTCTCTATATCATCAGATAGCTCAAGCTCTGGCCCTAACCATAGGCCTTGATTGACTAAGCCATCGGCGAGGGCATCCAAATGGCAAGCTGTGCTTGGGGTGTGGTAGCGACTCTTAATTAACTCGAGCGCAAGACGAGTCTTACCTAAGGCAGCATCGATTTCAGCCTCGGTGTAGGGTGCCATTCTAGGAGGTAAATCGACACCTATCTCGAAGGCGAGTTCAGGTTCGACCCGGGCGAGCCCTTTGGTTGAAGGATATAATGGACAGTATGGTGTCTGATGATACACATCTTGTTGATAAATAGGGGCGACAACGGTTTTATCGGTCGTAGGTAATAGGCATTTCCAACCTGCAATAGGATTATTTTGAGTCGCCATCAAGACGTTGGCTACGGCTTGTTGGATAGCAAATGCCTGTTCAAAGTGCTTGGGTCTTAATGCTTCTGCCAATAGCTCTCCCGTTATGCCAGAGGCGCGCCTTTCGGCTAGCTCTTTGGCTGCGGCATTAATAATGGATTGATCTTGTTTAAGATTAATTGAGTGTGGCATGGTTTATCCTAAAAAATAGCGACTCAAAACGGCCCTAAATGGCGAAGTAGGCTAAATATACCGTTTTGTCTTAAAAATGGCTTTATAAAACTGAATTGTAGACATGTCTGCGCTTTGCCCTTGCAGTGGGAGGCGAGTAAATAGGTGTCAGCTAAAGTATCCAATTCATCAAAGACTTTAATCGCCGTCTAGGCTAGATCTTGGACTCGCTCAGTGCCAGAATGGCATTCCTTTCTGCAGTATTACTGGGACTTATCCGTGAACCAGAGCCATAACGGCCACTTGGCAAATAACCATGCTCAACTTGGTCTGCTATTTATTTCTGTTGCCGTGTTATTTTGGGGCATGCTGCCAATCGCCTTAAAGCTCTCGGGTGCTTTTATCGATCCTGTGACCCTGACTTGGTTTCGTTTTCTGGTTGCACTGGTGGTCAGCATACTGATCCAATGGAGTGCGGGCAGTTTGAAACAGTTTGCGGCGCTTGATGCCAAGGTTTGGCTAAGGCTTTGTCTTGCTGGGTTATTTTTGATGCTTAATTATGTGTCATTCGTGTATTCCCTTGACTATCTTGCTCCTGGGGCCGCCCAGCTTAACTTCCAAACATCGCCCTTTTTCCTCGCCTTCGGTGGCGTGCTATTTTTTAAGGAAAGGCTTAATGCGGTGCAGCTCAGCTGTTTTGCGACCTTGGCTTTAGGTATGTTGATGTTCTTCCACCCTTATTTGGATTTTTCGGCCGCGAGCAATCATCAAGTTTGGATTGGGGTGATGATTATTCAGTTCTCGGCCCTGTCATGGACTACCTATGCCCTGTTGCAAAAATCCCTGCTGAACCGCTTATCCCCCGCGAACGTACTATTGGTTATTTATGGCCTAGGTATTTTTGCTATGGCGCCCTTTAGTGACTTTAGCCAGTTCGCCAACATGGACAGTTTTGACTGGCAGGTGGCGCTGTTTTGTGCCGCCAACACCTTGATCGCCTATGGCTGTTTTGGGCAGTCGATGAAGTATTGGCCGACGGCACAGGTGAGTGCCATGCTGGCCCTAACGCCAGTATTTAGCTTTAGTGCCACTGCATTGGTGGTGAGCATTGGCTGGTGGCCAGAAGTCTTCCACGCCGATGAGTTAGATGGGTTATCTCTGCTGGGGATTGGCGTGATTATTGTGTCTGTGATGGTGGTGCAATTGCTGCCTATGTACCGCAATCGTCAGGCAAAGCGCTTACAGGCTGTCTAAACCGCTATTTTTACCTATGGGGATGGCCAGTGATCACTCGATTAACCGATGTCAGACTCAGCGATATTCGTGGCGTGATCTTCGATCTCGACGGCACGCTTGCACATTCCAATCCGGATTTTGCAGGGCTGCGGCGTGAGTTGGGGATTAGTTCAGGCACGGATATCTTGGCCCATGTAGAGGGCCTGAGTGCGGGTGAAGCACAGGCTCAGGCGTTAGAAATAGTCCATGAATACGAGAGACAAAGCTCGCTCAATGCCCGTTGGATTGATGGCGCGAGGGAGCTTATCGAATGCCTACGGGCTAAGTCACTGCCCCTAGCTATTTTGACCCGCAATATGCCGGAGGCGGCGCAGATCACTATCGATAAGCTCGGCATAGATATCGCGCTGGTGTTAACGCGTTATGATGCACAGCCTAAGCCACACCCCGAAGGGATTTATCTTATTTGCCAGCAGTGGCAGCTCGCGCCCGCGGATATCTTATATGTGGGCGATTATCTGTTCGATCTGCAAACCGCGCGTAATGCGGGGAGCCGCTGCGCCCTCTATTGTCCTGAGATTATTCCCGATTATGCCAAGGGCGCCGATATGCTGGTGGCTTGCTACCATAGCTTTATTGAAGCGTGGACAGTGGGCGATTAGGCTCTGTTCGCCTGTTTTGAACTTAGTCCCAGTGCGGGGCGAAGTCTGGATTAGCCACCCTATGATTGCGATCTAATCCGCTGATAGCCTCGATTTCCGCTGCCGATAACATGAGTTTTGCCGCTGCTAGGTTGCTGCGCACATGCTCACGTTTGGTCGATGAGGGGATCGTGGCGAACCCTTGTTGTCTTAACCAAGCGAGTATGGTTTGAGCCGTGGTGACGCCGTGCTTTTTTGCAATCTGAGTAATTAATTCATCCTGTAATACAGCGCCGTAGGCAAAAGGCATATAGCCCGTCACTAAGATATTGTGCTGCTTACAAAACTCAGTCACTTTTGCGTTAACCAAATACGGATGCACTTCTACTTGATTGGTGACAATCACTCCTTCACCTAATATCTCAATCGCTTGGGATAACTGGGCGTTAGTGAAGTTCGATACCCCAATACGGCGGGTGAAACCTTTATCCAGCATGGTTTTTAATGACATAAGGTAATCTGCCATCGGCACGTGTTCGTCCTTAAGCGGCCAATGGATTAATAGCAGATCGACATACTGGGTTTGTAGCGCGGTTAAGCTGTCGCTGACGCTGGCTTCGAAACGGTTTGCGGCTAGATTTTCTGTCCATACCTTAGTGGTGATAAAGAGTTCACTACGGGGAACGCCAGAAGCCTTAATCGCTTCGCCAACGGCGGCTTCATTACCGTAAATTTGTGCGGTATCAAGATGGCGCGAGCCTTCTTCGAGAGCCATTAATACGGCATCGAATGCCGCTTGGTCTTTGAGTCTAAAGGTGCCAGTGCCGAGCATAGGCATAGTAAATGGGTGGGATGCGGTCGAGTCTGTGTGCGTTTGAGTCATAATATTTCCAATACTGAATAATGCTGATGACGCTACTTTCGCCCATCAGGCTTTGCCAATAAAGTCGATAAAACACAAATCATATTTGCCAATATCACAATAATGCTCTGCTGCACTTTACGCATCGCCGATTGAACCGCGTGGTTTTACAGACTCAATCTGGGCTGGATAAAATCGATAAAAGCCGAGATCCGCCGTGCAACGGTTGAGGTTTTATAATAGACGGCATTCACTTGCTCCCGCCCGACATTGGTCACGTGTTCACTCTCGAGCAATGGGACTAATCGCCCCGCGGCAATGTCGTCGTTAACCATAAAGCCCGACAGGCAAGCGATGCCATTGCCCGATAAGGTTAATTGGCGCACGGTTTCGCCGTTGCTGGCGCGCACATTAGGTGTGATTTGGTCGACGCCCTTTAAGGGCCATTGGTTGAGCACTTTCGAACCCGTAAAGCCGATAAGGCAGTGGTGGGGCAGATCGCTAATATTCTTCGGTAGGCCGCGCTGGGCTAAGTATGCGCTTGAGGCCACGATATGCAGCTTACTCTTACCCAGTGGTCTGGCGTGCAGAGTCGAGTCGGTCAGCTTGCCGATACGGATCGCCACATCGGTGCGTTTCTCTATCAGATCGACAAAGCCTTCGTTGGAGGTGAGTTCAAGCTCGATATCGGGATAGGCCAGCTTAAATTCTTGTACTAAGGGCACGATTTGATGCAGCACGAAGGGACTCGCGGCATCGACCCTTAAACGACCTTTAGGGCGCTCGCCGCGGGCGATAAGATCCTCTTCGGCCTGCTGCAGGGTTTGTAAGCCAATCCGCACCGTATCGACAAATTGCCTTCCCTCATTAGTGAGTTCGACTCGGCGTGTGGTGCGGTTGAGTAGCGTGACTTGCAGTTGGCTTTCAAGGCGAGTGACCGCCCGCGATACCCGGGCGACTTGAATATCCAGCGCTTCTGCTGCCGCCGAAAACCCGCCTGTATCTACAACTGTGAGTAAAATCTGCAAATCATCTGACCGTGTTAGCACTCAGTCGTCTCCAAGTTTAAAGGTGATTAACTGCATTTATAGCAAAAATCATTTGTAAGAATCACGCTTTTTAGCAATAACCTTTGCGGCCATGATAGCCCCATCTGAACGTGAGCCGAGTGTTAGCTCATCAATATTCGCTCACAGATGTTTTAACTCACTGGATGGACACTATCATGCCCTTAGCTTTACTCGCATTGACGCTCAGCGCCTTTGCCATTGGAACCACAGAATTTGTCATAGTAGGTTTGATCCCAACTATGGCACAGGATTTAAATGTCTCACTGCCCTCGGCGGGGTTATTGGTGAGTTTATATGCCCTAGGTGTAGCGATTGGCGCACCTGTGCTGACGGCGCTAACGGGTAACTGGAACCGTAAAACCGTGTTGTTGTCGGTCATGTCGCTGTTTGTGGCGGGTAACTTGTTGGCGTGGCAGGCGCCGAGTTACGAAACTCTGATAGCCGCGCGGATCCTGACAGGACTGGCCCATGGGGTGTTCTTCTCGATTGGCTCGACTATCGCCACCGGCTTAGTCCCCAAAGAAAAAGCGGCGAGTGCGATTGCCATAATGTTTACAGGCTTAACCGTTGCCTTAGTGACAGGCGTGCCGCTGGGGACGTATATCGGCCAGACCTTTGGCTGGCAGTCGACCTTTTTAGCGGTGGCATTACTGGGTTTTATCGCCTTAGTCGGCAGCGCATTTTTAGTGCCGAATAACTTAAAGCAAGCCAGTACGGCCCGAATACTCACGCAAGTCAAAGTATTGGGCGAGCCGAGATTGTTATTGGTGTTTGCAATTACTGCCGTGGGTTACGGTGGCACCTTTGTGGCGTTCACTTACCTTGCGCCGATTTTGCAGCAAGTCACAGGTTTTAATGCCAGTGCGATTGGCGCCATCATGTTGGTTTACGGTGTCTCCGTTGCCTTTGGGAATATCTGGGGCGGAAAGATGGCCGATAGAATGGGCCCAGTAAAAGCCTTGAGTTATATCTTTGCTGGCCTCGCCGCCGTGTTGTTGCTGTTTAACTTTACCGCGGTCAACCCGATTGCGGCTGTGTTGACCATCTTAGTCTGGGGCGCGTTTGCCTTTGGTAATGTCCCAGGTTTACAGGTTTATGTGGTGAAACTCGCCGAAAGCTATGCTCCCGGTGCGGTTGATGTGGCTTCGGGTTTAAATATCGCCGCCTTTAACGTCGGTATTGCCTTAGGCGCGTGGGGCGGCGGGATAATAGTGACCAACCTAGGTTTGATGCACACACCTTGGATTGGTGCGCTGGTGGTGCTCTGCGCGCTGTTACTCACCCGTGTGAGTGGCTATTTAGATACTCAATCAAGCAAAATTGATAGCAGTGTGGTCATTCAGTGATTCGAGCATGTTTCTATTAACATATTGTTCTAAAGCAAAAATGGCTTTCATTGAAAGCCATTGGGTTATTTTATCTATAGATTTGATTCCAATAGCGTTTAATAGGATCTGCTATGCGGTGTTTTTACTAGATAGTGCATCCCGCTTATCTTGTTTTAGCCCTAAGCGTACGCTATCTAATAGGGCTATTAGCCAGCAGAGGATAAAGCCGTACAGCAGTTCATTGGCATTAGCGATTGTGGTCTGCGTTTGTTGGGTTATTTCGGCGGAAATCACACCGATATCTAGGGGTAAGGTGCCATTTTGAATATCTAAGGCGATCACTGGCGCTACTTGATAGATTTGCGATAGCAATAGCATAAGACTCACGACAGCTAAGGCAAAAAATACTAGCGCGGTGCGTTTATGCTTTAGGTAAAAATGGCCGCTGCCGGGGGCGATAAAGGCCGATAATAATCCGGCGGTGAAGGCTTTTTTCATTGTTTTTTGTTTAATGGGTTAAACAGACTGGGGATTAAACACTAAGCCTTATCCTGAGTAAAGGCAAACAAACTCAGGTCAACTAAGACAAAGTCAAGCCAACAAAAAAGGAGCCTAGGCTCCTTTTTTAGTTTCTAGTTAAGCTAGAAGATCGTCAGATCACTCTTCACGTGGTTTACGTGGCTTACGCTCACCGGCAGGTTTATCTGCACGGGGTTTGCGGTCTGCAAATGGCTTGTCACCAGAGGCTGCACGAGGCTTACGATCACCCATTGGACGGTCGCCACGTGGCTTGCGGTCACCCGATGGGCGCTCTGAGCGTGCACCGCGGCCTGAGTCCACAAATACTTGATCGCCAGCTTCGCGGATGTTCAATGGCTTGCCACAAACACGGACTTTCTTCAGGTGCTGTAACACGTCTTTTGGCATGCCATCAGGCAGATCAACTGTGGTCACTGCATCATATAACTGAATGGCACCGATATAACGGCTGTCGATGTTGGCTTCGTTAGCGATAGCGCCAACGATATTACCCACACCCACACCATTTTCACGACCTACGTCGATAACATAGCGGCACATTTTTAAGTCTGGATTATCTTTCAATGCTTCAGCTGAGCCTAAGCTTGCTGGCATTGGACGCGGTTCGCGACTTCTGCGTTCACCACGCTCACTTCCACGGTCGCCACGATCACTTCCGCGGTCGCTACGTTCATTGCGCTCATCACGGGCGCGTTCTTGAATCGCAGGCAATTGCAGTGGGCGCTCTTGTTGAACTTGGTGCAGTAAAGCTGCGGCCAGAAGATCGGTATCGACTTCTAACTGTTGGCATAATTGCGCAACAGCATCTTTCATAAAGTCCAGATCTGTGTTCATGGTTTCAGCCAATTGCTCACCTAAGCGTGACAGACGACGTTCTGCAACTGTCTCTGGGCTTGGGATCTTCATCGGTGAAATACGGCTGTTGGTTGAGCGCTCGATAGTGCGCAGCATGCGCATTTCACGGCTAGTCACAAACAGGATCGCCATACCAGTACGACCGGCGCGACCTGTACGACCAATACGGTGAACATAGGCTTCGGCATCATATGGAATGTCGTAGTTAACGACGTGACCAATACGCTCAACATCAAGACCACGGGCGGCAACGTCGGTGGCGATCAGAATATCTAACTTGCCACGTTTGAGTTGTTCAACTGCACGTTCACGGGCCTGTTGATTCATATCACCGTGCAGTGGTGATGACGCATAGCCACGGGCCTCGAGTTTCTCGGCTAACTCAACACATGAGTTACGAGTACGGACGAAGATGATAATACCTTCAGTATTTTCAACTTCTAATACGCGCACTAGGGCTTCAAGTTTGTTGTGTTGTGATACTTGTACGAAACGCTGCTCAATTGACTCAACCGTCGTTTGGCTAGACTCAATACGCACATGCACAGGGCTACGTAAATGCTGGTTAGCAACACGCTTAATTTGCTCTGGCATAGTGGCAGAGAATAACGCCAGTTGGCGCTCGCTTGGCGTGTGCTCAAGGATCCATTCGATATCGTCGATGAAGCCCATTTTTAACATTTCATCGGCTTCATCGAGCACGAGTGCTTTTAATGAGTCGAGTTTCAAGGTACCGCGACGCATGTGGTCCATAACACGACCTGGCGTACCAACGATAACCTGTGGGCCACGTTTCAGAGCATTCAACTGTTGTTGCATGCTTTGACCGCCATAAATTGGCAGTACGTGGAAATTCTTCATAAATTTGGCATAGCTACTGAATGCTTCAGCAACCTGGACCGCTAATTCACGCGTTGGCGCTAATACTAAAATTTGCGGTGTTGTTTGGCTGGTGACTTTGTTTAGTAGCGGCAGCGCGAAGGCACCAGTTTTACCTGTACCTGTTTGCGCTTGACCTAAAATATCTTTGCCAGCCATAAGTGGATCAATACTGGCTGATTGGATTGGCGTCGGTTTTTCATAACCTAGCTCGTCAAGAGCACGCAACAAATTCTCGGATAGGCCGAGTTCACGGAAAGTTCTTTCATCGGATGACATTGGGTTGTAGCCTTGTGGATGCGCACGGATTTGCGCTTAAGTTTCACAGACAGAAAATCAACCCCGTGTCGATTTCCCGCGCCGAAAACGCCAGATTATAGCAGCATGTCTCACACTTTACCAATCGATGTGAGGATAAATGCCCTATTTTAGGCGGTTTTTTACTAAAACTGAGCAAGAAACGCGCCACTTCCTGTTAATTTTTCAAAAAGTCGCCATTTAATCGCATTAATTCAAAGGCCGACTCAGTGACTGCCGCGAGAAACATGAAATCTACTGTGTCGGCGGTATCTTGGGGAGTGTGGTATTGCGGATGGGTCGGAACACCAAAATACAACCAAGGAATGTTTGCTTTGTGGAAGGGGTAATGATCCGAGGCCCTCAACCAATCGGTATTTTGGATACTACGACCCACAGGCCTCGGGTGACTGGGCTTGATACACAGGTGATTTTGCGCATTAAGTTGCGGTTTAAACGCTTGAAATTGATTGAAGTTACGGCTGCCCTCGAGGTAAATGCCGTAGGGGCGTCCTGGGTGGCTTATCATATCCAAATTGAGCATCAATTGAATATTGGCCTCGGGCATGCGTGTTTTTAGCTGTTCCACTAGGGCGATGCTGCCATAGAGCCCTGGCTCCTCGGCGTCCGTTGCCACAAACATCAGATTGATATTGGGCAGGGTTATAGTTGCATTCCTGGCTTGTAGCTTTTGCTGCTCCTGCCAATATTGGGCGATGGCGAGCATGGCGGCGATCCCCGAAGCATTATCATCGGCGCCATGGTAAATTTTGCCGCCACTTATCCCTAAATGATCATAGTGGGCCACGATAATTCGCCATGCATTAGTGGGGTTCTGGGCTGGGGCTATGGCCACCATATTCGCCCCAGTTTCCCGGGTGAATAACGTGTGGTATTCGAAGGGGATCTCAAAGCGTTCTCCCCAAGGGGTGAGGCCTAGGTCTTTAAATTGCTGATTGAGATAGTCGCGGCTTTTGGCTGCCCCTTGGCTTTGGGTTCTGCGGCCTTCAAATTCATCGGAGCTTAGCACTCTCACCGTTTGTTCCAATGCCACAGGATCGGCCCAATGTAGGCGAATATCATGGCGCGAACAGGATTCGGGGGCGCGGGTGGCGCAGCCATTTAAGGCGGCAAACAAGCATATCGCCCAGAGTAGGCGCGGTTCAAAACGCCCAGCTGGTGTGCGCAGGCAAAGGAGTTTGAAGGCTTGTACCAGTTTATCCATCCTTATCCTTATCGATGTTGAATTAACGCGCTGAGGGCTCCTCCGCGCCAAATGCATCCATACACAACAGCCAGTTTGCCCTCCATGGCTCACGTTCGCAGCGTATCGCTATGCGATGCTCACCATGGCGCAGAGGGCCGGCTTACCGACACTCTGCTCCCTATAAAGTGATCTACAATTCGAAACAGTTATTTAAGACGCATCGCATGCTTACCGCTTGGCTGCGCTTGCAAGCTGGGCATCTCGCTCCAGTAGCGGCTTTAGGAAACGCGCCGTATGGGAGCTTGGATGCTGGGCCACCTCTTCAGGTGTGCCTGTGGCTAAAATCATCCCGCCACCACCGCCGCCTTCTGGACCTAAGTCGATAATCCAGTCTGCGGTTTTGATCACATCCAGATTATGCTCAATCACCACAATCGTGTTGCCGTGGGATTTGAGGCGATGCAATACGTCAAGCAGCAGCTGGATATCGGCAAAGTGTAGACCCGTTGTCGGTTCATCTAAGATATACAAGGTTTTACCCGTATCCCGTTTGGAAAGCTCCTTGGCGAGTTTGACCCTTTGGGCCTCACCGCCCGACAGCGTGGTCGCGCTTTGGCCTAAACGGACATAGGATAGACCCACATCCATCAGGGTCTGCAGTTTACGGGCAATGGCTGGCACTGCATCGAAAAACTCCCGCGCATCTTCCACCGTCATTTGCAGCACTTCGTGAATGTTTTTACCTTTATAGCGCACTTCTAAGGTTTCGCGGTTATAGCGTTTGCCCTTACAGGCATCGCAGGGCACATACACATCGGGGAGGAAGTGCATTTCAACCTTGATTAAGCCATCGCCTTGACACGCCTCACAGCGGCCACCTTTGACGTTAAAGGAGAAGCGGCCAACCTGATAACCACGGGTACGCGACTCCTGAGTGCCAGCAAAAATCTCGCGGATCGGGGTGAATATGCCCGTATAGGTTGCCGGGTTTGAGCGTGGCGTGCGGCCAATCGGGCTTTGGTCGATATCGACCACTTTATCGCACTGATCCATACCGACAATGCGGTCATAGGGGGAGGGCTCATCTACGGTCGCGCCGTTCAATTCCCTGTGGGCGATCTTAAAGAAGGTGTCGTTGATCAGGGTTGACTTACCCGAGCCTGAAACGCCCGTTACGCAGGTGAATAGGCCAATAGGAATCGTTAAATCCACATTGCGCAGGTTATTGCCGCGGGCGCCAAAGAGTTCTATCACTTGGCTAGCATCAAAGGGGGTGCGGGGGGTATCGATGTGAATATTGCGTTTACCGGAAATATATTGCCCAGTGACCGAGGCTTCACAGGCGATAATTTTTTCAATCGGGCCGTCGCAAATCACCTCACCACCATGCACACCGGCACCGGGGCCGATATCGATCACATGGTCCGCCATACGGATCGCATCTTCATCGTGCTCCACCACGATCACAGTGTTGCCTAAATCCCGCAGGTGGATCAGGGTTTGCAGCAGACGCTCGTTATCCCTTTGGTGCAGGCCGATGGAGGGTTCGTCTAGCACATACATCACCCCGACCAGTCCTGCGCCAATTTGGCTGGCGAGGCGAATGCGCTGGGCTTCCCCACCGGAGAGGGTTTCGGCGGAGCGTGACAGGCTTAAATAATTCAGCCCCACATTGACCAGAAAACCTAAGCGGTCGCGCACTTCCTTAAGGATTTTCTCGGCAATTTGCGCCTTTTGACCAGCAAATTCGAGCTTCTCAAAATAGTCTAGAGCCTCACCAATCGACCAAGTGGTCAACTTAGGTAGGTTAAGATCGCCTATAAAGACATGACGCGCTTCCTCACGCAGACGGGAACCGCCACAGCTTTGACAGGCTTGGGTGTTGATAAACTTGGCTAATTCATCCCTAACCGAGTTACTTTCGGTCTCGCGGTAGCGTCTATCCATATTGTTTAGAATGCCTTCGAAGGGATGGTTACGCACCACCACATCGCCACGATCATTCATATATTTAAAGGCAATACTGTCTTTCCCAGAGCCATAAAGTACGATTTTGCGCACTTTGTCACTCAGTTGTTCGAAGGGCACTTCGACGTCGAACTTATAGTGCTCGGCGAGCGAACTGAGCATCTGGAAGTAATAGAAGTTACGTCTATCCCAGCCGCGAATCGCCCCGCCCGCCAGTGACAGTTCAGTGTTGGTAATGACGCGTTCCGGATCGAAAAATTGCTGTACCCCTAAACCATCACAGGTTTGGCATGCGCCCGCGGGATTGTTGAAGGAGAAGATCCGTGGCTCGAGCTCCGCCATTGAATAACCACAGTGGGGGCAGGCAAAGTTGGCGGAGAAGATAAGCTCGTCCGGCTTAACCCCATTGTCGGCGTCGTCCATACTGGCGACGACCGCAATCCCGCCGGAAAGCTCGAGTGCGGTTTCAAAGGATTCGGCGAGGCGCTGGGCAATATCGTCGCGCACCTTAAAGCGGTCGACCACGACTTCAATCGTGTGCTTTACGTGTAGATCTAAGGTTGGCGGATCGGTTAAGTCACAGACTTCTCCATCGATGCGGGCGCGGATATAACCCTGTGCGGCTAAACCTTCGAGTAATTTAACATGCTCACCCTTGCGACCATTGACCACCGGAGCCAATAACATCAAACGGCTGTCTTGGGGCATCTCTAGCACTTTGTCCACCATCTGGCTAACCGTTTGTGCCGCCAGTGGTTGGCCGTGGGTGGGGCAGCGCGGCTCACCGACACGGGCAAATAGTAAGCGTAGGTAGTCGTAGATTTCGGTAATAGTGCCCACGGTTGAGCGTGGGTTATGGGAAGTGGATTTTTGTTCGATGGAGATGGCGGGGCTTAAGCCTTCGATATGATCCACATCGGGCTTTTCCATCAAACTTAAAAATTGGCGAGCATAGGCAGACAGGGACTCGACATAACGTCGCTGGCCTTCGGCGTATAAAGTATCAAATGCAAGGGAAGATTTGCCGGAACCTGATAACCCTGTGATAACAATCAGTTTATCCCTTGGGATAGTCAGGTTGATATTTTTGAGATTGTGGGTGCGTGCGCCGCGTATTTCAATCTTATCCATCTATCGCTCAAGTCTTATGCTTAAAAAAATGAGCACAAGTATCGCACAGTTCTGCCGCTGAGTTTAGCTGATTCTGTGATCTAAACCCGAGCCCAATGGGTGTTCCTCAGTGGGCCTCAACTCGAGCAAGCCTATCTTAACGGCTTGGCCCTTTGCGCCACGGGGCTTTTTATCTGTTAGCGCTTGGCGTTGGGTAGATTTTGTATATCTGCAGCCGCCTATTGATAGACAATCGCGGATTTTTAGAAATAAATAACCAGTGTTAACACTGTGGTTTAGGCCACGATTTCCTTTTGAGCAAAAGCTTTGGGATGTGATAACATGCGCTCCCTAAAAGGCATCAATCTAGGGCAAAAACATGGGTAACAACGGACTTTCGAGTACTGAGAAAAAAGTCGCGTTTTCTTTAGCCAGTGTATTTGGTTTACGCATGATGGGCTTGTTTATGATTATGCCCGTCTTTGCACTTTATGGTCAGCATCTGCAAGGTTTCTCACCACTTTGGGTGGGAATTGCCATCGGTGCCTACGGCTTGACTCAGGCCGTTTTGCAGATCCCCATGGGAATGTTATCCGACAAGTACGGTCGTAAACCTATCATCCTCGCCGGCCTTGTGTTGTTTGCCATAGGTAGCTTAATCGCGGCCTATGCCGAGACGATTTATGGCGTAGTGTTTGGCCGAGCCGTACAAGGTATGGGGGCAATCGCAGCCGCCGTGTTGGCGTTGGCCGCGGATTTGACCCGCGATGAACAACGTACCAAGGTCATGGCGATTATTGGCATGTGTATCGGCGGTTCCTTCGCCCTGTCCTTGTTAGTCGGGCCCATAGTGGCGCAGCATTTAGGTTTAACGGGGTTGTTTTTTTTAACGGCGGCTCTTGCACTATTGGGTATGGTGATAGTGCAGTTTTTAGTGCCGAATCCCATTTCGCAGGCCCCTAAGGGGGATACCTTAGCCACACCCGCTAAGCTCAAACGGATGTTAACCGACCCTCAACTTTTTAGATTAGATGCGGGGATTTTTATCCTGCATTTAGTCCTTACGGCAGTGTTTGTTGCCTTGCCACTCGATCTTGTCGATGCAGGATTAGTGAAGGAGAAACACTGGATGTTGTATTTCCCCGCCTTTGTGGGGGCCTTTTTCCTGATGGTGCCGTTAATTATCATCGGGGTTAAGCGTAAGAATACTAAGGCGATGTTCCAAATTGCTTTAGTGATCATGATAGTGGCATTACTGGCGATGGCCGCATTTTCGAGCAATCTCTGGGTATTGAGTTTTGCCGTTGTGCTGTTCTTCACTGGGTTTAACTATTTAGAAGCCTCACTGCCCAGTTTGATTGCCAAATTTTGCCCGGTTGGCGAAAAAGGCTCGGCCATGGGTGTGTATTCCACTAGCCAGTTTTTAGGGGCTTTTTGTGGTGGTATGCTCGGTGGCGGCGCATTCCAGCTAGTGGGGGCTGTCGGGGTATTTATCGTTGCCGTGATCTTAATGTCTATCTGGCTATTCTTGACATTAGGCATGCAAAACCCTGTGCTGTTAAAAAGTTACACCTTAGAAGCCGAAGTGAAAGACAAGGCACAGGCGCGGGATATGGCGACTCAGCTATCTCAACTGATGGGCGTCGTTGAAGCCATCGTCGTGCTGGATGAAAAAGTCGCTTATCTTAAGGTCGACGAGCATTTCGATTTAAGAGAAGCTCGAGCTGTGTTAGGCTCTGCTCAATAATATGTGGTGCTGCCCTGTAGTATTTGGGGATGAAGATTTTCCTCTATGGCAGCATCTATAAACAACATACTGAATTAATAGATTATTTAAAGAATCGCAGGAGATTTCAATGGCCAGTCGTGGTGTTAACAAGGTAATTTTGGTTGGCAATTTGGGACAAGATCCAGAAGTACGTTATATGCCAAACGGTAACGCAGTCGCTAACATCACAGTGGCGACCAGCGAATCGTGGAAAGACCAACAGGGTCAGCAGCAGGAGCGTACTGAATGGCACCGTGTGGTTCTGTTCGGCAAATTAGCTGAAATTACAGGCGAATATTTACGTAAAGGTTCACAGGTTTACCTCGAAGGTAAATTGCAAACCCGTAAGTGGAAAGACCAAAGTGGTCAAGATCGCTATAGCACTGAAGTGGTTATCGATCAAAGCGGTAGCATGCAAATGCTAGGTAGTCGTGGTCAAGGTGGCCAAGCTCAAGGCGCGCCAATGGGCGGCGGCATGCCACAAAACGCGGGTTACCAATCTGCACCACAACAGGTGGCTCCTGCACAAAATCAATATGCGCCAGCGCCTCAAGCGGCACCTGCTTACCAAGCGCCAGCACAGCAACAATATGCTGCGCCAGCACCTGCCCAGCAAACGTATGGTCAGCAGCAGGCACAGCCTCACGCTCAACCACAGCAAGGTGGTTATGCGCCTAAGCCACAGGCTGCTCCAGCTTATCAAGCGCCAGCAGCACCTGCACAACGTCCAGCGCCACAGCCACAGCAAAACTTCACTCCAGATTTGGATGATGGCTGGGATGACGATATCCCGTTCTAGCGTTTACCTGAGATACGCGTAGTCGGTAAAGTGTAAAGACTGCTATTGTCTAATATTATCAAAGCCCTGCAATTATTTGCGGGGCTTTTGCTTTTTGTGTTTAAAAGGAAGTTTGTGGGGCATTCACTGAACCTTAGTATCCATAAATTAAGCACTACCATTCCAGTGACACGCAGCAAGCACATCCATGTGTGCTCGACCGTGACATCCATGTCACGGACGGTCACTTCCATAGTCGTGCTTAATTCAGTTAAGGTTCCTGTTTATCTGTAAGCTTGCAAGAGCCCCTAAAAGCGAGTCTACAAAGTTAGACATCTTGGATAAATGCTTAAATTTTAGCGATATAAAACCTTATTTAACATCAATTATTAAGTACGTCATCTAGGAAAGATTAGGTCTATCAATAATGCATCAAGCCGTTTTCCTAAAGAATTCACTTGCAACCCTGCACATCAATCATTCTTGATATATGGTGAAATCATCTTAAGCATTATGACTTTCTTGGTTAATTGTTTGTTAGGTTATTGACGAATGACATTCTCATTGATAATTTACCCTACTTAAAAAACCAATGGTAATAATAGGTTACCTAAGTAGTACTTTGTAATGAGCTTCGCTTGCTTAATACAATGTGCGGTATGGACTGGTATTAATTTAATGGATTAAACGCAATGAAAAAAACTATTTTATGCGCCCTTGTTTTAAGTCTCACAGCTTGTAAGAGTACCGATGTAAGAAACATCGCCGATTCTGTGTCTGATATAGCAGGTATCGCGAGTACAGGTATTTCAGACGGCAAATCTGGTAGTAGTTCCATCCCCACTTATGAGCATCAGAGCCAACAATACTCAAACAGCTCCGAACCATTCTATATTACTGAGAATACTAAGATGTCTCAGGAACGCGGTGCGATCCGCTCTATTGCTCAGGAGAAAAATCCTAAGGGCATGACTATGGTCAGGGTGTTGGCATACCATCAAGACAGTGGGGCGGCGATGGAGAGTACGACTTACTTTTATGCGGTTGACGGTAATGGCTGGTTAAGTGATGAGCCGCTGACGATGCACCGTCCAGAAACCATGGTTATCAATAGTGGCGTTTATTATCTGAAGGCTCAGAGCGACGCTGGAAAATTCTATACTTCAGGGATGATAACGTTAGCTAAAGGTGTCACTAATGTGGTGTCGATTGAGCTTCAATAGGTCAATTTTACCCTACAGGAGATAATGATTGGCCTTGTGATAAAGAGGTTCTTATTAAACGTTAAACAAAACCCCAGTAAAAACTGGGGTTTATTGTTTAAGCTGACGTTAGCTAGCCACAGCTAACAAATTATCGCGTTATTTGATAAACGCGAACGCATCTCCGTAGAGATGCGCTTCCTCTACACCAATCTCGCGGAAGATTTCCCGTGCTGCACCCACCATATCGAAACGGCCGGCGATATAGATGTCATAGCCGTTTAAGCTGACAAAATCCTGTTTGATTTGGGCTAACAGATTGGCGGTTTTACCCTGCCAATTGGCGGGGGCTTGTTCGACAACGGGGACAAAGTGTAGCCAAGGGTAGGTGTCGTGCCACTGGCGGGCGATGCTTTCATAGTACATCGCATCTTGGGTGCGACAGCCCCAATAGAGTGTGGTTTCAATCTGTTGACCTAGGGCGATTTGCTGCTCGACGATACTCTTTATGTAGGAAAAACCAGTACCGCCGGCGATTAACAGGCGAGGGCGAATGCTCTCGTGACGCAGGTGAGCTTCGCCGCCTGGGGCTTCGATATCGATATGGCTGCTGGTTTTTAAACGCTCAACCACTTGCATTGGATAGCTTTCGCTGACGGCCGCGCCAATGTGCAGCTCAATAAACTCGGCATTGGGCGCTGACGCGATAGAGAAGGGGCGCTTATCTTTTTCACCCATAACAACACATAAGTATTGTCCCGCTTGAAAATCGAAGGCGGTTTCGGGTCTTAACAATACTTGATATACGGCATCGTTAAAGGGGCTGACTTTCTCTATCTTACAACGTATGGTTTTCATCAAACTTCCTTTACACCTTTCTTAATCTATTGTCGTTAAGGTGTCACATTAGGGCCGTTCGCGGCCTATTCTCTTGGCTTAAGTGGGTACTTGAGTATGTGCTTAAGCTGAATTATAGGGTTGGGCTGTCGTCTATGCCTAACTCATCCCAAATTGAGTCGATCTTTTGTTTAACCTTTGGGTCCATCACTATGGGTGTGCCCCATTCGCGGTTGGTTTCACCTTCCCACTTATTGGTGGCATCGAGTCCCATCTTTGAGCCTAAACCCGCGACGGGAGAGGCAAAATCGAGGTAGTCGATCGGGGTGTTTTCGATCATCACGGTATCGCGTTTTGGGTCCATGCGGGTGGTGATCGCCCAGATCACATCCTGCCAGTCGCGGCAGTTCACATCTTCATCCACGATAACAATGAACTTAGTGTACATAAATTGGCGCAGGAAAGACCAAGCGCCCATCATCACCCGTTTGGCGTGTCCCGGATATTGTTTGCGGATGGAGATCACTGCCATGCGGTACGAGCAACCCTCAGGCGGCAGATAAAAATCAACGATCTCAGGATATTGCTTACGTAAAATCGGCACAAACACTTCGTTTAATGCCACCCCCAGCATGGCGGGCTCATCCGGTGGACGGCCAGTGTAAGTGCTGTGGTAAATGGCATCTTTACGCTGCGTGATATGAGTAACGGTAAACACTGGAAACTTATCGGTTTCATTGTAGTAACCCGTGTGATCGCCGTAGGGGCCTTCTTCCGCCAGTTCCTCAGGATCGATATAGCCTTCGAGGATGATTTCACTGGTGGCGGGCACTTCTAAGTCACAGCTTAATGCCTTACAGACCTCGGTACGTTCACCACGCAGCAAACCGGCAAAAGCATATTCGCTCATGGAGTCGGGGACTGGGGTGACGGCACCTAAAATGGTCACAGGATCGGCACCGAGTGCGACCACAACTGGATAACGTTCACCGGGGAATTGTTGTTTAAAATCAGCAAAATCTAACGCGCCGCCACGGTGGGATAACCAACGCATGATCAGCTTGTTTTTACCCAGTAACTGTTGGCGATAAATGCCTAAATTCTGACGACTCTTGCGCGGGCCTTTGGTGATGGTTAAGCCCCAGGTCACCAGTGGCGCGACATCGCCCGGCCAGCAATGCTGAATAGGCAATTGGGTTAAATCCACTTCATCGCCGGTTTTGACGATTTGTTGGCAAGGGGGATTACGCACGGTTTTGGGAGGCATATTCAAGGCTTGCTTGAACATAGGGATCTTAGCTATTGCGTCTTTAAAGCCCCGTGGTGGCTCGGGTTCCTTTAAAAAGGCCAGCAGTTCACCCACTTCACGCAGGGCTAAAGGATCGTCTTTACCCAGCGCCATGGCCACACGTTTTGGTGTGCCGAAGAGATTTGCCAACACGGGCATAGAATGATTTTTGGGATTTTCAAACAAGAGTGCAGGGCCTTTAGCGCGCAGGACGCGATCGGCGATCTCTGTCATTTCTAAATGAGGATCAACTGGGTAGCTAATGCGTTTGAGTTCGCCATTGGCTTCTAAGTGATCAATAAAGCTGCGTAAATCCTTAAAACTCATGTGGAAATAGCCTCTGCAGTGAAAATCCATGTGGCGCGCACTATAGCATTTTTCTGTTTTAGGGTTAACCTATTCAGTGATCTTCAAGCTTTTGAAGCGTAAAATGAGCAGCAGTAGGCCGCGGTTTATCTCGCTTACGCCCTGTATCTCGAGGTTTATATGCATATCTCCCCGCTGTTTGTTCAACAAAAATGCGTCCAAACTCAAGCGTATGCTGCCTATAAGCGGCAGCTAAAGGGCTTAGTTTTATCCTCTACTCTGGGGATAGTTATTTTGGGGGCGCCAACGACAACTTTGGCCAGTCAGCGTGGGTATCCAGAACATAATAGTTCTTATCAACACAATAACCACTACAACAATGCCCATCGTCATAGTGCCTATCGGCCTTATTATCGTCCGTACTATCCAGGGTGGGGGCGGTGGTATTCGGGTTGGAATCTTGGCTATGGTTGGGGTTCCCGTGGCTATTGGGATGCACCTTACTCTAGTATCGGCCTATCGATTCCAATGGCCTATGAAGAAGAACCCGTTGCCGTTTCGGCCCCAGTGCGGGTGACGACCAGTATGCAGTATGCGCCGAATGAAGGTCGTATGGTGTCGAGCATGCCTAATAGCGCAAATGGCCAAAGGGCAAATGCGACGGGGGCACTTGCACCTAAGGTCCAGCGGGCTCGTAGTGTGTCGAGTTTGCCGAGCAATGCCAGAGTCGTGCAGCAGGATGGCCGTACACTTTATGAGTGGCAGGGTACGCTTTATGCCTTCGACTGGAACAGCCAAACCTACCAAGAACAGCTCGTTAAATAGGAACACATAGTGTCATTTTTTGAAAAATCGGAGCCCCACAGTGGGCTCCAATTTATTGGTCGGTTTTTAATTATAAGCCGCTTGTCAGACTCTATATTCAGCCCCTTTGTATGGTGATATCGGCAATATAGCCATGCTCTGTGGCGATAAGGGCTTGTTTGAGCATGCCTGCCGCCTCATCGGCGGACATAAAGTCTGTGGTATCTAGCGTTTTACCGCTACTGGGCCAAAAACCGGTATCCATGCCGCCGGGATACACGGCAATTAACTTCATTGGGCTATTTTTTAGTTCTAAACGCACCGATTCGACAAAGCCTCTTACCGCCCATTTGGCCGCGCAGTAGGTGGATTCACCCGCCTTGGCGGCAAGTGCGGCGGTGGACATCACAATCACCACAGTCACCGCACTCTCTTTATAGCGTTTCACTAACTCGCGCACTAACAGGATCGTCGAGGTGACATTGTTATTGAGCAAGCTTTGGATATCACTCGCCCCTTGGGTCTCAATCGCGCCAAAGTAGCCGCTGCCAGCGCAGTGGATCACAGTGTTTGGGGTTTCGGTTAAGCCATCGAAGAGAGCTGCAATGCTCTGTTCGCTGGCGAGATCCGCAGTGATCGCGGCTATACCTTGGTTTGAAAAGGGGGTTAAGGCATTTGCTACTGTTTGTAGGCGTTTGCTATCGCGGCCCGTGAGTGTCAGTGGGGTGTTTTCTTTGGCATAGCGTGCGGCTAATGCGGCGCCTAATCCGCTGCTCGCGCCAGTAATCAGTATCATATTGACCTCGTGAGTGTTTTTCTGTTTATCCCCAGTGTTCAATGCCTAAGTTGAGCTGTGGGCTGCGCTGCTAGCCAGTGAGTTGATGGTAAACAGCGGCTGATTGAATGCGACTTCATCGCCGTCTTTTACCCAAATGGCACAAATGACACCATCTCGTTCAGCTTCTATGGGGTTTGTCATGCCCATGGCTTCGATAATGCAAATTACCTCACCTTGGCTCACCTTCTGACCTATCTTGACGAGGGGGGCGTCCTCTACATCTGCGGCGGCGTAAAAGGTGCCAACCATAGGGGAGATTTGCACTGTACCTTCAACTGTCTGTGGTAATTCTGCCCTAGGGTGGGATGCTGTACTTAAGGGGGTAGCATGGACGCTTGCGGGGACGTGCTCCTGCGGCATAGGGCTATAGCGGGTGATGCGGATAGTGTCACTTCCTTCGCTAATGGCGAGTTCCGCAATACCTGATTCATTCACTAATTCAATGAGTTTTTTAATTTTACGAAGATCCATTGCCATCTATCCTAGCCCTCGAAAAACACGATAACGTGGTAAAATCTAAGCGGTTTGCTTAAGACGTCTTATTGCCGCCGCAAGCGCAAATTCATAGCCCTGTGCACCAAAGCCGCAAATCACTCCAATGGCTTTATCGGATAAATAGGAATGATGGCGAAAGGGCTCACGGGCGTGCACATTGGATAAATGCACTTCAAAGAAGGGGATATCGACCCCAAGCAGTGCATCACGTAGGGCAACGCTGGTATGGGTAAAAGCCGCCGGATTGATAATGATCATTTGGGCATCGGTGGCGTGGATCGCGTTGATCAGCTCAAATTCGGCATTCGATTGCAGGTGTGTCAGTGTCACTCCCGCCGCTTGTGCCTGCTCGTTGAGCACGGCCACTATATCGGCTAAGGTTTGATGACCGTAAACACTAGGCTCGCGTCGGCCTAACAGGTTGAGATTTGGGCCATTGAGGAGCAAAATTTTGTGACTCATTACGCTTTCCTTTACCAAATGCTTTGGGATTTAAACTGGGATGCATTTTTTAGTGTTGTAGATAGGCCACTAACTTAACCTGTTCAAATTGATTTTGCATTAGCCACGAACCTATTATGCCGTTGAAATCCTACACTATGGTCAGCCTGTGTAAACCCTAACCAAGGGTTTCTCTTACTGTAACTCGGCTAGTCATGGCTCTTCTGTTGGCGCATGGCTTTAGTCGCCCCCCGCTGTTTTTTGGCGTCGAGTCGCCGCGTTTGGCTACCCTTAGTGGCGCGGGTAGGAATGCGTTTTTTCTGCACTTCACCCACACTGGCGACTAATTCAATAAACTGTTCCAGCGCGCTCTGACGGTTAGCATCTTGGCTGCGACTCGCTTGGCACTTAATGATGATTTTGCCGCTTTTAGTGATGCGGTGATCGGCCTTGTTGAGCAAGCGTTCCTGATAAAACTCGGGGAGTGAGGAACTTCTTATATCGAAAATAAGCTGCGCCGCGGTAGACACTTTATTGATATGTTGGCCGCCCGCGCCACTCGAGCGGATAAATTGCCACTCGATTTCATTTTCCTGAAGCTCCACACGGTTTGAAATTTTTATCATGGCACACTTAGGCATTTTTCAGCATAGATTGAGAAGCTATCAATAATGACTTATGGCTTTTCAATAGATTTGTTATCATCGGGCGCATTCTTTGCCACGGCGTAGGTTAGGGCCTTGCCAGCAAAAGTTTAGTGTTCTCGATTCGGAGTGCCTCTATGTTATGCCAAATCCCCGATATTGCTAAGGGTGTGATCAGTCTTTTCGCCAGCGGCCGATTATCCTCAACCGATTATCGGACTCGCCTGCAACCAGCGATTAAGAGTTACCGTAAGGATTGGGGCCAAGTTTGCCTGTATATTGAGGCGGACGTGTTACTCGAAGGTTGGGAGTTTGAATCACTCACAGGCAGTGGTGAAGTTCAATTGCCTAATTTTGAAGCTCTTGTATTTGTCGGAGGCCCGGATTGGGTGGGTAATGCGGTGCGCTTACTCGGCCCCTTTATGCAAGGCGAAGTGGCATGGTTTCCCCTCGAACAAAAAGCCAAAGCGATTGCGTGGATCACTAAGCGTTCGGCCATCTAATACCCAAGATGGGTTTAATTTTTATAAGGAATTAATTATGTCATTGTTGAAATCTTTTACTGCTAAAACCACTGTTACCAAAGTAAGTGCAATAGCCCTCGTACTCGCTTTTACCGCAGGACTGAGTGCTTGCGCCCCCGAAGTGGGTAGCGACGCTTGGTGTAAGCAGATGAAAGAAAAGCCTTCTGGCGACTGGACTGCAAACGAAGCCGCCGATTACGCTAAGCATTGTGTATTTAAGTAAGGTTAGTGGTCATAGATCACAGCTTGGCGGTTTTTGCTTGCGGGCTGTGAACTTATGCTAAAAATGCGGGTCAGAAGTTCCGTTATCCATTATTTGCATATAGGTGATATTTGATTTCTACCGTTAAGCCTTTCTTTATCAGAATGGCGACGTTCCTGATAGCCATCATAGTGCTGCAATTTGCGGGCGCTAATCTGGGTGCGCATCAGTTACATGCGGGTAATAGCGTAGAGGAATCTGAGAATCACCCCCATCTGCAATTTAGTGCTCAAGTGACCACTCTGGCCCAATGCCTCGATTGTGTTTGCCCAAATGAGCAAACGCTGGGATTTGGCGGTACCGGCTTTACCGAGTATTTAGCACAGATCTTGACTCCCGTTGAGGAGCAACAAGCCAGCCAGACTAATGGATTTCACTCGCACTTAGTGAAAACCACAGAAATCCAAGATTTTGACCTGTGCCTCGACTGCCAATGCCATGGCGGCCATGTGGCGCTGTTAACCCAAGTGGTTAGCCAGTCTGTGCCTATGATTGAAAGCGTTTATATGGCTCACGATTTAACCTATTTCTCCCCTGATAATCTCCCTAAATATCGTCCTCCCATTGCTTAATTCTGCAATCCTGCTTATCCACGGCCAGTCTATTACACCGCGCCGCGTGGTAAGCCATTCAGTTTAAAGTCTCTAAGTTTATCCCCAAAAAAGATGCGACTTATCCCCTATGACTAGCATGCGAAATGCTATGGGTTTGAGCCGTGAATTTTTTTAAGGGGGTGATCCGATCGGCGCCAATCTGCATCCCTCCAATGGGGGACGGTGGTCGATCCCTATTCGATATTGTTAGGATTTGCGATGAAGAAAACGATTATCGCCCGCACCATATTCGGTCTGTTAAGCGGCGGTGTACTCCTCTCCGCTTTGCCGCTTTCAGCCGCCTTAGCCGCTGAACCCCTCCTTGAAGCCAAGATTATCGAGGTTGAAACAAAAGTTATCGAGGCTGGCTCAACGGATTTACTCTCCAAGGACGCCGATTTAGTCAGCGTGTCCTTTGGCAAATGGCTGCCGGAGTTAGTGAATAAATTTAACCAGTTACCTGAAGTGCAGGCTCAGCTAGTCCGCCAGCAGCAGGCCGAGCTTGCGATTAAGGCGGCGGATCGCGCCGTCTATAACCCTGAACTTGGGCTTAACTATCAAAATGCCGACACTGATACCTACAGTTTAGGCCTGAGTCAAACCTTAGATTGGGGCGACAAGCGGGGCGTGGCGACCCGTCGTGCCCAGCTCGAAGCTCAAATTTTGTTCGCTGACATAGGGTTAGAGCGTGGTCAAATGTTTGCCGAGCGATTGTTAGCACTCGCAGAACAGGCACAGGCAAGCAAGGCGCTAACCTTTGCCGCACAGCAGCTGAGGTTTACTAGGGCACAGCTCAATATTGCCGAGCAGCGATTGGCAGCGGGGGACTTGTCCGATGTGGAGCTGCAACTGATGCAGCTCGAACTCGCCAGTAATTCGGCGGATTATGCCTTGGCCGAACAGGCAGCACTAGTGGCCGATGGTAAAGTGGTTGAATTACTTGGCAATGATCAGTTTGCGTTTAGTGAGTTTATCGAGAGTATTGATGGAACATTCACACAGTTCAGCAAGGCCTCGGGGACTGAGCCAAGATTACCCGCGCTGACGATTGCCTACCAGCAAGTGCTGTTAGCGAGGGCCAATGCTATGCAGGTCAAGGCCGATACGGCGGCGGATCCCACCATCAGCATCGCCGCCGAGAAAGAGGGGACAGACAATAAACTGGGCATAGGTGTGTCAGTCCCACTACAGGTTCGCAATAATTACAGCGAGTTACAGGCGATCGCCGAGAAAGATACCGCCATCGCAGAACAACTGTTCCTGGCCCGTGAGCGAGTGCTAACCACCAAGCAGAAACAAATCGAGCATGCCCTGCCGCGCTTACTCGCCCGTTATCAAGATTGGCGTGAATTAGTGCAAACCTCAGGTGCTAAGGCCGCTAAATCCCTAAGCCAACAATGGCAGGCGGGTGATGTGAGTACCAGCGAGTACTTACAGAGTCGGCGTCAGTTAGCCGCCAGTTATTTAGTCGGCTTAAACCTTGAAACCGCTATTTATCAGACTTGGTTAACTTGGATGGGGGAAAGCGGCCAACTTATGCCCTTTATCGAGCAGATCATTTCATCCCCCGGAATGCACAAACAGGATCATTCTGCGCCTTCGATAACGCCGAATGCCGCCGCAGGTACTGCCAATGAATGAGGTAATACTAATGAATTCAAATACCCACCAAGTTAATACCCTTTTGCCTACGACAGTCGCAGCGCCAACCGCGGGGCAGCTCACGCGTTCAAGACTCGCCTTTGCATTATCGATACTGGTTTTGCTGATATTTACCCAACCAGTATGGGCGAGTGGCGAGCATGCTCCTGAGAGCCCAGCCGCACGCGGTGCCACAGCCCCAGCAGAACAAGCGGATGAGCATAGTGAACAGGCATTAAGGTTCACCGAGGCACAGCAAGCTTTAGCGGGGATTAGTTTGCAGTCACTCATGGGCGACAGTTTGAATATCGCCAACTTAAATCTGGATATCAGGGCGACGGCGACCTTAGTCGTGGATCGCGATAGAACTGCGACTCTGGCACCGCAGCTCGATGTGCGGGTGCTCGCACGCCATGTAGTGCCGGGGCAAGAAGTTAAAAAAGGTGAGCCTTTACTTACCTTGGGCGGTGCTGCTGTTGCGCAGGCACAGGCGGATTATATCAATGCCGCCGCCGAATGGAGCCGAGTGAAACGTATGAGTAAAGATGCCGTCAGCGTCAGCCGCCGTATGCAGGCGCAGGTAGATGCCGAGCTTAAACGGGCGATTTTAGAGGCGATTAGGATGACGGGCGCGCAAATTCGCGCACTGGAATCGACGCCAGAAACCATAGGCAGTTATCAACTCCTTGCGCCGATAGATGGCCGAGTACAGCAGGATATCGCCATGCTCGGACAAGTGCTCACCGCGGGGACCCCCTTAATGCAGCTGACCGATGAGTCTTATTTATGGGTCGAAGCACAGTTAACACCAACCCAAACCGCGCATATCACTGTCGGTGGTCCGGCCTTAGTGCAAGTGGGGGATAAAACCTTGGCGGGTAAGATAATCGGTCGTTCCCATGAACTCGATAGCGTGACCCGCACCGAACAAGTGCTGGTGAGTCTGCCCAATCCCGGGCACGTACTGCATGCGGGGCAATTCGTTGAACTGTACTTCGCCAACGCTAGTGTCAACTCTGTCGATAAGACTGGCGGTGGCATAGTGCTGCCCGATGCGGCGCTGACCCGTGGTGGTGACGGCGATTGGCAGATCTTTATTCAAGATGAGGATGGCTTCGAAGCCATCGAAGTTGAAGTGGTGCAGCGTCAACGCGGCCTGAGTTTAGTGCGTGGGCCTGAGCTTGAAAAGGCTAAGCAGGCGCAGCTTAAGGTCGTGGTTTCTGGCGCATTTTTCTTGGCATCCGAGCAGGCGAAAGCGGGCTTTGATATTCATGCCCACTAATACGAGCCCTCGTTTTGGAGATTTGCTATGTTGCAAAAAATAATCGAAGCCGCGATTAAAAATCGGCTATTAGTGGTATTGGCTCTACTCGCCGTGATTGTGGGCTGCGTGGCCATGCTGCCTAAATTGAATCTCGATGCCTTTCCCGATGTCACCAACGTGCAAGTGACCATCAATACTGCGGCCGAAGGTTTAGCCGCCGAAGAGGTAGAAAAGCTTATCAGTTATCCGGTGGAGTCGGCCATGTACGCCCTGCCAGCGGTGACCGAGGTGCGCTCCTTATCACGAACGGGTTTGTCGATTGTGACTGTGGTGTTTGCCGAAGGGACAGATATTTACTTCGCCCGCCAGCAAGTGTTTGAGCAGTTACAGGCGGCGCGGGAGATGATCCCAAGCGGCGTCGGTGTGCCAGAAATAGGCCCTAATACCTCGGGATTAGGGCAGATTTATCAGTATATTCTGCGCGCCGAGCCTAGCTCAGGTATCGATGCCGCCGAGCTGCGCAGTTTGAATGATTATCTTGTGAAGCTTATCTTGATGCCCGTAGGTGGGGTGACAGACGTGCTGTCCTTTGGCGGAGACGTGCGCCAATACCAGGTACAGGTCGACCCGAATAAATTGCGCGCCTATGGCTTGTCGATGGCGCAAGTTACCGAGGCATTAGAGAGCAATAACCGCAACGCTGGCGGTTGGTTTATGGACCAAGGCCAAGAGCAACTTGTGGTGCGTGGCTATGGTATGTTGCCCTCGGGGGACGCTGGCTTAGCGGCGATCGCGCAGATCCCGCTTACTGAGGATAAAGGCACCCCCGTCAGGGTTAGCGACATTGCTACCGTCGATTTTGGCAGCGAAATCCGTGTTGGAGCTGTCACTATGACCCGCCGCGATGAGGCGGGCAAAGTGCAAAACCTCGGCGAAGTGGTCGCTGGCGTCGTGCTTAAACGCATGGGCGCTAACACTAAGGCCACGATCGACGATATCGGCGCGCGGGTAAACCTTATTGAGCAGGCCTTGCCCGAGGGTGTGTCCTTTGAGGTGTTTTACGACCAAGCGGATTTGGTTGAAAAAGCCGTGACCACAGTGCGGGATGCGCTGCTGATGGCCTTTGTATTTATCGTGGCTATCCTGGCATTGTTCCTCGTCAATATCCACGCGACCTTGTTGGTGCTCCTGTCTATCCCAGTGTCTATTGGGCTCGCACTCATGGTGATGTCCTACTATGGGTTGTCGGCAAATCTGATGTCGCTGGGCGGTCTAGCCGTGGCGATTGGCATGTTAGTCGATGGATCTGTGGTGATGGTGGAGAATATTTTCAAACACTTAACTCAGCCCGATCGTCGCCATTTACCCGAGGCGAGGGATAGAGCCGATGGCGAGATCGATCCCTTCCACAGTGATGAGGACGGTGGTAAAAACGGCGTTGAATCGAATATGGCTATCCGCATCATGCTCGCGGCCAAAGAGGTGTGCAGCCCAATCTTCTTTGCGACGGCGATTATCATAGTGGTATTTGCACCGCTGTTTGCCCTCGAAGGCGTGGAAGGCAAGCTGTTCCAACCTATGGCGGTCAGTATCATTTTGGCGATGATGTCGGCGCTGCTGGTGGCCTTGATTGCCGTGCCAGCCCTTGCTGTGTATCTGTTTAAGCGCGGTGTGGTGCTCAAACAAAGCGTGGTCTTAGCGCCGCTGGATGCCGCTTATCGCAAGCTACTGACGGCAACCCTTGCTAGGCCTAAGGTGGTGATGCTCAGCGCCTTATTTATGTTTGCTTTAAGCCTATTGTTGCTGCCAAGGCTGGGCACCGAATTTGTGCCCGAGCTTGAGGAAGGCACGATTAACCTCAGGGTCACGCTGGCACCAACGGCGAGTTTGGGAACGTCTTTGGTGGTCGCGCCCAAGCTTGAGGCCATCTTGCTGGAATTTCCCGAGGTGGAATATGCCCTGAGCCGCATTGGTGCGCCTGAGCTTGGTGGCGATCCTGAGCCTGTGAGTAATATCGAGGTTTATATTGGACTTAAGCCAATATCTGAATGGCAATCGGCAAGCTCGCGCTTAGAGCTGCAGCGCCTGATGGAGGAAAAACTCAGTGTGTTCCCCGGACTCTTGCTGACCTTCTCGCAGCCGATTGCGACTCGGGTCGATGAATTGCTCTCGGGGGTAAAAGCCCAACTGGCGATCAAAATCTTCGGCCCCGATTTAGCGGTATTGTCACAGAAAGGCCAAGCACTTACCGATCTCGTTGCGAAAATCCCCGGCGCCGTGGATGTGTCGCTTGAGCAAGTGAGCGGCGAGGCGCAATTAGTTGTGCGGCCAAAGCGTGAGCTATTGGCGCGCTACGGCATTAGTGTCGATGAGGTGATGAGCCTCGTCAGCCAAGGTATTGGTGGCGCCAGCGCTGGCCAAGTGATCGATGGCAACGCCAGATACGACATTAATGTGCGCCTCGCCACCGAGTTTAGACAAAGCCCTGATGCGATTAAGGACTTGCTACTCAGCGGCACCAATGGCGCCACTGTGCGCTTAGGGGAGGTCGCCAGCGTCGAAGTGGAAATGGCGCCGCCGAATATTCGCCGTGACGATGTGCAGCGCCGAGTGGTGGTGCAGGCTAACGTGGCAGGCCGCGATATGGGATCTGTGGTGAAGGATATCTACGACCTAGTGCCACAGGCCGATTTACCCGCGGGATATACTGTAATAGTGGGTGGCCAGTATGAGAACCAGCAGCGGGCGCAGCAAAAGCTGATGCTAGTAGTGCCGATTTCTATCGCCTTGATTGCCTTGCTGTTGTACTTCTCCTTTGGTTCATTCAAGCAAGTCTTGCTGATCATGGCGAATGTGCCCTTAGCCTTAATTGGCGGCATAGTGGCCCTGTATGTCAGCGGCACTTATTTGTCCGTGCCTAGCTCCATCGGTTTTATCACCCTCTTTGGGGTGGCGGTACTCAACGGCGTGGTGCTGGTGGATTCGACTAATCAGCGCAGGCAAAGTGGCGAAGCACTCTATGATTGTGTTTATGAGGGCGCGGTTGGGCGTTTACGCCCTGTGTTGATGACGGCATTGACCTCGGCCTTAGGCTTGATCCCGATCCTAATTTCATCGGGGGTTGGCAGTGAGATCCAAAAGCCGCTGGCAGTGGTGATTATCGGTGGGCTGTTTAGCTCGACGGCGCTGACCTTGCTAGTGTTACCGACCTTATATCGCTGGTTATATCGAAACGATAGGCAACCGGCGCTGTTTGAATAAGCTTAATGATGAATTTTGGTGGAGTCGCCGAATAACTGAGTTCTCGCTTTGATAAAAAACAAAACCCATCGACTCGATGGGTTTTTTATGGAATAAAGTGAGATTACTTTTCTTGCTGGCTTTTTAGCAGATCGCGGATTTCTGACAGTAATTCTTGATCTTTTGTCGGTGCCGCCGGTGCCTTAGGCGCTTCTTCCTGTTTACGTTTTAGGCTGTTGATCGCTTTTAAGCCCATGAAAATGGCGAAGGCGATAATGGTAAAATCGATAATGGTTTGAATAAACTTACCATAGGCAATCACAACCGCAGGCGCATCGCCTTGGGCGGCAAGCAGCACAACGCTCAGATCGCTAAAATTCACGCCACCTAAAATAATGCCTATGGGTGGCATAATGATATCGGCCACAAAGGACGACACAATTTTACCAAACGCGGCACCAATGATAATACCCACTGCCATATCGATCACATTGCCACGGGATGCAAAAGCCTTGAACTCTTTAAGTAAGCTCATTAGGTTTCCTCCAAAATTAAGATTAAATGTTAAATTTTATTATGCTAACTGTATCAGGAAAACCTAAGGTCTTTTGCTGCCTGTTACCTTGCCAAGCTTATAGAGGCTTATAGATTAAGGCAATTATGACATTAAGGATTTATTCCTTCGTATGTAATTAAAGGCTGGCATAGTGACAATTGTTACGGCAGAGTGACGTTTTTTTACTCACCTTGGCTGCCTTTGCCGATAAATTCGGGGACTTCCAATACCTGCGCTCCCCAACGTTTAAATAGTGCAGCATAGATAAACTCGATAAAGACGCGGTATTTTCGCGGCAAATAGGCCCGCTGTGGATAGCTGAGTACCACCTTAGTTTGGATCATAGGGTAATCGTCAAGCAGTGGGATTAAATACCCTTTTTCGAGAGCTTTTTGGGCAATGATGGATGGCACTGCGGTAATGCCTAGCCCTGCTATTGCCGCTTCTCTGGCGAGGGTGACATTGTTTACCGTTAATTGAGCTACAGGCTCGGCGACAATCCATGTCTTGCCATCGAATAACCGCCACGCCCCTTCGATATGCGCCGATTGTAAACGGATGGCTTTATGTTTGGCTAAATCCTGCGGTACTTTTGGGGTGCCGTACTCGGCTAAATAAGCTGGGCTTGCCATTAGGGATTTATGGGCGTTAACGAGGGCATAGCTTTGTAGGCGCGTGTCACCCGAATCGGCTATTTGAAATAGTATGTCGACGCCTTCCTCTATCACGTCGACCTTACGGTTGGTCAGCTCTGCGTCTAAGGTTATTTCTGGGTAACGTGTTAAAAATTCAGCCAAAATTGGCCCTAGAAACAATTGGCCTAGTTCAATCGGGCAAACGATTTTTAGATTGCCTTTAATCAATTGCTGGTGGGCACTGAGTTGATTTTCGGCACTCTGCAGATCGCTTAAGATCTTATTAATCCGGTTGTAATAGCTGGACCCTGCCTCGGTGAGTTTTAGTGCTCTGGTGGTGCGAAACAGCAGTTGAGCCCCAGTATCGGCTTCTAACTCGGCAATCTTTCGACTAACGGTCGCCTTAGTGAGCCCAAGGGCCTTGGCGGCACCAGTAAAGCTGCCTTGCTCGACCACTTGAGCGAAAATTTGCACGCGATTGAGATCCATCATTGTTACACCTGTGAAACAGTGGGTTGATTTTTTACTGACTAATAAACTTAGTGAGACAGTAGTACACTAGATATCACTAATCAAGGAGTCATTCATGTCCAAAAGTAAACTGATTATCGCCGCACCATTATTACTCGCCGCCGTTGCGGCTGGCGGTTATTACTGGTGGACACAGGTACGTTTTATCGAAACCACGGATAACGCTTATGTTGAGGCCGATATTTCCCATATCAGCGTTAAAGTGCCCGGTTATGTGGTGTTAAGCGATGTGACCGATAACCAGCATGTGCAAAAGGGCGAGTTATTGGCTCAGCTCGAAGATAATCAATTTAGCGCCAAAGTGAGCCAAGCCGAAGCATCACTTGCGAGCGCGAAGGCGGATCTGCAGACTTTGGCCGCTAAGGTGGAACTGCAGCGTGCATTGATCGCTCAGGCGAGTGCTGGTGTAGTGGCGGCGCAGGCCGATAACATTCGTGCCGAGCAACAATTAAGCCGCGCTAAAAAACTGAAGGTCAGTAATTACAGTTCCCAGGACGATGTGGACCAACTGCAGGCGGGATCCGACTCGGCTGCGGCGCGTCTGGATGAAGCCCAAGCGTTATTAGTCGCGAAGGAGCGTGAGTTAGCGGTTTTTAATGCCCAATTAGATCAGGCGGATTCTGTGGTAGAGCAGGCCGATGCGACCTTAGAATTGGCGAAAATTCAACTCAATGATACCCGTGTGACCGCACCTTTTTCTGGGGTGATAGGTAAACGCGGCGCTATGGTGGGGCAATATGTGCAACCTGGCCAAGCGCTTTACAGTTTGGTTCCGGATGGGGCTGTGTGGATCACGGCGAACTTTAAAGAGACCCAGATCCAACATATGCAATCTGGACAATCGGTGCAGGTCAGTCTCGATGCGTTTCCCGACAAAACCTTTAATGGTGTTATCGATAGTCTGTCACCGGCGTCCGGAGCCAAATTTAGTCTACTGCCAGCGGAAAATGCCACGGGTAACTTCACTAAAATCGTCCAACGTATTCCCGTGCGTATTCGCTTAGATTTATCCCAAGAAGAAGCGCGAGTCGTACCGGGCTTAAGTGCAGTAGTGAAGGTGGATACGGCGTCGGGTCCTTTAACATCGACAATCGCTGCAAATATGGGTCGTTAGTATGAGCGCAACTGGCTCAATCACTGCGTCTGCCGATATGGAGGCGCAGGGTATCGGTGTCCCTAAAAAGCCTAGCGATTATGAGCGTGGCAGTCGCCGCTCATGGATTGCGGTATTTGGTGGCTTGATCGGCGCCTTTATGGCGATCCTCGATATTCAAATCACCAACGCATCGATGAAGGAGATTCAAGGTAGCCTTGGGGCAACGCTCGAAGAAGGCAGCTGGATTTCAACCGCGTATCTGGTGGCTGAGATGATCGCGATCCCGCTCTCTGGCTGGCTCAGTACGGGATTGTCGGTCAGGCGTTATCTGCTCTGGACCACGGCTGCCTTTATCTTTGCTTCTGTACTTTGCTCTATGGCGTGGAACTTAGAGGCCATGATCGCCTTTCGGGCGCTACAGGGCTTCTTTGGTGGCGCGCTGATCCCGCTGGCCTTTAGGCTTATTCTTGAGTTTTTACCCGATAACAAACGTGCCGTCGGCATGGCGTTATTTGGCGTGACGGCGACCTTTGCACCTTCAATCGGCCCGACCTTAGGCGGTTGGTTGACTGAGCAATTTAGCTGGCATTATCTGTTTTATATCAACGTGCCGCCGGGGCTGTTGGTAATGTTTATGTTGGCCTATGGCCTTGAGAAGCGCCCCGTTGTTTGGGACAAATTGAAAAATATGGATCTGGCGGGCATTATTACTATGGCGCTAGGCATGGGTTGCCTTGAAGTGGTGCTCGAAGAAGGTAACCGCAAGGACTGGTTTGGCTCGGAACTCATTCGTAATCTGGCCATCATTGCCGCAGTCAATTTAGTGTTGTTTGTCTGGATCCAACTAAGGCGTAAAGAGCCGCTAGTGAATCTGCGCTTGCTCGGTAAGCGGGATTTTGTGCTCTCAACCGTGGCGTACTTTTTACTGGGGATGGCACTCTTTGGTGCTATCTATTTGATCCCACTTTATCTATCGCAAGTCCATGATTACACCCCCTTAGAAATTGGTGGCGTGATTATGTGGATGGGATTTCCGCAGTTATTAGTCTTGCCCTTAGTGCCAAAATTAATGGAGCGTTTCGATGGTCGCTACCTCGCCGCCTTTGGCTTCTTAATGTTCGCCATTAGCTACTATATGAACAGCCAGATGACGGCTGATTATGCGGGGCAGCAGATGATAGCCTCCCAAGTGGTGCGTGCCCTAGGTCAGCCATTTATCTTAGTGCCGATTGGTATGTTGGCGACAGCGCATTTAAAACCCCATGAAAACGCCCCGGCATCGACGGTGCTGAACGTAATGCGTAACTTAGGCGGTGCCTTTGGTATTGCGCTGGTGGCAACACTATCAGACACGCTGGCACGGGGACATTTGGCCCATATTAAGGAATCTTTACCCGCAGTGAGCACCCAAGCGCAGGATTATTTAACCCAGAGCGCAAGTATGTTGCAGGCGGGAGGTTCAGATCCCTATACAGCGGCCATGCAGGCCAAAGCCCTGCTGGGCAAAACTATGGGCCAGCAAGCCTATATTCAAGCCTATAACGATGTGTTCTACATTATGGGTGCGCTGTTATTAATCGCTGTCGTTGCCGTGCTGCTGATCCGTAAACCGACGGGGACTGTGTCCCACGATACCATGGTCGAATAACAACGTTTTTCGTTACCCTGTTGTCGCTCTAGATTTCCCAAAAGCTATTGTTTTGCGCCTTAGTCCTCGCGGATTAAGGCGCTTTTTTATGGTCTTTATGCTGTGGTAGACTCAAGACTCTTTTCGATGATTTGCAGAGGGATAATCGTTTGCAGTGGCAAAATCTTACATTTAATCAATTAAATGCTAATACCCTATACGACATATTGAAGCTAAGAGTCGATGTGTTTGTTGTCGAGCAGGCCTGTGCTTATCCTGAGCTCGACGATAAGGATAGGCACCCAGAGACCCAACATTTGATCGCCCTATCCGCCGAGGGAGAACTCCTCGCCTATGCCCGAGTTTTACCGCCGGGATTGAGTTATCCAGAGGCGAGTATTGGCCGGGTGGTAGTGGCTCCTGCGGGACGAGGCCAGGGTATTGCCACACCGTTAATGCAGCGCGCTATTGAGTCGGCCTTAACGACGTGGCCCACTGCGGGGATCCAAATTGGCGCCCAAGATTACCTTAAAGCCTTCTATCAAAAGCTTGGGTTTAAAGCTTGCTCTGAGATGTATTTAGAAGATGGTATTCCCCATTTAGATATGCGCTACCAACCTGAATGAACAGGTAGTTAGTGTTTGAATTCACACCATATTAAGGAAATTAAATGACTACAGTTACGGACTATAAAATCAATCAACAACAAATTGCCTGTGTGGCGAGTTTTCTGGCTAAAGAGGGCAAAACCGAAGCGTTGATCGCTGCGCTCGCGAGCCTTATCCCTGACACGCGTCGTGAAGCGGGCTGCATCCGTTATGAGCTAAATGTCAGCCGTGATGAACCACGCCGGGTGACGTTTGTAGAGAAGTTTGTCGATATCGCCGCCTTCGATGAGCACTGCGCTAAAGACGCGATTCAACATTATTTCCACCAAGTGATGCCGGAGTTGGTTGAGTCGTTCCATGTGGAAACCTATCACCAAGTGATTGTTTAACCAAAAGATAAAATCATTAGGAGCTTGCAGTGCTGATTAACTATATTGAGCCAGTATTTAGACCACCATCCGAATGGAAGTCATTGATACTGCAAGTGACTAATGGCTGCAGTTGGAACCAATGTAGCTTTTGCGACATGTATACCCAGCCGCAAAAAGCCTTTCGGGCACAAAAACTCGACAAGGTTGAGCAGGATATTCTGGCCGTTGCGCAGTCTGGCGCCCCAGTCTCGCGGGTATTTTTGGCCGATGGCGATGCGATGAGCTTACCCTTTGCCCGCCTCGAAGCGATTTGTGAGTTAATCCATACTCATTTGCCGCAGGTGACGCGCATCAGCAGTTATTGTTTGCCGCGCAATCTGAATAATAAAACTCCAGAACAGCTCGCACGTCTGCGTGAACTCGGGTTGTCTTTACTCTATGTTGGCTGTGAAAGTGGTGATGACGAAGTGCTCACCAAAATTCAAAAGGGCGAAACCTTCGAATCATCGCTGGCGGCATTACAAAAAATTCGCGCAGCGGGGATGAAGTCTTCTGTGATGATCCTCAATGGCTTAGGTGGCGTGGCGCTATCGCAGCAACATGCCATCAACTCGGCCAAATTGATGAATGCCGCCCAGCCGGATTATCTCTCCACCTTAGTGGTGACTTTACCCTTAGGCACAGAGCGGATGGATGCCGTGTTTGATGGTCAGTTTCAGTTACCGGATCAGCTGGGTTTATTCCAAGAAATGCATACTTTATTGGATCATTTGGAATTAGAGCAGACGATATTTAGATCCGACCATGCCTCCAATTACTTAGTGCTCAAGGGCGTATTAGGAAAGGACAAGGCGAAATTACTGGCACAGATTGCACTCGCCATCAATGCGCCGCGCAGCATTCCCCTAAGACAAGAATGGCAGCGCGGGCTTTAGCCGTATAGCATGGACTTTAGTCGTATATGGCTAGGTCAATTTAAGTCGATTTAGCTAAGTAAATACTGCTTTAGGGCGCATCATAGGGGGACTATCTTAAATTGTGTCGCTGTGCCGATTTTTCGGTCATAGCGAGCAGTTAAGTCTATGGTAAGTATCCCTTATTGTTCTATCCCTAAGGAAATAACATGAAACAAGTCAAAGTATTAGGTAGTGGTTGCGCTAAATGTAGTAAAACCGCTGAGATGATTGCGGACATATCAGAAGAAATGGGCGTGGATGCGATTGTGAAAAAGGACACAGATCCTCAAACCCTATTAAAATTTAAAGTGATGAAGACCCCAGCCGTGGTCATCGATGGTGAGTTAGTGCATAGCGGCTCTGTGCCGAGCCGCGGTGATATTGAAGAGTGGCTGCGGGATTAATTGTGAAATTGCTCGAGTAAGAGCCCATTCAAGGTCAATATTGAGTTTTATCTAAAAGAGGGGCTTGTCTATGGATCTCGGTGGCTGTTATCGGGTTCACTGGGATGATGATTAAACCACCTCAATGGATAATAGGATCAAGACCAATGCTTAAGTGGCTGAATATATTAATGTATGTTGGGTTAGTAAGTTTAGTGCTTATGGCCTTACCTCTATTGGCTGCGCAGATGTCCCCTGGGCCGAGCCAGTCACTAAAAGCCGAAAGGGATTGGAAAAATGCCGCCTATATTATTCAAGCATTTGGTGAAGTAGCCCTTAACAACGAGTATGACAATGCCAAACATGGTGTGCGTAAGTGGCGTGTGCCGATACGAGTATTTATCGAGCATCAAGTGGGCGATAGTGCGCTGCACACCCAATTAGTGCAGATGCACTTAGCGCAATTAGCCGACATTACGGGTCACGATATTCAACAGACGAATACCTTACCTGAAGCAAATATACATTTAGTTTTTACCCGTCAATCCCAGTGGGCGAGCGAAGTTGAACGCTTAATGGGGCAGAGTGCAACTCAAAATCTCCATGGTTCAGTGTGTATCGGGACATTTGCCCTTAATGCACAGCACGAAATTGCACGTGCTTGGATCATTATTCCCGTCGATCAAGCCAAAATGCACGGCAAGTTAGTGGCCTGTGTGGTGGAAGAAATAACCCAAGTGTTAGGTTTACCCAATGATTCCGAGAAAGTATTTCCCTCCATCTTTAACGATAAAACTCCACAGGATTTGCTGACAGGACTCGATTTTATTTTGCTTAAGTTGCTTTACAGTCCAAGTATCAGTGTTGGAATGACGGCCGATGAAGCCAAGCAGCCCCTGCAAACCTTGGTTGAGCAATGGCTGCATGATGGCACAGTGGCTAATGCCGATAAAACCGTGCGTCAAGGGAAGTTATACCCTTTACTAGGGTATTGATGGTTAAGTGTTAGCACTAAAATTGGCATTGTTTGCGCTGGATTAATTAATTCTTTTTCTTTGAGGAATAAGGGCATAGTCTATATTTATACCCAAACAACCTGAAGATGCAGGATTCAGCGGAAATGTAACGCACTTTAGGCAAGACGGTTATTTGTAGACCTAGTGGGCTAAGTTAAAAATAACCAATATATATGAGATGAACATATTGGAGGGATACCATGCGGATGACACTGCAGTTTTTAGGGGCGACAGAGGAAGTGACGGGGTCGTGCCATTTGCTCTCGGTCGATCATGAACACTTATTGCTCGATTGTGGATTGATCCAAGGTGGTAAGGCGGATGAACTGCGTAATCATGATCCCTTCGCCTTCGATCCCGAGTCTATTTCCGCTGTGGTACTCAGCCATGCTCATATAGACCATTCTGGGCGCTTGCCCCTGTTAGTCAAATCGGGTTTTGATGGCCCTATTTATACTCATAAGGCCACGACTGAGCTCTGCGCTATCATGCTGAAAGATGCGGCCATGCTACAGACCAGAGACACCGAAAGAGTCAATAAAAAGCGTGCAAAGCATGATCTTGACCCCCTAGAACCCTTATTTACCGTCGAAGATGCCGAGCAAGTCATTAAGCAGTTTGTGCCTCTGGAGTATGGCCAAGTGACTCAGGTCATTCCCCATGTGGATATTTGTCTATCGGATGCGGGGCATATTTTAGGGTCGGCCTTAGTCGAACTTTGGTTAGGGGAGGGGGAGGCACAGAAGAAAATTGTCTTCAGTGGTGATTTGGGGCGTGCGGGCATGCCTATCTTGCATAATCCGACCTTAGTGGATACGGCGGATTTAGTGTTAATGGAAAGCACCTATGGCAATCGTTTTCACCGTAGCTGGGCGGACACTCTCGTTGAGTTAAAGGAGATTTTTGCTAAGGCGGTTAGCGAAAGTCATGGGAATATTTTACTACCAGCATTCTCCGTTGGGCGGGCGCAGGAGTTGTTATATCTGTTTCACTTATACGCCAAAGAGTGGGAGCTTTCCCGCTGGAGGATCTGCTTAGACAGCCCTATGGCCATTGAGGCGACCCGGGTTTACGTTAACAATTATCCCTTGATGGATGAGGATTTTAAGCGTTTCACCCGCCAGCATCCGGGACAACATCCATTACTATCAAATGTTGAGTTTATTCAAACGACTGAAGAATCTATCGCGCTGAATGACGTTCATAAGGGGTTGATTATTATTGCAGGAAGCGGGATGTGTAACGGTGGACGCATTCGCAGTCACTTTGAACATAATCTATGGCGTCCGGAATGTGATGTGATTATCTGTGGTTATCAAGCCCTTGGTACCCCTGGGCGCGCCTTAGTCGATGGAGCCGAAGAGCTGACTATCCATGGCAATAGCATAAAAGCCGCCGCTAAGTTGCACACTGTTGGTGGGCTTTCTGCCCATGCGGATCAAGCCGAGTTGTTAAATTGGTATCGACATTTTGAAAACCAACCTCCGCTGATTTTGGTCCATGGTGAACCCGAGGCGCAACATGGCTTAGTCGAAGTGCTCAAGCAAGATCCTAAAACCCAACCCAAGGCCATAGCGATCGCCACCCTAGGTGATCGACTGGATTTAAATGCATTGCCGAAATTGGTATGGAAACCCACTTAAGTCTAGCCGTAACATGCTCTTCACCTAGAATGCGGAGCATGTTACTTTCAAAGAGAAATCAACACTCTAGTTCTTTCTGTCCGTTAAACTCAGCCAGTGTTTAACTTGTTGGGTATTTCTTGTATTTTAAGTCGAGACTTATCTTAGGGATAGACTTCCTCTTCCCCATTTGGGGTCTTTGACTAAATAGGAAACTGCTTTATTAAAGTCGGAGTGAGTGTAGGATAAAAACCATCAATGAAAGGGAGCATATGATTAATAAAAATGGATATACAGTGATGTTGTGCTTATTGCTGACAGCGTGTAGTGGGGCAACACTGCGGACAAATATCGGTTCAGTTGCATTAAATAATGCCGTAGCTAGCACAGTTGAGGTTTACACCCTAGCAGAACTATCTAGGTATAAATACATAGGGTTAGGTGAGGTTTCTAGCACCTATTGTCGTACTGATGTCGATCCTGTAGAGCATGTAAGTGTCGATGATTTGAAAAAGGACTTGAAACTCCAAGTTCAAAAGTTAGGAGGAAACGCCATCATATATTACACATGTGGTAGGGTCAGTTATCCTGGCTGTAACCAATATTTTGAATGTAATGGTGAAGGTTTCGCTATTGATATGTAACTTTATTTAAAGCTCACAATGCTGTGAGCTTTCTTATTGTGCAATTAAGGGCAGAGTATTAGTCCGAGTTATTATCAAACTCAGTATCATCAAGTAATTCGAAGGCGGGGGCGACATTAGGCACGTCTTTAAATAAGCGAGTAAAGTGACGTTGCACCCCTTTTAAGTCTATTCCCGCCAAGCCAGAAGCGAAGCCAAACCATGCATATAGTCCGCTAAAGTTATCGAACATGGGTGGTAAATATTTAGGCGTGGTAATAATGCCTTCTTGGCAGGCTTGATATAGTACAGGGATGTCTTCTATCGCTAATTTCCCTAAAAATAACATAGGGATGAGCTCAGGTAGGCCCGATGTGATCGCACTACGAATGAAGTTTATGTTTTCCACATAGCCACGCACGTAGGAGATATCTTTCGTGAAAAAACTGCCTCCTTCAACCATGCCACCTCGGAAGACCCGCTGAGTCACACGGTAACTATCCTTTGCACTTAAATTTAATCCTCTGAAATAGTTAAAAACGTCGATAAAATCCGCACCATTTTCTGCCATATCGACGGCGGCAACGCGATCGCTGATGCGACGGGCTCGGCCAGGATTTGAGCTTAGGGTCAGCATTTCCAGTAAAACAGCTAACCCCTCTTGAGTCGCGGCTACGCGGGGTGAGCCGACACTGAGCCAAGTGGCATGGGGTTGTGCTCGGCCATTGAGGGTTGTGCCGACATGAACCCAACCTTCATGAACCTCATATACATTAAGATCCGACTCGCTAAACATGGCTTTACTATTGAGTTTTACCGTATCTCCTCCCACTGCGGCATCCGAGACAATACCGTCACTGAGGCGCACGCGCATATCATCGCTATGGAAGTATTTCTCTAAACGTTGGCTAAGCACGTGCACCGCTTCTGGAGCGGTAATAATTTTCGGATGGTGTTTATTCATATGCCGTGCAGCGGGCAACGAGAAAATATAACTGAGTTTATCGCCCAATTGACGCAGGGTATGGCGATCTCCATGCAATTTGTGGTTAGCACTTCCGTATAATTCTTGGCTAAGTTTGCCAAATGTCGGGGTACCCCTATGCCTCAACATATCTACAACGAGGCGATATTGATCGACGTTAGCGATTAATATCTTGCCGAGTTTGTCTCTCTTACCTAAGCCACGGTTAATGTCTTGTTTAAGGGAGGCGAGCTCTGCTTGAGTTTTTACGGGATCGAAAGGCAAGGCAATGTTTTGATAGAAATCTTGCTTAATAGCCGGCAGTACTGTGCCCTTATTAGAAAGAAAGCGTTCCTCCATTTCCCGCGGCCATTTGATGGCATCTAAGATTTTTATTGGCGTTTGGATGCGAATTAATTCATCGGAAAAACGACGTAGATCTTGTTGATATTGGGCTAACGACTCAGACATTCCCGTATATCCTGCAGGTAATTTCAGCGAGAGAGATGTGGCTAATCATAGCCTTAAACCTTATTTATTCATATTGATTCACAGGCTAGCTGAGAAAATATACCGATTACATAAATTGACTGTTATCGGTTTTGTGAATCATTTTGGTGCACTTGTGACTATTTTAGCGCTGTGCTTATGGGCTATAAATTAGTAACTATTTGTTTATCAATATTTTATTGATATGGCATCAAAGCTGCTTTGTTCAAGACTTAGAAATAGGCTGATTGGAGCTAAACATGGCAGCGATGAGTTATTTGAGTGTGATCGAGCGGTATCACGAATACGAAGCAACAGTGCATGAACTGATGGAATCGATTCTTACTGGGATTGCCGACGCCGAGTTATTTAAACAACCTAAGGTCGATGTCAAAGCGATGAAAGGAATAGCGAAGAGCTATCCCTTTGTCGAACTAATGTATTTACTCGATAGCCAAGGCTTGCAGATAAGCCAGAATATTGCGGTGGTAGATCATCAGATCGAGTTAATTCCGTTAGGTGGCAATCGCGATCGCAGCCAACGACCCTATTTTATCAATCGTGATGAGTCCGATGGTGTGAACATTACACGTCCCTATTTATCTAATGCTAGTGGCAACTTATGCCTCTCAGCATCCTTGGCAATTTATCAACAGGAGCAAAAACTGGGCTATTTAGTAGTCGATGTGGACTTGACCCGCTTGATTGAATTTATGATGGGGGACAGTGCGCGGCGGCGAGTGACTCCTGCGTTTAAAGCGGTTTATGGCGTGATAGTCACTGGATTATTTGTATTGGTCACGGTATTGCTCTGGACCGCATTGCGGGATATTTACGGACTCTTTACTGTCGAGCGAATTGGTCAAGATCCGCTGCAACCCTTTGGGATCATTATTTTTATGACGCTGGCTTTAGCGATTTTCGATCTCGGGAAAACGATTCTCGAAGAAGAAGTCCTAATGCATAAGGATATCTTTCGCCACAGCTCAACGCGGCGAACCATTACGCGGTTTGTTTCTACCATCCTCATTGCCATTTCTATTGAAGCCTTATTGACTATGTTCAAGGCGTCACTCGGTGAGAAACAATATATTGAACCCGCTATCTGGATGATGTTAGCCGTAGTCGGTTTACTCGTAGGATTAGGTGCTTACGTTTACTTAGGCGCTAAGGCCGAATGGTTGCTGATTAAAACTCAAGCCTATAAAAGTGGTAAAAAATAACAAGGATGATGCGGCTTTAAAGATGGGCATTAAGAGGGTTAAGCAAAGTCACACCCAGCACTGAGGGCTGGGTGAGATATTAGGCCTGAGTGGACACGAACTTTTTGAGTTCTAGGCGAATACTCGGCGATTTAACGCAGCATCACCATAATCTTGCCCACTAAATAGCGAGATAGAATCGGCTAGAAAAAATCGTCATCTCCTAATGCACGCTTTAACTCCGCCCGTTCGAGGTAGTCTTCTAAACGTTTTTTGACTTCACGTCTATGTTGCATTGCCTCAGCGGCTTTGCTGTTTCTCGGTGTGGTCATTGCCTCAAGTTCAGTATCGTTGGGCACGACTTCAGTAATATGAGCCATAACGAATTCCTCTTGTTGTTCCTACCGACTTTCTATCTAAAAAGAGTGTGCTAGAAAAGCAAAAAATTTTGTGAATCAGCGTAAAATTTTCTTCCCGTTGTGAAGACCTGCGGGCCAGATAGCGACGGAGCAATAATGGAGCATGTGCGCTTAATTTAGTTTAGTCTTATTTTGTGATTAAGCGCATAACTCTGTCATTTTGTTCCTGTATTAATTCCTACTTAAACAGTAGGAAAACTTGAATTTAGCAAAGGTTAGAACAACACTTGAAGAGGTAATTATTATTCTCCTTAGCTAGGGAATGGGCGTATATGCACAAGGATGGTTTTCCTGAATCTTTCGATTCCCCTAAGAAAAAGTATTTTCGTGTACTCAGCTCAAGCTGGCTGATGGTGCTTGCCATGTTTTTCTTCATGGGAATTTCCTGGTATGCCCTCGAGGAATATTTTAGGGACCGTGGTGAAGAGCGTTTCAACAACAGTGTGCAAGAGCTGACTGAAGCCGTAAACCATCGGATGGTTGCCTATGAACAAGTGCTACGGGGGGGCATTGGGCTTTTTCTTTCCACAAATGGTGTAACACGCCAAGAATGGCAAATTTATATTACTAACGCCCGCTTAGGCGAGTATTACCCAGGTATTCAAGGGATTGGGTATGCTGAATTGCTAACATCTGTGAATGTAGAGGAGCATGTTAAGCAAATCCAAGCTGAAGGGTTTAATGAATATAAGATATATCCAGAAGGAGAGCGGGAACTCTACTGTGCTATTAACTATTTAGAACCCTTCGATTGGCGTAATCAACGCGCCTTTGGTTACGATATGTGTTCCGAGCCCATTCGCCGCGCCGCGATCTTGAGCGCGATAGCTTCGGGTATGCCAACGATTTCGGGAAAAGTCACCTTAGTGCAGGAAACCGCCGACGATGCTCAGGCGGGATTCTTAATGTATTTGCCTCTGTATCGAGGCTTAGCAACGACGGAGGCTGAGCGAAAACAGCAAGCCATTGGCTTAATCTATGCGGCATTTCGAATGAATGACTTAATGCAGGGGATCATGGGCAATCGTTTTTCTGGTTTGAAACTCGCCATTTATGATGGTGACAGTGCCAATAGTGCCAATTTGATGTTCTCCAGCAGTAAAAAGCTGCCATCGACCCAGGACATTTTTTATAAATCACAAACGGAGATGATAGAAGGCCAGGCTTGGCGTTTGGATATTTCTTCCCAGTCACGTTTTATTTCGAGTTCAGAGCAGGTGCAAAGCATTTGGTTGCAGGTGATTGGCAGTGGTTTTGTGTTGGCCTTGTTTTATTCGGTCGTTGTGATGGCGCGTAATCGCTATCAAGAATCGATGCTTACCGCAGAGTTGATCGCAAACGAAAAGCGCTTCCGTCTGGTGATTGAAGCCTCTCCCAGCGCATTGTTTATGGTGGATAAGTCTGGTTTTATTACCTTAGTCAACACCCATGCCGAACGCCTCTTTGGCTATGCGAGGGACGAATTGCTTGGGCGATCCATCAATATGTTATTGCCTGAAGCTTTACGGGGCGCCCATCAACAGCATATGAGTAATTATCTCGTGCAACCTATTGCCAAAAATATGTCGATGCGGGACGACCTGTTTGGTTGCTGTAAAGATGGTACGCGTTTGGCCATCGAAGTGGGGCTAACCCCCATCCATTTCAGTAATGGGGTTTCTATTCTGGCGACGATTAATAATGTGTCCGAGCGTAAACGTATTGAAATTCAGCGGGCTGAGCATACAAAGGAGCTGGAACGTATCAATCAAGAGTTAGACCGCTTCGCTTACATTGCGTCCCACGATTTGAAATCTCCCCTTAGGGGAATAGAACAATTGACGAGTTGGTTATCGGAAGATCTTGCAGATAATACCAATGAAAATGTTCAAAAGTATTTAGGTTTGATCCAGAGCCGCATTCATCGAATGGTGTTATTACTCGACGGTTTGTTAATGTTTTCCCGTATTGGTCGGGTAGATACCGAGATGGTTGAGGTGAATACTCAGCAACTGATGGAAGATATGTTTGCATTAGTTGCGCCGCCACAGGGATTTGAATTAGTACTCGAAGGCGGTTTTCCTCAATTTAAAACGGTCAAAACCTTGTTGGAATTAGTCGTAAGGAATCTGATGAGTAATGCCATTAAACACCACGATAAGGAGCAGGGTGTCATAAGAGTGCTATGTGAGCAGAAGGATGAGCAGTATTGGTTTAGCGTGATTGACGATGGCCCAGGTATTTCTAATGCTTATCATGGGAAAGTGTTTGAAATGTTTCAAACACTTAGACCTCGAGATGAAGTGGAAGGCAGCGGTTTAGGCCTATCCCTAGTGAAAAAAACCGTAGAGAGTCTCGGGGGGCAGGTCCTGCTAAAATCTGAAGGGCGGGGTTGCTGCTTCCAGTTTAGTTGGCCTATGCGAATTGTTGACAAGGAGGTTTTATGAGCAGCTGCGATAGTTACAATCAGGTGATGATTTTACTCGTCGATGATGATGATGTGGATTATATGGCGGTACAAAGGGCGATGAGGCAACTGCGTCTATTGAACCCCCTGATACGGGCTCGAGATGGATTGGAGGCGTTGAATATTCTCACGGATCCAGAAACGATTAAAGGACCCTATCTTATACTGCTCGATCTGAATATGCCTAGGATGAATGGCTTTGAGTTTCTCGAACATATTCGCTCTGATCCTACCTTATCTTCATCTGTGGTTTTTATGCTCACCACCTCAAGCACCGACGAAGATAGGATGATAGCCTATCGTCATCATGTCGCTGGATATATGGTGAAAACGGATATTAAAGACGGTTTTAATAACATTTTTAATATGTTGGAAGGCTATTGGCGTATTGTCGAGCTTCCAACCGTATAAGGTGTGTATATGGACTTACTGCTGATTGATGATGATGAAGTGGATAGAACGGCAATCATCCGAGCGCTGAAACAATCAAAGTTGGCGTTTAATGTCATCGAGGCTAATTGTGCTTTCGATGGGTTGAATCTCGCCCTCGAGCGCCATTTCGATGGCATATTATTGGATTATTTATTGCCAGACGCCAATGGCTTAGAAGTGTTAATTAAACTCAATTCTATGACTCAAGAGCAAACCGTAGTGGTGATGCTGAGTCGCTACGAAGATGAAAAACTTGCCCAACGTTGCATTGAGTTAGGTGCTCAGGATTTTTTGCTTAAAGATGAAGTTAATTCACGCATTCTGAGCCGTGCGATTCGTTATGCCAAGCAAAGATCCTCCATGGCCTTGGCCCTAAGAAATAGTCATCAAAAGCTTAAAGAGCTCGCCGAGCATGATTCTCTCACTAAACTGGTTAACCGTTATGGCTTTGAACTTTGCCTTAATCGAGCCATTGCCAGGGCGAAGAGAAGCAACGATTTTCTTGCGGTAATTTTACTCGATCTTGATGATTTTAAAGCTATAAATGACACGTTAGGCCACCAGACAGGTGACATTCTATTGGTGCAAGTCGCTTCACGCTTAAGCACCGTATTACGCGATGGGGACGTTATTGCCCGGTTAGGTGGGGATGAGTTTGTTGTTTTAGTGACAGACAATGACTACAAATATTTTCCCATGATAGTTGCCAACCGTTTACTTAAGGCATTTGAAGAAGTGTTTTGTCTTGGGGATAACGATGTATTGATCGGCGCCAGCATTGGGGTCGCTTTTTATAACGAGGCCGCATCGAATAGCTCTGAGTTGATGAAATGTGCCGATATTGCCATGTACCGAGCGAAGAAAATGGGGCGCAATCAGATCCAGTTTTATTCCGAAGCCTTAGATAGGGAGGTTCGCTATCGTAATCATATTGAATCCAGTCTTAGGAGCGCCCTCAGACAGAATGAATTTAAAGTCTATTATCAAGTCCAGGTGGACTCCCAAACCCATCAGATGGTGGGGATGGAAGCGCTCATCCGCTGGTTGCATCCTGTCGATGGTTTGATTTCGCCTGAGCAGTTTCTGCCTATTGCCGAAGAGATCGGCTTAATGGAGGACATTGGAGACTGGGTATTGACTGAGGCTTGTAGACAGGCGCAGGAATGGTTAACTCGGCTACAGCCACTAGGGTATCAGTTCACGATTGCCGTGAATCTATCGGCAGCACAAATAGGCCATATCGATTTATATCAGAAAATTGTTAATGCATTGGAGTTGACCCATTTACCTGCAACGGCGCTTGAGTTGGAAATTACCGAAAATTGCTTAATTGAAGAACCCCACGAACATGCAAAAGTACTAGATCAAATCGCCGCTTTAGGGGTACGTTTTGCACTCGATGATTTTGGAACTGGCTTTTCCTCATTAGAACACATAAAACTATTTCCCATCAGTGTGCTGAAGATCGATAAAAGCTTTGTGGCCTCCTACGATAAGGATGTGAAAGATGCTCGATTGCTTGCAGCCCTATTAAACTTTGCTTACGGTTTCAATGTGATATCTGTGGCTGAAGGGGTCGAAACCCTTGAGCAGGCCGAGTTTTGTACCACGCGAAACTGCAATGTACTACAGGGATATCTGTTCTCTCGTCCTTTAGCGGCGAGTGACTTTGAAACAAAATACATTACCCCTTTACTCGCACAATTGTGAACATTATCTTACGCTCATTACAGACAGTGGATTTCATCTGGTGAGGAGTTTTTTCTTGCTTTACACTGAGCAATAGACAAATATCTGCCCTCCCTTCTCTGGTGTGCTTTTTTACCTCAGAATTCCCATTCACAGTGCTTAATTTGGTCAGTTCGTAATGAAAATAGGTATCTTATCTCAGTTTCCCCAGTTGTATTCGACACAACGTCTCGTTGCCGCCTGTGAGGCGCGTGGCCATGAAGCGGTCGTGATCAATACCTTAAACTGTTATATGAATATCAATTCCATTAAACCCAGTATTCATTATGAGGGTGAGGAGTTGGTGGGGTTTGATGCGATCATTCCGCGGATCCATGCGAGTGTGACTTTTTACGGCTGTGCGGTTGTGCGTCAATTTGAAATGATGGGCGTATTTGTGGCAAATGATTCCATTTCCATCGCTCGCTCGCGGGATAAATTGCGTGCACTGCAACTATTGTCGCGTAAAGGGATTGGTATGCCTATCACGGGATTTGCCAATAAGCCTAACGATATTCCGGATCTTATCAATATGGTCGGCGGTGCCCCTTTAGTGATTAAGCTGCTTGAGGGGACACAAGGTATTGGCGTGGTATTAGCCGAGACGAAAACGGCTGCCGAGAGTGTTATCGAGGCCTTTTTAGGGCTCAAGGCCAATATTTTAGTCCAAGAATATATTAAAGAATCCAATGGCAGCGATATCCGTTGTTTTGTGGTGGGCGATAAAGTCGTCGCCTCAATGAAGCGCCAAGGCCCAGAGGGGGATTTTTCGCTCTAACCTGCATTTGGGTGGCTGTGGTGAAAAAATCAAAATTACCCCAGAAGAACGTAAAATGGCGGTCGCTGCCGTTAAGGCGATGGGGCTTGTTGTGGCTGGAGTGGATATATTGCGCTCCCATCGTGGTCCATTGATCCTTGAGGTGAATTCTGCGCCTGGCATTGAGGGAATTGAACAAACGACGGGGATTTCAGTCACTGAGCCTATCGTTGAATATATTGAGAAAATGGTTGCGGCGCGCAAATCGAATCGCCCGATTATTGCCTAGTCTTGAGCTTAAAGAAATAGTCCTGAATTTAAAGAAAAATCGCCACATAGAGTGGCGTTTTTACGGGTACTGCAGAGGGCTATTAGAGGTCAAAGCTGTAGGAATAACCTAAAGCAATTTTGGCATCATCTTGGGTTAAATCTGTATCTGACACCATAAAAGAGACTGTGCCCATGCTGGTATCGGCGCTGAGTGTGACGTTATAGTCGGCGTAGTTATCTTCGCCAAACCAAGATTGCACCACGTCACCACTTGAGTAACCATAGTGCACAGATAAGTTGAGTTTCTCTGTGAGAGGGACGGAGACGGTTGCGGCAAGGTAGCTTAGGTCTTTATTATCTAAAGGGTCTGCGGCGACGTCATCCCCAGCATTGACGACTTGGGAGTAGCTAACTTCAAGCCATTTCCAAGTGATTGCACCATGGAGTTCACCAAAGTCGATACTGCCTTCGGCGTCGGGATAAGCATAGTAGAGGTAACCTAGGTCATAACTGATATCCTCGGTAATGCTGCCACCATAACCCGCATAGAGATCAAGCTCATAACTGGTATCATCACCAAAGTCCACATTCGATGCCCACGTGCCCGCATAGAATCCAGAATCGTGGCTATAGTCGATACCACCTTGGATTGCTACGGCATCGTTAGTTTGGGTAACGCCACGCCATAGGTAGTTTGAAGTACCACCAATATTGCCCGACACGGCCGCAAAGGCATTGGATGTCAGTAACAATCCCGTCGATAATGCCAAAACGCTGTACAGTGATTTTTTCATGTTCATCCCCTCGATTGACTTATTTATCGATTCACACATGTCCCCATTTGGGGTGGTGACATTGGTGCATCTTGGTTTTTTCTGAAGAGGGAATTGCTAATCACATGCCATTATTTCAATCTTTTAAAAAACAGTTAGTTATAATTACCAATGTTAACAATTTGTTTGTAGTTGCTAGAAAATAGAGCAGTGACGCACCGTTGTTGTGCAAAAAAACAGCCTTTTTTGGTTTAGCATTAAGCAAAAAAAACGCCCCACACTGGAGGCGTTTTATCAAAATTCGGTTTAGCAGTGACTTAGTTTACGCTATCACGCAGAGTCTTACCGGCTTTAAATTTAGGCACAGTTGCCTCGGCAATTTGGATCTCTTTACCTGTTTGTGGGTTACGTCCCGTACGTGCTGCACGAGTCGTGGTTTCAAAAGAGCCAAATCCGACGATGGAAATTTTGTCACCGTTTTTCATTGATTCGGTAATAGCCGCTTCGAAAGATTTTAATGCGCGTGCTGCTTCAACTTTTGTTAGATCGGCATTTTCAGCAATCTTGGCGATAAGTTCAGTTTTATTCATCTTTGTTGTCTCTTCTTTCCATAGATTTATTAAGTAAGCGTGCCTAACATGCCATAAGGTTTAACCGTTGGAAAGTCTTTTGCTGCAAGCTTCCCCAATCAAAGTGACAGAATTGAGGAATATTTGTGCGGTTCGTGACTTAGGTTTTATTCTTCCAATAACTGGTAAAGGAGTTGTTTGACCAGTTTAGGTTCAAATGGCTTATCGCACAGCGCGTTTACGCCGGCCTGTGACACATTGCTCAAGTGGGTATCATTGGCTTCGGAGGAAACCATAAGAATTGGGATGTGGGATTGCTGGCTCTCATTACGAATAAATTGTGTTAAAGCGAGCCCATCGACACTCGGCATGTTGTAATCGGTGATCACCAGATCGAACATATGATGTCGCATTAACTCAATCGCTTGGGCGCCATCTTCGGCTTCGGTGATCAATTTTATTCCCAAATTGCCTATGGTACGTTTAATGACGTTTCTGGCCATTCGGCTATCATCGACCACTAATACCCGCACATCGTGCACATCAAAATGACTCAGATCGAGTTCATCATGGCTCAATAAGTCGATGGTAGCATTGAGGGCTTTACCTAAGTGCTCGGCATTAAAGGGTTTAGGTAATATGGCGACCACACCCGATTGGCGAAATATTTCTAATTGCTCACGGCGGCATTCACTGGAAACCAACATAAATTGAATGTCTCGGCAGTCGCTATTATTACGTAAATAACTGAGCAACTCGGTTGCAGTGCCATCGTCAAAGTGCATGGCACTGACGATCAGATCAGGTTTATGCCGTGTAATAACCTCTTTTGAATCTGCAAGATTTGCCGCTGTTTGGATGCTGACAATCCCTTCTTGTTGCAAACGCTGGATAATGATCCTGCGTTGGGTTTCTGAAGGTTCCACTAGTAGGATGGAAAGTTCACTGGGCGATAAATGGCTCATAATCTCTGTCAGTATTGGCTGTGGGTATTTTATGGGGTCGTTAAGCTACGCTATAAGTAACAGCTTAGCAACAAATCGGCTATGGCTGTGTTTTCCCAATTAAATAGTGATAAGTCACCTTCGAAAACGCGATCCAATATTGTACTAATAAAAGGCTCATAATACCGATGATAAGGGGTAGCATAGGAATGTTATGGCCAGCAAAGACGACGTTAACGTCCTCCGGTGTAATGCGATAAGCGATAATGGCTGTGATTCCAAGCGCCGAAAAGCCTAGGGTTTGCATACCAAGATAAATTTTCAGCACTAGGCTAGACCAAGGTGCACGCATAATGATCCCCGCCAGTACAGGCAGTACTCCTAAGGTAAATAAATCAAAGGATTGAGTTGCTATAGCGCGCCATAATGCGGCGATGCTGATGAGGCAATAGAGTACGACCAATAGGATAAGACGTTTAGGCATAGATATGATTCTAATTGGGTTATGTGGGCGATGAGCAAGTGTAGGAAAAGCCCTGATCTGAGTCCAGCATAACCTGAATATCGTGTAGAATATTGCCTTTGCTTAGGCACAATGAATAGGTTTACGTTATGACAGAAGTTGAATTTTGGGGCTTAGTGACACGTACAGAAGCGACGCAATCACAGGAGTCTCTCGTGCAGTCACTAAAGCAACAGCTGACTGAATTGAGTAATGATGAATTGAAGGCCTTCGACAAAATCTTTGGCCAACAGATGCGCCGCAGTTATCTATGGTCGGTTTGGGGCGCGGCTTATATCATTACCGGTTGTGACTCTGAGTATGCATTTGCGGAGTTTAGATGTTTTCTCATCTCCCTTGGCAAAGCAACTTATGAAGCGGTTATCACCCATCCAGATAGCCTAGCGCAATTGTCTGCATGGCCAGAAAAGGACGGTTATGCCTATCCATTTGTGGACGAGTATGATTTGATTGCTGGGCAATTATACGAAGATAGAACGGGTGAAGAGTTGCCCTTTATGCCATCGGGCAAGGCGACACCTATTGGCAAGAAATTTAGCACTAAACCCAAGGAATTAAAGCAACAATATCCAGGGCTTAGCGCACGTTTCCCCTTTTAATCTTGCAATCGCTTATGAGCGTAAGCAGGCATTGGTTGTCACATCGAATGTCATGCCGTATTTAGGGCAGATATCATTCATAAACTCATGTTCTTGTGCGGTTAATTGCTGAGTAAAATCTTGCTTAAGTTGCTCAGCTATTTGGTTTTCTGCCGCATGTTGCGCCTGATCCAATTTGCTAAAATGAGTGTTAACCGCCTGTTGTTGACTCTCGGTCAATGGCGCCGCATGGCTTGAAATACTTATGCTAGTTCCGATTGTTAGCAGGGCCAATAAAGCGATTTTACGTGAGTAAAAATTTGATAAGTTAGCTGTTTTTAGGTTCATAGGTAGGCTCCAAATTAAGAATTACGTTTAACACGTCAGTTCTAAATCGTGCATCCTTAGACGGTAAAGAAAACGAGTTGCGCTGTGAGGGGCTTAGCTTATTGTATAAATATTGAACCTATGCTGAACGGTTAGTTAGTGCTCATTTTTCATTTCTTTGCATTGGAAACCTTGCTTACGAGTATCAAATGCACAGCTTAAGCCACATTCCCACGGTACATCATCGTAGAAAGAGGATTGTTCTCGGGCAAAGTCTCTGCAGGATTCATAGTGACTAAAATTGTCTGTTTTCTTATATTTTCCAGAGTCATAGCCATGGGTATAAATAAAAGCAGACCAAGTTTCTGGCTGATTTTTTTTATCATTGGGGGAAATGAACCAAATCGCACTAACAAAACAAGTTAATAGGATTAAAACGAACACAGGTACAACGGGGAATTTCATTTTTTTTTCGTAGTCGTAAAACATTGGGCGAAGAATAACGCGTTTTCAATCGAGATGCGCGCTAAATGATCACAAATTAATAACTCAGTGCTTACTTTATAGCTCATTGATACAAAATGATTCGTTTGGGTTGAAATTGTTGTGGATATTTACCTTTTTATACAGAAGCTTACCTTAGTTTAGCTGTACTTATTTCAGTTTTGCATTAAGCTTTAGTTCAGGTTAGATTTTGTACGGTATATCGTAGAAATGGTTAGGCCTAGGAGGCAAGTATGAAAGTTCAATTCCTTTTACTCGCAGGCGTATTAAGTTGCAGTGCGGCTTGGGCGGCCGATGAAGCGCCAGTGAATCCCGTCACCGAAGATGGCGTGGTTAAAATTGTTTGGCAAAGTCCTAAAGATTTTCGCGATATTGAATCATCGGGGGAAATCCAATCCCGTTATGAGAAGCGCTTATTTGAGACGTTAACAGAAAATATCAATAAAGAAGCCGCGAAGATTTTAAAGCCAAATCAAAAGCTTGAAATGACCATTACCGATGTTGATCTGGCGGGTGATATGCGTCCAACCTTTGGTGCGACCGCCAATGATTTACGCATTATTAAAGACATTTATCCACCGCGTCTGACTTTTTCTTATCAAGTTTTAGATAACGATAAAGTGATTATGGCGGGTGATGAAAAACTGTTGGATATGGGTTTTATGGATGGGATTAAACCTTTAACCGATAAACCTTTTATTTACGAAACCAAAATGTTGACTGATTGGTTAAAGAAGACGATTGCCCCACAGCTTTAATCGTTCAATCAGGGCTCAGGACTTAAGCACTGAGCGCATGGGTTTCGATAACAAGGTGATTTTCTAACAGGTAAAATCCGTTATTTGCGGATTTTGCCTGTTTTTTTGCCTTAGCACTTAAGGTCGACAGGCTGTGTTCATTGGTATTAAAAGTCAGTGCTGGTGGCAATATGCCCACACACAGACTGATCAAGTGATGGTAACAGGCTTCGCCTTGTCTATCATCGGCGAGCATCTCCTGTGCTTGCCAATGCTCGGCGCTGTAGAACAAATGTTTATGGGTTTCAAAGTCCGCTAGAATTCGTTGGCAACGGCTGATCATATGTTCACAGGTGCTGATAATCACAAAGTCATCGCCGCCGACATGGCCAATAAAACAGTTATCACTTTTATATTTCAGTAATAAATTAGCAACTTCACAGATCACTTCATCGCCGCGACAGAAACCATAAATATCGTTATAGGGCTTAAAGTTACACAAATCAAAATAGGCCAGATAAAAGTGTTTCTTTTGGATTTTAAGGCGTTTTAATTCCTCTTGAATGGGGACATTGCCCGGCAAGTCTGTCAGAGGATTCGCATGGCGGGCCATCTTAATTCTGTGCTCTGTAATCCGTTGCAGTAAATCCTTGGTGTGACCTATTCCGAGCAGTTTACCTCGACGAAGTATGATGAACTGTTGCGCGACCGTATTGGCGGTCTCTGAGGTCAGCAATTGGCTCACAGTGGAGAGTGGTTCGTTGGCTTCAATTTGGATAACCTGTGGATCCATCACTTCACTAACGGCATGATTCTCATGCAAGGCACGACCATAGGGCGTACTGAAGAGTTCGAGTAAGGTCGCGCGGCTGATAATTCCCAGCGGCAACTGATTATCGACTACCACAACCGCCTGCAGTGCGGGTTGCGAGCTAAAGGTATCGCTTAAAAATTTGAGTTTAAGTGTGGGCGCCACTGTGATGGCATTTGTGCAAAGGCTCTCTGCCGATTCGCTATACCTTGGCTGAACCTGGGTATTATTGGGGACTAAGGTCGCTTTCATCACTCGGCAGGGTTGTGCTTCTGGTCGGCCGAGTAAGTAACCCTGACAATAAACGATACCGAGTTGTTTGAGTACTGCGAGTTCTTCTTGGGTTTCAATACCTTCGGCAATCACTTTACAGGTTAGGCTTTGGCAGAGTTCGACAATCGAGCGCACAAACTCTTGTTTCACTGGGGTTGAATCAATTTGGTGAATAAAGTGGCGATCAATTTTGACATAGTCCGGGGCCAATTCTGACCAGAGCCTTAGACCCGAATAACCAGCACCTAAGTCGTCTATCGCTGTCATAAATCCTTGGCTACGATAGTGATTTAAACAGGATTTTAGCAGGTCTATATCATCCGCAGGATATTGCTCCGACAGCTCAATGACCACCTGGGAGGGGGAGATCCCGAGTTGTTGTAATAACTGTAGTGTCATCCCCTTTGGGTGTGCGGGATCTAATAATGCCTTAGGTGAGATATTGATAAACAGCCTGCCCTGAAATTGCCGCAGTTTAAATTGCTCTAATGAGATGCGCCTACACAGGGTTTCGAGTTCGCTCAATTTTCCTTGGTGTTCTGCAGTCTGGAAGAGGGGGACGGGCGAATAGAGAGGGCTGTGTTCTGGGCCACGGCTTAAGGCTTCAAAACCATGAATTTTATGTTCTAATATGTTGAAAATAGGCTGAAAAAGTGGGTTTATCGCCCCTTTAGAAATTATTTTATCAAGCTCTTTTGCCAGATCTAAACTTGTCATTACTTCAGCCCCTTCATCGATGTTTGCGGAGTCTATGACTTAGAAATGACAAAATGATGACAATTTATTGTTGGCCGAAAGGGGGAAACGCGGTGCCATTAAGGGGAATAAACGCTGAAATATTATTCACTTCAGCATTGAGGCAGATCAGCTTTGCTTCTTAAAGGCTTGCAGGGTTTTTAGTAAGGTTGCGAGTTGGCGCACATAGGTTTCAAGCGCAACGGGATCTAGGCTTGCCTGATCTTGTAGTTTCGTTAAATCATCAACGAGTTCTTGCACATAGGGCAAAAAGCGATTGCTTGAAACGATAAAGCCTTGTTCGACTGTGAATATGCTAGTGAATTTTCCATGGCCCGCTTTCTTCAATTCATCTAACTTAGCGTCTGCATCTATGGCTTGGCGATAGGCGGTTTGAAGGTTTTCTTTCAGTTGCTCTATAACCTTAGTGTGTGGCATAACAGCGTCTCATTGCAAAATTTGCAGGAATTATAAGGGGCAAAGGATATGGCAACAAGTCAATGGCGACTAATAGTCTTAATCTGTTGTGCCGCAGTGTTTGGTAGCGCCACAGGTTGGGCTGCTCAGAATGATAAACCGCCATTTTACCAGCTAGAGTGGCAGGGTAAGAATGCCTACTTACTGGGTTCAATCCATATTGGCAGTGCCGATTTTTATCCTTTGCCGAGCCAAATTGAAGCGGCGTTCGACCGTTCTAAGGCGTTAGTGGTCGAAGTCGATATGAATAAAGTCGATAGTCGCGCCCTACTACAAAAATATGGCATGGCAGATAAAGCACGGGAGTTAGATTGGCAGAGCCGTGATCAGCAAACGGTCACCGCCATGGTGCCTTACTGTGAGGCTAAAGCGGACTTATGTCAGTCTATTCAACCATTTGCTCCATGGTTGCAGGCGTCTCAACTTAATCTTCTTCGTTATAATGGCTTAGGCTATAGCACAGATTATGGCGTGGATATGCAACTACTTGGGCGTAGGGCAAGACGAGCTGTGTTTGAGTTGGAAACGGCGGAGTCGCAGTTTCAATTATTGGCCTCATTCGATAGCCAGAGCCAATGGGCCATGTTGCGTGAAGCCATTAGTGTTCCCGACGCCGAATTATTGTCACTCATTACGGCTTGGCGCACGGGGGATGAGGCCGCCCTCGATACGCTGATGCAGGAACAGATGGGGGGCGAAGGGGAGACTCAAATGTTGGAGAAGATCCTCTGGCTGCGCAACCGGACTATGGCCGAGGGGATTATCAAGCTTATGAATGCCGATGAATCACCCGCACCCTTATTTGTGGTGATTGGCGCGGGCCATGTGGTGGGCGATAAGAGTGTGGTACAGCGACTCAAGCAGGCGGGAGTGAAAGTCACCGCCTGTTGGCGTGAGGTGTGCCAGTAAGTTAGACCCACAGGCAACTTAGTAAATTAATACACCTTGATTGTACCTAGGTCAGTGGGGGTGTGTCTGGCTCCATTTGAGGTAGAGGATTAGCCATAGGCGCTTTTGTTGCTGGGCCTTGCCCTAAAAAGTGTACGTAGCGGCCTAGTGAAATATAGGGCTCGGACTGGGAGTATTGGAGTTCCATCGTGAGTAGCTTTCGATAGTCAAAATCCGCCGCCTGGTTCTTTTTCAAATAGTCGTGGATCACTCGCACCCCAGATTGAGTCACTAGCGTCATATCCCATTCGCTAAACCATTGTTTGACTTCATGGATATAAAGGGGATGAGTGGGGGTCAGGCGTACTTTTTTCTTCACTTTGAGATCGGCGGCCACATAATCAAAATTCCCCGAGACTAAGGCGTGAAAACGCATGGCTTCCTTATTGTAAAACATCAATGAGAACAAACCATTGGGCTTGAGCATTGCCAATAGACCTTCCATTGTGGTTTTAGCATCGGCAAGCCATTCGACAACGGCATGACAGAGGATAAGGTCGAATATCCCATGTTGTTCCACGGATAAATCTTGGATCGGGGCATGGACTAGGGTGATATTCAAGGGAAGGTTTGAGGCTGAGATTTGCTCTTGTGCCTGCGCAAGCATTTCTGCAGAGATATCACACAGTACGACTTCATGGCCAAGGCGTGCCAGCTTTTGGCTAAAGTAACCAAAGCCGCCACCCGCATCTAAAATACGCAGCTTTCTATCACCCAATTGGGCTAAGGCGGGGGTGAGATCGCGCCATAATACGGCGGCACGGATTTCCCCCTTCGGAGTACCGTATATATTTTTCGCGAATTTTTGCGCGAGCTTATCAAAATTCTTATCTTGCACGTGTGAACTAAGTTAAAGAGTGTGGGGCGATAGTGTGGCACAGGCGTAAAATTTTCGCACATTTGTAGGGGGTATCCCAAAAGTAATTTCAGTATCTTTGCATCATAAAATTATAACTAACTGATTTTATTGTTAGTAAATAATCCAGCTTAACTTAGGGATACACAGAACTGAGTGCTCTGGGGTATAATCTTGCCGTTTTCGACAAACCTGACTCTTTAGCTACCCATTCGATGAGTCAGCATCAGCCCTTTTTAAGACGCAGTTTTGCCTGTTTTATACTCGTGATCAGTTTGATTTATCGGATATTAGTCATCTGCACGGGGTATTTCTGGCTATCTGCGTCGAGGGATAGTTAATTAAAAGGTACTCAGACTTGAATAATGCATATTGTGTTGAATTGAACGCGATGCCATCGCTGTTTTCTCTTTATCGCAAGATCTTCTTTGGACGCAAACCAGGTTGGGACCAACAGCCTCTGCCCCATATTAAAGTCACTGCGCCTAATGTGACAGTGTCTGAAGCGAGTGTCAGTCAATATGCCCAAGTTTGCGGCTTTCAGTTTAATGGTAAGGTCCTGCCGCCGACTTATCTTTATATCATGGCCTTTCGTCTACATGCGGTCATTTTTACCCATGATGGCATTACCTTTCCCTTACTGGGCATGATCCACCTTAAAAACCGCATCCAAGTGTATCGACCTACGACCGTGGACGAGAAGTTTTCCTTAGAATGCGCACTCACAACGAGCCGTGAGACAGACTCAGGTTTGGAATTTGAGTTTGTTTCTAAGGTGTTTGTGGGAGAAGAGTTAGTGTGGGAATCGCTCTCGACCTATTTATATCGTATCGAAACCGCGGGTCGCAGAGTGCGCCCTCCTAAGGCTCTAGAAATGGCTTGGGATGCACCGCAGTGCTGGGAACTCAGTGAAGATCTTGGCCGTCGATATGCCAAAGCCTCCGGTGACTATAACCTGATCCATCTACACCCAGTGCTCTCTAAGCGCTTTGGTTTCGATCGCGTGCTGGCCCATGGCATGTGGTCTAAGGCCCGCTGCTTGGCTGAATTAATGCCCGAGATTGGTGAGCGTCCATTTGTTGTGGATGTGGCTTTTAAGTTACCACTTTTAATGCCGGCTGAAGTGGGATTTGCCTATGAAAAGAACGCCGAACGCTGGGTATTTGAACTGCGAGACAGTAAAGGCCGCCGCCCTCATTTAAGTGGTGATGTACAGTTTTAAATTTCTGCTGGATCTGACACTTGAGGATTATTGGGGATAACAATCACGGCGCCTCGAACGACGTAATTGTTCCCCCGCCGCTTTAATCCAATCCCATGGAAACCCTATTAAGGTACGCTGTGACCCGTGGAAGCCTGCCAGATGCTAAACCACTGCTGGCGATCGAGTTTAATATGGCTTGATGCGACGGCGCTCTTAATCCGTTCAATATTACCACTGCCTATGATGGGCACAGGCTTACTTGGCAACATACGCACCCAAGCATAGATCACTTGGCTAATGTCTTGGGCATTCACTTCGTCGGCAATGACGGCTAATGTTTGATGCAAGCGCACGGCCTGTGGATTGGTATTCTTAAAAATGTCTCCCCCGCCCAGACATGACCAAGCCATAGGTCTGATACGTCGCTCTTGGCACAGATCTAAGGTGCCATCGAGCAAGTGGCTCATTTCCAACGGTGATATTTCCACTTGATTGGTCACTAAAGGAGCGTCTAGCCTCGATTGCAACAATGAAAATTGTGACACAGTAAAGTTAGACACCCCAAAGTGACGCACTTTGCCAGCCTGTTTTAAGTTTGAAAAGGCCTCTGCGACCACATCCGCATCCATCAATGGATCGGGTCTATGGATCAGTAGCAGATCGAGATAATCGGTATTCAGTTGCGTTAAGGATTGTTCAACGCTGGCAATAATATGCGCGTGAGAGGTGTCATAGTGGTTGACGTAACGCGTCGGTCGACAATCAAAGGCGGGTTTGATACCGCATTTACTGACGATTTGCATTTGCTCTCGTAGTGCAGGCTTAAGGGCTAAGGCTTCGCCAAATAAGGTCTCACACTGGTATTGGCCATAAATATCGGCGTGGTCCATAGTCGTTACGCCCAAATCTAGGTATTGCTCAATCAGCTTAAGGCGTTGTATCGGCGTCATCTCCCAGCTTGCCATTCGCCAAAATCCAGCAACAAATTCAGAAAAAGTTAAATGGGACTCGTACATGTTGTTCCTCTTTTGGGAAGGTGTTTTTTGCAGTGTAAATGCTGCAAGCCGATTTGTTTGATGCAGATTAAGGAATCGCTCATTAACCCTTTCGATTGCTTTATCATCATCTAATATCTGTGGTATTCAATCAGCTTATGTTGATATTGAACATTCATACTAACCCATAATACCTTCGAGGGAGAAATCACCCATGCTGACCGATATGGCTATTTCAGGCCGTGCAAGTTTAAAAAACATCGCAGAACTGGGTATCGAGTTTGGGTTATTACCCGAAGAAATGACCTTATTTGGCAACACAAAAGCTAAGGTCGATTTATGTGTACAGCGGCGATTAGCCGGTCAGCGTACGGGTAAACTGATTATCGTCACGGCCGTCACTCCCACACCCTATGGTGAAGGTAAAACTGTGACCAGTATTGGTCTAACTCAATCTCTCAAGGCCATAGGCAAAAGGGCATGCGCCTGTATTCGCCAGCCGAGTATGGGGCCGGTATTTGGGGTAAAAGGCGGTGCAGCCGGTGGTGGTTATGCACAAGTGGTGCCTATGCAGGAGCTGAATTTGCACCTCACCGGGGACATTCATGCCGTAGGTAGTGCCCACAATTTAGGTGCTGCGGCCATTGGCGCGCGGCTTTTTCACGAATCACGCTTAGGCAAAACCGAGTTTGAGGCACAGTCTGGGCTGGCATTTTTGGATATAGATCCCAATGAGATCCGCTGGCACAGGGTTATTGACCATAACGATCGTTGTCTGCGACAAATCCAGGTTGGATTGGGGGAAAACAATGGGCCCGAATATCTATCGCGCTTTGACATTAGCGCCGCCTCCGAGTTGATGGCCATTCTGGCCCTCAGTCGAGACTTAGTGGATATGCGTGCTCGTATCGGGCGTTTAGTATTGGCGCTCAATCGGCAGGGGGAGGTGATCAGCGCCGATGATTTAGGTGTTGCAGGTGCTATGGCGGCGATTATGGCCGATGCCATTAAACCCACCTTAATGCAGACCCTCAATGGGGCGCCATGCCTTATCCATGCGGGACCATTTGCCAATATTGCCCACGGTAATTCATCGATTATTGCCGATGATATCGCCTTAAAACTGGCCGATTTTGTGGTCACCGAAGGTGGGTTCGGTTCCGATATGGGCTTTGAGAAGTTCTGCAATATCAAAGTTCGCCAATCGGGGCAGGTGCCGAGTGCGGCAGTGTTAGTCACCACCCTAAAGGCTCTGAAAGCCAACAGCGGTTTGGAGTCTGATGCGGATATCAATGCGCCCGATCAAATTCGTCTCGAGGCGGGGTTTGCTAATTTAAACTGGCATATCAACAATGTGGCTCGATATGGTGTCCCGGTGGTGGTTGCCATTAACCGTTTTGCTACCGATACCGATGCCGAGCTGCAGTGGTTGACTGAGGCCGTCAGCCGTACCCTAGCCTTTGGTTGTGAGATAAGCGATGCCTTTGCCAAGGGCGAGGCCGGCGCGATTGCCCTAGCGCAAACTGTGGTCCGAGCCGCTGAAACTGAAAGTCAGTTCAAGCCGTTGTATTCAGAGCAAGCCTCATTAGAGGCTAAGTTATCCACCTTAGCCGAGGTCGGCTATGGCGCATTGGGCGTCAGTCTCTCCATTGAGGCTAAGCAACAGGTGCAGCAACTGAATGCACTCGGTTATGGGCATTTACCTGTCTGCATTGCCAAAACACCACTGTCGATAAGCCATGATCCTATGCAAAAGGGGGTGCCTAAGGGTTTTGTCGTGCCCATTCGAGCCTTAAGCTTGAATGCGGGGGCGGGATTTATTACGGCACTGGTGGGCAATGTGATGACTATGCCTGGGCTTGGGATCAAGCCGGGTTATTTACAGATCGATATCGATGAAGACGGTGAGATCATTGGATTAGGTTAATGCCTTTACTGACATTGCCGTTAAGCTTAAAGGTAGGGCAGGATAGCGGCGCTATCCTGCCCTAATACTATTTTACCGCTTGATGGATATGTATATCGCGCTGTGGGAACGGAATGCTAATGCCCTCGGCATCGAAGCGCAGTTTGACTTCACGGGTAATATCCCAATACACGTCCCAGTAATCCTCAGGTTTCGCCCAGGGACGAACAATAAAGTCGACCGAGGATTCACCCAACTGATGCAATTTAATCATTGGGGCTGGCATAGCTTGAACCTTAGGATGGGCTTCTACTATGGATTTTAGAATGGCTTCGGCATGCGCTATATTATCGCTGTAGCCGATCCCAAAGGTCATGTCCACTCGGCGTTGATGCTCAACTGTGATGTTGTTGATGGTATCGCCCCAAATCTTGTTATTGGGAATGATCAACCGTTGGTTATCCAATGTCTTAATGGTTGTTGATACCAAACTCATATGGCTAACACGCCCTGTGACCCCAGCCGCGTTGATTAAATCCCCCACATCGTAGGGGCGATAGATCAGTATCATCATGCCCGAGGCGAAATTCGATAGCGTATCTTGCAGGGCGAAACCAATAATCACACCGGCGATACCAAAGCCTGCTAATAAGGGGCCTAGTTCGATCCCAAGTTGTGACAGCGCGATAAGTACACCGATAGTGAATACCGCTTTGCCAGAGAGTGAGGTAAAGAAATCTTGCAGTAACTTACTGAAATTTAACTTGGAATTATTGACAGTATTCTTCACTATTTTTTTGGCGAGTTTTCCTGCAAGGCTGGCAATGAACAGAATTAAGCAGAACACAAATAACTTAAATATCAGGGTGGGACCATGGTCAATCGATTGCACTTTTGCGGTGTCGAGCCATTGTTCTACTAAGCTTGAGGCAACGTCAAAGCTTAAAACATCTTGAGTAATATCCCCTGAAATACTGAATAACGTCTTTTTGAGGACGGCGGTATCCTGTCCTAGGGTGTCGAGTAAATCAATTTCAATATTTAAGCTCTGACTGTTTTTCGCTAGGCGGTCCTTTAGGGATTGTATCCGGCTAGTCTGAACCGAAGTCACATCTTTGCCCGCGTTTGTCGCAGCATTTATCGCCGCTTGCAGTTGTTGTTGGGTGTAAGTCACCAGACTCTCAAAGGTGTCTGCTCGGCGCTGCAAAGTCTGGATTAGCGCTGTTTTTTCGGTAGCAACGTCCTGGCCTACTTGAGTTAACCAGTTGAGTGTTTCGAGTTGTTGTTTGTAGTACTCATCTTTTTCCAGCTCGCGCATAGAGATCTCGAGCAAAATGGGATCGTCGTTGCTTGAACCTAATTGTTGGGACAGGCTTTCAATGTTGTGGTCAAGATAAGCATCTATCCTTTGAATGTATTGCAATTGATCTTGGATAAGTGGCAATAGAAATGCTGTGTCTAATGGCGATGCATCGAGCAGGGATTGAATCTTATTTCTTATGAGCAATACCTTGTTTTTAATTCGGTATTCAGCAATGGCTTTGAGTTCACCTTTGGCTTGTTTAAGGTGATTAACATCGGTATTGATCGCCCATTGCAGGGCGTTTAATTCGGCCTGTATGGCGCTGGATGTTGTTATTGACTCGGTGGCAGCGGAGGGGGAGTCCGCGGCTAAGGCGTAGGTACTCATGCTAGATAGGGAAACACTGAGTGCGAGTAGCAAACTAATTGAGCGGCGCATAGGTTTTATCTTTAATAAAAAACGGTAGCTATATCATAGGAGTTCACCCGCTAGCTGTAAAATTTATCCCCTGAAAGGGTTATCGCTGTGCGCAGGTCGATATATTGAGCTAGTTTATGGTCTTTTTATTTTTGAGATCAATTTGAACACTAGGGTTGGGCTGGATCTGGTAGACTTAGGGCCCCTTATTTAGGAATCCTAGTGTTATGTTGTGCTCCCATTGCAACCAGTATATTAAAGTGAGTGAAATCAGCCATCAGCGGGGAAAGGGTTTCCATGCGCAAGTTCAATGTCCCCATTGTGCTGCCTGGCTTGGGCGTAGTCCAACGCTTGCCAAACTTAAATTACTCGGATTTTATTTGAGCCTCTTCACTGGGCTTTACTGTTACTTTGATGCATCGGTCAGGCACTTTTTAATTCCTGTGATGATTTTTTCTTTAATGCTGTTGTTTGTAAGTCATTTTATGGATCAAGTGATTACGATAGAAGCACCGGAAAAGCCCGATGATAGTGAGCAGCGGCAAAAATACCGTTAATCACAATATGGCATCGAGAGCCCAAAGAAATGGGCTCTGGGGAAAGGCCATCGTGTCGTTATTGAACGACTTGCTCTTGGCTCTCTAATGAATGTTCAACGTAATAAATTCCGCCCAAAATCAATGCGCCGAAAATCACTATGCCTAAGATTAGCCCTAAGTTGTCACGAAAAAATGCTAGCATTTGGGTTGCCTTTTGATAGATGGACGGAGGAATAATGCCAAGCGAACCTTGTGGGTTTTCGCCTGCATAAAGACTCAATACACTATAGTTATCCTGACTTAAGCTAATCTTAAATACCGTATTTTGCTAGTCTACGCCTTGTTTTTCATCTGTTTTATCTATAACTGCATTTAAAGGTAAATATCTTGTAACTTATTGCAGAACCATTACCTTATTGCAACTTACCATGGGCCTGACATAAACTTGTGTCACTTTTTTACTATGGGGACGACTAGGTGAGACTTCAACGTCACATAAGACGCACAATTTCAATATGGCTTGCTGCCGTATTGGTATTGCTGTCTTTTGCCGCCTCCGCCCATAGTGTGACCCATCTTGACGATGGGGCGAAAACCCACTGTACCCTGTGCTTCCATCAGCACCAGCTCAACAAGATTTTATTGACCCAACCGCTGACGCTCAATTTAGCTGTGCAGCATTTCGATGTGGTCGAATTTGATTTACTCCCCTTCATTTCAAAGCACGTTAGTGTTTACCGCAGTCGTGCGCCTCCTTTTAGTCTCTAAATCAACTAAAACATTTTAACTTATTGTATTTCTTGATGACTTTATATCAGCCATCGAGTGCTAGTTGTATTTTGGAGATATCATGACTGTGTTAAATACCCGAATTTCTTTGGTGGCTTTGGCGTGCGCTTTAGTTTCGCCGACACTCTTAGCGGAAGATTCGAGCCTGACTAATCCTGCGATCAGTGCCGTTTTAAATGGCTATTATCAAACGGGCGAGCGTCCCTTGGCCGAGACCACCGATGGTTTTGGTTTAGGTGAAACAGAACTGGCGATGAGCGCCAACATTGACGATATGTTCTATGGCAAAGTGACAGCCGTGCTTGAGAGCCATGACGGTGAGACCGAGCTGAATCTTGAGGAAGCCTTTATTCAAACTATGGCGATGCCGGCGGGTTTTTCGATCCGTGGCGGCCGTTTCCTATCGGATATTGGTTACCTCAATAACCAACATTTACATACCGATTCCTTTACCGATCGTCCCATCGTTTACCGTGCGTTTCTAGGGGGCCATTACTTTGATGATGGGGTGCGTTTCAACTACGTAGCTCCGACAGACTTGTATTGGACTATGGGTGTCGAAGCCTTTAAGGGCGACAGTTTGCGTGCGGCCGATGAACATGGCGAGCGTGAATTTGAGAAGGTTGGAGTCTATACCTTATATTCAAAAATCGGTGGCGATATCGGCGATAACAGTTCATGGCAGGCGGGCCTAAGTTACCTACGTAACGAAAATGGCCAAGTAACGGCCCATGAAGAGGGTGAAGATCTGGGAGAGGAAGTCACGGAGGAAGGCCATAGCCACGCAGCATCTTATACGGGTAAGAATACCTATGGTGCCGATTTTGTTTACAAGTGGGCACCCAATGGTAACTACAAGTATCAAAATTTAACCTTGAGCGGTGAATATTTCCGCGTTAACGATTTTACTCCCGCTGAATTACATCCCGAGGATGCGCCGAGTAAAGATTACCACCAAGGTTGGTATTTGAGCAGTGTGTATCAATTTACCCCGAGTTGGTCTGCGGGGGTGCGTTACGGTGAGGTCGATACCCAGGAGCTCCATGATGATCATTTCCATGGGCAAAAGTTGAAGGAATCAGAGGCTACTCTGGCGTGGCATTCTAGTCATTTCTCGACGGTTCGTTTCCAGTATACTCATCAAAAAGGTACGAATTTTGACGGTATTGAAGACGATAACATCTTTACTATCCAATACATTATGTCTCTGGGGGCCCACGGTGCGCATCAATTCTAATTTAGCTAAATTGGCCGCAGTGGCCTTATCTGTCACTTACACTGGTTTGGCCCATGCCGAACTCAATGTATTTGCCTGTGAACCTGAATATGCGGCGTTGGCTAAGGAGCTTGCTCCTAGCGCGAACATCTATTCGGCAACAACGGCATTGCAGGACCCGCATCAAGTGCAGGCGCGACCAAGCTTGATTGCCAAAATGCGTCAGGCGGACCTAGTGGTCTGCGCTGGCGCCGACCTAGAGATAGGTTGGCTGCCTATGCTGCAGATGAAGTCGGCGAATGCTAACGTGCGCTCGACCGAGCAGGGCTTATTTTTTGCCGCCGATCAAATCGAAACCCTAGACAAATTAGCCAGTGTCGATCGCAGCATGGGTGATGTGCATGCTAAGGGCAATCCGCATCTTCATTTCGATCCGACCCGACTACTCAATGTCGCAACAGCCTTAACGGCTAAGATGGTTCAGCTTGACCCTGCGGGCGCGGCCGATTATCAAAAGTCATTAGCTGACTTTAGCGCCCGTTGGCAAGCGGCAATTCCCCGTTGGGAGGAGCAAGCCAAAGGGTTACAGGGCAAAAAAGTGATCGCCTATCATTCTAGTTTTAAATATCTATTCAATTGGATTGGTATTGAACAAGTAGCAGATTTAGAACCTAAACCAGGACTTGCTCCCACCAGTGGGCATTTGGCGAGTTTGTTGAGCCGCGCCGAACAGGGCGATATTTTGGCGGTTATCGTCGCCTCCTATCAGGATGAGCGCGGTGCCAAATGGCTCGGTGAAAAAGCGAACTTACCTGTGGTGATCTTGCCTATGTCCGTAGGGGGTAATGACAGCAGCCAAGATCTCTTTAGCCTATACGACAGCGTCATTTCCCTCTTAAATGGAGTGAAATAAGGCCTATGTTTGATCTGGAGCTGATGTCGATTCTCTTGCCTGCACTGGCGGCGGGGATCTTAGTGTTGTCGACACATATTGTATTAGGTAGGCAAGTGCTTAAGCGTGGCATTATCTTTATCGATTTGGCCATAGCGCAGGTTGCCGCCCTAGGCGCCATCGTCGCCCATATGGACCACAGATTAGAGGAGATGCCATTTTCCCATGTGTGGATGCCAGCCCTGTTTGCCCTTGGGGGGGCGGGGTTTATCGCTTGGTTATCTAAGCGAATGGCGGGTGAGTTAGAGGCAATGATCGGCTGCTTTTATGTGTTGTCGGCGGTGGCAGCTATGTTGCTATTGGCAAATGACCCACACGGAGCCGAGTTGTTAAAGCAATTGATGTCGGGCCAGATCCTCTGGGTGAGTTGGTCACAGTTGGTGTTGTCTACACTAGTGTATTCGGCCGTGCTATTAGCGATATTTCTGCGTCCCCAAATTTTGGCGGGGGCAGGGTTCTATCTGCTATTTGCGTTGGTTATCACCCTGTCGGTTGAATTAGTGGGTGTTTATCTGGTGTTCAGTACCTTGATATTGCCTGCTTTAGCACTGAACAAGTATCGCGGTAAAGGTCGGTTATTGTACGCTTACCTCGTCGGTTTGCTTGGTTATGTTTTAGGGCTAATCCTGTCGGCGACGTTAGACCTGCCAAGCGGAGCGGCGATTGTCGCAACGTTGGCCGTGAGCGCCTTAGTTTTCCGCTTGGTGTTAAGCCGAGTATCCCCCCTGGCTGTGGAGACTAACGTCTTGCCTAAACAGCACGTCTAAACGGAAATAAAAGCCCATCGATAAGCTGGAGGTTTAGCATATCGGTGGGCTTTTTATTTGTTGTGTTTGAACATTTAGTTGGTTGTGTTAGTCAGTCAGCTTACAGATGTAAACAATATATTGAGTCCCTAGGCCATGGTGGCTATACTGTCGCCACTTATATCGTCGGAGTATGCCGTGCTGTTAATCGTCAGATCTATGTTGTTGGCGGTGTCATTGTTGCTTGCCTTTATTTTTGGTGGCTTAGTTTGCTTGTTGAGGCCTCGTCACCGTGACAATGTACATATGTTCGCCAAGATCTTCTCATCAGTCTCCCCGATCCTAGGGATTAAAGTCATAGTACGTCGCCATAAAGACATACAGGATGGACCTTATATTTTCCTAGCAAATCATCAAAATAACTTCGATCTTTTTACCCATACTAAGGCTGTACCTAAGGGAACCGTCAGTTTAGGTAAGAAGAGTTTGGCGTGGATGCCATTGTTTGGCCAAATTTATTGGTTGTCGGGCAATATTTTAATCGATCGTAAAAATCGCCATAGCGCCTTCGAAACTATGGCTAAGACGGTCGAAAAAATTAAGCAAAACAGTTTATCTGTGTGGATTTTCCCCGAAGGCACGCGTTCACGTGGGCGAGGATTATTACCCTTTAAAGCGGGCGCCTTCCATACTGCGCTTGCGGCTGGGGTCCCCGTGGTCCCTGTGCTGGCATCCTGTCAGAGCCATATTAATTTAAACCGTTGGGATAATGGGGTCGTTATCATTGAGATGATGGCGCCAGTACCTACGGCTGGATTAGATAAGGCCGATGTTAAGGCATTTTCGGCGCAAATCTATGCCAGCATGTCGACAAAGTTCGCTGAGATAAATCGAGAAGCGGCAACATTAATGGGTAAAACTCTTACGGATGATGACGTATAATACCCTCAATTTGAGCCAGATTTACCTTAACGGAGACAAATCCATGTCTATTGAAAGTCAGTTAAAAGCCCAACTTGCCGAGAATCGTGACATAGTGCAAGCCCTGCTTGATGATGGCTCAGAGCCAGATGCGGAATACATTATTGAGCATCATTTTTCATCTACCAATTTTGACCGTCTCGAAAAAGCGGCGGTGGATGCGTTTAAACTCGGCTTCGAAGTCAATGATGCAGAGGAAATGGAGCTCGAAGATGGCTCAGTGATCTTCTGTTTCGATGCGATTGCTCACCATAAACTGGATGTTGCACTATTGGATAAAGCCGCAGAGCAATTACTGCAACTGGCCGCAAAACAAAAAGTGGATTATGACGGTTGGGGAACCTACTTCGTTGGTGATGACATGGACGACGAAGATGAGGATGAAGACGACGAGGATGACGGATTCCCGCATTAATTTGCCCTTGTCTGTAAAAATAAAACCCACATCAGTGGGTTTTATCTTTTTAGGGGTATAAATTACTCACTCTGTGCACTGTGTAACACGCTACAATTTCGCCCTTTTTGCTTAGCTTCATATAAAGCCCTATCCGAGCAGGAAATCCAGCCTGAACTACTGCTGATATGTTTACCTATCTCACAAACGCCTAAGCTGACCGTTACTTTGATGTTGAGCCCATCGTAAACTATGGTTGAGTCGGCAATTTTTTCCCGCAAACGCTCGGTAAAGTGAAGGGCATCTACTCCAGTCGTTTTGGGCATGACCACAGCAAATTCTTCACCACCATAACGGCCGACACAATCGGTTTCCCGTAGGGACTGGCTGAGAAGATGGGCGATATGTTGAATCACTTTATCCCCGGCGAGATGACCATAGGTATCATTGATATTTTTAAAGTGGTCTATGTCTATCATCACTAAACTAGCCACTCCCGAATAACGGGCATACAAATCAAATTCATGCTCTAAGCATTGTTGCCAGTGACGTCGATTATGTAGCTGGGTTAAGCCATCGGTTTGGCTGAGATGCTCAAGTTGTTCGTTAGCCGCCTTAAGCTGCAACTTGTTGACCGCAATATCGGTAACGTCATACACAATGACGCTGATATGGGTTATTTGCCCAGTTAGGGAGGCTAGCGGTAGCAGAGTCACGTTTTGATACATGAAATCGGCGCGACCAGTGATAGGGCGGTAGTTTTTGAATTGGAACACATAGGGCCTTTGTTCCCAACTGATAAAGGCCCGATTTTTAAGCATAAAAACCGACTCCATTTTCTGCTTTAACCAAGAGGCGGGCAGCTCGGGGAAGCGAGTAAACAGATTTTGGCCTTTGATCGAATTCGGGGAAACACCGCTATGGTTTTCCATAAAACCGTTCCACAGTTGGATATTGTAATGACGATCTAACACGACTAATCCCACCTCTATGGTTTGCACCATATCGATAAGCCAATGTAGTTCGTTCATTGCGCTTTGGTCATTTGACATAAAGTAAAATCCAACGGGTTAATTGAGTAAATAGCCGAGCTTATAGCTCAGAGTGGGGATGGAATCCTCGGTAAAAAGCAATAATAGATCACATTGAATATTATGATTTTCAATCCGATAGTTGATCTCCATCGCCAAAGTTCGGTTCCACTTCTCTGAGTTATCATGGATAAGATCGTTGACAGTGCAATGACGGCCAAGTACCACGGGATGGGCTTGGCTGAATTTCATATCGAGCTGTTCGGATATTCCATTGAGGAAAGCGCCAATCAATACATTGCCTGTATCGATAAGCACTTCTATCTCGGTGTTTTTATCTTCAGGATTGGCGAGCCCCATGAGTTTGGCCATATCTTGAAAGCTAGAGTCATGGAATAGCAGCAAGGCTTCACCCGCGATCCCTGCACCAATAAAACCTTGGCAAAGTGCGGAAACCGTCGAGCTTTCCTCTGTGGCTTTGAGCGCCATAGTCAACTCACTGACCTCAAGCACATTCACATTAGGAATGGGAAGCAGGACAAAGACATCGAGTAACTTTGCCAATAAATCGGCTGCTCGCCCCATGGCAACGTTGGCTATTTCCTGGCAGGCATCGCGCATATCGACTTTGATCATCGGCACTTCATCGGCCAGATCTTTTTGCGCTAGGGTGAGGATGCCGTATTCCTGCAAAATATTGCTGATGGCGTCGGCACTGACGGGCTTTTGGATAAAATCTAAGGCACCTAATGCTTTGACGCGTTCATGGGCCTTGATTTGAATATCGCCTGAAACCACTATTATCAGTGCGGGCAGGTCGTTTTGTTGCACAGTTTGCAGCACTTCATAACCGTCCATCACGGGCATATTAAGATCGAGAAACACCACTTCACCTTTACCCGCGCGAATGGCATCTAATCCTTCGGCACCATTGGTAGCGTAGGTAATTTCGACATCCCACTCTTTGGGCAGGGTGCGGGCCATTTGCTTGCGCGCCATGGCGGAATCGTCACAGATGAGTACAGATATTGTCATGCTGACTGGTGATCCTTAATTTGCCCATTCATTGAAGATAACACTAATTTTTTAAGTTTGACTGACGAATTGTGAGCTTCGGGCAAGTCTAATTTATATCTTCTACGTGTAAGCTGCAGATTTTGATGTGCTAAATTCCTTGCAGATACTATCTGGGTTTGGTGTTATGGAACTCACGTTGTTTCACCAATATTTGAACTCGAATGGCCTATCTTGCTGAAAGAGCTATTAACGTTCTCAAACTTAATCGTTACAGCCTAACATAGTTGTCCAGCAATATTTGGTTGTAATGACAATATTTTGACCAAAGTCAAAAATTGCGCCTATGTTATATCTTTTAGTGAATTATGCCAAATGTGTTAACATTTAATCTGGACTGACCAGTAATGGAATATTTCATGAGTGACCAATGTGTGCAAGTGACAATTGACGATGGCATTGCCTATGTGCTGCTTAATCGTCCAGAGAAGATGAATGCAATTAATTATTTAATGTTTAGTCAGTTGGATAGGGCAATTAAAAACATTAAAAAAAATCGCCGAATTCGTGCGGTTATTCTTTCGGGTGCTGGCGGCAATTTTAGCTCTGGGCTGGATGTTAAAAGTGTGATGTCGGCGCCGATGCAAGCGGTAAAACTGCTTTTTAAGTGGTTACCAGGCAATGCCAATCTTGCACAGCGTGTCTCCCTCGGCTGGCAGCGTTTACCTGTGCCTGTCATTGCTGTGCTCGATGGTTGCTGTTTTGGTGGCGGAATGCAAATCGCCCTCGGCGCAGATATACGTATTGCCAACCGTGACAGTCAGTTATCAATCATGGAGGCCAAGTGGGGGCTGGTACCCGATATGGCGGGATTGGTGACACTGAGGCAAATTATGCCCAAGGATCAGGCCATGTTGTTGACCCTGACGGCTAAAGTGATGGGCGGTGAAGAGGCCTTATCCCTTGGACTCGTGACTCAATTAAGTGAACAGCCTATGGTGGCTGCCAAACAATTAGCCGCACAGCTCTGTAAGACCTCCCCCGATGCGGCAGCGGCGATCAAGCAGAGCACTAACTCGAGTTGGACCGCCTCGCTACGTAGCCTGTTAAGCCGTGAATCCTTAAGCCAGATTAAGCTGTTACTGGGTAAAAATCGCACTATTGCCGCGGTGCGGCAGTTAAAAGATCCCGATAAACCCTATCGCGATAGACAATCGGGCTGGTGATTGGGTCACGTTATAAAGATTGCGGGGTGGAACAGTGGTTTCCGCTTTATGTGAGAGAGGAGTACAGTTTGCTATTTATTAGGCTCATTGACTCAACTATGCTCAATTGAAAGTGATTTTAAATAAATTACTTATTTAATCAGTGCGATAGGCTTGCCATAGCATTCGCTCACCGACACGCAGCTAGTCCATCCTTGGATGCTCGACCGCCCCATCTGATGTGAAAGGATTCACAAATGCCGCGATGGCATGGATGCCAAAAAGCGGCCATGGGGCGGACGGTCGTCTCGCAAATCACCATGGCCCACCTGTTTAACATCGGTGTAGCCTGTTTGTTTTAAAGTAGATATGTGACTCGTTTTGGGACAAAACCTTGCTAGATTTTTGACTCTAATTCATTGGTTTCGGATTAATATTTGTAAGGCAATTATTGAAAGTTAGTATTAAAACCGATAAACAAGCTATCCATTTTCTTTGCATGAACTTAAGCGAATGATCTCCAAAAGCTCATTTGGTCAAAACCCGCAGCAGACTGAGAAGCTCAAAACAGTAGAAGAGATCACTCATAGACAGCAGAAGCGATCTATTGCTGCACCAATTAATTTGGTGGCGCTGCACTAAACTGCCCGCCCTGCTGGCAGACCGTGACCACTTCTACCGGCAACGGCTGCCCAGTCTGCTGGTTGAATTGCCCAGTTTCAGGCAAGAAAAAGCCCCAATAAAATGGTGCTAATAGAAATTAGAGCTGCCTCATAATGGGCCACGTAATGTAGGTTGATAGTGGCATATAGAAAAATAGAAAAACAAAAAAATATGTACACTTTTTGATCTTTTTGCTTACTTCTTCACTGTGGAAATCTATATCTCTAAACAGACCTTTCTTACTGACATATAATTCAAAAATAATGCCCAACATGATTGCAGAACCAATTATCACGTACATAATATTGGAACTTTCGAACTTTAAATATTTTAGTAACAGAACTAACCAAGGCATGAGAGGAAATAAGATAAATAGCTCAACTTGAGCGACAGCAAGACTACAAGCACGATCGTCTGACGTACCATGACGTCTTGCGTACGCCCACCCACCAATTAGAAAGTCGTCAAAGAAAAAAGTTTTCATAATTTAATCACCGGTACCCCAAAAATCTGTTTCATTGTATTCACAGGGTCTTCTCTCCATCCTTTCTGGATATTATGTGTATAATAAAATCTAGCCACCCATTTTAGATCAACATAATGCACTTTGGGTTTGTCTACAATTTGTACGAGCTAAAATTGCTTAAACTAGAGTCATCAAAAGTTATAGGGCTAAAGCTGAGGCATAAAAATGAGCTAACTCATTAAAAATTGGTGTATTTAAGACATGCTAACTCACCCAATAAAACAAATGGGCAGTGATTGGTTTGGTTAAGCAGGATTACAGTTAATTGCTGTGAAAGTGCTGGCAGTTTGCCGCAAAGTGCCGTCGTCGCTTTTCTAAGTGTTCGCAGTAATCGGTCAGCTCTTGCAGCGTACCTACTGGGCCATGAAATAACTTGCCAAACTCTGTGGTCAATTTAAGCCAATTGTCTTGGGATATATTTAATATTGTCAGTAACTTGGCGCTATTTTTACTGATGCTTCCACGTTTATCATTGCGGATGATTCGACCGGTATCATCAACCAATTCGAGGTAATCGGTTAAGGAAAAGGCAATGCCATTGGGTTGGTTATCACGTTCATTGCCGATGAAAGGCAGTAGACTTTTAGGCTGTTCACCTTTTAATGCAGCACGAATCCGCAGCTGGATACCGGTATGGTCGGATTGTTCTGGCGTATCGGCCACCTTGGCTCGAATGGACTTTTGCCAATAAAGAGTAATCAACATAGGCCATACAGGCTAACACTGCGGCTTCATCAAGTAGAACCTGTGACTTAAAACGACCTTCCCAAAATCGGCCTGTGCAGTTATCTTCTTGATTTGCTTGCCTTGCGATGGGTTCGTTGAGGCAGCGCACTCTTTTGAAAACACTGGCAACTGATATCACATAAACGGCTGCGATAAATGGCGATTGAATGCTTTAATCTGTGAACCTCATGCGTTTCAACTAACTCACCTTTGGCGAATTTTTGTGTTAATTCATCGCCTTTAAATAGCTTATGCCATTGCTCAAGCACCTCCCTGTCGCTCCAGCGGTTTGCTGTCTCTATATCAATACGTAAAACCACATGTAGATGATTGGACATCACCGCAAAGGCCGTCACATCTATTGCAAAAACGGCTTCGAGTTCAAACAGTAGCGACTCTACCCAAGCGCGGCGATGGTCATAGTTTTTACCTGAGTAATCATCATCGCCACACAAAAAGCACGTCGAACGACACGGCTACAGCAATGGTAATAGGGAGTGTCTTCAACACTAATCTGAGTTCTACTAGGCCGCGGCATAGTCACTCCTCCACATCAACACTTTTACAGAGTCTAGTAGAGGATCCTAAACTACACGATTTAAAATGGGTGGCTTGATTTCCTATTTAAAGTTTTGATCGTCTTTTGATCTAAATATACAAACCACCATTTATAGGCTAGTATCTTTTCTTGTTAATAAATTGTTTATTCAAGGATGAGATATGAACAAGATAGTTATATTTACCCTAATTTTAATTTGTTCAGCGTGTGGTTCAACTTATTCGGTAAAACCGACAAAGCAAGATAATCAGAAGTCTTGGTACTCTGAAAATGATACTCCAATGCATGTTACAACAGCATGGCAAGGTGCTGAAGGTGCGAAAAAGCTTATTGATGACATAAATCTCTGTAGTAAGGTTGTGGCTGGAAAACAGAGTGTTGGAGGGGTGGATTACGTGCAGTCCACAAAATGCTATTTAAGCATTTTAACTGACAGTGATACGGAGATGTTTTATAGAGATTTAAATGCAAGTGCAGATGTTCAAGCTCCAATTGTATCAAGCAAAAATGAAGGGCGAAATTATGAAATATCAATGCAGTGGTCGAAGCATACTTGGATTGTAGAGCCAGAAAAACTAGATGCACAGCAAGACCTCAATATAAAAGATAATTCAATATATAAAATCGGTATAGGGGTTAATATTGTTGCAAAAATATACAATGTCTCAACCGGTTTAGATTTAACAAACTTACCAGCTTTAGCATTTCAATTAAAAGCGTCTGAATCTCGAGGAACTATCAGTTTTAATAGAATTGGAATCAATGGGAAAGTAACAGAGTTAATTTTTCCGGGAGTGAGTAAAGAACTGTCTCCTGAGTCATTAGCTCAAGCTTTAGACGGCTTACAAAAAATACAGATACTACTCTATTCCGATGAAGATATTGTATTAAAGCCAAGTGTGCTTGGTTATAAACTACCTGAGTCTGAAGTAAATATTGATGAAAATGCAGGATGGTTATATTTAGGGCATTACTCAAATGCAGAAAGTGCTCTTCAAATGAATATTGTTGAGGCCGAAAATAGTAGTGTTGGAAATCTTATTGGTAAAACAATCACCATAAACGCTGATAAATCATTAAGAATAGATAGACCAAGATTCCCCTATTACTCAATACCTGCAGAGAAGCAGCCCATCAAAACAAATTGTCAGTTAAAAGTTGAGCAACTTGCTAATGTTGGATTAAACAAGTATTGGGCTCTGGTGTCTAAATTAAATAAAGATATTTGTGATAATGTAAGTGGGAAGTAAATCACTTAACCGATAACTTTTAATTGTCTATCTGAACATTGTGATTTTTAGGTATCACGAGGGGCAAAAGCTGTTTAGCTGAACTAACAACTCAAGGGTTAGTTAGATTGGCATTGTTGCACCAGTGACCTTCTAAAACATGGATAATGGAATGGACCCATCCACTTTTAATCGGCCTCGCAATGGGCCACGATGTAGTCGCTAAAACTCATCAA
>NZ_AFOZ01000042.1 GCF_000217915.1 Shewanella sp. HN-41 | reverse complement strand
GTAGTGTGGGGTCTCCCCATGTGAGAGTAGGTCATCGCCAAGCGCCTAATAAGCTCTGAAAAGAGCAGTGACGAAGCCAGCTGAATAAGCTGGCTTTTTTGCATCTGTATTTAGGACTTTATAACATCCCGCTCTATAGCCCCATTTCTCCCTATTGCTAGCAGATGACTTATCCACTTAAGTTCGAAAAAGTGAAATCAAAAAAAGAGCAGCTAAGTGCTGCTCTTCAGTCGGTCATCAGGTAAAAGGGTTATTTCGCTTCTTTTAGCCACTGTGCTGCACGTTTAGCAAAGTAAGTAAGGATGCCATCAGCGCCCGCACGTTTAAAGCACAGTAGCGATTCCATGACGATTGCTTTCTCTGCTAACCAACCATTTTGGATGGCGGCCATATGCATAGCGTATTCACCACTGACTTGATAGGCGAATGTTGGTACCGCAAGCTCAGTTTTAACGCGATGCACTATATCTAAATATGGCATACCGGGTTTTACCATCACCATATCAGCGCCTTCTTGGATATCGAGTGCAACTTCATGCAGTGCTTCATCGCTATTGGCGGGATCCATTTGATAGCTGTGCTTATTGCCACCTTTAAGGTTGCCTGCTGAGCCGACAGCATCGCGGAATGGGCCGTAGTAGCTCGAGGAGTATTTGGCAGAATAGGCCATGATTTGAGTGTTTACATGGCCAGCTGCTTCTAACGCTTGGCGAATAGCGCCAATGCGGCCATCCATCATATCCGATGGGGCGACAATATCCGCGCCCGCTTCAGCGTGTGATAGGGCTTGCTTAACTAAGATTTCAGTGGTGACGTCATTTAGGATATAGCCTGTTTCATCGATAATGCCATCTTGACCGTGGGTAGTGAAGGGATCGAGTGCTACATCTGTCATAATACCAAGCTGTGGGAAGGCTTTTTTGAGCTCGCGCACGGCGCGTTGCACTAAGGCATCGGCGTTATATGCCTCTTCAGCCATTAAGGTTTTTTTCTCTGAGGGTGTAACAGGGAAGAGGGCTATCAGTGGGATCCCTAGCTCGACTAATTCTTCCGCTTCTCTCAGCAGTAAATCAATTGAGTAACGTTCAACACCTGGCATGGAGGTGACTTTTTCGCTGCGATTAGTACCTTCGAGTACGAACATTGGATAAATTAAGTCATTAACCGTCAGATGATTTTCAGCCATCAGGCGGCGGCTGAAATCATGTTTACGCATGCGGCGCATTCTACGCTGTGGAAAAGCACTGGTAATGATGTTCACATTGGACTCCTAATTAGGTTCTGCTCTTGCTGGCACATACAATTTCACTTGATTGCGCCCGTTATTTTTCGCTTGATAGAGAGCTTTATCAGCTTGTTCTAGTAATTCGGTATTGTGTTGATCACTAGTCATGATATCGGCACTGACTCCGATACTGATGGTCAATGGAATAGGTTTCCCTTCCCATTCTAGGTCAATAGAGGTCACAGCGTCTCGAATGCCTTCAGCGACCTTAAGTGCGCCTTCCGCCGTTGTGTTGGGTAGAATAATAGCAAACTCTTCACCACCAAAACGTGATACTAGATCCGTTGGACGCTTTAAATGTTGTTGTAATGTCTGGGCAATCTTCTTTAATGCCTGATCCCCAGCTAAGTGACCAAAATGGTCATTGATCGATTTAAATCTGTCGATATCTAGCATTAATAGTGCGATGGGCGTTTCTTGGCGGCGACTGATCCGGCTCTCTGCAAGCATGCGTTTATCGAAGGCGCTACGGTTTTTAACTCCGGTTAAGCTGTCAATTGTACTCTGTTCAGTCAGCTTTTGATTGACTTCATGCAGCTCTCTAAGGGTGATCTCAAGTTCTAGGGTGCGTTCTTGCACCATTTGCTCTAGCCTTTCGTTGGTCTCTGCTTCAAGTTTTAACGCTTCTTCCCGGGCACTGCGGATTTTTTGAGCTTGTTTCAATGCTTCCTGTTGAATACGCAATTTAGCTTTGCGTTCATCGTTGTAACGAATCGCGAGCACGAGTGACATGAAGATGATCTCAAAAGTGAGCCCAAGCATAACTGGGGTCTGTGGTTTTAAATTCAAATTAATAACACCAAGATAGAGTAGGCTGCTAATACAAGCGCCAGTGAGCATGCTCACCCACCCTATGGTGTAGAGTTTGGCGAGCTTATGACCGTTAATCGCTTGGACAATGGCGAGCATCATCAAAATCACACTGAGGATCACAACGGAAACAATCTCAATGTAAAGAGCTGTACCGTAATGGACGAAGGGCACTAATAGGCTCACTAATAGGATATACACTGCGCTGTAACGGCATATCAAGAGCATACGGCGGTTATGGTATTTGAGTTGCAGTATTTTCTCGGTAAACATTAAAGCGAATGCCATTACCAAGGGTAATAATATCGGAACCATAAGTCGTTGTAATGCAGGCCAATCAGGCCAGAGGAAACGGAAAGCAAAGCCATTAATGGTAGCGACCAATAGTGTCATGCAGAGTACATAGCCGGAGTAATAGCTGTAACTGAATGAACCAGAAGCTAAAGCGATAAATAGACTGAAGATCCCTATCGCGGCGAGCACACCGAGCTGAAAACCATGCTCTACAGCTGTCGATTCGGCAATTTGGGCTAAATCATTGGCTGACCATAGATTAAGTGGTACTGCAGCACTTCCTTCCGTTTCTATATGCAGATAAAAGGTGTGTTGTTCATTGGCGTTGATTTTAAAAGGATATAGAAAAATATTGCTCAATAACGGGCGTTGCTTATAGGGAAGTGTATCTCCCATATAGGCGGTGTTGATCAGCTGGTTACCTACTAAATGATAAATCGTCACTTTATCCAATAATGGATTATCTAGGGCGAGAATGCGCGAGAGGCTTTCATTGCCACTGTTTAGATTAACCGTCAGCCAGAAATCATGTTGGCTAAGGCGTTGAATATCGGTACTCGTAAACTTATGCCATTGCGTCTGTGGGAGCGCTTGAATGTCGGTTAACTGACTTGTGCCATTGCTATGAGTCACCATGAGCCAAGGTGTTAAATTGAGTGGTGTAGGTGTGCGTTCATCTATACTCATCGTGCTGGCGAAAGCACCAAATGAAATGAATATGTTGATAAGCAAAACCAATAAGCGACCTAAACTAGTCATCGTATTGACTCAAATTAAAAAACGATAAGCTATTGTGATAGCATTGTTTAGCAAATTCAGCCGCATTTTCGCCACGTAAGTTGGCAATATACTGTGCGATATAGGGAAGGTATTCGGGCTTGTTTTTACTGGATTTTGGCTTGGGTCGCATACTCCGAGGGAGCAGGTAAGGGCTGTCAGTTTCAATCAATAAGCGCTCTTTTGGAATAAAAGGCACTAGCTCTGCTAATTCTTGTCCACGTCTCTCATCGCATACCCAACCAGTAATACCTAAGTGTAAACCGAGGTCAATATAAGCTTCCATTTGCGCGCGGGTGCCAGTAAAACAGTGCAGTAATGCTCCGGTTAGCTTGGGGCGGTATTCCTTAATAATGCTCAAAAAATCACTGTGGGCATCTCGCTCATGCATTAGAACGGGTTTTTGTAGTTCTATGGCAAGTTCTAGCTGTGCGATAAATGCTTGGCGCTGGGCAGGACGTGGTGAAAAGTCCCTGTTATAGTCAAGTCCACATTCGCCAACGGCAACGACCTGTGGTGCTTGGCATAACTCTGTTTGAATCTGCTTGGAATCTGCTTGCCATTCGCTGGCATGGTGTGGGTGTACGCCAGCGGTGCAATAGAGTTGATTGGGATATTGTTGGCAAACCGCGATGGCAGTTGCACTTTCAGTTAAATCGCTGCCAATAACGATTAACGGCGAAACCCCTTGGTCCGCCGCCGCTTGTATTATTGATGCTGTGTCTGGTTCGAGTGCGCTGCCAAGTAAATTGACAGCGATATCTATGTATGAGGGCATTATTTTAGGCGCTTCACCCTCACCTGGGCGTTGCGGTTATCGGTACCCATTAAGAAAGAACCTAGGGCGGCTTTCTCGATAAAGACCTTGTCACCTTGTTTTAGGTTGAATTTGCGGCTCTCGGTTTGTTTCCAGACTTGGCCGTTAGTGAATGTCACTTTAATAGCGCCATAGGGATCTTCTGTAACAGACTGCACGTCTAGATAAATCTTATCGACGGTATTTTCTTGGATACGCTTGGCTTCCATACCGAAGTTATCTTCAATGTTTGCTGCTGGAGCTGCTGGAGCTGCTGGAGCTGCTGGAGCTGCTGGAGCGTTAGCGGCCACAGCGACAGTTGGCGCAGCCAACACTGCGGCAACACTTACAGGGGCAGTTTGCGTATCTATTGTGGCCGTTGTGCCTTTTATGCTGGCGGCGAGGTTGTCATAGCAAATTAGGCGTTCGAGTTTGTCTGCTGTTGCGGCACATTGAGTCAGTTGTCGTTCAATGCTGGCATTTGCTTGGACCGAAAACAGCATAACCGCTGCAGCCATAAGAGTTAAGCGCATCAGGATCTTCCTTATTCTTATATTCCTCTAACGCCAGCAAGGGCGTTAGTCGTTCGTTTGTTCTTCTTCGTTCGACTCGTCGCTCGATTTACTGTAAAAACGAGCCGCGAATAAACCCCCCTCGAACAATAACAGCATTGGCACTGCAAGCATAGTCTGGGAAATCACGTCCGGCGGTGTTAATAACATACCAACAACGAAGGCTCCCACAACGATATAAGGACGTTTTTGCCTGAGATCTTCGGGAGTTGTCACACCTGCCCAGCAGAGTAAAACCACGGCGATGGGGATTTCAAAGGACAGTCCGAAAGCAAAGAAAAGCTTTAAGACAAAATCCAAGTAGCTGCTTATGTCCGTTGCAACTTGTACTCCCTCAGGTGCTGTGTTGGCAAAGAAGCCAAACACCACGGGAAATACTATGTAATAGGCAAAGGCAATACCAAGGTAAAACAACACCGTACTGCTAAAGAGCAGTGGCATGACTAAGCGCTTTTCATGTTTATATAGGCCTGGCGCGACAAAGGACCAAATTTGATAGAGCACATAGGGCACGGCCACAAAAAATGACAGGACTAAAGTCAGTTTAAAAGGGGCAAAGAAAGGTGCGGCGACATCGGTCGCAATCATGCTGCCACCCAAGGGTAGAGACTGCATTAAAGGGATTGCCATATAGTGGTAGATATCATTTGCCCAATACACGCTGCAGATGAATACGATTAACACGCTGGCAATGGATTTAAGCAGCTTGGACCTAAGTTCAAGCAAGTGGCTGATAAGTGGCTGCTGTTGCGACATGAATTATCCGTTGGCTTTCGGGTTAGAACGGGTATCCGCGCCCTGGGATGGCTCGCTGTGAGCGGCGGGAGACGCCGATGTTGGACTCGCCTCTACCTGGCTTGTCGGGCTTGTTTGACCCACTTGAGTTGGATTGTGGATCGGCCCCCCCGGTGCAGAAGTGTTTTGGGAAACAGGATCTTGCACTTGATAAGGTCGATTCACTGACTGCGCAGCCTGCTTCAATTGATCGATAGATTCTTGAAGTTCAGGTGAAAGATTTGCTAAACCTTTGCTCTCGGCTTTTTTAAGATCCGCATGTAATTGCTCGATCTTTAGCTCCTGCTCAAGTTCATCTTTGACTGAGTTGGCCATGCGTTTCATCGCGCGGATCCAACCTGTAATCGAACGCACCGCGACCGGTAGACGCTCGGGGCCAAGAACCACGAGCCCCAGAACACCGATCAGCAGCAGCTCCATAAAGCCGATACCGTCAAACATAAGGAATTACACCTGTTCTTTGTTAGACTCTGGTTTTTTTTCCGTCGCCTGTTGAGTCGTTTGCACTGTTTTAGCTGCTTCGGTGTCTTCTAATGCCTTTTTATCTTCTTCTGAAGACATGGCGTTTTTGAAGCCCTTAACCGCACCGCCTAAATCACCGCCCAAAGAGCGCAATTTCTTAGTTCCAAACAATAAGACAACGATTAACGCAATGATAAGAAGTTGCCAAATACTAATGCCACCCATGAAGGTATCCTCTTAATTGATATCGGTTCTATTATGAACCTCTGATTAATTAGTGCTAGCTAAAATTTACGATTCTTTGGCCTAGATCGCCATCCGATAAACCACAATATTGCGCCTGAAATAAGACACACGTAAGGGGCCCACAGTGTAGCGTTTTGATTAAACAATAACGTGCCACAGATCAATAAAATTGCAGAAGTGATAAGCAGGTAATTACTCTTATGTGACTGCTGCTGATATTTTAAATACTTATCTAGCATCTGTTGCTGAGAACTCAGCAATTTCCTGCCTAATTTAAGGTTGTCATAAATCAGTTCTGGGAATTCAGGTAGCTTATCAGACCAATATGGCAGTTTTGTGGAAACCTTTTTAAACATGGCCTTAGGGCCTACTTGTTCGGCCATCCACTGTTCTAAAAAGGGTTTAGCGGTCTGCCATAAATCCAACTGTGGATAAAGCTGCCTGCCTAATCCCTCGATATAAAGCAAAGTCTTTTCGAGTAGCACCAGTTGCGGCTGCACAATGATATCGAAGTGGCGTGCGGTGCGAAATAGCTCTAACAGTACATGACCAAAGGAGATTTCATCGAGCGGTTTATTGAACATAGGTTCACAAACGACCTTGATGGCTTGTTCGAAGGCCTGTAAGTCGGTTTTTTCCGATACCCAACCTGACTCAATGTAGAGCTGGGCGATTCTGTGATAATCCCGATTGAAGAAGGCGAGGAAGTTTTCGGCCAAGTAGCGTTTGTCGACTTCGCTGAGTGTGCCCATAATGCCGCAGTCTAAACCAATGTAACAGGGGTTTTCTGGGTGCTCTAACGAGATAAAAATATTGCCCGGATGCATATCTGCATGGAAAAAATTATCACGGAATACTTGGGTAAAAACAACTCAACCCCGCGCTCGGCTAACAGCTTGAAGTTAGTTCCCTGTGCCTTGAGGGCGGCAATGTCAGATACTGGAATACCGTAAATACGTTCCATCACCATCAGGCGTGGATAACAAAACTCCTCATATACATAGGGCACATAGAGGGCATCTGAATTGAGAAAGTTATTACGTAACTTAACTGCGTTTAAGGCCTCAAGCTTAAGGTTTAACTCACCTAAAATCGTGACGCGGTAATCTTCAATCACTTCGGCGGGACGTAGCCTGTTACCTTCGCCTAGAAGATAGTCAATTATATTTGCGGTTTGTGACATCAACAGTAGATCGGCTTGGATCTTGGCCTCTACATTTGGACGCAGCACTTTCAAAACTACCGCTTTGCCATTTGATTTGAGTGTTGCCGTGTGCACTTGGGAAATCGACGCTGAAGCTAAGGGCGTTTCATCGAAGTGATCAAATAAGGATTCAATTGGCGCTTTTAGCTCAGCTTCTATCGCTTGGCGAGCGAGCGCACCATCGAAGGGGGGGACCTTGTCCTGCAGCATAGCGAGCTCACTAGCCCACTCATCACTGAGTAAATCGCGGCGGGTTGAGAGCATTTGTCCAAGCTTGATATAAACTGGGCCAAGTTCCTGCATCGCCAGTTTTAGGCGTTCGCCACCGGGCTTATTTTTATGCTTGTTGCGGATCCAGAATAAGCTATTACGGGCGAGTTTAAAGTACCAAGGGGTCATCTTTGGCGGCAAAACCTCATCTAACCCATATTGGAGCAGGGTCTTGATGACGTGGTAACCGCGGCGGATACTGGCAAAGGTCATAGCTTAATTTGATCTCTTAATTGGGTAATCCGTTGTTCAAGCGCTTGGGTGTCGGTCACTAAATCATCCACTTTATCGCGAAAATGGACTAATTCAATTTGGTGCGGCGCGAGGCGATATTCTTCAACTGCAAGCTGACCTAAATGGGAGCGGGTTTGGCGTAAAACATCAAGGGCAAAACCTTTTGCCTGATGGCTGGCGCTGATGAGTCTGTGGGTCGGGGCGTCCCCTAAATAGCGGGATATCGGCTCGGCAAAGTCGAACTCGATGCCACGTAGATATTGGCTAAAGCTTTGTAATAAATTGAGATCGCCCTCAAGCTTGAGCTTATCCTGCTTGATTAGCTCTGTCAGGTTAGCCCCTTCGGTCACGCGATATAAAGTGGTCACATCGGCGTGCAGGCTGACATCGACATCCCCTTCATAGCGGCTGAGCACTTGGATCTCTTTGGCAAACACCAAATAGATTGGCCAGCTAAGCTGCGACAATTGAATGCGAAATACTTTACCATGCAACTGGCGCTGGCGTGGATAGTCATCGCCCGCTTGGGTCTGAAGTTTTTTCAGCCCCATTTCCATTGCGGCGCAGGCCAGTAGCACAACTTCCTGCGGCATCATTAGAATTTATAACCACGATGCAGGGCGACGATACCGTCGGTCATATTGGTGTAATCGACCTGTTCAAAGCCTGCGTCCACCATCATTTGCTTCAGGGTGTCTTGATCTGGATGCATACGAATCGACTCGGCTAAATACTCGTAGCTGTCCGCATCTTTAGTGATAAGTTCGCCCATCTTAGGTAAGACTTTGAAGCTATATAAATCATACACTTTACGCATGATTTCATGCTGAGGCTTCGAAAACTCTAACACTAACAACTTGCCACCGGGCTTGAGTACGCGGTTCATTGAGCGTAGCGCGGCATCTTTATCGGTCACATTACGTAGACCAAAGGCGATAGTAATGATATCGAAATGGTTGTCTGGGAATGGTAGTGCTTCAGCATTGGCCTGCACATAGCTGACATTATTTACAATACCGCGGTCACGCAGTTTAGTGCGGCCAACTTTAAGCATTGAATCGTTGATATCGGCTAACACGACTTCGCCCTTGTCACCCACAAGATGGGAGAATTTGGCGGTTAAGTCACCGGTACCACCGGCTAAATCGAGCACTTTCATTCCAGGACGAGCACCTGACACTTCAATGGTGTAACGCTTCCAAAAACGGTGAATACCGAAGGACATCACATCATTCATAATGTCGTATTTTGCGGCGACTGAATGAAACACGCCCGCAACGAGATCGGCCTTCTTATCGGCCTCAACGGTTTTGTAACCAAAGTGGGTACTTCTAGATTCGCCCTCAGACATCAATGTGTTCCTATTGTTTTGCAATGTATTAGTTGCGAGTGTAAGCCATCGCCTGCATTTGCTGAATCTTTGATCTATCACTCTGTGATCGAGCTAGTAAACTCACTTGAATGCGTTAGTTTCAGTCGCTTTCTATAAGTCCTTGAGTTGAGTGCTCGTCGACCACATAAAATGGACTGGCATTAGAGCACAATATCAGGATTTGGTGAATAGCTTAGCGCCGAGTCATGGATAACTGATGCTCAGTTATTGCGCCAAAAACGGCATACGAGCTTGCACATATGCATAGATAAGCTCGCTTAGACTCTGACCTACATCCCTAAAACCGGCTTCAAGTCCCGCTTCGTGGCAACTTGGCGCAGCCTCGGCCAAATGCAAATAAGCACATGGGCAGTGGCGGGCGATGTAACTGACATAGTGAGCCGCATCGAGCAGTGGCACGCCAGCTGCCGTAGAAGCACTACTGGGCATTTTGGCGATGGCATCGACATCTAGCTCTAAACCTACAGGTAAACCTGTCTCGTTGAGTTTTGCAGCAATCTCAAGCAAGGCCTGGCTTAGACTTATTTCGCGGCGAACCCAAATCTGTTGCAGGCTATGCCAAGAGCCACCAAACTCAGTCAGCTGAGTTAAATTGGCTTCGCTGTTTTTTAACTCGTGCAAACCGAGTACATGATAAAACCCTAAGGCACCATGATCGGCGGCATAGCTAAAACCATTGCCGCTATGGCGACCTTCGAGCAGGCGAAAATCCGAATGGGGATCGAGATTCACCGCCGCAACTTGGCGCTGGTAATGGGCTGAGGTCGCCATCAATAATCCATAGGCATTGTTGTGGCCGCCGCCGATGAGTATGGGTTCTAAGCCCGCCTTTAAGATAGCACTGACGATGCGGATCACGCGCTTATCTAGTTGCTCCACCGCATCGCGTAATTCATCTAAGGTGACATCAGTATTGTCTGCTGGATCGCTCGCGGTTTGTTGCTGTAGATCTACGGTGTTAACTTGGCCTAACACTAGACATTCGGCGCCAGACAAAAATCGATTCGATTGCAGATTGAGCCATTGGCGCATGCTGGTGGTAAAGGCATCGGTGGCACCACCACGACCTAAGTTTGCCCGTGGGCCTATGTCCTCGCCAACGCCGACAATAGCAAAAGCCGCACCGTGGGCCTTTGCCGTGGCGAGTATGATCTCGAGCGAGTGTTCGTTATTGGCAAGATGCACGCATTGGCCAAGCTTAGTCTCGCCAGTTCTAGGGCTGACTAGGGTGGCAATGTCTGCATGGGTAAAAGGGATAAATTCGGGCATAGGGGATTATTCTTATAGGACCAGAGACTACTTATTGTGGCGCAGGCTAGGGCGATTGTTCAATGCTAATAAAGGTGAAATAGATAATAAAAAAGCCAGCTTAGCTGGCTTTCTTGTCATATCTTTTTTACTTATTCAATATCGAGTGGCTCAGGCGACAGGATAATGCCCGTGTTATCGGCATAGATATGATCGCCAGGTAGGAAAGTCACACCGCCAAAATTGACCGGAATTTCCACTTCGCCCACTGAGTTGCCATCGGCGCCCACGGGGATAGAAGCAAGCGCTTGAATACCAATGTCCAACTCTTCCAATGCATCCACATCGCGCACAGAGCCGTAAATGATAATGCCTTCCCAATTGTTGCTGACCGCAAGTTCTGCAATAGCACCATCGATGAGTGCGCGGCGCAATGAGCCACCACCATCGACCAGTAAGACTTTACCTTGGCCATCCTCTTGTAGGACCTCGGTGATTAGGCCGTTGTCTTCAAAGCACTTAATGGTGCTAATAGAACCGCCAAAAGAGCTACAACCACCGTAGTTACTGAACATGGGCTCGACTACATCTACGACATCTAAGTACATGTCACATAGTTCTGAGGTGTTGTATTCCATATTTACACTCCTATTGATCCGCGTTGCGTACAGTTTAGCGAGTTTACGCCAGTATAAAAGGGATCCATGAAAAGAAAAGTGTTATCTATCACGGTATTGTTGCCGCTGGCTGGTTAACACAGTCTGTAATATTTTTTCGTAACAGGATCGAAATTAGTGCTCAAAACTTGATATTAGTCATTAAATAACGGTTTTTTATTACAACTCTGTTGCGCGTTTTGATATTATATCCCAAGTTTAAATTAACTTACGTAACTAAATTTGCTTTAGGGGCAAGGACCCCCCGTTATGCTTATGGACGGTAGAGGGCCTTTGAGAGGTGCCTATGGAAGCTGTAAACACGATTGAAATTATTGGTTATTTTGCCTCTGTCATGGTGGCTATCTCATTAATGATGAAGAATATCATCTGGTTAAGATGGTTGAACTTTGTGGGCTGTACCTTGTTTGTGATCTATGGTGTGTTCATTTCGGCTTGGCCAGTTGCCGGAATGAATGCGTTTGTTGCCTGTATTAATATTTACCATTTGACCAAAATTTACCGCGCTAAGGCGAGTTAGTCGCCCTTAGCTTGGACCTTATCCATTGTGTTGCTCTGATCCTAACTCGGGCAGCACAATGGCTTCCTCAATATTTTTAGCCTTTCTTCAGCTTCACTTGCCATCATCTGCCTGACAACCCTGTATTCGTCATTGCGACTGTCATAAAACTTTAGGCCAGATGTCACTTAGGCGTCATAGCCATTTCTTAGTCTCACACCATCTGACCATGAGTTAAATAAACAAATTCAATCGTGAATAGTAGCCTTGGGTTTGAAGAATAGATCGCATTAAAGCCAAGTCTGCTAAGCGTTGTCGAGAGAGTGCACAGATTAACATCGCAGTAAAACTCGCTGGTATACCAGTAAGGAGCCTGTTCTATGTTGAGTTACGTTGCAGACTTAGATAAGCGAATGTTTTTGCATATTGTGAGCTTCACGCAGCACCACGGTTTATATGCCCATGCAAAGCGAGTGTCTGCGAGCGGCGATGGCCATGTGTATTTGTATCTTTCGCTGGGTTTGATGTTGACGCATACCCAAGGGCAGATGTTATTCAATCTGATGTTAGCGAGTTTTTTGGTCGAGTTACCTTTGTATTTGTTATTGAAAAATAGCATCCGCCGTATAAGGCCCTGTCATGGGTTGGCAGGGTTTGAAAGTGGCTTTGAGCCATCGGATCGTTTCAGCTTACCGTCGGGACATACGGCCGCCGCCTTTGTGATGGCAACGAGCGTGGCACAGGTTTATCCCGCTGTAGCCCCTGTCGCATATGTATGGGCCCTTGGTATAGGTTGCTCGCGTATCTGCCTTGGTGTGCATTACCCCTTAGATATCGTGGCTGGCGCTTTATTAGGTACTGGAGCCGTATGCTTGGTTTATCCCGTCATTTAGCTCAGTTTGGATTAACTCTTGTATCTCATTTGTTGAACTCTCCACAATCCATAGATTAAAGGATAAGCAATGCGAATACTCTACGGAGTTCAAGGCACTGGGAATGGCCATTTAAGTCGTGCGCGTGTGATGGCTAAGTCACTGATAAAAAATGATATAAAAGTAGATTTTTTATTTTCTGGCCGTAAGCCTGAGCAGTTTTTCGATATGGAATGTTTTGGCGATTATCGCGTGCAGGCGGGGATGACATTTGCGACCCACTCAGGGCGTGTAAATGTACCACAAACGGTGCGGCAAAATCTGTCATTGTCGTTATTTAAAGATATCCAAGCCCTCGATTTAAGTTGTTATGACTTAGTGTTAAATGACTTTGAACCCGTATCGGCTTGGGCTGCGCGGCGCCAGGGTGTGCCTTCGATTGGCATTAGCCATCAGGCGGCGTTAACTCACCCTGTCCCCAAACTCGGTAGCACTTGGTTTAATGAGTTATTGCTCAATTACTTCGCGCCCGTGGATGTGGCGCTGGGGTGCCATTGGCATCACTTTGGTTTCCCCATACTGCCCCCCTTTGTCGAGGTTGATGCCAGCCCTATCGAGCACACGCACCAGATCTTGGTTTATTTACCCTTTGAAGATGCGGATGTGATTGCGGACTTCCTCAAATCCTTTAGTGATTATCAGTTTTTGGTGTATCACAGCCAACAACCGAAGGGGCAAGTTGCCGAACATATCAAGTGGCATGGTTTTAATCGTGACGGCTTTAAGCAACATCTTGCCAGCTGCGGAGGTGTGATAGGCAATGCTGGCTTTGAGCTTGCCAGTGAAGCATTAACCTTAGGTAAAAAACTCTTAGTCAAACCACTCATTGGTCAGTTTGAGCAACTGTCTAATGTCGCCGCACTACAGCTATTGGGCGTTGGAGATAGCATGATGAGTCTCGATATTAACGTGGTAAAGCGTTGGCTTAAAACGGCATCGCCTAACCCCATTGCCTATCCTCAAGTGGGGGATACGCTTGTCAAATGGATCCGTGGCGGCGATTGGCACCATAGTCAGCCCTTATGCCAAGATCTCTGGAGCCAAGTGACGCTCCCCGATACTTGGCGTTAAGTTTTTCGTTGCGATGAAAGCCAATTAGGCACTAGCTGGGCCAATGGGGTTAGCGTATAATTTGGTCAATTTTGCTGTTAGCCCCTTTCAGCGTGTCTATTTTGGCCTAGTCTGGCCGTTAATTATGTTGTTATAAATGAGCCTTAAAAAGTTTACTCAGTACAAGTTACTGTTTTTGATGTTGTTATCTCTTTGTGTTTTGCTTCCTTTTATTCCTGACCAAGCCTATCACATTCCCGGCCCTGATACTGCCAAGCAAAATCTGCATGTGATTGAATTTAATGATCAAGGTCAACCCCATAATGATGGGCAATGGCAAGGCTTACAGGCGCGAATTTTACAGTCCAATACTGACACTGCCCCCGAGTTGCTGATTTTTGTCCATGGTTGGCACCATAGTGCTAACCCAAAGGATGAAAACTATGTCGCCTTCGAACAGTTTTATCGACAGATGGCGGCGTCTGACTCCCAGCGTAACTTGCTCGGTTTATACATAGGCTGGCGTGGCGATAAATACGACCCTTTTTGGTTAGATGGTTCAGATGATGCAACCAGTTGGATTGAGCCACTGGATTTTCCAACCATCTTGCAGCGTAAACGGGTCGCTAAACGCATCGGGAAAACGGGTTTATCCCAACTGCTTGATAAGCTTGATGGCTTAGTGGCGGAGCATAAACTGCTGCGTTATACCGTGATTGGTCATAGCCTTGGTGGAGCGGTTGTTTTGCATGCCAGTAAAGATCGCATCAAAGCCGCCATAGATAAGGAGCAGGATAATCCGAATTTATTCTTGTTGTTAAATCCTGCTGTGCCCGCGAGGGAGTATAAACCACTCGATACATTGGTGAGCTTAGATAGGCAAAAGCCGAGCATGGTGGTATTACAGTCAAAGGGTGACTTTGCGGTAAAAGAAGCCTTTAACTACATCAAAGACGGCGAGCGTGCTGTGGGTAACTCTTGGGCCATTACCCACGATATTGATAAATGTTCCGCGGGGAACTGTGATACCCCCATTAAGATGCCGTCAGCCTTAATGGCCCACGATCAAATTCCCGGTTGTATGATGACCTTACCCTATTCGGGCTGGAAGATCCGTGCTCGCCTGCAGGCTCGTCGTACCGTACAAACCTGTCCCGATGCCAATATGCAGGCCGTGTGGGTGCTGGCGGTGTCGGATGAAATCGTCTCTGGGCATAATGGTATCTTAACGCCGGACCATGCCAAGGCCCTATCCGAGGTGATGGGGATGATTGATTTGTATCGAAATCAACTGCCTAAACATGCGGTTGAGAGTCCTGCTAACCAAGATCTCGGCACCCTAGCGTCAGAGTCTGATACTGCAGCTCCAGCTGAAGGTGAAGTGGCAGTGCCAGAAGAGCCCGTTGTTATTGTCGAGCCTTTACCGAATCAGCAAAGTTCAGGCTCTAAGCAAGGTGAGTCATCTATCTCCGAAGAGCCATCAGCACCAATCAGTGATTCTGAACCAGAACTACAGCCATAGCTTGAGGGCAGTATTGAATCTCAACCTGAGACTAAAGACATTTTAGTCATCTAAGGAAAGAGCCTAATCACTCAAATATAGTGCGAATAACCACCAGATTGTACTTGACGTTATCTGTCAATCTGGTGGTCGTTTGAACGAGATTATGCCGTTCTAAACTGTTTAACATTTTGCTCTAAGGTTTTTGCCAGCACCTCAAGCTTTTTACTTGCAATGGTAATTTTACTGGCTTGTTCCTCTGCGAGCGAAGCTGAATGGGTTATCTCACTAAAGTTATGATTGATTTCTGAGGCTACAACGGATTGTTCTTCCGCTGCGGTGGCAATCTGGGTGTTCATATCGCTTATTTTAGTGACAGATAGATTGATTGCATACAAGGAGTCTCCTGCTGATTTGGCTTGTTGGACACTGGTATCAGCCTGAACTTTACCTTCATTCATCACTGCAACGGCGTTCATTGAGTTGCCTTGCATCTTCCCGATAACCGTTTGTATTTGCCCGGTGGATTCCTGAGTGCGGCGTGCTAGATTGCGAACCTCATCGGCAACGACAGCAAAACCACGACCTTGTTCGCCGGCTCTTGCCGCTTCAATTGCGGCATTTAGTGCAAGCAAATTAGTTTGCTCTGCAATGCTTTGGATAACTTCCAATACTGAACCAATTTGACGGCTATCTTCCGATAAATTATTGATAACGTCTGCAGCTTCACTGACTTTGTCGGCGAGCTTATTAATGCTTGCTTGGGTTTTACTCACTTCATTCTGCCCAGCCGTGAATTCATTCATGGCTGTTTGTGCTAAAACAGCCGCATCGCTGGTGTGGTTTGCGACCTCCGAAACAGTAGAAGACATTTGATTAATTGCCGTTGCACCTTGTTCTGTGGCAGCTTTTTGATTACCTATCAACTCCTCATTGTACTGTGCGGTTAGTAATAACTCATTTGATGCGGCAAGTAACTCGCTGGCCGCTTTTATCGAATTTTTAGTGATCCCCGACATATGGTCAGTTAAATCTTTAAGTGCACTTAAAATGCTTTCGGATGTATGGAATTTCACTTGTGTCGTTAAATCACCGGATGCGATTTCTTTTATCACAGAAGCCGCATATTCAAGCTCGCCCCCAACGAGTTTTTTTAATCGATTAACGGTACTCATAGCCACAAGGGAGCCAATAATAATCGCAATAGTGGTCACAACGAGCATAATCCACTGAAAACTGTTTGTTTGCTCACGAGCGGAGGCAACCTGATGTTGTATTGCTTCCTCTTGGTAATCGATTAACTTATTAATTCGCTTAAGCCATTCGCTGTATGCAGGTGAAACAGTCGTAATCAAATAATCGGTTGCTTCGGCTTGGCGGCCATTGTTGACCATAGCCAGTAAGTTTTCGGTCAAAGACAAGGTTACCGCCTCGGTTTCTTTGATTAACCGTAACAGGTTTTGTTCTTCTGGACTGTGTTTCACTCTTGCGTACATGTTATCTAATACAAGTGCCGCTTTCTGGTAGTACTCATTAAGACGAATAATGTCATTTTGGTGTAATTTTGATTTATCGTTATCTTTGGCTAAAACGACATCCCTAATAGAAATAGCCCTATCATGCACGCTACCACGGAAGTTGATGGCTTGGCGTTGTTCTACAGCGGTTTGCTCGGACAGTTCAGTCAAATTTTGATCAGCTATGCTGATTTTGAACAGGCCAAAGAATGTGATACCAAGCATGATCAATAGCAGTACTGCGAAGCCTGAATACAGACGTTTTATTACATTCATTTATAACACCTTATTTCGATATTAGGTTTCTTGGTATTTGATGTTTAGTATACGTTAACGTAATGATTTTAGAATACGGAACAGTATATTAACTGATTGATTTTTTACCGCTTTAGGCGAAATTTTATCCACGCGATCAAGCCGATTAGTTGTTACAATGCCAGTTTATGCAAGTCTTGCGTAAAGATGTCTAATAAACAGATTATTGCGAATTTTTGATCTGCCATTTACGCCAGCTGAAGATAAGTAAAAGGGCAATTAGCAGGCTCACTATTGCCCATGTGGGATATTGATGTTGATGATAAAACGCCAGCATTGGGGCGATTTCATCGCGGATTAACACTGGGCCTAATCCAAAGAGTGTCACCCAAATGCTGGTGGCCAGCACATTGCCAATCACAAATTGTTTCAGTGGCATTTTAGCTAGACCGCAGCCGATAAACATGAATTGTTTTAATCCTTCAATAAAACGACTTAACACTAAAGCGGCAATACCATATTGATCGATAATGCCGTGGATTTTGTCTTCGAGTTGCGGCTTTATCCAGCCTTTTTTAAGCAGCACATCGCCAAATCGCCAGCCGAATAAATATCCCAAACTATTGCCGGATAAGGCGCCACAGGCCGCAACTATCAATACCAATGGCAGTGACATTTGCCCTGTGGCTGCTAATAGGCTGGCGACAATGAGCAGTGATTGCCCCGGTGTGGGAATACCAAATCCTTCAAGGGCGATGGCGATAAACAGCAGCAGATAACCATATTGCTGCAACCAAGGTGTCATTTCGGTGATGAGATGTTGTAGCACTTCGGGCATGGGATTAAGGCAATATTTACGCTAGATGAGCCAATCATACTCGCCACACTAAACCTCTGGATAGGTTTATGAGCAAAGTTTCATCTAGGATTATTAGTGCTAGAACAGCTAGCTTAACGGCCGATGTGGCGGAAATAAAAAAGGCCGAACTAGTTCGGCCCTCGGTATTTCTCATCGTGATTAAGCGAAGGCGGCTTGCAGTTGTGGTACCACTTGTTTCTTACGGCTTAGTACGCCGTCTAACCACACTTTGCCATCGATTGGGGTCTTGCCATAGGCACGATTGATCAAGTCGGCATCATCAGAAATCACTAACAGTTCTGAGCCTTCTTTCATAATATCGGTCAGCAGCAACAAAACGCTGTGGCGATTGCCTTCCACTTTCAGTGCTTTGATATCGGCTTCTAATCCTGCCTTAATATCATCAAATACTGACAGGTCAATCACTTCTAACTGACCGATACCGACTAAGTTACCGTTCATATTGAAGTCTTTAAAGTCACGCATAACGAGGTCGCGTGCTGGAGTGCCTTCAACGGCAGATTTGACTTTGAACATTTCCATGCCCAGCGCTTTAAAATCTTCGATGCCTGCGATTTCGGCTAAGGCTTCAACGCAGCGAATGTCGGCAGTGGTGCATGTTGGTGATTTGAATATCACAGTGTCGCTTAGGATGGCGCACATCATGATGCCAGCGATATTTTTTGGGATCGCCACTTGGTAAAAGTCGTACATCATCTTGATGACAGTGTTGCTACAACCGACTGGGCGGATCCAGCACTCTAATGGCGTATCAGTGGTCAGATCGCCCAGTTTATGGTGATCGACAATCCCGACGATAGTCGCCTTAGCGATATCGTCTGGTGCTTGGGTCAACTCTGAATGGTCAACGATATACACCTGCTCGCCAGCGTAGCTGGTTTTGTATTCTGGTGCTTCGAAGCCGAAACGCTCCAGAATAAAGGCGGTTTCGGGTGACAATTCACCTAAACGTGCGGCAATGGCTTCTTCACCGATTTGGTTTTTTAAATAGGCTAACGCGATAGCACCGCAGATTGAATCAGAATCGGGGATCTTGTGACCGACAACGTAAATAGGCATTTCAGGGACTCTCCTTTAAATTTATGGCAATTTTAACAATATTTGACTCGATTCGGAAATAGCCAAAGCGCATATCACTGCGCCCTTAAGTCGCTATTACGCTAAAAATACTGAGCTGAGGTTCGGCAAGTATTGCTTAAGGCTTAAATCTTCACTTTTATCACGACTTTACGTACAGGAGTGGCAATATCGCCCGTGCCCGGCATATGCATGTCGCCGGGGAAAAAGAGCGCAAACATGCCTGCTTTGAGTTTGATATACGAGGCATTGGCCCTGTTTGACTCATAATCGAACTCGGCGTAGTCGTGCTTATCGAAATAAGGTTTAGACGGTGTTTGGTCGGCTAATGGTAGATAGCCAAATTCTTCTTCACCACTGACCACATACTGCACATCGATATATTTTTGATGTACTTCAAAGGGTTCGGTCGATTGTGGCTTGGTTTGGTAGTCATTGACTATCACGAAAATATCATCGCCATCGAGGGGATAATTGCCCACGGGCAGTTGGCTAAAGTCTGTGGTGGCAAGATGTGCTAATGCGGTGGCTAGACGTGGGCTTAAGGATTGATAAATATGGCGATTAGCTAAAGTATCGACAATCATGGGGTACTCGACATGGCGTAAGTAAATGAGTGAATTGTAAAGATTATAATCAGTTCACCGCCGTTAGAACATAAACTTTAGACATAAAAAACAGGCCATTTATGGCCTGTTTTCATTGTTTGTGGCTTAGTAAGTGTACTTGGCCTCGAGGAAGTAGTAACCCCCATTAAATCCAAACGGCGTATTGGTTAATGGATAGACGAAAATACCGTTGAAGTTATTGTCATCTGGGCGTTTTTCAGGATACACATCAAACAAGTTTTGCACACCAGCGGTGAAGCTTAAGGCATCGGTGGCGGCGTAGCGCACGGATAAATCCATCACCCATTGGTCGCTGTAATTCACATCTCCCGTTGAGTAACCCACAGTGTAATCGCCGAAATAGCTGAGGCGAATATTAGTCTTAAAGTCACCTAACTCATGGGTCAGCCCTAGGTTACCGGTATTATGCGGCGTCGCCGAGGTCATGCGAGTTTGTTCGATACGGTCGAAGAGTTTAGGGCCGAGTCCATCCAAAATCTCAGGGAAATTAATATCTTGGATTTCAGTTTTATTATAGGCATAGGCTAAGTTGGCGCGAAAATCCCCCCAATTGCCGAGATCAAAATCTTGGCTGACCACTAGATCGACGCCGCGAGTACGAGTATCGACGGCGTTGATAAAGAAGCGCGCCGATTCCGCATTGGTGCCCGCTAGCGCCGCCGCTACGGCGGGCGAATCATTAGGCGTCACTGAGCTCGACAGAATAATCCGATCATCGATGGAGATTTGATAGGCATCTAATGTCAGCGCTAAACCCGTATCATTGGTGTATACCAAGCCTAAGCTAAATGATTGGGATAGTTCGGGATCTAGCTCATTAATACCCAGTGCTTTGGTCACTGGCGATAGGGTGTTGAAAGTGCCAGACTCAGTTGGCACTAACTGACCCGTGGTGGGATCCGGATTAAACAGGGTAGAGATATTGCTGAAGTACAGCTGTTGTACGCTCGGCGCCCTAAAGCCAGTGTTCACTGTACCGCGCAGGGCTAAGTTATCGGTGAAGTCATAGCGCCCCGCGAGTTTCCAACTGGTGTTGCCACCAAAGTCAGAATAGTTTTCGTAACGCAGCGCCACCGCCCAATAAAACTCAGGGGTTAATTGGTTTTCAAGCTCGACATAAACGCCGGTATTGTCACGGGTTTCATCGACTTCAGACTCGGGAGTAAAGCCGGTGAAGCCTTGGCTACCCGCTGCGCGGTTATCATAACCGCCATTGATGTATGAACTTGGTTCGCCCGCCTCAATCTGATAACCATTTTGGCGCCAAGAGACACCCGTCGCGACTAAAATATCTGAGTCATTCACAAAGTTATAGTAACGTGAGGCATCGATATTCAGGTTCGCTTCGCTGGTGGACAGGGTGCCCGCATCGAATTCCGTCGGGCTGTCAGGGCCGAGTGATGCGTTTAGTGTGTTTACAATGTTGTATTCAAACGAGTTACCGCCATAGCCAGCTGAGGTGTCGATATTCCATTCACCGAGACCGAACTCATAGCCAAGCACTAACGATGAGTCGATGATCTTAGGATTTATCTGTGGTAAAAAACCGTCGGGATAAAGCTCGGTCAAGTTACGGGCATCGAGTGCGCGGCGATAGAACGCACCGGACTTTGTTTCACGCTGGCTAATGCCACCAAAGGCATAGAGTTTGCTGTCGTTTGAGAAGGACTGCGCCGCGTTGATAAATAGACCTAGGTTATCGTATTCCGCATCGCCCACTTGGTGGCTCTTACGGTTGAAAGTCGCTTCGCGTGGGTCATCCGAGCCGTCGGGCAGCTTAGGGTATTGTTGGCGTGGATCTAAGCCGGCGCGGTTGGTGCTGTTTTTATGGTGGGCTTCGACACCAATATTCACAAAACCGTTGTTATTTAAGCTGATCCCATGGTTCACGCCGACACGCCATTGCTCGCCATCCCCAAGATAGGTTTGTCCCGCTTGGGCCGAGATGCTACCGCCTTGGTCGCTGTCCTTTAATACTACGTTGATAACGCCGGCAATCGCGTCTGAGCCATATTGCGCCGAGGCACCATCACGCAGAATTTCGATACGCTTAATCGCCGTCAGAGGGATAGCGTTTAAGTCGACGTTAGATGAACCTTTACCCACAGTGCCACTTAAATGCACCAGCGCCGAGCCGTGGCGACGTTTGCCGTTAACGAGTACTAAGGTGTGGTCGGGCGATAGGCCACGTAAGCTGGCAGGACGCACCGCATCGGAGCCATCGGTCACCGATGAGAAGGGAAAACTGTAACTTGGCGCGGCAAATTGCAGTGCTTTAGCGGTTTCAGTCATGCCGGTCGATTCGAGCTGCTCGGCGGTGATAATGTCGACGGGGGCGACGCTGTCGGTCGCTGTACGCAGGGCGATCCGCGAGCCGACGACTTCAATTTTTTCAAAGTTGCTGGCCTGTTCTTCTGCTTGTACGACAGGAAAAACCAAAGTTGAAGATACTGCTAATGCGATAACGGCTGGACGCATAAAACCTCTCAATGTGGAGTAACCTTTAGGGTGGGAAAACATTGAACCAACGAAAGTAACAATTTGATAGGACGAAGGTTATCACTGTAACAATTGTTACACCTAGACAGAAAAGTGCTAACTCAGAGCTTACTGTTCTAGATAATTACACAAAGCCAGTCGAATATATCGCCACTTAGGGCGTGATTAGTGAAGTGAATAAAATCATCAAGATCCATTGTTCGTGCTGAAGGTTTATCGCTATCGACGGCTGTGCTTTAATGACAGTAAACCTCAGGTTTGAGGCAATTTAAGGAGTTGAGTTTTGCCCGCATTACGCTTTCTTGCTGGCCCTACGGCCTTTAACGTCATCAGGGAGCAAGGTTTGCATCCCGATGCTTTTACACAACTATTGGCCGCATCCGGCGGACCAAAATGGTTAGGGATTGCGGGTCTTGATAAGTATCTCTTCTCGGAATTTTTTAAACAGCGCAAGACACCGCTTTATACCTTAGGTGCTTCGTCGGGGGCATGGCGTTTAGCCTGTTTGGCACAGCAGGATCCACTACAAGCCTACGGGCGTTTAGAGGATTACTATATTGGCCAGCACTATGAAACCGTGCCAACACCGCAGGAAGTTAGTACCCAAGTTAAGGGCGTAGTGCAGGGGATTTTAGGCACGCGTGGCGGTGGGGAAATGGTGAGTCATCCCTATATTCATAGCCATTTAGTCGTATGTCGTGGCAAGCATTTAAATCGTCTTACCCATAAACTCCCCCTCGCGGCAGGCTTAGCGCTCACGGCGGCAACCAACCTTGTGAGTCGCAGGAGTTTAGCCTGGCATTTTGAGCGTGTGGTTTTTAGTCAACAAGTCGCGGCATCGCCTTTTTTACAACTCACGGATTTACCGAGCCAACAGGCCAAATTAACCACTGCCAATGTGAATGACGTCATGTTGGCCACTGGGTCTATCCCTTTGTTGCTCGCACCTGTGTCCAGAATCGAGGGCGTGGCCGATGGTCAATATTATGATGGCGGCATTACCGACTATCACTTTGATTTACCTTTATCCCATGCCAAGGGATTAACCCTGTATCCGCATTTTTATCCGACCATCAGCCCAGGTTGGTTTGATAAATCCTTAAGTTGGCGTCGAGGGCGAGGCCATTACCATAATGCCTTAGTGTTAGCGCCAACGGCTGAGTTTGTCGCATCGCTGCCCTTTGGCAAAATTCCCGACAGAGAGGACTTTAAGCAATTGGATACGGCGCAACGTATCAAATATTGGCGAACCTCAGTGGCCTTGAGTGAGCGCCTAGGTGAGGAGTTTGCCGAGGTGATCGCTAAGGGGAATTTACTGGAAAGGCTCGAGCATTTTTAGACCTGTGAGTATACCGAACACAAAATTCTTTTTTGTACTCAGCGGCTTTAGGAAGGAAATTATTTCTCCTGCTACACTCTAAGTTAATAGGGAATACGAGCGAGTGGATGGCCGTTTCCTTCTATTTGAGGGGCAGGAGGTTGCTATGCAAACACGAGAAATGGCGTTAATTATGCGCGATGCCTTGTTACTGCCACAGGGAAGGATTGAGGTCCGCGTGGTCGAACCTGGTCATCTACGAATGGTCGCAGATGTGTTAAAAGGTAGATACGATTTGGCCTTTGCGGCGATGCGGCCGCGGGGCAGTCCTCCCTGTTATCCTACCGCTACCCAATGCGATATCATCGATTTTAACCAGCTTGAAGATGATTCACTCAGCATAGTGCTCGAAGGGCGGCAGCGGGTCAGCATACTCTCGGCGGCACAGGCTAAAGATAAACTGTGGATGTCCCGTACTTTGCCTTGCCGTAACTGGCAGGAGGAGCCCATCGAAGGTGAGTTTGAATTGATCAGCGCCGCACTCGAGCAATTTTATGAGGTGAACCCGGATTTGCTCGAACTCTACTCCCAAGTACATTTAGAGGATGCGGCTTGGGTAAGTCAGCGCTGGCTAGAGGTATTACCTATGTATAACAAGGATAAACTCTTACTAGTGAACCAACCCGACTGCCATAAAACCATGGATTTTGTGCTGCAACTTATCAAGTCCCATGTGGACTGAAAAACCGCATCGGGGCTAAAATAGCGGCTGTATTTGGCCGCTATTTTTTTATATGACTCAAACCGCCCGCGCAGCTCAGCCCTCCTATGTGGTACTCCCAAGGGAGGTTACCGATAAATCAACCGTGTTTGCCTTTCTCGCGACCCATTTTGCGCGTATAGGTGAGGAGGTGTGGCGACAACGGATCCTCGATGGCAAAGTGCACTGGCAGGATGGCAGTGTCATTAAATTAGACTCGGCATATCGGCCAACGGCGCGGGTATATTATTACCGCGAAGTGCCTGTGGAAACTCTGGTTCCCTTCGAAGAGCAGATCCTCTTTCAGGATGAAAATGTCATCTTGGCCTATAAACCACACTTTTTACCAGTGACCCCAAGCGGTAACTATGTCAATGAGTGCCTAGTGCACAGATTAAGATTGCGAACTGGTATCGAGACGATCGCGCCAGCCCACAGGTTAGACCGTGAAACCGCAGGGGTGATCTTGATGACCACTCGACCCCAAACCCGGCACTTGTACCACCAACTCTTTGTCGACGATGTTATCCGTAAAGATTATCAAGCGATGGCCAAACTGACTCCCAACATTATTGAGCAATATCGAAAGGGCTGTTTGTCATTGCCGCTGCATTGGACGGTGAAAAACCGTATGCAGCCGAGTGAACCGAGTTTTATTATGCAAGTGGTTGAAGGGGACGCGAATACCCACTCTGAGATCAGCCTTGTGGCAATCGAGGGGGATGTAGGCTTATTCCACCTCAGCCCTATTACGGGCAAAACCCATCAGTTGCGTGTGCATATGCTCAGTCTCGGTATGCCATTATTAAATGACAGATTTTATCCAAGGTTATTACCTAAAGGGCCGGATGACTTTACTCAGCCGCTCAAATTGATGGCGCAGCGTTTGCGGTTTATCGACCCTGTGAGTGGGATTTATCACGATATTCAATGTGAAGGATTTATGCTTGCGTCAGCGCCAAGCATTATGTCCACCTAACTAACTGTTCTTAATTATGCTACATCGCAGGGTATCGCACGCAGGTACGCCATTAACTCTTCCCTGAGGGCACCACCACGCCAAATGTATCCATACACAAAAGCCAGTTCGCCCTCCATGGCTCTCGTTCGCAGCGTATCGCTATGCGATGCTCACCATGGCGCAGGGGGCCTGCTTACCGATATCCGGCTTGCCCTATAAAGTGATCTACAATTCGAAACGGCTATTTAGGGGCGACAGGAATAGGGCTTAGATATTCGGTGTTTTTAGGCTTAGCGCGCTAATCCCCGAGATAAGCCCGTATGAGTCGTTACTTTTGTTTAGGTGGCTCGAATAGGGTTTCACTCATATCTCCATGTAAAACAGCGATTTTTTGTCGGCGCACCATTATCTGCCAAGGTCAAGATGCCTATGCCACTCCGATTGACTAAACGTTTGCTTGGCTCGCCATTGGGGCGTCTACCTCGGATCAACAAGCGTTTGCGTTTAGTCAGTAGGTTTAACGGTGAAAAATGACCATAAAACCAACCGTTGAGTTTGTCGAAAAGGGGCAGGAGCTTTTCGGGGAATTGGTTTTTAATACCGCTACAGGTGATCTGGTAAATTTGGGGGCTACTACGCCGAAAGCGGATGCCGATGTCATAGGCGAAGGAGTAATGTACATCGCCGGAGAGGATCACAAATTGCTCCGGTGTTTTACGGTGCATAAAAATACTCAGTAGGCTGTTAGCGGCACCAGGGTGAGCCATCCAGTTTTCGGCGTCCACGAGGAGAGATGCCCCCATCAAGGTGGCCGTGCGTTGCACTGCTTCAATCAATTTGACCCCAAACATCGGTGCCGGTGAGACAATAATGACCTTAGACTGACCGAGTAACTCCTGTTGCAAGTCCATCAGGGCTTCCCAATCCATTAGACCTGAGGGTTTTGCCAGATTTGATTCACTACGCCAGCGGCGGGTGCGGATATCGAGCACTACCAGTTTGGGAAAAGTGTCTAGAGTGTAATGCCACTGCTCAAATTGCAGCAGTTGATCGATAAGCTCATCCTGTAGTTTGGCCTGTGGCTGCTTAAAAAAAGCATCCAATAATGGCCTGATCTCTTTAGAAAACTTATCTGGTGCATTGCCAAGCCCTTGAAATAAAACATAGCCAATCAAGGCATTGCCAATAATACGCTTCGAAAATGCATGCTCGTATGCGGCTTGCTCCCATTTGGCGGTGAGGTTCCAATCGTCTGTGATGTCATGGTCATCAAACATCATATAAACCGGAATATGTGCCATAAAGCGCCTGACTTGTTTCAGTCCCGCTTTAAAGGCGAGTAAGTGCTGCCATTCCTTGCGCCAACGTGCGCTATGGGAGGGTGTTAGACCCTCAACGTCCCTGGGAATATTGACGAGATCCCATAGTTCGGGCGACCAAGTGAGTAGATACAGTGCGATGACTTCACTGAGGCTGACTAAGTGATTTTCGGCGATCGAAGAGGTAAAAATCGGGTGATTACGATACCAATGCCACAGTGCGGTTTTGGCGGGATACTGGGTATGGGGTAGTAGGTTTTTATGCCGCTGATATAGCCCCTCTGGGCGGTAGCGAATGTCTTGGCTACCTTGGATGTTCGCCCCTTCAAATAACTCATGATTAAGGCCGAGTAGTTCTATCACTTGGCCGATAGCACATAGCATGGGGCCTGCAATATCATCCACATAGACCTGATCGCCGCTGAGCATAATCAGGGCCGGGCGTTCGTCTAAGTTGCTCTCTATTATCTGTGATAATCGTGCATCGGCGGCGACTAAAGCATCGTCACTATGGTGATGGGGGTTACGGCAAGAACCATGGCAAATATGGGTTAATTGGGGAGTGAAACGCAGGCTTGGCATAGCAGCCTGGCCGTAGTTCAGCTGGTTTATGGCAGCAAAAATATCCCCATGTTGGGCGGCGAATACTTGGTAGCTCGTGACGCTATTGGGTGTGAGTAACTCTGGACGCGACAGGGTAACAAGGTATTGATGGGCATGTTGTCCGAGTGGCACATGATACAAATCTGTATCCTGTAACGGATATGCTTGCTCGCCTAGGTGTAACTTAAGCTCAGTTAAGGGCTCGCGACTGACAAACCACAGGGTAAAGTGTGAGGCATCGCAGTGGCGCAGCATTGGCCCCGCTAATATTAAGGGAAGTGTTGAACTCAAATTCAGCCTTTTCTAGTTAGGTTTATATGGGGTTAACTTCGGCAAATAAGAGTAAACAAGTGCGTTGAATATGAAAAGCTTTTAGAATCGTAAGCCAAGATTCAGCGTGAATGGTGAAGGGGCATATGGCGAAGATCATGGTAACGGGGGCGACTGGGCTACTCGGCAGGGCTGTCGTAAAACAGCTTGAATTAACAGGGCATGAAGTGGTCGCTACGGGTTTTAGCCGCGCCAGTGATAGCGTACATAGGCTCGATCTTACCCACCCTAGCGAAGTCGCCGACTTTGTCTCCCGTCACAGTCCTCAAGTGATTGTCCACTGCGCAGCAGAGCGCCGCCCCGATGTTTCGGAGCAAAATCCTCAAGCGGCCTTGGCGTTGAATTTATCCGCCAGTCAAGCCTTAGCACAGGCCGCCAAAGCCAATCATGCGTGGCTTATTTATATTTCCACCGACTATGTGTTCGATGGTACTCAACCCAAGTATGCCGAAGATGCCGCGACTCACCCTGTTAATTTTTACGGCGAGTCAAAGCGTAAGGGCGAAGAGATAGTGTTAGGTATTGATCCCGATTTTGCGGTGCTGCGCTTACCTATCCTCTATGGGCAAGTCGAAAAACTCAGTGAGTCAGCGGTGTTGGTGCTGATCCAGCAGCTTATGGATAAACGCCCTCTGGGGATCGATGATTGGGCGGTGCGCAGCCCAACGTCAACTGCCGATATTGCCAACGCTATCGATAAGCTGATTGCCCTGCATCTTCAAGAATCGACAGTGCAGGGGATTTATCACTTTAGCGCAGCAGAGACTATGACTAAGTACCAAATGCTGCTGACCTTAGGGGAGATTTTGCAGCTCAGCACGGCGCACTTAACGCCTGAATCTACGCCGACGGATAGCGCCAAAAGGCCGAGGGACTGTACTTTGAGCTGTTTGCGTTTAGCGGCGATGGAGATTCGCTCTGAAATGAATTTTGCCACTGGCGTGCGCCAAGCATTAACGCAATCGAGTGGTGCACTTGCCACACTCGGACTCACTCTGTAGGTATGGCTATGACTAAGATATTAGGCACGAGTCTGCAGGCCGCCGACCAAGTCGCATTGCTACGAACCTTAGGTCTATTGCTGCAAATTGGTTTAACCACCTTCGCCGCCGATACCTTTGGCCTTAGCCTGCAAATGGAGCCATTAGTCCATGTACTTGTGCTAGAGACCCTATTCCTATCGCTCACACTGGCATTGCGTAAGCCATTATTTGCCAAAGAGAGTGGTCTCTTTATCGCCCTCAGTCTAGACACGCTATTTTGGATATCGTGGTTGCACTTTTCCGGCGGTGCCACCAATGCGTTTATCTCGTTATTATTGCTACCCATCGCGCTTGCGGCAGTAACTTTACCTATCTGGGCACCTGGGGTGCTAACGGCGATATCGACGCTCGCCTACAGTCTGATGATCTTTACCGTGCCAGAGTCACCGATGCAGCACCACGGCATGGACATGAGCTCCCATTATTTGGGCATGTGGTTTAACTTTGTGATTTCGGCATTAGTGATGACGACCAGCGTGGCGCTGATCACTAAACGCATGCGCCGGCAGGACGCACAATTGGCATTTATGCGAGAGGGACAATTGCGCCAGGAGCAACTGCTGGCATTGGGCACAGCTTCGGCACAAATGGCACACCAATTGGCTACACCACTATCAACCTTAAGGCTATTACTCGATGAAGTTAAAGAGGAAAATGGCGATGTTTCTGCGTTAGTGGAAGAGATGGAAACCGCGCTATGTCGCTGTGAGCATACGCTTGCCGAATTACGTTTAGCCACTGAATCGATTCGCGACCGCCGCCAGCGTCCATTGTTATTCGGCGAGCTTATTGACGGGCTTAAACAGAAAACACTGCTGCTGATGCCGCAAACAGAGATCCATTGGTTGATGACCTGCGCCTTTGATAAACTCGCCGGGCAGAACATTTTAACCGATATGAGCCTAACGCCAGCGATCATGGCTTTAATTGAGAATGCTGCCCGCGCTAGCACCGAAACCCTAGGGACGGCGCAGGTGGATATCAGTTTGGATATAGCTCCAAGGGAAGATCAAATCTATCTGCAGATCCGCGATTATGGTACAGGTATCGCCCCTGCTTTATTACCACAACTCGGCACTTTATTAATCGAGAGCCCCAAGGGCCTAGGTATCGCTCTGTTGCTCAGTCATGCGAGTTTAAACCGACTGGGGGCGGAGCTTATCTTGGCTAACCACCCCCAAGGCGGCACAGTGGCACAGATCCGTTTCTCTGTGTTAAGGCCGCAGAGTCAGATCTCCGAGGAGGTAAGCGCATGAAGCGTCTGTTGATTATTGAAGATGACCAAGCGCTGGCAAATATTTTGGCGCGAAGGCTGAGTCGCCACGGCTTTGAGTGTCGTTTAATCCACGACGCTAGCGATGTGCTGCTGGTGGCGCGGGAGTTTCGTCCAAGCCATATTTTGCTCGACATGAAACTGGCCGAGGCGAATGGGCTGGGGCTTATTGTGCCACTGCGTAATCTGTTGCCTAAGGTGACTCTGGTCTTGCTCACAGGTTACGCCAGTATCGCCACCGCAGTAGAAGCTATTCGTCTCGGCGCCGATAACTATTTGGCTAAGCCAGTGGATACCCAAACCCTACTCACAGCATTGGATATGGATAGTCATTCCCATACACTTCAAGAAGATGAAGTCGATGACTCGCCACTTAATCCTAAACGGCTGGAGTGGGAGCATATTCAGCAAGTGCTCAATGCCAATCAGGGCAATGTGTCGGCCACCGCCCGCCAACTCGGTATGCATCGCCGCACCTTGCAGCGTAAGTTATTAAAGAAGCCTGTGGGTGAAGGCGGGCAGGTAAAATAGAGCGGCTTGGATGCTCACCTGTACGTCAAGTATCTAAAGAGGTATGTACTGCTCTAGAAAAAAGAGATGTTTGTCCGATCTTTCCCAGGTAACACACCCGATGCCCCGCAGCGCTTAGCTCGCTGGCAAATTGCGCCATGGCACTAAAGAATGCACAGATCTTTTGCACATGATGAGTCACATAGGTGTTTTCTTGGTGCAATTCTGCAATTAAATACAGTACCTTGGGATCGACTTGCTGATACCAAGTATGCTGGGCATTAAGCTGATCGCCTAAAATCAGCCTAACCGTATGGAAGTGCTGTAATTGCTGCTGTGATTGCTGCCGTAATTGCATTAGGTGGACTCTGGTGGATGACTGTCGCGGTTACACATTTCGCGATGGGATATTGCTGAACATTACGGATTGCAGCACTGTGAGGATCACAAGCTGGGGTATTTGTCGGGATTTCGACAATGAGGTTTATCTAAGTTTGGTTTGATTGCTTTTAAAAGCAAAGTCAAAGTCGTGGGGCTTCAACCCACACCCGACCAAGAGGGGATCAACAGCAATTCCCTCTTGGATCTCCCTTGCCGCCCCTAGCGAAGTTACATGCATTGATTAGTGGCTTCGTGCTTATTCGAAAATAGCTAACGCTTCCGATGGTACATCCTGTACCCCGAAAGCTAACTCGGCATCCATGCCTCGCTCACGCGATTTCCTTCAACGCCCTTCAGCAACTTCGCAGGGAAAGGTGAACTTCTAAAGTTTCGGCGTTGCTTACTCTTATGTTAAAAGAAGACTAAAACTCTATCTTCCTAAAATTGAATAATGGGTGTTTCAATAGAATTCCCAGTTTTACTTAACCAAATGAGCAGACGGGTTGTAACATACAAGTCTTGCTATTCGTTAAACCTAAAAAATTTATCAGCAACAGGGATGTACCATGTCTGACAACTCAGTAAATTCAAATGATTACCCAAAAAAACTAATACCACTACGTATTAACCCTCCCAATGTTCATGACGAGTGGCCATGTGCTGCTGATAAGCTGGATCGCAGTAAGGAGATTGAAAACCTGACCCCAGTGCTGCTAAATGTTGAGGCGCCTCTTGTGTTTGCTATTGATGCTCCATGGGGGGGCGGCAAGACGACCTTTATTAAACTGTGGCAGCAATTCCTGAAATATGAGGGTAAAGAGAGTCTTTACCTCAACGCATGGGAAAGTGATTTTGCCGAAGATCCGCTGCTACCTATGCTATCTGTACTAGATGACTGGCTAGCAACACAATCTGGCAAGCCCGCGATAAAAGAAGCGTGGAATAAGGCCAAAGAATGTGCTCCAGGGATCATCAAAGCGACTGCTGTGGCTGCAGTAAAAGCCGCTACCTTTGGCGCATTGGATCTGGGTAAAGAATACGAGAAACTTGCTTCTGATTTAACTGGTGATGCAGTTGGTAGCTTGGTCGATAGCTTTAACGTAAAACAAAAATCTTTGGCCAAATTTAAGCATCAGTTGTCTGTTGCACTGGATGCTTTGCCCGAGGACCAAGCCAACCTAATAATATTTGTCGATGAACTTGATCGTTGCAAACCTACTTATGCTATTGAGGTGCTGGAACGTATTAAGCATTTATTTGATATCGACCGTTTGGTATTTGTACTTGCAGTGAATCGTGATCAACTCAGTAAGAGCATTCAAGGTGTCTACGGACCGAGTTTCGATGGACTAAATTATCTTAAACGCTTTATCGACCTAGACTACAGCCTGAGAATTCCAGATAGGAAGGCATATATACGGGTTAAGCTACAACAGCAAGACTTACAAAATCACTTTGCTAAGCGGCTAGAAGGGCGCAACGAAATTGAAACTGTTGTAAATATGTTGTTTTGGCTTTGCGGGCGTTTTGATTACACATTAAGGGATATTGATCAACTGATCACTAGGTTGCGTTTGATTATTCGCTCAATAAATAAAAGGCAGGATCTTTATGCCGTAGTACTGCTGTGTATGCTGGTACTTCGTCAGGAGGATAATGCCCTTTACCAACGTTTTAAGCTGGATGTGAGTTGTACCAATGACGTAATCGCATTTTTGCTGGAAGGCGATATTAAAACCACACCTCTTCCAAAGTCATTTGGCACTATATGTGGTTGGCTTATCAAATCTGGATATGATGAAGATAGAAACATCGATTTGGATCCAATAATTGCTCCATGGGAACAGTTAAAAGATGAACTTGCCCAAAATGATCCGCGTCAAAGAGAATTGACTAACTTAATCCAATTTGTTCGAAGTATTGACTCGTGGAGGAATTATTCTGATCTGCGCGGAATGGCATTTAACCGGATTGAACTGATTAGTCAGATAGATATCGCTGACTAATTATATGCAATGACTCGAAGCTAGGACATGCAAAACTCTCTAGATACTAACAGCCAACACAGAAGTTTCAGGAGTTCACTATCCCCTCGGAGTTGCCGCAGGGCATTTGCGTTCGTTGCGTGAGCGAGGCATGGATGCCGAAATAGCGTCAGTCGAATCAGGGACGAGCGTCTGACGCGATAGCATTAGAACGCTTAATGCCCAAGGGGCTTTCAACTCCGTCGGGGACGCCGAGGGATATCCAAAAGGGGAACAGGCGCTTTTCCCCTTTTGGTCGGGTGTGGGGTGAAGCCCCACGACTTTAAACTAAAAAATATTACTGATAGTTTCAGTTAACGTTGCGCTTAATTACTTGTGTAAAGTACTCACAATAACCCCGCAATCATTCGATTGCGTTAACCAATCCCGTTTGTATCGCATAGCTCTCTAGCTTGATATCAAGATTATCCAAATCTTTATAAAACTCATCATCGAGTTGATTGAGTCGGGCTTCGGCTACTGGATTATCGGTTGCGGCGAGGCGTTGGTCTCTGTCGGTAGGGACGGGATGGTCGCCAAATACCGCCTGTTTAGCCTGTTGTAATAGGACTAACGAATGCATAGCGCCTATTTGCTGAAGGCCGCGCTCGGCAACAGCATAATGCTCACCCGATGAGTTATCGAAATACTGAATAAAGCCGCCGTTGTAGACTTCGCCTGAAAGACAATTGACTGCGTAATAGTGCTGCGCCGCTTCGCTTAGAGTGTGAAAGCCCTGTTTATCGTCATGCACCTGCACCACAATATCTCGCCACAGGGCTCTAAAAGGGCAGGTTTTATCTAATTCCCGCTCCTTTTGGTAATAGGCTTTTGCCTGCTCGATATTTTCACGATTACCATTTTTACAGGGCATACATAAGCCCGCGTTGCGCTCGGCGGTGCTGGGCATGATTAAGGTTTGGCAGGCTGTGCAGGGGACTTTTTCCGACATTATCTTTCCTTAGATACTCAAGTCAGCAAGAGGGGTAACAGATTCACAAGCTACCCATTGTAAAATGACCTGTTTTTAGAGTTAAAGCATACGCAGAGATTAGCGGAATTAAGCACTGGAATAACAGTGCTTAATCTATAGCCGAATACTCTTAAACTTCTGTCGTTAGCTGTAATGTAATTGTTTAAATCTCACAATTAATAGCCAGCTAACCTAATGTATTAGTTGTACTTTATATTCATCGCGATCAGGGGTTCACGGGAGGCTTTTTCTGCGCGCAGTCGGGCTAAGTAATTTTCCCATAAGTCCACTTGGTGGGTGGCGAGATCGTAAAGCACTTTCCATGAGAATAGGCCGGTATCGTGGCCATCGTCGAAGACGATTTTTACGGCGTAATTGCCCACGGGTTCGATACTGGTGATATTGACGTTTTTCTTGTGGGTGACCAGTTTGGGATTGCCGTGACCATGCACTTCGGCGGAGGGCGAGTAGACTCTGAGCATCTCGCAGCTGAGTTGATACTGCTCACCATTATCGAAGCTGATTTCTAAAATGCGGGATTTACGTTTTAATTTGAGGTCGATGACATTGGGGCTTGCAGTGGTCATAGGTTGGCTACCAAAAAATGCTGGGGATAAGATAACGGCTCATTAAAATAACACTTAGTTAATGTAGCCCTTAGCGGCTAAGGATACAAAGGGTATGCCTTAGCCGTGATCACAGTTTTACACTTAGGTACTGGTTTGACATTCACTGAATACCAAACCAGCCTAAGGGCCAAGCACAATCGACTTTGACCGTTTACAAGCTTTGAATGCTTAGAGGATAAAGCGACTTAAGTCTTCGTCTTGGACTAAGTTATCTAAGTGAGCACTCACATAGTCGGCATCAATTACAAACGAACTGCCGGATTTGTCGGATGCCTCATAGGAGATATCTTCCATCAGTTTTTCCATCACGGTATGCAGACGACGGGCACCAATGTTTTCGGTACGCTCGTTCACCTGCCAAGCCGCCTTGGCAATGCTTTCTATGCCCGATTCGGTAAACTCGATTTTCACGCCTTCGGTGCCCATTAGCGCCACATATTGCTCGGTGAGCGAGGCGTGTGGTTCGGTCAGAATACGTTTAAAATCATCGGCCGATAGCGCATCTAACTCAACGCGGATCGGCAGACGGCCTTGCAGTTCTGGGATCAAATCCGATGGTTTAGACATCTGGAATGCGCCCGAGGCAATAAACAGAATATGGTCGGTTTTGACCATGCCATGTTTAGTGGTGACAGTGCAGCCTTCAACCAATGGCAGTAGATCGCGCTGCACGCCTTCACGGGAGACATCTGGGCCTGAGGTTTCGCCACGTTTACAGATCTTGTCGATTTCATCGAGGAACACTATGCCGTGTTGCTCAACTAATTCAATGGCTTGTTCCTTTAAATCTTCTTGATTCACCAGCTTGGCCGCTTCTTCTTCGATCAACAGCTTAAAGGCCTCTTTGATCTTCATCTTGCGGCGTTTTGCTGGCGCTTGGCCCATATTTTTTAAACAGGCTTTGCAGTTGGTTGGTCATTTCTTCCATGCCCGGTGGTGACATGATTTCGATGCCCACCTGTGGCTGCGCCACATCGATATCGATTTCTTTGTCGTCCAATTGGCCTTCACGTAGCTTCTTGCGGAAGACCTGACGCGTGTTTGAGCTAGAGTCGGTTTCAGTGTTGTCCCAGTCATTTTTCGGCTTAGGCAACAGGGTATCGAGAATGCGTTCTTCGGCGTGTTCTTCGGCGCGCTGGCGACACTTGCCCATTTGTTGTTCGCGGGTCAGCTTGATGGCAATGTCGGTCAAATCGCGGATAATCTGCTCGACTTCCTTACCCACATAACCGACTTCGGTGAACTTAGTGGCTTCAACTTTAATAAAAGGCGCGTTAGCCAGTTTGGCAAGGCGGCGGGCAATTTCAGTTTTACCGACACCGGTTGGGCCTATCATTAGGATATTTTTTGGAGTGACTTCTTGACGGAAGTCGGCATCCAATTGCATGCGGCGCCAGCGGTTACGCAGGGCGACGGCAACGGAGCGTTTGGCCTTTTTCTGGCCAATGATATGTGCATCCAGCTCGTGGACAATCTCACGGGGGGTCATTTCAGACATAATATTCCTCACGGGCTGTTTAGTAATTGAGTTCTTCAATTGTCTTGAATTGGTTGGTAAATACGCAGATATCGCCCGCAATAGTTAAGGATTTTTCGGCGATTTCTAGCGCCGATAACTCGGTATTTTGCAGTAGGGCGAGCGCTGCAGCTTGTGCATAATTACCACCCGAGCCGATAGCGACTAAGTCATATTCTGGCTGCACTACATCACCGTTGCCTGTGATGATCAGTGAGGCTTCTGCATCCGCCACGACCAGCATAGCCTCAAGTTTGCGCAGTATTCGGTCAGTCCGCCAATCTTTAGCGAGTTCGACGGCCGAGCGCAGCAAATGACCTTGGTGCATTTCGAGTTTGCCCTCAAAACGCTCGAATAGGGTGAAAGCATCGGCGGTGCCACCTGCAAAGCCTGCGAGTACCTTATTGTGGTATAAGCGACGCACTTTCTTGGCGTTACCTTTCATGACGGTATTGCCTAGGGAGACTTGGCCATCGCCGGCGATGACAACTTGATTATTACGGCGTACTGATACGATAGTGGTCACTTGTGAATCCTCTTCTCTGGCCCGAGGGTTAAATCGCTCGGTGGATGATGGAGTAGATATGGGGATCGATGGCAATAATTCAAGTTATAGCGACAAATGCCAAAGGAGTCTGCGATCTTTCTCGCTCCTTTGGCAATAAAATGAGTGCTTAATGGGAAGAGAGTCTATCGCCCTGTCTAGATGAAGGCATCGGGGGATTAAGCTCCCTATTTACGGGCGTGTTTTTCTAATGATTCTTTCAATGCCTGTTGCTGCGCAAGGCAATCTTGCTTCGCTTTGCCCGACATATCATTACAACTCTGTCCTTTATCTGAGCCTTCTAACATGGCCGCTGCAACATAAACAGCGGCATCGGCTGCATTGCATTCTTGTTTACTATAGGGGGAGTGCGCATCACACTTGGCATTTAATGGCCCAACACAGCCGCTAACACAGGTTAATGCTAAGATACTAAAGCTAAGTAATATTAATGGTTTAAACATTGATTCTTCCATGATTTTATCATTATCTAACGCGGTTAGGAATTATATAGCTGGTTTGCAGCTAGGGCCTAGGGTAAATCATGTTATTTTTGCTGTAGTGACGATATCGAAGGGTGGTATTCGTTTGTGGGATGGATAAAAAAATCCCCGAGGGAACTGGCGCCCTCGGGGGAAGGTTCAAAAGCAGTGGATCTTTAATGCCTGCGGGCATAAAGGAGAGAACCTGAGCCGAGTGTGGCAGTTTATTGCTCGAGCGACAAAGCCAAAGTGACAAACTGCGACAGCTTGTCGCAGGTAGGATGAAAGTTGTGTTGTTACTGTATCTTGAATGGTCTAGGAAATATGGGGTTAGTTGATAATGAATCATGGCTGGCGAGAGGGGGATGCGAGTATTTAACCGATACAGGGCTCTGATTTATAAGACAGAATTCAGATTCCCTACGTGTTGTACTAACTCCGCCATATTGTTTACTTCGAGTTTTTTCATAATCTTAGCGCGATGCACTTCGATGGTTCGTAAGGATAAATACATGGCCTCTGAGATTTGCTTATTGGTCATACCTTGGATCACATGGGCCAACACTTGCTGCTCGCGTTCGGTCAGTTGGGCAAATTTATGCTGTAGGCTCTGTTGTCCAAAACTGGCTTGGCTTTCCCTATGGGCTTTTTCAATAGCTTGAACCAAGGCTTTGCCCGATACGGGTTTTTGAAAAAAGTCGCAGGCGCCCTTGCGAAAGGCGCTCAGTGCCATGGGTAAGTCGCCGTGCCCCGTTAGAAAGATAACCCCTAGCGGGCTTTGGGTTTCGAGCAGTTTTTGCTGCACTTCTTGGCCGGTGATCTCCGGCATTCGGCTATCTAAGATCACGCAGCCCGCTTGGGTTAACGGACATTGGGCTAAAAAGTCTCGGCCACTGTTAAAGGTTTGTACTTGATAGCCAAATTGCCCGAGCATAAAACCCAAGGAGTCGAGAATCGCTTCATCATCATCGACTAAATACAGTGGCAGTTTGGTGGACATGGTTTCCCTTGCGGTGGTTTGCTACTACATCAGCTTAAGCCTGCCCTGTAGTAGGCTCAATTTTAAGCCTAGGTCTTGGGAGGTGTATCACTAAATTAGCCAAATGCCATGGGGTCAATCCCAGAGTTTGGCGCCATTCACAGCTTAATTCTTGCCTAGGGCATAGAGTATTTCGAATACAAAGGCATATAACACAAGGCGATAGCAATGGGAGTTTGGTGTAGGGCGCTGGTGGTGGGTTGCATCTTGAGCCTGATGGGGGTCAATCTAACCTATGCCGATGAAGAACTTCCTGTGAATGAATTTAGAGTGGGGGTCTTGGCCAATCACGGGGTGTTACAGGCGAAACAACGCTGGCAACCTATGATGGATTACCTCAGCGAAAAAGTTCCTAATAGCCGTTTTGAAGTGGTGCCCGTCGATTTTAATGGTATGCGTAGCCAGTTACTCAGCCACGACTTGCAGTTTATTGTGACTAACCCCGGCCAGTATCTGCACTTAAGCAATAACTTTCCGCTATCTTGGCTCGCGACCATGAAGAGCCGCAAGCATCAGGGCAGCACTTTTACCATAGGCGCCACTATTATTGTGCGCGCCGATAGCCCAATCCGCAGTCTGCAGGACTTGCGAGGCAAGAATGTGGTCGCCAGCGATCCGCAGGCGCTGGGTGGCTATCAGGCGGCGATGGGATTACTGCATAAGATGGGCTATCTGCCGGAGCAATTCTTTGGCCAGGTACGATTTCTCGGATTCCCTTTAGAACCGCTGATCTACCAAGTGCGCGACGGTAATGCCGATGCCGCCATTGCACCTTTTTGCACCTTAGAGGAAATGATCGAAACCGGGCTTATCAATCAGGCGGATTATCGAGTCATTCATCCAACCAATCCGCCCGGATACGATTGTGAGGTCAGCACCCAGCTTTATCCTAACTGGTCATTTGCGGCGGCGGATACCGTCTCTCCACGACTCACCATGCAAATTACCCGTGCTTTGTTTGATTTACCCGCCGACCATGTGGCGGCCATTACCGCCGATACCTTAGGTTGGACTGCTCCTGTGAGTCAGCTAAAGGTGATTGAATTATTTAAAGAATTGCAGCTGCAAGGCGCAGCACCGCCCCTGTATCAAACCGTCTATAAATGGATGGAGAAAAATAAAGAGTGGGGCGGGGTATTGCTGCTGATCTTTATCGTGTCGACCATTTATCATCTGTGGCTCGAATATAAATTCCGTCAAAAGAGCGAGTTTTTGGTCAGCACCGAGCGGCAGTTAAAAGATAAAGCATTGCAATTAGAACGGTTGCAGAGTGCGGCGATTCTAGGGGAGATTGGCGCGGGGCTGGCCCATGAGCTGAATCAGCCCATAGCTGCTATCACCCAATATAGTGAAGGCGCCATGTTACAGCTAGAAAGGCTTGGGCAGGATAATCCTGAACTCTATGATATTTTGGGTAAAATCAATGCGCAATCGATACGAGCTGGGGCTGTTGTGCACCGTATTCGCGGTTTGCTTAAGCGCCGTCAGGCCAAGGCCGAATCGCTGAATGTCACCTTAGTGGTCAAAGAGGCTTTAGCCCTATTACGCCGTGAGCTAGACCGAGCTGGCGTACAAGTGACTGTGGCAGTTGAAGGCCATCCCTTTGAATTAATGGGTGATACTGTTGGCTTAAGTCAAATGTGGGTCAACCTAGTGAAAAACAGCTTAGATGCACTTGAGGCCTGCAAGGATAACCGGGCGCGGCAACTAAGGATTGAGATCTATTACCACTCCAGTGAAATCAGGGTATTAGTCATAGATAATGGCGAAGGTTTACAAGGGCAGGCTAGCGAGTTAATGGCCTCGTTCGCCTCTACCAAAGATGCGGGGCTCGGTTTGGGATTAGCGATATGTAAGGATGTGGTTAGCCGTCACCATGGCAGTATTCAGATTGAAAACTGCCAGCAATCGGCACACGCACAACTACCTTGGCAACAGGGCTGCGTGGTAACTGTGGTCTTGCCTAAAGGCTAGTGTTTTCCCTTTAATAACCTGAAGATGCAGCTAGCCTGGGTATGCCTTTTTATGGATTTAAAGTAAGCCAAAATACATCTAAGGTGCTGGGTATTCTTGGCTAAATTGCTGCAGTTTTTGGGCTAAAAACTCTATGGTGCGACGTATTTTATGACTAGGGTAGTCGGTTTGAAGATAGACCAATTGCAGTGGCACCGCAGGAGCGAGTTTATCGGCTAAGATAAGCTTTAGCCTGCCTTCGGTGACATCCTGCGCCACATCGAGCCAGCTCTTATAGGCGATACCACGTCCCGCCAGTGCCCAGTCACGGATCACGGCGCCATCGTTACAGAAGCGTTTTCCTCTGACTTCAATCTCTACGGTTTCACCATTATGGCTAAATTTCCACTTCTGCCATGGCTCGCCGCCCCGATTTAAGATCAACACTTGGTGCTGACTCAGTTCATTCAGTGTTTGCGGTTCGCCATATTGCGCAAGATAAGCGGGGGAGGCGACCAGCACTCTTGGGGTCATCGACAGTTGGCGCCGCTTTAGATTGGAATCTTCAAGCTGACCATAGCGTAGGGCCAAATGGATATTTTGATCGATAAGATCCGCCATATGGTCGCCAAAATAGAGTTGGATCGACAGTTCTGGCGCGCTATCCATCAATTCATCTAACCAACTGCGGATCCTGCTGCGACCAATATCCGAGGGCAGGGCAATACGTACTTCACCTTTGAGTTCACCCCTATGTTCGGCCAAATTGGCGGAAGCTGTTTCGAGTAAGGCGAGTGCTGGCTTGGCGGCGTCGAGAAATATTCGCCCTTCTTCCGTGAGTTGCAATCGCCGTGTCGAGCGAGCAAACAGCTGACAGCCTAGCTTTTTTCAAGCCGTTGGAGGGCGGCGCTGGCGGCGGCTGGCGTCATGCCGATCTCCTTGCTGGCGGCGGAGAGGCTTTCGAGCGCGGCGATACGCAGGGCGAGTTGCAGATCGTTTATATGATACATATCAAATTATTTTTGAAAATGATTTAAATATTAGGCTGATTATCAATATAGATTAACTAATGCACTATTGCACTCAGATATTCAAACTTCATTTATGGTTCGGAGTGCATATGAGTTTATTTACAGCCTATGGGTCAGCGGCACTGACGCTGCAAAATCGTATCGTGATGGCACCGATGACACGGGCGCGTACCACACAACCTGGAAATATTCCCAACGACTTAATGGCGCAATATTACGCCCAGCGCGCTACGGCAGGCCTGATTATCACCGAAGCGACCCAAATTTCGGACGACAGCCAAGGCTACTCTTTCACCCCCGGCGTCTATACCGAGGCGCAAATTGACGGCTGGAAAAAGGTTACCGCGGCGGTGCACCAAGCGGGTGGCAAAATCTTTAATCAAATCTGGCATGTGGGCCGGGTGTCCCATCCTATTTTTCAGCATGGCGTGGCACCAATTGCACCTTCGGCGATTACTCCTGTAGGCACTAAAGTGTGGATTGTCGATGAGCAGCATCCCGAGGGACAAATGGTGGACTGCCCCAAGCCGAGGGAAATGACCAAAGCGGATATTGACCGCGTAGTGGCCGACTTTGCCAACGCGGGGGCCAGTGCCATTGCCGCAGGTTTCGATGGCATCGAAATCCACGCTGGCAATGGTTATCTCATCGACCAATTCCTGCGGACTAATTCTAACCACAGAACCGATGCCTATGGCGGCTCGCCCGAAAAGCGTATTCGTTTTTATTGGACGTTGTTGAAGCGGTAAGTGCCAAGATTGGCGCCGATAGAGTTGGCGTTCGCCTCGCACCCTATGTGACCTTTAAGGATATGGCTTGCCCTGAGATAGTCGATACTATCCTGTTGGCTGCTAAGCATTTATCGGCTTTGGGAGTGGCGTATTTGCATTTATCGGAAGCCGATTGGGATGATGCGCCCAAGGTGCCAGAATCCTTCAGAATCGAGCTGCGTAACGTGTTTAAAGGCAGCATTATTGTGGCGGGTCGTTACTGTGTCGAGCGGGCTAATGAGGTCATTGAAAAAGGTTATGCCGACTTAGTGGCCTTTGGTCGTGCCTTTATCGCTAACCCAGATCTGCCCTATCGATTAGCCAATCAATTACCCCTATCGCCCTTCGACAAGGGGCCATTATTTGGCGGCAGTGCGGCTGGATATACGGATTATCCTAGCTATAAAACGGCATTAGGTGCGGTTATGCACTCAAGCGATAATGGGGTGGCGTAATGAAAAATCGTCCTTATTGCGCCGTTGCGCCTTGGATAAAAGTAGGTTTATGGGGCTCAGGATTACTCGGCTTAGCCATTTTAGGCTTTAGCCTCAGCATGACGGTTGTTGCCGCTCAGGGTGAGTCGGCTCTGGCCAGTGTCGATGTGAAAACGGCCCTTACCCCTAAGGTTACGGCAATGGAGCTGATCAGTGATGGCTCGCCGCAATCTGAGACCATTGCCCACGCCGCCCTGTTATACGCTAGCTTTTGGGATACGGGCGACCCGACATTTACCCACTGGGCATTAGCGACCCATTTTATTGATCGCACTCTCCCCCAAGGCCGCGCACAGGGGATCACTGGGCCGCTCGACGCCTCTAAAGCCTTTAGGGCGGCGGTGCCCGATCTCTCGGTAACCGTTGAGCATCTGCTGGTGGTAGGGGATCGCGCCGTAGTGCGGTTACGTTTTAATGGCCATTTTACCGGTGTCTTTGGTGATCAGCGTGGACAAGGGCAAAAAATCGATTTTCGCGCCGTAGATATGTACCGAGTTCGTGATGGTTTTATCACAGATAACTGGCACCTCGAGGATTATCAAACGCTATTTAGCCAACTGGCCTCGAAAGCCGTGTCCACGGGAGCTAAGTCATGAACCCGCGTCGACAATTTTTAAAGACAAGTTTACAGGCGGGTGGCGCCTTGATAGCTGGCGTTGGTCTAAGTCAGTCAGCCTTCTCTATGGGATTACCGGGGGCAGTGGCACTCGATGATCAAACACAAACTTCGGTAGGAGGCAGTATGAACAACCGTTTTTGGCCTAATGGCGAGCAACTGGTGATCTCTATATCCATGCAGTTTGAGGCTGGCGCGCAGGATAAAAATGCCGAAGGCCCGTTTCCACCAATGGAGCAGGGTTATCCGGATACTATTACCCCCAGTTGGTACGACTACGGGATGAATGAGGGGATTCCGCGTTTACTGCGTCTATGGCGTAAGCACAATATTCAAGTGACCTCCCATATGGTGGGCCGCGCCGCCGAATTACATCCATTACTTGCAAAACAAGTGGCGGATGAAGGCCATGAGATTTCAGGCCATGGGCAGACGTGGACGCCGCAATACAGCATGTCGCCAGCGCAGGAGCGTGATTCTTATATAGAGAGTATCAATACCTTAGAAAAGATCACCGGCCAGCGCCCCATAGGGTTTAATGCGTTTTGGATGCGCCATAGCACCCAAACTTTAAATATCCTGCAGGATCTGGGCTTTATCTATCATATTGATGATTTATCAAGGGATGAACCTTCGATTATCCCAGTGCAGGGTAAACCCTTTGCGGTGGTGCCCTATACCTTACGTAACAATGATATAGGTCGCTTTGGTGGCAATACTGCGATGACGGCTGCCGCCTTCCTACAGGAGCTTAAAGACGAATTCGATATGCTCTATCAGGAAGGCACATCCCAGCGGCGGATGATGTCCATCAGTGTGCACGACCGTATCGGTGGTACGCCAGGTCTTGCCAATGCCTTAGACAAGTTTATTCAATACGCTAAAGAACACTCAAAAGTGGGTTTTATGCGTAAGGATGCGATTGCTAAATGGGCGCTGGCACAAAAGGATACACCCACCAATCCTGCGAGAACTTTCTAAGGGATAAAACCACAGCACTGAGATGTGCTGTGGTTTTCACTTTCAGGGAGATATCGGTGTTTAACGCATGGCTAGCATGGCCCAAGTACGGCGTCCCTGCTCGAGAATAATCCCTACCGCCAACCCTGCGGCGGCGTTGATGGCAAGGCACGTCATAGCGGTCGAGATGATCACAAAGATACAGAAGGGCTTACCATCGATGAGGCGTTTTGACCACGCCAGTTGTAGACCGCCGATGGAGAGCAAACTGCCGAGAATTGCCACAGGGATAAGCCCGAGCAACCAAGCTATTTGGCCATCCCAAAACAGGGCGATAACAACACAAGTGCCGCCGAAGATTAATGGCGTGAGGTGCGTTCGCGCACCAAAGTGATATTGCACCGCGAGGCCGCCCGCACCGTGGCACATGGCCGCCGCACCAAAAGGCGCGAGTAACAGGTTGGCAAGCCCAGAGCTAATGGCCAAGTTTTTAGGCGTGAGTTTAGCGGCGTCTTCGGGGAATTTTTCCTGCGCCATTGCCGAGGTGGCTATCACCGCATTGGTTAAGGTGAGGGCGAGCTGTGGCAGCACCAGCAAAATCGCCGCCGAGCTCCACTCGTTCAGACTCGGCCAAGCCAAGTGTAGCGAGGCGCTCACGGCGGGAATGCTCAGGCTGCTGGCCATTTCGGTTTGGCTATTAGCCTGCCAAAACATGCCCGCCGCAATCACCAGAGGCATAGCAAGGTAGCGTAATGGCAAGAATTTACTCACAAAAAGCAGGGCGAATGCGCCGAGTCCGAGCAGCCAAAGATCGCTCATCATCTTAGTGCCCATCCACATTAATTGCAGGCCAATGGCGAGTTGGATACCAACACTCACGGCTTGGGATAATTGTTTGGCGAGCCAAGTGATGGCACCGCTAAACGCCAGAATTAACAGTATGATGCCCATCAACATGGCACTCGCTTGCAGCATTCCTGGGGTTAAGCCTTGGGCGATCACGAGGGCGGCGATGACCTTCATGGGCTGGACGGGGATCGGGCGGCGATAAAATAAGGCGCTTAATATCGCGAATAGGCCAAAGCCTAAAAATATCCCCTGGGGCGAAAATTGGTTTAGGGCAATTAAGCCCAAGACTAAGGGTAAAAAAGTGCCTAGGTCGGCGAAGGCGCCACTGGTTTCACCGAGTAAACGGTTGAGCGGTTGAGTCGGGTGCTGTGTTGGGGTTTTGCCCGCGGTCATAGAGGTTGCCACAATTGAACATTGCCTGATTAGGCAAAATAAATGCCATAAAAATCAGATGATTTTGGTGATAGACAGAGTCAAACTGCCGTGTGGCGTTACCCAGTGAGACAAACTGGGGCAAGGCAGAGGAATCGCTGAGTCTAATTGTCTGCATTTGTGTCAGCATGCGACAACATAAAAAGAGATCTTAGTGAAACACTAAGATCTCAAAGGTATTGCAGGAAACGGGTTAATTAAGGTTGTTTATGTTTAGGGCCTTGCTTGTTTTTCATTGGGTCGCCTTGATACCCCAAGGCTTGCCAATCGAGGCGAGTGCCTTTGTTGTGGCAGTCATTACAGTTAAGCGCTTGCTCCTTAGGCGACACCATATGGTTGATCCTCCACCACATTTCGGTTGCGGCAAAGCCATATTCGCCACTGTATTTGATGCCTTTTTCCAACATAGTTGAATTGGCTTCCATACCCAGTTTTGCGGCTAAGTTCCAATCAAACTCGCTCCAGTAGCCCCCTTTACCATAGGTTTTTGGGGTGATAAAGATATTGAGTTTCTTGTCGTAAATCTGCTTACCCGTGTGCACTTTAAAGGGGTAGATTTTGGCTTTGGTATCGTTAATGTCACCCATTGGGTAGGTGAGTTTAGTGACTGCATTGGGGTCCATTTTGTCACCCGCCATATAGGCGTTGGCAGTGCCGTTGTACCAAGCGTATTGTGGCGGCACCATTTTTTCCCATACAAAGTCACCCTTTTTCTTCTGGTAGGTGTGTTTGCCATATTGATCAATAGTTTCAGGTTTATCATCCCCCGCCGTAGACCAATCCCAGCGCATCTTGGTGGGTTCATTTTTGGCAAAATAGGGGATATGACAGGTTTGACAGGCAACTGTTGCAGTATGGGTATTGAGCTTTTTGTTCGCGTGGGGCGCTGATTCATGGCAATTTTCACAGCCAATATGGTCGACGCCACCGGGTGAAACACCCATAGCATTACCCGATATCATGTGCTTCTCTGTGGTGTGGCAGTTTTGACATTGGAAATCATTGCCATCGCTATCCATATGCACATCGGTCGCTTTGTCTGGGTAAGACATGGAAGAATCAAGATCCCCATGTTTTACCGCGTCACCGCCACCACCGTAGAAGTGGCAACTACCGCAGTTATCCCGCACGGGAGCACCCACGTTTTGGGCGATTTTAGTGAGGTCGAGTTTTGCCATAGGTTCCCCTGCTCCAGCGGGATCTTTAACGTAAGTGCCTGTGGTGTCATGGCAAACTAGGCAATCGACTTTGGTTTTATCTTTAAAGTCAAAATTGTTGTCTTTCCAACCATAGCCAGCGTGACAGCTAGTGCAGCGGGGCTCGTTGCTCGCAATCGACACGCAGAAGTTGTTAATACTGTTCTTCTTACCCCGCAGCACTATTCTATCGGGGAGTTTCTGTGCTAACTCCCAAGTCCAGTGGGAGGTTTTCATCACATCTGTCGCTTGGTCTTCGTGGCAAACTAAGCATTGTGTGGTGACTTCAGAGCCTGTGGTAAAAGGGCCTTTTAGTGCGTCTTTATGGGGATTGGCGGCATAGGTTTGTAATGTTATGCCCGCCAAGGCAATAAGTAAGAGTCTTTTCATTTTGTACTCCCGCCCTCGGCTTGACCGAGGGCTGATAGCTTTTATCTATACGGATTAGAAGTTAATGGTCAGTGAGGCGTTCACATCGAAGGCCTTATCGACCACGGGCAGCATGGAGTAAGCCGAACCCGCGAGTACATCATCGATTTTTTGCGGTGCACCTACAGGTGTGCCGCTACCTGTGTATTCGAAGTCATAGTAGAGCCCTGCAAGTTTGATAAACATTTTTGGATTAATATCAAAGATGTAATAGGCTTCGCCGACGTGGCCACGGGTAGCTAATTTACTGCCAATAGGGTCGTCCTGCGCTTGGGTAAAGGGCGTCCAATACTCGGATCCATAGTTATATTCCAAACCGAACTTGCCGAAGGGGGCAGGGATTTGGATACCCACATAGATGCCATAACCGTCTTTGGTGTCAGTATCATCGCTGGTCTTAGGCACCATGATGATTTCGGTGCCCGTGCTGTTGAGCTCAGCTTCAAAGACGGCATCGGACAACATGCCACCGAACATGCCGGCGTTACCGTTAGGTTCTGCGCGAGTCCAACCGAGTGAAGCGAACCATTTGATATCGTTGGCTTCTTCCCTAGCAAAGCCAATTCCACCTAGATACATGTCGCCGATCACACCGCTGGGTTGTACACGGGTGACAAAGTTAAAGTTGTCGAACTTTTGCATATCTTGGTACATGGTTGGGGCAAAAATACCTGCGAGCTGGGTCGGGAAGGCCATAGTGCCCTTAAAGCCGTCATTTACGTCTTTAGCGCCAAACAGGGTAAATTGCAGGAAGTTAGTACCGTCATTGATGGCATCGATATTAAAACCGCCGAGGTGGGTATCTTTGGTGACTATGTCACCAAACATTTCGCCATTGCCCCATTGGGATTCAAAACCTTGGCCATAACAGAAGCGAACCACTTGTCCTTCCACTCCAGTGATTTCCCCTAGGTTGTAACCTAAGGTGGCGCCATCGAAGTTAAAGTTAACTAAATGGCCTGAAGGTGTACCGCCACGGAGTTCGTTTTCACGGTAGTGGGTTGGTGGGCCATAGGTGGATGGGCGACGGCCAATCGAGAGATAAAACTCTGAACCATTGATGTTTTTCCAATCGAAATAGGCACGTTCGACCCTTAACCAGTCGCCACTGGTGTTGCCGCTGCTGGTGCCATCCATAGTGAATGACCGCCAGGAGTCGAACACTTGTACGCCAGTGGAGTCGCCCCAGTTTTTATACATGCTCAGGCGACCAGCAAAGCTGACGTTATCCCATACCTTGGCCTTAAGATTTAACCGTAGGCGAGTGGTATAAAAAATATCGTTATCAATATCTTGTATCTGCTGAGGGGCTAGCACATAGGGCATCACCCCCTGCAACATGCCATTTTGGAAGGCGGCGGCCAGATCGGGATTGGCTTGCATCATCTGTCCGAGTGGCGAGTTAGGATCGTTTGGCATCCCAAAGACACCGGACATGGCTTTGGCGCCAAAGTCATTGAAGTTAACCTTAATCGCTGGGTTCCAAACCACGTCACGGTAATGCAGTGAGTGGGCCTTGGTTCTAAAGTCGCCAGTGATTTCAAGGCGGTCTAAAGACGTGTGCCGTTCGGTTTTATCGACTCGGCTATTGAGTTCATCGAGTTGTTCTGTGATATCGGCGAGCTGTTGTTTTAGCTCGGTCATTTTTTGCGTGTCAGCTTGTACTTCATTGGCCGCGGCAAAGGCTTGGCCGGACATAAACAGCGCATTAGCAACCAATATCGAAATGAGTGTAGGTGTACGCATAGGGTTTCTCCCTGAGTGTTCCGCTGGCACCGACTCAGGCCGAGTGCCAAATTTACCCAACAGGAGGCCCTGAGGTGTTCTCCCCATTTTCTCTTATCGGGCTTTGGTTTTATCTCAATGGGTTAACTTGCAGTTGCAGGCCTGCGGTTATTCCCTTGATTTAGGCTCGGTAACGATTAACCGCAGGTTTGCGGTTGCTCCGAGTCGGCGGCATGGTCATACAGGAATTGCTGTATATCTTTGAGATCTTGTTCTGTGAAGCCGTTGAATACCTCAGGTTTGAGTTTGTGCTTATCTTTATCGAAGAAGCGATCCCACTGGCTCATGGTTTTACTCATTGGGGTCAGCTCTCCGCCTTCACCTGCTTGGCTGTGGCAGGCTTTACATTCTTTTTTATACAGGTGTTTACCCTTTTTAGGATTTCCCCCTTCGGCGGCATAGGCTTGGAGGCCTAGACTACTGATTAGCGCGACGGCGATTGCGATCTTAGTTGAAATTTTCATCATCTCATCCTTTCTTAATTGTCACTCACATGACTTTGTTGGTGGAATGTATCTATTGCTCCCACCTTGTGAATAAATTTATCAAAGATGATTGGATGTTTATTTGAGGTGTATCACCTCTATTAAAAAAATCTAATTGATAAAAATTTCATTGATAAAAATCTAATTGATTGGTTGCGGAGTTGTGTTGGGATGAATTTACATTTTTAAAAACAAAGGGTTGTTTTTAAAGCTAAATTAGCTTGTTATGTAGCAAGGTGGGTTTTGGGAAGAAAAGGGCAAAAAATGGACAGTGATCGAGTTAACACTTTGTAAAATTTACTATATCTAAAGTAGTAACTCTGAATAATTTGACTCGATTAAAGGCGTTTAAACTTGATGGATTGCTTGCTATTTAAAGTTGCCGCAGCGACAAGGTTTTCAAGGGCAATCACATCACCCATTCCATCAAACCGTTGTGCCAACGCTGGCAACAGTGCTGCGGCATCCGATGACCCAAACAGCTTCTTAGTTAGATGTTGTGGCTAAATCATGTTGATTGATAGGCGGGTCAACGTCATAGGACTCAAATAGTCGAGTGATTTCCCCCGAGCTGCGCATATCATCAACGATCAATTCAACTTGTTTAGCGTATTTGTGCAGTGGTGATTGTCGTGGGATGCTGAAGAAGCGGCCGTTTAAGCTGATATCGGTATAATCCATTGCTTTAAATTGCGCGTTTCCCGCAAATGTGTGCAATTCATTAAGCTCAGAGGTTATTGCTAAATCAATACGTCCAGCCTTTAGCATTTTTATTAACTGCTGATGATTATTAACAAATGTGACCTTGAGTTGTGATTTGTAGTTATTAAATTGATGGCTGTAAAAGGTGCCTCTTATGGCTCCGATAACATAGGGCTTTAACTCCTCAAAATGAGTGACATGGATTGGAGAAGTGGATAGGGCATAGTAATGCACATAACGCCTATTATATCCAAGGAGCATCGGATGGAGAAACTGACTGCGTTCAGATGTCATCGAATGAATTGGAATGAGATCAACTTGCCCTGTTTCTGCCACTTTTATGGTACGTGCCCATGGCACATTGCTCCAGTTGATTTGATGTCCTAGGCGATTGATAACCTGATTGATGACTAAGGCACCAGGGCCTTTACATTGCTCATTTTCAAAATAGATGACGGGATGTCTGTCACGGCAATGGGCTTGCCACACAGGGAGGACAGTGTCAGCCTGAGCCTTTGAGATAAGCAAATAGGCAAAGAGAATAAACGGGATGACTCTCATATCGTTAGCCTTGGGTGATCACCTATATCGGTGGGCAATGCTAAAACTTGCTTAATAGAGTGTAGCGTTTAAATATAACTTTGCTTGATAGACAAAGGTTTGGCCAATCAGTATTGAGCAAACCTTATGCTCGTTTTGCCGCTAGTTATCCTTTTCTAAATAAGGCGTTAGCTGGGACTCAATGCGTTCGATTTCGCTTTGGGCATACAACAACTCGGATTCCGTTAAGCGGGATTGGGCCTGTTGTTGATACAAAAGCTGATCACTATTCATCCCATATTTGCCAAAGTTGCGTAGCAGTATGCTCGACCAAATAACAGCCTGTACGGGCTTATCTATCGACCCATGGCGATTAATCTCAACAATGGCTTGCATGGCATCTTGACTACCCAAGTCGGCGGATTTGCGGTACCAAGTCTCAGCGGTTTGCAGCGCTTCGCGGCTAGGGTGTTCACCCTTGCGGCAGAGTTCCGCTTGATTAAAGTAGTAATAAGCTTGCTGCTCATCGGGGATGGGATGTTGATGCAGAAAGTTATTACATAGGCTCTGCGCTTCACGGATCTCTAAGGTGCCTAAGCGTTTGCCGAGCTTCTCGTATGCGGCCCGATAGTCTGTGTTATGGCTCATGGCGGCCAGTTGGTAATACATTAAGGCTTTAATCGGTTGGCGTGAGACGCCTAAGCCTTCTTCGTAGATTTTTCCTAGGCCGAATAGGGCTTCCTCTTGCCACTGGGGTGCCAGAGCCTCGAACTCAGTCCTTGCCTGTTGATAGTCGTTATCCGATTGTGGGTCGAGTAGCTTAAGGTGTGCCAGCGCTAACTTAGCAAAAACATTGTCAGCGGCGCAGGTTTTTTCTAACCAATGGCGAGCCTTGCCATAGTCGATGGCAAAATCTTCACCGTAGAGGAAACGTTTGCCTAGGTAATACTGGCGGAAATCGTCTTCTGCGGCATAGTCGCTGAGTAGGGCTTCGGCGCGAACGAGATCCTTAGGGCCGCCTTGGCCTGCGGCCAGCATATGGCCTAAATTATCCTTCGCTAATTCATCACCGGCGACGACGGCTTTCTCAAAGTATTCCCGTGCTTTGCTATAGTCCGAAGTGACGCGTTCATCGTGCCAATAGAGAGTTCCTAAGTGGTAATAGGCATCTTGGTTTCCTTGGGCGGCGGCCTTTTCAAACCAATAAATGGCTTGACTTGCATCGGGATCGAGAAAGGGTTGTCTGAGATACAAATAGGCGAGCTCATATTGAAACTCGACTTGCCCCGCTTCAGCACTGGTTTTGAGCTGTTCTACCTGCTCAAGCAATTGCTCGGGTGTTTGCGCCTCAGTGGCGACCAAGCTAGTCAGGGTGAGCATGGGTAAATATTGCGGATCGATCTCGGCGGCTTTTCGATACCAATATTCAGACGCCTTGGGATCGGCGGGCACCTGTGGGAATCGGCCCGAATACAGTTCAGCCATGGCAATGGCGGCAACGGCTAAGCCCTTATCGACGGCCCGTTGAATATAGTCTAGGCCTGAATTGACTTCGCCCTGATTGATTAATGTGAGTCCGTGATTGAGCAGCGCCGAAGGTTCTCCAGCGGCAAGCGCTTCGGCTTGTATCTTCTTTTTTTGGTATTTGGCAAAAAGAATAAACAGTACGACAAAGGCTATAATGATAAGTATCAACAACATAGTATTCCTTCACTATTGATATTTTGGCAGCACAGTAAACGTGGTTCCCGCAAAAAATGCAAGTTTACTGTGGGAGACGCGGGGCGGATGGCCGAGTCCATTGCCCCAGTAGATGAGGTTACTTTTCTTGCAAATGAATTTCCCGCACAGGGCAAGCCATCTCGATACCAGCCTGTTTGAGGGCGTTATACATGGCTAGATTAATCTTATATTTATGCTGAAAGTAGCTTTGGGTCGGCACCCAGTAACGCACACCAATCTCAATGCCGATGGCATTAAAGCCATTGATGCCGATATTAGGCGTAGTGTCTTGACTAACATTGGGATTTTGGCTCAACAGTTCAGTGATTAAGGTTATCGCCGCTTCTGGGTCGTTGTTGTAGCTCAAGTTAAATTGGGTTTCGACCAGCTTATTACTGAAGGAGTTATGCAGGATCTCACCGACGATATGCTTATTGGGGATGCTAATTTGTTCTCCTTCCTCATTGGTTAGTATGGTCATGCCTAAGTGAATACGCTTAACGACGCCGCTTTCGCCTTTGATTTCAATCGTATTACCCACCACAAAAGGTCGAGTCACAATAATGGTAACACCCGCTGCATAGTTCGACAGCATGCCCTGTAAGGCGAGGCCCGCGCCGAGGGAGGCCGCACCGATTGCCGCTACCATGGGGGTGACGCTGATGCCGATTTTGCCAAGGGCGATAATGGCCACCATGACGATGATCAGGATACGGATAAGATTACTGACGAAGTTACTGAGGGTGATATCGATATTGTGTTTTTCGAACTGTTTAGCGACTAAGCGGGACACTTTACTGGCGAGCCAAAGACCCAATAAAAAGATCAGCGCCGCACCGACTAACTGGAAACTATAATTGACTAAAAATTCGGTGATCAATTGGTAGACGCCCTGCAGTTGCTGCAATTCTTGATCGAGTCCTGGTGTTATCATAGTGATATCCTTGTAATAAATTTCACTGTGCGAGTATAACGTAGAAATCCCACCAAATACTGGTTTGCCATCTACCTGTGAAGCGTATCATGTAATCGCGGTTGATTTGATGAGCCTAACGTATGACTCAGGTATGCTGTCCACTTATCCGAATAATGGAGTCGAGTGTTGATGAAAACACGGTTGTTATGTTTGTCTTTCCTGTTTACCCCCATGCTGGTATTTGCTGCTAGCTATGTTGCTGGGGATGCGATTAATTCCATTTCATTACTCGATCAGCACGATAAAGTGATCAATATAACCGATGAAACCCGGGTTGTACTCTTTAGCCGTAGTATGAAAGGCGGTGATATTATTAAAGAAACTTTGCAGCCTTTAAGTGAGTCGCAGTTTCCAGCACACCTAGTTTATGTCGCCGATATTAGTGGTATGCCATCACTCATTGCTAAGTTTGTGGCTATACCACAAATGCAGGAACTGCCCTTTGCTATCGGTCTGGATAGGGAAGGAGAGGTGAGCCATTTATTACCCGATACTAAAGATATGGCGACCATGATACTGCTCGATAAACGCAATATTTTGGATATCGCTTATTTTGATTCAAGTGAGGCCTTGGGTCAGGCCCTTAAGAAACTCCAAGGGGCACAGTAGGCACTAATATCATCTAATCATTATCGATTTAGGATGGATAGGCTGGCGTGTGCTCGTCTGTCCGCCTTACTCCTTCGCGTGTCGTAAAAAATTCACTTTGTATTCGAATAATCAACACAAATTTAGCTTAGGATTTGTGTATGTAATTATTTGTTTTATAAAAACTTTTTCAAAGAGAATCTTCCCTTAAAACCTTAAGGAATAAAAAGTTAGTAATTCAGCATAAAAATTCGTTGCGTAAAGTAAAAAAATATCGTTTACTGCGCACGTTTTTAACACAGACACTCACTTTTTAACGACCTGACCCAAAGGAGACTCTGGCCCAATGAGCCAATTTCAATCTATTGATGTTGCTGATTATTATGACATGGACACATTCAAGCGTATTGAAGCGTTTGCCAAAGACAAAGCAACCCCATTCGTAGTGATCGATACCAGTATCATTGCGAAACAATACGATGACATGGTTAATAGTTTTCCTTATGCCAACGTTTATTATGCAGTTAAGGCGAACCCAGCGGCCGAGATCTTGACCTTATTAAAAGATAAAGGGTCAAACTTTGATATTGCCTCGATTTATGAGCTAGATATGGTCACTAAGGTAGGCGTGACTGCCGACCGCGTGAGTTACGGCAATACCATTAAGAAACGCCAAGATGTGCGTGCATTTTATGAGCGCGGTGTGCGTATGTATGCATCGGATTCTGAAGCCGATCTACGTATGATCGCCGAAGAAGCCCCCGGTTCACGCATCTATGTCCGTATCCTGACCGAAGGTACTGATACCGCCGATTGGCCATTGTCACGCAAATTTGGCTGCCAGAATGAAATGGCCTATGAGCTGTTAGTCCTAGCCCAAGAATTAGGGCTAGAACCCTACGGTATTTCGTTCCACGTGGGTTCACAGCAGCGTGATATAGGTGCTTGGGATTCGGCGATTGGCAAAGTAAAAAGCATTTTCGATCGTCTGCGTGATGAGCACAATATCACCTTGAAAATGATCAATATGGGTGGTGGTTTCCCAGCGAACTATATCGACAAAACCAATCAATTGGGCGTTTATGCCGAGCAAATTACCCATTTCTTGAAGGAAGATTTCGGTGATGATTTGCCACAGATCATTCTCGAACCAGGTCGCTCGCTGATCTCTAACGCTGGGGTGCTGGTATCTGAAGTGGTGCTGATCAGTAAGAAATCTTACACCGCGTTAGAGCGCTGGGTATTTACCGACGTGGGTAAATTCTCGGGTCTGATTGAAACTATGGATGAGGCAATTAAATTCCCTATATTCACCCATAAACAAGGTGAGTTAGAGAAGTGTGTTATCGCGGGCCCGACCTGTGACAGTGCCGATATTATGTATGAGCACTATAGCTATGGTCTGCCGAATGATCTCGCGATCGGCGACAGAATGTATTGGTTAACTGCGGGGGCATACACTACAACCTATTCGGCTGTTTGCTTCAACGGTTTCCCACCGCTCAAAGATTACTATTTGTAAGGATTTGGGTTGGCAGTAAAAAGGGCGCTTAGGCGCCCTTAGTTTTAGTTTTGTTCGTGGGATTTAAGGATCTGATAGATCTCTTCTTTTAAATGTAGCTTTTTACTCTTGAGTTCTTTCACCGCAGGGTTGAAATCGCTACCGACTCGTTTTTCCAGTTGTTTTATTTCCTCGTCTAATTGATTGTGCTCGCTGAATTTGCGTTGAAAATGAGCATCTTGGGCCTTGAGGGTGGAAATTAACTCTCTGTACTCTGGAAACATTGGCGTTCTCCTTGTCGTTACTTACTACACTTCTGATTTCACTTTAACCCTAACCTTAATGCATTAGGAGGAAACGTGATTGAGATCAATATTTGTGTCCCTTCAGATTAGCCGTAAAGGAGAGTTAGGTCTAATTTCTTTTAAATCAATTAATTATATTATCATAAGCTTAACCTATGGCGTGCAAGTCGATCTGGCTCACACTTTCTCCAGCAGAATTCAGGCGATCAACCAGAACCGTCGAACATTTGCTATCTTTGTGATCAGACGGTAATAGTTTTGGTAATTACATTACGACTAAACAATTACTTCTTGCCGATAATTCTGTGATCAAGTTAACCTTCACCGCTTCGATACTAGGTTAAAGTCGATTTTATAAGAATTTAATTATCAAAAATGAAAGGGGTTTTCATAATGGCTGATGTATTTCATTTAGGTTTGACCAAAGCGATGCTCGATGGTGCAACCTTGGCAATTGTGCCGGGTGATCCTGAGCGTGTAAAACGTATTGCCGAGTTAATGGATAATGCGACTTTCCTTGCGAGCCACCGCGAGTATACGAGCTATTTAGCCTATGCCGATGGTAAGCCTGTGGTAGTTTGCTCAACGGGTATCGGTGGTCCATCAACGTCTATTGCCGTTGAAGAATTGGCACAGTTAGGGGTAAATACCTTCCTGCGCGTAGGGACTACAGGCGCGATTCAGCCCCAAGTCAATGTGGGCGATGTGATTGTGACCCAAGCATCCGTACGTTTAGATGGTGCTAGCCTACATTTTGCACCTATGGAGTTTCCTGCGGTTGCTAACTTCGAATGTACTACGGCTATGGTTGCCGCGTGTCGTGATGCGGGCGTAGAGCCACATATCGGTGTGACTGCTTCTTCTGATACCTTCTACCCAGGTCAAGAGCGTTATGACACTGTGACTGGCCGTGTGACCCGTCGTTTTGCGGGCTCAATGAAAGAATGGCAAGAAATGGGTGTGCTGAACTATGAAATGGAATCGGCGACACTCTTCACTATGTGTGCGACTCAAGGTTGGCGTGCTGCCTGTGTGGCCGGCGTTATCGTGAACCGCACTCAACAGGAAATCCCGAACGAAGCCACAATGAAACAAACTGAAGTCAGTGCGGTTTCTATCGTGGTTGCTGCGGCGAAAAAACTGCTGGCTTAAGCTTAGCCACACTCCCCTGCAAAGCGAGTGTTCAAAAATAGCAAAGGTGCCTAAGGGCACCTTTGCTACTTCTAGGTTAAGGCGATGCAGTATCGACTAGAAGTGGTACTGGGCGATGACAGAGTAAGTGTCTTGATCTACGCCTTTCACGCCATATTTGTTTGTCCACAGATCGTATTCGATACCGACCAATAGTTTGTTGGCCTTGTGCTCACCAAATAGGCTCTTACCTAAGTCATATTTCAGCTGAGGGTTAAAGTGGAAGTTCTCTTCATAGCCGTCATTGTCGCTGGCAAATACCCAGTCGATAAAACCATCGAGGACGATATTGGCGGAACCCACGGGAATATCGATACGAAATACTGGGGTAAACTGCCAGCCATCACTGATATTGCCTGAGCTCATCGCATCACGGCGGTAAGTGTTGAAGTTTAGGTAAGTAAAGTAAGGCACTGCAACATCGACACCTAGGCCGTACAGCAGGCTATGAACTGGGCCTTCACCTTCTTCATAGGTTAAGGCCAAAGACAGATCCGTCACTGGCCCAAAGGCGATTTTCTCGCCGAGGATTTTGCTGGCGCTAAAGCGTGGCGAAATCTCTCCGTAGGTGGTGCTATCCATGCCCGTGTGGTTGCCTTTAAAGTAGATAAAATCTTGGAAGGCAAACCAATCACCATATTTCCATGCGCCAGCGGTTTCGAGTGTGACAGTCGTTTGTTTGTCCGAAGGTGCCAAATCGTAGTCTTCACCATAGAGGGCAGTTGCACTGAAATCCCACCACTGTACTAAGTCATCTGCAAATGCTTGCGGAGAAAGCATTAATGCTAGACATAGGCATGTTTTTTTCATTGTTATTTCCTGTTGTAGGGTAGACGCTAAAGAATGTAGTACTCAATCCTCGCACTGACGTGGCGCAGTCTGATGGATAAGTTCAAACCGAGCAATGGCTATATTGTCAAAGGGCAAGGTAAAAAGTGCGGGCAATATATGCAAAAATTTACATTTATTCAAAGTTTTTATCGAATGTTGTTGTCAGAATCACATAATAAATGCTTGCCATGTCATCAGCCTAATTCATTGATTTTAACTTTATTTTTTATCTTCAATTTTATGGGTTGAATGCTGTCACGCTAACTTTTTGAATTGATTGTGCTTAATTTTAGAACAGCGGAAGCCTTTAACCCAAACTGCCATAGCGCACCTGTTGAAGGATTAATTTTAGGATGCAGTATAAATTGATGACATATTATGTCGCATGTTAATAATACTGCTGCTATAGTGCAGCAACAGACACTTTCATTTCAGGGGGAAATATGGTGTTTTCAAATCCAGTTTTAGTGTGGGCGATCATTGGGCTGATCCTGATGCTTGCCGAACTTGTGATACCCGGCGGTATCGTCGTGTTGCTGGGGGCGGCTTGTCTAGTCGTTGCTGGCGCTTTGGGGAGCGGGTTAGTGGAAGGCGTAGTGCAGAGTATGACCCTGTGGTTTATTTCGGCCATTGTTTTGCTGCTAACCTTCAGGCAAGTGACTCAAAAACTCGTTGGTGGCGATTCCCATGTGGATAATACCGATGAAGAACTCGATATCTACAATCAAATCGCCCGCGTAAAACAAGCCATTGGCCCGGGGCAAACGACGGGTCGAGTCGAGTTTCAAGGGAGCGAATGGCCCGCACTCGGCGATGGCAGCATTATTGCGGTGGGCACTGAAGTCCGAATTATTTGTCGTGAAAACATTGCCCTAGTGGTTGAGCCTGTTATTCAGGCAACTTTCAAAACTAAAGGATGAGTCTATGTTTCTGTTTACCTTAATTATTCTATTTTTCTTCTTCATTCTCTATAAGTTGATGCTGATTGTGCCTATGCGTGAGGTGCACGTTATCGAGCGTTTGGGGAAATTTCGTACTGTATTGTCACCGGGATTTCATTTCTTAATTCCATTTTTCGACCGCGTGGCCTATCGCCACGATACCCGCGAGCAAGTGCTCGATGTACCTCCACAGAGTTGTATTTCCAAGGATAATACCCAGCTTGAGGTGGATGGATTGGTTTACCTCAAAGTGATGGACGGTAAGTTAGCCAGCTACGGTATTGAAAACTATCGTAAAGCCGCCGTGAATTTGGCTCAGACCACTATGCGTTCTGAAATCGGTAAGCTCACCCTCAGTGAGACTTTTTCTGAACGTGATAGGTTAAACGAATCCATAGTGCGTGAGATTGATAAAGCCTCTGAACCTTGGGGGATCAAAGTCCTGCGTTATGAAATTCGCAATATTACGCCATCACGCCATGTGATCCACACCCTAGAGAAGCAAATGGAAGCCGAGCGCCGCAAGCGGGCGGAAATCACCCTAGCCAATGCGGAAAAGGCGGCCATGATCAATATGTCCGAAGGTGAGCGTCAGGAGGCGATCAATATTTCAGAGGGGCAAAAACAGAAGCGGATTAACGAAGCCAAAGGTACGGGACAGGAAATAGCCATCATTGCCAAGGCTAAGTCGGAAGGGATGGCAATGATCTCCCAGGCCCTAGCGGTTAACGGCGGTAATGATGCGATGAATATGCTGCTAAAAGAGCAGTTTATCGCCCAAGTCGGCAAGATCCTCAGCGATGCGCAAGTGTCAGTCGTTCCCGCTGAAATGGCGAAGCTCGAAGGTTTTTTCGAAGGCATGGAGCAAGTCACCCACACGGTGAGCGGCCAACATTCTGTTAATAAAGGAGCACGTTAATGAATATCCCACTCGATACCGATCTCGCCGTGATGGCCATTTGGGGACTGATTTTTGCGATTTTTGTGATCAAACTTTTCCAGTCAATCCGTTTAGTTCCGACTAAGTCGGCCTATATTGTTGAGCGTTTAGGCAAGTATCACAGCACCTTAGACGCGGGTTTTCATACCTTGATCCCCTTTGTGGATAAAGTGGCCTATATCCATGACTTAAAAGAGGAAACGATCGACGTACCACCGCAGGAGTGCTTTTCTAGTGACGAAGTGAATGTGGAGGTCGACGGTGTGATTTATATCTCGGTGACCGACCCAGTTAAGGCGAGCTACGGTATTACCGACTACCGTTATGCGGCCATTCAATTAGCACAGACTACGACCCGCTCTGTGATTGGCACCTTAGATCTAGACAGAACCTTTGAGGAGCGTGATGTGATCTCCGCTAAGGTAGTCGAAGTGCTTGATCAGGCGGGAGCTATGTGGGGGATCCGTGTGCATCGCTACGAGATTAAAAATATTACGCCACCCGAAACGGTTAAAAATGCCATGGAAATGCAAGTCAATGCCGAACGTGAACGACGCGCATTATTGGCTAAGAGTGAAGGTGACAAGCAGAGTAAGATTAACCGCTCCGAAGGGATAAAGGCTGAAACAGTCAACCGTTCCGAGGGGGAGATGCAGCGCCGTATTAACGAAGCCGAAGGTAAGGCGGAGGAGATCTTAACCCTATCCCGCGCTACTGCAGAATCCATTGAACGCTTGGCCGCTGTGATTGCAGCACCCGGTGGTCATAATGCCCTGAGAATGCAGTTGGGTGAGCAATATATGAAACAGCTCGATGGATTAAGCCATAAGAGCAGCCGAGTCGTGTTGCCCGGTAATATGGTGGATTTCGATTATTGGATGAATAGCATAGGGTTAAAAGAGAAAAGCAGTAAGGGATAACTAGCTTGATGCTACTCTGAGTTTCCCCTTCACTTAAGGCCAAATACTCGGTATTTGGCCTTTTGCTTAAGCGAATAACGACTACTTGGCAATCGCTAGTATTTGACAGCCATTGATCCCTGCATTTTGCAATACATGGCGTTTACGTTCCGCTTCTCGCCTGGTTTCATATGGTCCTAATGCGACCTTATACCAAGTGCCTGTGGTGCCTTCGATTTGCCTTACCTGCGCCTCTAAACCTTGAAAGGCAATAACAGCCTTCATCTGATTGGCTTGGGATTCCTGACGAAACGAAGCACACTGCAATTGATATTGCTGTGGTGTACGGGTTGCCACAACATCGGGAAGATCCACTTCAACGTGCTTGTTTTCAAGCTCGTCCAAATAGGTCCACTCTTCCTTTGGTTGTGGTGGCAGAGCATTGGGATCTTTTTTTAGGGACCACGGCCACCGCGGGTTCATCAACGGGAACCGTTACCTCAACCGCTTGTCGATCGGTTTCCTTCACCTTAGGCGTTAGCGTTGCCGCGGGTTCTTGTGCCTTAGTGCGAGGTTCAGTTTTTACTGCTGCCGTCTGCGAGGCGGTCTGTTTGGCTGTATCCTTGATACTCCAAAGAAAATAGCCAAAACAGCCCACAGCGATAAAGGCAAACAGGATTAACGCTAGGGGAAGCCTTTTGTGCGGCGCAGCCTTCTTCTGGGCTGGCCGTGCTCGCGTTGCGCGAATGGGGCGCGGTTTAGCGCCCGATTGCGGTCTTCTGTTGGCGTAGTCGCGATTACTCATGGCTTACATCCGTTCTAGGGTTTCGATACCTAGTAGATTTAGGCCCTTTTGCAGGGTGCGAGCCGTCAGTTGTGATAGCAACAAGCGGCTATCGCGTTGTGCATCACTATCGGCGGCAAGCACTGGACAAGCCTCGTAGAAGCTGGAGAATGCGCCCGCTAATTCATAGAGGTAACCACATAATACGTGTGGCTGACCTTTATCTACTACGCGATTGAGGATTTCACCAAACTGCGCGAGTTTGTTGCCTAAGTCTTTTTCTTTCTCATGCTCGAGTACGATAGTCGCTTGGCTTAAATCCACGTCGGTGGCCCGCTTAAATATGCCTGCTACACGGGTGTAAGCGTAGAGCAAGTAAGGCGCGGTATTGCCTTCAAAACTGAGCATTTGTTCGAAGCTGAAAATATAATCGCTGGTACGATTTTTAGATAAATCGGCGTATTTCACCGCGCTAATGCCTACGACACGGGCAATTTCGGTTAAGGTCGCTGCATCCATATCGGGGTTTTTGCTGCGAACGAGATCCAGTGCGCGGTGGTTGGCTTCCTCTAACAAATCTACCAACTTGACCACACCACCCGTGCGGGTCTTAAATGGACGGCCATCCTCACCATTCATAGTGCCGAAACCTAAGTGCTCCAGTGACATATCATCGCGAACAAATTTAGCCAATTTAGCGAGACTAAAGACCTGTTGGAAATGCAGTGCTTGGCGCAGATCCACAAAGTAGAGCACTCGGTCAGCTTTCAAAACGTTGGAGCGATAACGCATAGCAGCTAGGTCAGTCGTGGCATATAAGTAACCGCCATCGGCCTTTTGAATGATCACGGGCAGTGCTTCACCTTCCTTGTTACGGAAGGCTTCTTGGAACACGACTTTAGCGCCGTTGCTTTCGGTCAATAACCCTTTAGCGTCTAAATCCTTTACAACCTGTTCGAGGTCCGCATTGTAGGCACTTTCACCATGCACATCGGCGCGGGTCAGACTGACACCTAAACGCTCATAGACCTCGTGACAGTGGCTTAAGGAAATGTCGTTAAATTCGCGCCACAGTTTGTTGCAATACTCATCGCCCGATTGCAGCTCGACCACGAGTTGACGAGCGCGGGTAGCAAACTCTGCCGATTCGTCGAAGCGCAGCTTGGCGGCGCGATAAAATGTTTCTAAATCAGATAGTTCAAGCTGTGCCTGCTCGCCATTTTGGGTGCGCAGTTCTTCCATATAGGCCAGCAACATACCAAACTGAGTTCCCCAGTCGCCCACATGATTTTGGCGGATAACTTTGTGGCCCAAAAACTCAAGGGTACGCACTACACTGTCGCCAATGATGGTCGAACGTAGGTGACCTACGTGCATCTCCTTGGCAAGGTTAGGTGAAGAGTAATCCACCACTATGGTTTGTGGCGTTGGTAATTTAATCCCTAAATGCTCATCCTGAATCGCTGTTTGCAATTGGTTAGCTAAGGCACTGTCATCAATGAAGAAATTGATAAATCCAGGGCCGGCAATTTCGACTTTAGCGACATAGGCTGAAGCGGGTAGGTTGTCAATGATCAGCTGGGCTAACTCGCGGGGATTCTTACCCGCCGCCTTGGTCAGCATCATGGCTAAGTTGGTTGCTAGGTCGCCATGACTCTTATCCTTGGTTCGATCTACTTGAATGCGCGCTTCAAAATCAGCCGGCAAAATGCCTTGTTGTTTAAAGGATTCGAGTGTTTGTTCAAGTAATGATTGGATATGTGATTTCATGGATTAATTAGCTACTAACTTTAAGAGTGAATACAGGGAATAACCGCATATTTTAGCCGTTTGTGGTGCTTAATTGCTATCTTCCCAAGGACTTTTTATCAAATGGCGCTGAAATATTTATCAAATAACCGAGCTACAACAGATCCTGCGGATCCCGATCAAGGCTCCAGCGGCAACGCTTGGCTTCGGGAAGTTGTTCGATAAGGGGATGAATGCGTTCAAATTCCTGTTGCAAGCGATGGCGATTTTTGGCTTGAAACATTAACTGGCGGCGGAATTTTCCCGCTTTTTTATCGAGTGGCGCAGGCATTGGGCCTATGACCTCAAACTCTTTATCCTGGGGCAATAGGGCGGCAAAGGCGTTGAGAAAGTTATCGGCATCTAGGGCTGAATGGGCTTCGGCGCGCACTAACACCATATGCCAAGCCGGTGGCAATAATGCCTGTTGCCGCTCCTTGAGTTGGCTGCGGGCAAACTCACCATAACCTCGATGCAGCAAATCCCTTAAAATAGGATTGTCACTTTGGTGGGTCTGCAGTAACACTGTGCCAGGTTTACTGGCGCGGCCAGCTCGCCCTGCGACCTGGGTATAGAGCTGGCCAAAGCGTTCCGGAGCCCTAAAGTCGGCGCTAAAGAGTGCCCCATCCACATCCAGTAACCCGACTAAGGTGACATCGGGGAAATGGTGCCCCTTGGCGAGCATTTGGGTGCCGACGAGGATCTTATATTCTCCCTTATGAATGGCGGTTAAATGTTTTTCAAGGGAACCTTTGAGTCGAGTGGTATCCCTATCAATGCGCACAACTGGGTATTGGGGAAACTCTTGCTCTAATGCCTGCGCTAACTGTTCAGTGCCTATGCCTTGACCCATCAGCATAGTGCTGCCGCAGTGGTGGCACTGTTTAGGGATCGCATATTGGTTACCGCAATGGTGGCAGCGGATCTCTCCAAGGGATTGATGTACAGTGAAAAAAGCATCACAACGGTCACATTCATGGAGATGACCACATTCATGGCAAAGCAGGGCTGGGGCAAAACCACGGCGATTTAAAAACAGCAATACCTGATTGCCAGCATCTAAATGGGCGCGGATTTCATTGATCAGTGGTGCCGACATCCCCGCCTTCAAGGGTAAATTTTTAATATCTATGATCCCTTGCCGGACTTTTTTGGCTGCGCCCGCCCGCTCACCAAGCTGTAAATGCTGATAGCGACCGCTTAAGGCATTTTGTAGACTTTCGAGTGAGGGTGTGGCCGAGCCTAAAATCACTGGGATAGCTTCTAGATGTCCGCGCATGACGGCTAAGTCGCGGGCATGGTAGCCGATACCTTCCTGCTGTTTAAAACTACTGTCGTGTTCCTCATCGAGAATGATCACCCCAGGGAACGCCATTGGGGTGAAGAGGGCTGAGCGGGTACCAATGATGATTGCCGCTTGGCCACAGCGGGCTTGTCGCCATGCTTCGAGGCGTTGGTTATCGGTTAAACCTGAGTGTAACACCGCGACATTGACCTTAAATCGGCGCTTAAATCGATTAATGGTTTGTGGTGTCAGGCCGATTTCTGGCACTAAGATCAGTGCCTGTTTACCCTGTTTGAGTATTTCTTCGAGCACAGCTAAGTAGACTTCGGTTTTACCCGAACCGGTAATGCCCTCTAATAGGGTGCAGTGGTATCCTTGCTGCTGATTGAGGAGAGTGACTGCGACCGCTTGCTCTTTATTTAGCCTGTGGGGTGTTTCATCCAGTTCTAGCTTGGTGCGCCAATCAAGATTAAGCTCTGCTAGCTTTTCGTGACGTTCAATCCAGCCTTTCTCTTCTAGGGCTTTTAAGGCGGTTTTACTGATCTCTAAACTGACGAGGTCCTCCTGAGTTAAACTAGCGATTCTGAGCGAATCGAGCAGTTTTTTTTGTGCGGGCGCGCGTTTAATGGTCTCTGGCGCGATATTTTCCCCGACCTCAGTGAGTTGCCAGTAGTAGATAGTCTGTGGCGTGGCATCTACCCCTTTACGTAGGGCGACGGGCAGCGCCTGAGTGAGCATTTGTCCCTGGCTGCAAAAGTAGTATCTTGCTGCCCATAGGGTTAATTTATAAAGGGATTCTGGCAGTAAAGGCGTATCGTCAATAAACTCGATAACAGATTTAATTTGCTTGGGTTCTAGGTTGCAGCTATCTGTTATTGCTGTGACGAGACCGATCAGTTGCTGGCGACCAAAGGGTACCTTGACACGCACACCGATTTTGGGGGCTTGTTGGTAGGTTGCTGGAACGCGGTAACTGAAGTTTTGCCGCATAGGCACAGGTAAGGCAACTTCAACAAACAGTGACATATGCTGGGCGATTCTTTAATGGGAATGGGGTTTAGTGTACTCAGCACGGCTAGCGAGGGCTAGTCCTAATGACGGTTTATCCATGGATAGTTGAGAGTAAGTAAATGACTAAAATAGCGAGATTATTAGGACTGCTTGCCTTAATGTGCAGTGCCACTGCCGTGGCGCAGGTCTCCCATGTGAGTATCAATAGCCGGATGTTTGAGTTGGGTGCTTATCCTAAGATACGGCTGAACGTGATCACCGATAATCAGGATATCACGCGCTTAGAGTTTGTGGTGCATCAGTCCACGGGGGAAGAAAAGTTGATGGCGCAGCAGCTTAATCGTTTTCTGATTTTGCTGACTGGGGTGGAGGATGTCACCGATCCTAAGGCACGGTTGTTGGTGCGGGAATATCACGTCGATCGCTGGTATGAGGTAAAGAGTCTGCCAGTGTTTGGGGCTGATAAAACGCCAGAGCCTAAACTTAACCCAAATGCTGCGGTTAACACTACTCAAACGGTGAAGCCTGTACTTGGTAGCACAGCTAAAATTGCCAATATTGACGCAGAATCAACAGTAATGGCTCCCGTAGCCACTGCGCATATCAATACGACTAATACCGCTTCAAGTGTTAGGGGACAAAGTGCATTAATGGACGCACCACCTATTCTCGACGTCAAACCGAGTGAGTCTACTACGCTGGCATCTGAGGAATGTGTGCTCAATTATGCCGCCAATGAAACCCTGTGGCGCATTGCGAAGCGCTACGCCGCCGAATGGGAGCTGAATATGTATGGTGCCATGTTGGCTATTTATGATTCGAATCCTAAAGCCTTTGCTAAAAATAAAATCAATGCCCTAAAGAAAAATGTGACGCTTTATTGTCCACCTAAGGATATGTTGATGCGCTATTCAGACTCAGGGGAAGCCAAGGCTATATTCGAAGGTAAAAACGCGGGCTAGGGCGTAGATAGGTGGGATTATTATCCGTTAAACGCTCAGATAATCTACTTGTATCCGCCGTGGTGATACTGTACTATTCTGCGCCCTAACATATCGTTATTAACTGCATGTGGTGTCCGACTAAGGGTTGGAAGAGCGACATGGCCTTACATTTTGAGGTAACCCCAATGAAACCAGGTATCCACCCAGAATACGCAGTTATCACTGCAAACTGTACTTGTGGCAACGTAATCAAAGTAAACTCTACTGCTGGTAAAGACCTGCATTTAGACGTTTGTGGTGCATGTCACCCATTCTACACAGGTACACAGAAAGTTGTTGATACGGGCGGTCGTATCGACAAATTCAACAAGCGCTTCGCAGTGCTTGCAAAGAAATAATTGCGACAGCATTATTTCTAGAAAAGGCGCCCTAGGCGCCTTTTTGCTTTTTGTCTTTTTGCTTTTTGCTTTTTGTTCAGCGACACGGACATGCACCACCCCAGCTTCAAAAAAACGAAAAGTGTTCTAACTCACATCTTTAAAACGACAAATAGACTTATTTATAGCAATTAACTATAAGATAAGGGCTACTTCTCTCTGATATTGTAATTTAACCAATATTTTCCGTGTTAATACGCTATAAGCCGCATTATTCATATAAAATTTACGTTTGTTTCCTACAAATTTGAGTGGGCAATAGTGCCTTATCCGCTAAGGTAAGTTTATAAAACTCGGCTTAGGTGGGGCATTTAGGGACAAAACCGAAATTTCTCAATCTTTTATTTAAAAATTTACCCGATTGGCGTATCTTACTTCGACCTGCCGCACCGTTTAAATCACCCATTGATGAGGTGATATTGAGTAGGCAGGCCTTACTCCCATACCTATAAATGTCGCATTTCAGGATTTTAAAATGTCGGATATTCGTCAACAAGCGCTCGATTATCATGAATTCCCCGTTCCAGGCAAAACCGCAGTTTGCCTTACCAAACCTGCCGAAACGAGTCACGATCTCGCCCTTGCTTATAGCCCTGGTGTGGCTGAGCCTGTGCGCGAAATCGCCGCTAATCCTGACAATGCATACCGTTACACCAATAAGGGCAACACTGTCGCAGTGATCACCAATGGTACTGCGATTCTGGGTTTAGGCAATTTAGGCCCCTTAGCATCTAAACCTGTGATGGAAGGTAAGGCGTTACTGTTTAAGCATTTTGCTAATATTGATTCGACGGATATTGAAATCACCCATAATACGCCCGAAGAGTTCATTAACACTGTTGCGGCAATTGCCGATACCTTCGGTGGTATTAACCTTGAAGACATCAAAGCCCCCGAATGCTTTGTGATTGAACGTGAGTTGATTGAGCGCTGTAAGGTGCCTGTATTCCATGACGATCAACACGGCACGGCAATTGTAACTGCGGCGGGTATGATCAACGCCTTAGAAATCCAAGGCAAACTCATTAGTGATGCCACTTTTGTGTGTATGGGCGCCGGTGCTGCTGCTATTGCCTGTATGACCATGCTGGTGAAGTGTGGTGCGAATCGCGCCAATATTTATATGTTAGACACTAAGGGCGTTATTCATTCTGGCCGTACGGATCTTAATGAATATAAAGCACTCTTTGCGAATGATACCGATAAACGTACGCTGCAAGATGTAATTAAAGGCGCGGATGTGTTTTTAGGTCTTTCTGGCCCTAATGTCATTGGCGCCGACGAAGTCGCTATGATGGCCGATAAACCAGTGATTTTTGCCTGTTCTAACCCAGATCCTGAGATCAAGCCAGCGTTGGCCCATGCGATTCGCAGTGATTTGATTATGGGAACTGGCCGTAGCGATTATCCTAACCAAGTGAATAATGTGCTGTGTTTCCCGTTTATTTTCCGCGGTGCCTTAGATGTGCGTGCCTCTTGCATCAATGATGAAATGAAGATCGCCGCCGTACATGCTATTGCAGCATTAGCTAAGGAACCCGTTCCTGCGAGTGTGCTTAAAGCCTATCCTAAGGTCAGTTCATTAAGCTTTGGCCCAGAATATGTGCTGCCAAAGCCAATGGATCCACGCCTATTACCCCAAGTTGCCCGTGCTGTAGCGCAGGCCGCTATTGACTCTGGCGTTGCGGCCATTCCAACGCTGCCACAATACGCCGACTAGGCTAAAAGTGGCCTATACCCAAACAACCTCAAGATGAAACCCATGTCTTGAGGTAACTTGGGTATATATTCAAAAAGAGGCTAATTAGCCTCTTTTTGTTTTTTAACAGGTATGAAACCCTTGGTTGCCTTTTAGGTTATGCTACTGAATAATCAAGGCAGCATTTGTTGAACTCGTGTTAAGAGTGCACCGATAATTATAATAATTCTGCAGGATAGCGGATCGATGAAATTCACTCGAATGTTAACTACAAAATTAACCAGTTTTTGGTTGATGTCCTTGGCTGCTATCGCCTTTGTATTCTTACTCAGCGCCATGATGGGCTTTGTGCAGTTGACCTATAAGTTTCAACAGCAAAAAGTGTCTGAACTCGAATCCATGCTCGTTAACCATTACCATACCCAGCCCGATTGGGAGTTGGAGTCTTGGTTGCCGCCTATGCTACTGGCCTATAATGCCGTTGACTTTCGTTTAACACTGAACGACGACGTGCTATTTGCCTATAAAGGCAATGTGTTAGCCCAAAATGCCATGGTGTATAACCATCTTCTCGACCCCGCAGGGCTGAGAATGACACTTACCCTGCCGCAGCCCTTTGCACATTACAGTGTCAGTTGGTATGAAATCTTGATCTTAGGTGTTGGCTTATTAGCCGTAATAGCTTTTGTTCGCTTGGGTTATTCTTGGTTTTCCCAACAATTGGATGGCATAGAGGAACTTGCCGAGCGCAGTCGTTTGATCCTGCAGGGTAAACACGAGCAGGCTCTGTCGACGCCGGGAAAGGGTAGGCCTAGGCTCATTAATCGTGCGCTGACGAAACTGCTTGAAGAATTGCAGGATGCTCAAAAAGAACGTGGCCGTTTCGATAAGTTTATTCGTTCCAATACCTTCCTCGATGCCGAAACTCGCATAGGTAATCGACTGTTCTTAAATAATCGCCTCGATGCCTTAAGCAATGACCAAGGCATGGTTGCCCACGGGGTCATTTATCTATTGGAGATGGATGATTTAGATCTGCTGCAGCAAGCTAAGGGTGAGCAAGTGGCAAAGGATCTGCTCAGTGCCACAGTCAACGGCATTAGCCAGATCCTACAAAGCCTGCCAAACAGTATTTTTGCCCGCCGCTCCCATAATCAGTTTGCCATAGTCGTGCCGCAAATCTCGTTAATAGAGGCAGATCAACTCGCCAGTAAGTTGCTGAAGGTTTGCCTAAGTCAGCCCCTGCCCGATGTGGAAAATAGCGATAATTTCTTCCACTTAGGTTGCGCCTATTTTACTGCGGGTGACAATGCGACCCAGTTGATCGACGAGGCCGACATGGCACTGCGTGCCGCACAATTACAGGGAAACAGCAATTGGTTTATGTACGATAAGGGAGCCATTGATGAAGAGTTTGCCAAGGGCTCTGTTCGCTGGCGCAGCTTTTTAGAGAATGCCTTAGTACAACGGCGTTTTTATCCTTTTCGTCAGCCCATTATCGATTCCGATGGCGTTGAGCACCATAGAGAAATCTTTACCCGTGCGCGGGATAATCAAGGCGCACTAATCCGTGCCACGCTCTTTATTCCAATGGCAAATAAATGTGGATTAATGCCGCAGATTGAGCGGCAGATGATTGAGCGGGTCTTGGCTTTACTGAGTGACGTGCAACATGTAAACCAAGTTTATAGCGTGAATTTGAGCTTAGACTCCTTAATGAGTCGCGCTTTTACCCAATGGCTAAAAACCACTCTGTTGGAATATCGTCACCTTACACCGCGACTGATTTTTGAAGTCTCTGAAGACATAGTTATCCATCATCAAGAAAAGCTACAGCCTAAGCTCGATATGATACGTAAGATGGGGGCTCGCCTCTGCGTTGACCATGTCGGCCAGCAGGTTGTTGGGACTTACTATATTAGAGAATGTCACTTCGATATGATTAAGTTACACAGATCTATCGTGCGCCATATTCATTTACGCCCAGAAAATCAATTATTTATTCGTAGTTTAATCGGTGGTTTATATCGTACCGAAGTGCAAGTGTGCGCCGAGGGGGTTGAAGTCTTTGAAGAGTGGCAAACCTTGCAGATCCTCGGAGTAGGGATGGCCCAAGGCATGTATTTTAGTGACCCTATTGAGGCGCAGTAACATGAGTGGATTTGGGCTGACTCTTGTGATCCTTGTGGAAGAATAGGCCTGATTTGGAGTATTTCTCTATAAAATTCACTGATTAGCGGCTAGACTAGCCTGTGCCAAAATTATGACGGTGGATTTGATGAGCTCCCAAGTTTGCATTACAGCATCTCATGAACCATCTTTTTTTCAGGTAAATAAGTAGTAGCGAACTTGTGACTCTAGCTTTTCAATTCATCAGGTTATAGGCATTTTTATGGATAAAAGACTCATTAGTCGATTAGCCTTTTGGCAGAATAAAGCGACACCAATAGATCTCGGTGTTTATGTCTGTACTGATAAGTTGTGGGTATATGCTCCCGCCACCGACAACCTGGCGGAGCAATGGGTATCATTTGAACTGCAAAATGAGCAATGGCAAACAGCCTTTGCGGCCCTCGCCCGCACCTTTCCGAATGCTCGGCTGCAGATTGTACTCGTGAGTGGTTGTTACCAATTATTAGTCGCCGATAAACCCAATGTGGATGCCGAAGAACTGCCCCAAGCATTGCTGTGGTCAATCAAAGATATGGTGACTATTCCAGTGCCGCAGATCCACTTGGATTATTTTGAGTCGCCCCTACCAAGCAATAAAATCAGTGTGGTGGTGGTGGCAAAAGACTACTTAGTCAATATAGTACAAGCCATCCTTGGGCAAGGGCTTAGTGTCGCGGGGATCAGTATTGAAGAGTTAGCTATGACTAACTTATTTATCGATGACAACCAAGCGCGTCTCATCGTCAGTCATCATACTGGCCAGGAATTACTTCTGACCGTTGTTAAGCAGGGTCAGCTCTATATGCAGCGACGGGTTCGCGGCTTTATGCAACTGGATAAAACCGACGTTGATCAACTCAATTATGGCCTTGCCGATAATCTCAGCTTAGAAATTCAACGTTCGATGGATTATTTTGAGAGCCAGCTCAGGCAAGCACCAGTGGCCTCTATCGAGTTATTGGTCGATGGTGCCGTTGATGCGTTAGCTAAGTTAGTTTCGGCAAACTTTAATCAAGCTGTCAATGTCATCGATAAAAGCGCTGTCGGGGCTCGAATGGCGGGATTAGCCTTTAGCGAATTTTCCCGAGGTGCCGAGTGATGAAATCTAGGGTTAATTTATATTCTGCAACACTACTACCGCCTGAGCAGCGGCTCACCTTTGCAAGATTAATGACCTATGCCACAGGTTTGGTTTTACTCTGCGTTATTGTGGGGGCCTACAGTTACTGGCAATTGAATCAATCCGAGTTTGCTCTGCAACAAGCCAGCAGTCAAAAACAACGGCTCGATCAACAAAAGCTTGAACTCGAAGCACAAATTGCCGCCCGTAAACCCGATCCAGCCCTAGTGGCACGCGTCGATTTGGAATCTCAGCAGTTAGCGTTAAAACAATTGTTAATGAGTGAACTCGCGGTGCGCACATCCCTCACTAGCCGCGGGTTTGGCCCAGTGCTTAAGGATCTCGCTAGGGTTTCCGATGCCAGTGTTTGGCTAAGTCGCATCGCCATTAATGAGCAACACTTTATATTTGAGGGTTTTGCCGACCATCCACAGAGTATCCCTTTGTGGGTTGGTAAACTAAAAACAACCAATACATTGAAAGGACAAGCATTTTCTTCTATGACAATGGATCGAGGTGAGGATAAGCCTTTAGCGTTCACGCTAATGAGTGAGACGCCAGTGGAGTCCACTCGATGAAAGCGATATTCAAGAGCTTAGGCCAGAAGTTTGATGTACTGAGTCAGCGTGAGCGGGTGTTGATCGCGGTCGCGGTACTCGTATTGTTGGGTATGCTGGGTTTTATGCCATTAGAATCACTTTGGAAAAATCACAGTAGCATAGCCCAGCAGCTCAAGACGCTTGAACAGGAAAATAGCATTTCAGTACAACAGCTTGATTTATATCAGCAGCGTTTAGCTATGGATCCCAATCAAGATTATCAACAGCGACTCAATTTGCTATTGCAGCAGAACCAAGACATTGATGCGCAGCTCAATGAGCAGATGGTCGACATGGTACCCGCAGATTATATGCCCGAGTTATTGAGCAACTTACTCGGACAGATCCAAGGGATAAAGCTCCTGAAATTTACCTCGATTGCCCCAGTGCCGCTTTTGGCCGTAGGGGAAGAGAAAAAGCTGAATTTATACAGCCATGGGATCCGCATGAGCCTCGAAGGGGACTACTTCTCTGTGCTGCGCTTCGTTGAAGCGGTTGAGGCTATGCCGGACAAGCTTTACTGGAAACGGCTCGACTACAAGGTCGCCGATTATCCAAAGGGAAGCATAGATATCGAACTCTATACCTTGAGTATTAATAAGGACTTTATCAGTGTTGCTAAATAAGCCTTATATTTTCATTGCATTAGCCGGTCTTGTCTCCAATGTATCGGCGGAGGCATTGCGCGATCCGACCTTACCCGGTAAAGGATTTTCCAGCGCGGGCCATGGGGGACAATCCCATGATCAAGCCTTAGTGTTAAATAGCATAGTCAGTTCAGGAAAGATGGCCTACGCCGTGATCAATAATAAAATCTTGTCTGTCGGTGACAGCATTCAAGGGGTGACTGTCGTACGCATCACGCCTTCGGCTGTATCACTTTCCGATGGACGAAAATTGGCATTGTTCCAAGCAATAACAGAGAGATAGGGAATACAACTCAGATGACAGCGATTAAATACTTCACACCTCTACTCTCACTTTGTCTGCTGGCGTGCCAAACCACGGATAGGCCACAGCCTGAAGCCTCAAAGGCCGAACTCGCAGCATCCATGACGGCAGTGGATAAACCCGCAACGCCGCCTCCACCTGCGACCATGCCAGATGCGGTGCAACGTGAGCTTAATTCGGGTGCGCTGATGGCGGGGTTAACTCCACCGATGGAAACCGAACGACGCTTCGATGTGTCGGCCCATGATGTGGATGCAAAAGTGTTTTTCCGAGCCTAGTACAAGGCACACCCCTGAGTGTCGCCGTGCACCCAGACGTACAAGGTACTATTTCTCTTTCACTTAAAGGCGTTACCTTAAGTGAAGCTATTCAAGTCGTTGAAGATATTTACGGCTACGAAGTTAGCCGAGAAGGCCGAGTTCTCAGGGTATTCCCTGCGGGAATGCGTACCGAAACTTTCCCGCTGAATTACTTATATATGGAACGTGATGGCCTGTCGTTGACTTCGGTCAGCTCGGGGCGGATATCCGACAATAATAATTCGAATGACGGTAACTCTAATAGCAATTCGAATAACAGTAATTTCAACAACAATAGCTCGAATAACAATTCGAATAATGGCAGTAACTCGAACGGCAATAACAGCGATAGTACCAACGGTACTTTTATTCGCTCCCGCACTAAGACGGATTTTTGGGGGGAGTTGAAGGAGACTCTGACGGCGATTATCGGTGACACGGGTAATGGCCGCCAAGTGGTCGTGACGCCGCAGGCTGGTTTAGTGACGATCCGCGCCTATCCAAATGAGTTACGTCAGGTGCGTACTTTTTTAAGTTCGGCCGAAAGTCACCTGCAGCGCCAAGTGATCCTCGAGGCTAAAATTTTAGAAGTGACCTTGTCCGATGGTTATCAGCAGGGGATCCAGTGGGAAAACGTCTTGGGCCATGTGGGCAATACCAATATCAATTTTGGCACCTCGGCGGGACCCGGCCTAAGTGATAAGATCACTTCCGCCATTGGGGGGGTCACCTCGATCAGCATCAAAGGCTCCGATTTCGCAACCATGATCAACTTGCTAGATACCCAAGGGGATGTGGATGTGCTCTCCAGCCCAAGGGTAACGGCGTCTAATAACCAAAAAGCGGTCATTAAAGTCGGCACCGATGAGTATTTTGTTACCGATGTATCCTCAACCACAGTCGCAGGGACAACACCAATAACGACGCCACAGGTTGAATTAACGCCATTTTTCTCGGGCATCGCCCTCGATGTCACTCCGCAAATTGATAAAGACGGTAACGTGTTGCTCCATGTTCATCCATCGGTTATCGATGTCAAAGAACAAACAAAGGAAATTAAAGTCAGCTCCGACTCGTTAGAGCTGCCATTGGCGCAGAGTGAGATCCGTGAGTCCGATACTGTGATTCGGGCTGCCTCTGGCGATGTGGTCGTGATCGGTGGTTTGATGAAGAGTGAGAATATTGAAGTTGTCTCACAGGTGCCCTTGCTGGGGGATATTCCATTTATGGGCGAACTCTTTAAAAATCGCAGTAAACAAAAAAAGAAAACTGAGCTGATTATTTTGCTCAAGCCGACTGTGGTCGGCGGCGACACTTGGAAGAATGAGTTAGAGCGTTCTAAGACCTTACTCGATCGTTGGTATCCGGAGAATAAGTAAGCTTCTATGTATTTGAAGCATTTTGGCCTAAGCCAAACCCCCTTTTCCTTAACACCTAACACCGGATTTTTTTCGGGTTATCGCCACACGTGGAAGCCTTGCAAGTGCTGCAAATGGCTCTGCAAACGGGTGAGGGTTTTATCAAGGTCACGGGGGAAGTAGGTACAGGTAAGACCTTAATTTGTCGGAAGTTAATTAATGAGCTGCCGAATGGTTTTCACTGCGCCTATTTACCGAATCCCTACCTAACGCCCGCCGAACTGCGCTGGGCGGTCGCCAATGAACTCGGGTTAAAATACGCTGCCGACATGGATCAGCAGCAACTGACAGGGCTGATCCAGCAGCAGTTGCTTGCCTTAAGTGCCCATGGACACTCGATTGTATTAGTGCTCGATGAGGCTCAAGCGCTACCCGATGATAGCCTCGAAGCCCTACGATTATTCACTAACCTTGAAACCGAGAGCCGTAAATTGCTTCAAGTGGTGCTGTTTGGGCAGCCTGAGCTTGATGACAGACTAAAGCGGCAAGAATTTAGACAGCTACGCCAACGTATTACCTTCAGCTATAACCTGCGCCCACTGACATGGGATGAAGTCGATGCTTATATTCGCCATCGATTAGCGATTGCAGGGCGGGCGGGTGAACCCTTGTTTAATGCCAAACTCACCCGGAAAATCGCCTATGCATCCCGAGGTATTCCTAGGTTGATCAACATATTAGCTCATAAAGCCCTATTGTTAAGCTTTGGTGAGGGTGCCATACAAGTACAGGCATCCCACGTGCGTGGTGCCATTTTAGACACCGAAGATGCGAATCTAGATGCATTCAAGGTGTGGAAATGGCGAACTTATTTCGCACTGGCCTTCATGGCTCTATCGGCCTTAATTCTCGCCATCACTGTCTCGGGTGTGGATCTCCTGCAAATGTGGGGGAATAGGATATGAGTGTGATTAACAAGATGCTGCAGGACCTCGATAAGCGCCAGCAGGGACATCAGCTCACCAATATTACGCCGCCACAAATGCAATATGTGGGACGCGCAGGGCATTCAAAAAAAGGCTGGTTGATCGGTGTGGTCTGTCTGCTTCTCGGGGCTCTGTCGGTTTATGCCTTTCAAGGGATAAACAAACAAGAGAATGTTGTTTTGCAACCGCAACCGCAATTAGAGCAGCAGCTACAGCCACAATTGCAAGCATCACAAGCACAAACATCACAGCCAATAGCGACAACAGAATCCTCGTCATCAGTCACTGTGCCCGCTGTTGGTACCGCAGTGCCTATTGATGATCTCGTGGCTCAGGTTCCCGCATCGGATGTGGCTCTTGGTATCGACACTAAAACCGAAATCCAGCCCCAATCCGTTGACGAACATAAACCTACCCCAACGCCCGAGCCTATTGTGAACTCAGTGCAAGCCGCAGGCAAAATGGCGGTGACGGAAGTCAGGCTTACACCGACTCAATTAGCCCAAAAACAACTTACCATGGCGAACGATGCAGATAAGCGAGCAGACTGGAGTAAGGCGATTGAGCACTATGATAAAGCGTTAAATTTTGATCCCAGTCTACATGAAGCGCGCAAGCAATTGGCTGCGCTATATTATGGGCAAGGGCAATTGCACGATGCGGCGCAAGTATTACAGCAAGGCTGGCTCTTATATCCACAGGAGTTTGAATTGACTCTGTTATTGGCTCGAGTGCAGCAGGCGATGGGAGACACAGAGTTAGCCTTAGCTAGCCTAGCGAACATTCCCGATAGCCACGTGTTAGCTCGGCAGAAATGGTTAGCACAGAGTGATTTAGCCCAAAAACAAGGTCAATTTACCTTGGCAGAACAGGCCTATCGGCAGTTATTGCAACTGGAGCCACAGCAGGGGAAATGGTGGATGGGCTTAGGCTATGCACTGGATTCACAGCAGCAATTTGTTCAAGCCAGCCAAGCCTATCACAGCGCGTTAAGCCATCCAGGGCTCTCAATGCAGGCCACCGCTTTTATTGAACAACGTTTAAACCAACTAGGAGCTAGCCAATGAAACCCAGATTAAAGATGCGTTTGGGCGATCTGTTAGTTCAAGAATCCATTATTACCGAAGAGCAGCTGCAGCAGGCCCTCTCCGAGCAGCGCAAAACGGGCCATAAACTGGGTCGAACCCTTATCGACCTTCGCTCTATTACCGAGCATCAGTTGTTGCAGTTTCTTTCACAGCAGCTGAATTTGCCGCTACTGGATATCAGTAAGCGCCCTATTCCCGCGGAGGTAGTGCAGTTAATTCCCGAAGTGCAGGCACGACGTTTCCGCGCGCTGGCGGTGGAAGATCGGGGTGACAGCGTGCTAGTCGCGATGAGTGACCCGGCGGATCTACAGGCACTCGATCACTTAGAAATCTTAGTCGCACCGAAAAAGCTCACCTTAGCGGTCGCACCCGAACAGCAACTATTACAAGCCTTTGATAATTTATATCGGCGCACGGATCAGATTGCGCAGATCGCGGGCAAGCTCGAAGAGGAATATGCTGCCGACCAAATGTTTGATTTGGCAAGCTTAACCTCGGGTGACAGCGATAACGAAACCACAGTCGTTAAGTTGTTACAGTCGATTTTTGAGGATGCGGTCCAGATGCGCGCCTCGGATATCCATATCGAACCCGGTGATAAAGCCCTACGTATTCGCCAGCGTATCGATGGCCAGTTGCATGAAACGATACTGAATGAAGTGAATATCGCCGCCGCCTTAGTCCTGCGGCTTAAGTTAATGGCTGGCCTCGATATTTCTGAAAAACGTTTGCCACAGGATGGTCGTTTTCATATGGAAATTAAAGGCCATCAAATTGACGTACGTATGTCGACTATGCCGATTTACCACGGTGAGTCTGTGGTGATGCGTCTACTCGATCAGTCGGCGGGTTTACTGACCTTAAACGAAACCGGTATGCCGGCGCATATTTTGGCCCGTATTCGTAAACAGATTAAGCGCCCCCATGGCATGTTGCTCGTGACTGGGCCTACGGGTAGCGGCAAAACCACCACGTTATACGGTATTTTAAGCGAGCTGAACACCGCCGATCGTAAGATCATTACGGTGGAGGATCCGGTCGAATATCAATTACCACGTATTAACCAAGTTCAAGTTAATCATAAGATTGGACTCGATTTTTCTAACGTACTGCGTACCACATTACGTCAAGATCCGGACATCATCATGGTCGGGGAAATGCGTGACCAAGAAACGGTCGAAATTGGTTTGCGCGGTGCCTTAACGGGCCACTTTGTATTATCCACCCTGCACACGAACGATGCGGTCACCAGTGCGCTGCGGTTGCTCGATATGGGCGCCGCCAGTTATTTAGTGGCGAGTGCCTTAAGGGTGATTATTGCCCAGCGTTTAGTGCGGCGGGTATGCCATAACTGCGGGGTCGACTATCACCCCAGCGCGCAGGAAAAGGCCTGGCTTAGCAGTGTGAGTCGCAAAGATTTTTCGGCGGCAAACTTTAGAATCGGCACAGGTTGCCAAAGTTGTAACGGCAGCGGTTATCGTGGCCGGATCGGGATTTTTGAAATCCTCGAACTGGATGAAAATATGATTGATGCCATGCGCTCGGGTAACCCACAGGAGTTTGCCCACGCCGCCCTGCAGAGTCCCAACTTTACCCCGCTTGCCGAATCGGCACTACAATATTTGAGTGATGGCATGACCACCATTGAAGAGGTGGCGAAGCTGGTGGAGGATGTGAGCGAATCACAGATCCCCTTATCTAAGGATATGATGAGCCAACAAGGCTTTGAGGCGTAATTATGCCTATATATCAATATCGTGGACGCAGTGGACAGGGCCAGCCGGTTACCGGACAGCTCGATGCGACCTCGGAAAGCGCCGCCGCAGACATGCTCTTGGCCCGAGGGATTATCCCCCTCGAGGTGAAAGTCGCTAAGGCCGTGAGATCATTTTCATTGGCCCAGCTCGTTGGCAGCAAAGTTGGTTTAGATGAACTGCAAATTTTTACCCGGCAAATGTACTCCCTGACTCGCTCTGGGATTCCTATTCTACGGGCCATTGCGGGATTATCTGAAACCGCCCATTCGCAGCGGATGAAAGATGCCCTCAATGATATTTCCGAGCAGCTTACCGCAGGGCGCCCTTTATCGTCGTCGATGAATCAACATCCGGATGTATTTGATTCTCTGTTTGTTTCTATGGTGCATGTGGGGGAAAACACCGGTAAGTTAGAGGATGCCTTTATCCAGCTCTCTGGTTATATAGAGCGCGAGCAGGAAACCCGCCGCCGCATTAAGGCGGCCATGCGATACCCGATATTTGTGCTGATCGCCATCACAATCGCCATGGTGATCTTAAATATTATGGTGATCCCTAAGTTTGCCGAAATGTTTGCCCGTTTCGGTGCCGATTTACCTTGGGCAACTAAGGTGTTGATTGGAACATCGAATCTTTTTGTCAATTATTGGCCCTTGATGTTAGTGGCCTTGGTGGCAACCGTAGTCGGTATTCGTTATTGGCACCATACGGAAAAAGGCGAAAAGCAGTGGGATAAGTGGAAACTCCATATCCCAGCGGTAGGTTCAATTATTGAACGTTCGACACTGTCGCGTTATTGCCGTAGTTTTTCCATGATGCTCAGTGCTGGCGTACCTATGACACAGGCGCTGAGCTTAGTGGCCGATGCCGTGGATAATGCCTATATGCATGACAAAATCGTCGGTATGCGCCGTGGAATTGAGTCTGGCGATTCCATGCTTAGGGTGTCAAATCAGAGTAAGTTATTTACTCCCTTAGTATTGCAAATGGTTGCCGTGGGTGAAGAAACCGGGCAGATAGACCAACTGTTAAACGATGCCGCCGATTTCTATGAGGGCGAGGTGGACTATGATCTTAAAAACCTCACTGCTAAATTAGAACCTATTCTTATTGGGATTGTTGCCGCGATAGTGCTGGTGTTGGCGCTCGGGATCTACCTGCCGATGTGGGATATGCTCAATGTTGTTAAAGGTGGCAAATAAGAATATGCGCCCACGTTTGCCACGAGAAGGACTATAAATAGATGCAGAGCCAGCAGAAGGCAGAAAGCGATCTATTACGGGTTTACGGACGTATGATCACTATCATCTTAGTATTAGTGGTTATGGCGGTGATCGGCATTAAGTATTTTTCCAGCATGCCTCAGGTCGCGGCTAGGAGTGTGGAACTGGAGCATGCCCGTTTTTTGAACGTCCTCGCTATGGTGCGCTCCCAGTGGTTATCCCTTGGCAAACCCGCGCAATTACGGCTAGATTGGGAAGTGTTTACCGATCAAAAGCAAACCGTGGGACAAAGTGTGGTTAAGATGAGTGCCTCAGGTTGGCCACAGCCTAAACAGTTAGATCATTTAGGTTGTCAGGAGTTATGGCTGCAGCTAATGGGAAGTGAGTTGCAGGAAGACACCTTAATGGGTGAGTTTTTTTCCAAGGATACTAGCTGTCGTTATCGCTCGCAAAATGGCGATAGTATTGGTTATCAACTTAACTCTGGCAGGGTCATTTTTTTGACGCAAAAATAAAATATTGTTAAGTAACAGGCTTTTTTAAACTGATTTAGCTGTTAGAATGGATTTCGTTAAAAATAGGGGAAGCTGATGAAAACTAAGCAAAATGGTTTTTCACTCATCGAATTAGTCATAGTGATAGTGATTTTAGGTCTGTTGGCCGCGACGGCCATTCCACGTTTTTTAAATGTGACTGATGACGCCCAGGATGCGAGTGTTGATGGTGTCGCAGGTGGTTTATCGACGGCTGTGAGCTTTGTGCGTTCGCAGTGGGAGGTCGATGGACGCCAAAATTCGACTGTTATTCTCGACGGCACCTCAGTGTCCCTCGATCCTCGCTTTGGTTATCCAACGGGTGCTTCGGTGACGGATGTGACCACTATGACGGATGCCAGCTGCCAAGAAGTGTTTAATACTGTCTTGCAGAGTGCTCCACGTAATGTGCTCTACACTCAGGATGCCCGTAACCAACGTTATACGGCACGGGTTATCGATGGCGCGGGTGGCAGTGCTAATGCCATTACCGGCGCGGTTGTCGCTGGTTTAGATATATGTGTTTACCATCAAGTGGCATCACTGGTGTTGGACCAAACGACGGGTGTGCCAACACCTGCACCGGACTTATCCACCGCAGGTGCTAAGGGTGTGGTATATAACCCTGGCACAGGCACAGTATTAAGTTTTACCCAAACGCCATTTTCACCTTAATCGCAATTTAAGGTATTAATTTGTTTTTGTATTTTTAGCCGCTAGGTCTATAACTAGTTTAGTTTATAAGTAGCGTAATTTAATCGTCCTTAAGGAAAGGTAGTTTTATATGAAAAGACAACAAGGTTTTACCTTAATTGAATTAGTTGTTGTAATCATTATCTTAGGTATTCTTGCTGTCACAGCGGCACCTAAGTTTATTAACCTGCAATCAGATGCACGTGTCTCTGCTTTGAGTGGTATGAAAGCGGCAATTCAAGGTGCAAACAGCTTGGTTTATTCTAAAGCTGCCTTGGCTGGTGAAGAGAAAAAAGCGGCAACAGACACGACTCCTCCTTCTGTTGACATTGGTACTGGCACTAACGCAGTTACACAATTTGGTTATCTTCAAGCGACAGAAGCTGAGTTGGAGAATGCTATAGAAGTGAGCTTTGATGCAGGAACTAGCGCTACAAATCCAACAGTTGCTACTGATACAGGTGCAGAGTGGGTTATATTTGAAGGCACAGGTATTGTGACTATGTGGCAAAAAGGTGCCCCAGCAGAATGCCGTTTTACCTATACACAAGCTACAAGTGCGACAGTTGCTCCTGTTTTATCTGCAATTCCTGACGCTTCTGATTGCTAATATTAGTTTACGAAAAGGCCTGCCTAGCAGGCCTTTTTTTTAGGTAAAATTGGTGGGTTATGCCATCTGCAACAAAATGAATTTACTTATAATTTGTGCCAGATTTATAGAGATTTATTTGCCTTAATCAAACGGTTGGCAGAAACTGAACCTAGAACCTAGAACCTA
>NZ_AFOZ01000043.1 GCF_000217915.1 Shewanella sp. HN-41 | reverse complement strand
TTTTTATTGGGTATTACCCGTATCGGTAATGACTTTCTACTACTCGTTTATTGGAATAGGTCGTCCGTTGGCGCATCGATGAAGAGATTATTTTCATCCTGAGTTTCGCTGATGTATTCCTTCGGTTCAGTGCCCGAGATGAAATATTCGAACGCGCTGGTATAGTCGGTTTTGCGGGTAAGCTTACCCGTTGCAAGATCGATTCGTACCGACACTATGCCTTCTGGTGGAATCGCCGTCGTTTCCGGCGTGCCCTTCAGCACATTGTTCATAAACTCATTCCAACCCGGTCCTGCGGTTTTAGCCCCCGCTTCGGTGCCAGTGATCTGATCTTTTTCACCGCTGGCATTCCACGCGGTTCTACCGAGTTGGCGACCATGATCATCAAATCCGACCCAGAAAGTGCTGGTGAGTGTTGGACTAAAACCACTGAACCAAGTATCACGGGATTCGTTAGTCGTACCCGTTTTACCCGCAATATCATGTCGTTTAATTAACTGGGCTGCCCGCCAAGCCGTTCCCTGCCAGCCAGTGCCTTTACTCCAATCACCACCACCCCAAATTACGCTCTTTAGCGCTTCGGTAATTAAGAAAGCGGTTTGTTCCGAAATAATTTGTGGCGCAAAACGACCCGTTTGTTCAAAACACTGCGCCGCAGGCACTTCGGCAGCTAAGCTGCTGTCACCAAAAACCATCGCCTCGTTCGAAGACTGCGCCGTAGCCCCATTGGGTTTACAGGCCAATGTCGGATTGGCTTTTTCAATCACATTGCCATAGGCGTCTTCTACACGCTCAATATAGAAGGGTTCCACTAAGAAGCCACCATTAGCAAACGCATTAAAGGCGGTAGCGACTTGCAGTGGCGTGACCGACGGCGAACCCAAGGCTAAAGATTCGTTACGTGGTAAATCATTAGGGTCAAAGCCAAATTTGGTCAGTTCGGCAATGGCCGCATCTACACCAATATGACGCATGGCCCTTACCGACATCACGTTGATCGATTGTGCTAAGCCCACACGTAGGCGAGTTGGACCACCATAGATATCGGGTGAGTTTTTAGGGCGCCATGCGGTGCCTTGACTAATATCGGGTTTGTTGATCGGCGCGTTGTTAATTAAGGTTGCAAGGGTAAAACCTTTTTCTAATGCAGCTGCATAGATGAACGGTTTGATATTTGAACCTAATTGACGCTTGGCCTGGGTCACACGGTTATATTGACTCTGGCTAAAACTATAACCCCCCACTAGGGTTCGAATCGCACCACTGTAGGGATCGAGCGATACAGTCGCACTGGCAACTTCGGGTACTTGGGACAACTGCAAATACTGACCGTTATCGCGGATCCAAATACGTTCACCAACGCTGAGCATCTCGGCGGCGGACTTAGGCACAGCGCCTTGACGTTTATCGGTAATAAATTTGCGTGCCCACTTAAGCCCATCCCACTTAATGATTTTTGTTTCACCTTTAGCGGTGAGAACCTTTGCCTGTTGACCATCGACACTTAATACTGCCGCAGGCTGCAATTCCTGCACTGGAACTATCTTGGCGAGTTCAGTTTGGATTTGGGTGTTATCAGGTTTGGCATCCGTCCACATGATCGCCGCGGGACCTCGGTAGCCATGGCGTTCATCATAGGCGTAGACGTTATTACGTAAAGCCTGCTGGGCGAGGAGTTGCAGATCAGAAGAAATCGTCGTGTAGACGTTGTAGCCGTTGGTATAGGCTTCTTCTTCCCCATACTTTTGCACCATATAATCCCGTGCCATTTCTGATATGTAAGGGGCGTAGAGATCAATTTCGGCGCCGTGATACTTAGCGACTAAAGGTTCCTGTAAAGCGGCTTGATATTCAGCTTGATTGATATAGCCCACTTCATTCATCCGCATTAAGACGACATTCCGGCGAGCCAATGCGCGCGAAGGCGAAGTAATAGGGTTCAGAGTAGAAGGCGCCTTAGGTAAACCGGCAATCATGCTCATTTCAGATAGGCTGAGATCCTGCACATTCTTACCAAAATACACCTGAGCGGCGGCGCCGACACCGTAGGCCCTCTGACCTAAGTAAATACGGTTAACGTAGAGCTCGAGGATTTCGTCTTTGGTGAGTAATTGTTCTATGTGATAGGAAATAAAAATCTCCTTCACTTTACGAATAATAGTTTTGTCACGGGTAAGGAAGAAGTTACGCGCCACCTGCATTGTGATGGTACTCGCACCTTGCTTCTTCTCCCCCGTCGTCAGCATCACTATCGCGGCACGCAGGACGCCTACAGGATCAATACCGCCATGCTCATAGAAGCGTGCATCTTCCGTGGCAAGGAAGGCCTGCAGCAGAGGTTTAGGCACTTCATCTAGTTTCAATGGAATACGGCGTTTCTCACCAAACTGGGATATGAGTTTGCCGTCACTGCTATATATGCGCAAAGGCGTTTGTAATTGCACATTTTTTAGTGTTGAAACATCCGGTAGGTCCGGCAAAACATAAAAGTATGCTGCAACAATGGCGCCTACGCCCAGAAGGGCTAGACTGAATAGAGCTATAACAATACGTTTTAACCACTTCACCTAAATTGATCCTAATGTTCAGTTAAGTGCGACAGTATATAAGGCGCACACGTCTTGGTGAAGCAAAAACGTGATAGCACTAAAATAGCATTTGTAAAATCTTGAAACATTCTATACAAATACGTATAACGAGTTGATTTTGTGCTAATCTCTTTTACTGAAATACCAATAATAAAGTGACAACGGATTATGCTTTCAAATTTATGGAAGCGTCAGGCTCCGCAGATGGTCGGAATCGATATAGGTTCCCACGAAGTTAAGGCCATTTTGCTGAGTAAGACTGCTGATGGATACAAAATATTAAGTCATGCAGCGGTTCCCGTAAAAAAGGGGGCTATTAACGATCATGATATTCGTGATGCCGATGCCGTTGTCGAATGTTTGAGGCAAATAAAGCGAACCTTACCTAAATCGGTAAAATACGCTGCGGTCGCGGTATCGGGTTCGGCGGTCATGACCAAAGTGATCTACATGGACGCTTCGCTTAGCGAAGAAGAAATGGAGGCTCAGATTGAGATTGAGGCCGATAACCTTATTCCTTACTCGCTCGATGAAGTCAGCATTGATTTTGAAACCTTGAATGTCAACAGCACCGACCCGTCAAAGGTTGATGTGCTGCTCAGTGCTTGCCGTACCGATAATATCGATGTGAGGGTCGATGCCTTAGATGAGGTCGAACTCGAAACGAAAGTCGTTGATGTTGAAGGTTATGCCCTTGGGCGCGCGGTCGAATTAGTGCTTGGCCAACTACCTGAAGGTGCTCGACAGAAAGCCGTTGCTATGGTCGATATTGGTGCCAATATGACCACTTTCTGTGTGGTTGAGTCCGGTGAAACCACCTTTATCCGTGAACAGGCCTTTGGTGGTGAGTTATTTACTCAGTCGATTCTATCTTTCTATGGCATGTCCTATGAACAAGCTGAAAAAGCCAAGATTGAAGGTGACTTGCCGCGTAATTACATGTTTGAAGTGTTATCCCCCTTCCAAGCTCAATTGTTGCAGCAAATTAAACGTACTTTGCAAATTTATTGCACTTCGAGTGGAAAAGATAAAGTCGATTACCTCGTATTATGTGGTGGAACATCTAAACTGGAAGGCATGGCTAATTTATTGGCCAATGAATTAGGCGTTCACACTATTATTGCGGATCCTTTTCAAGGATGTTTGCACGCAGACGAATCGGTTAAAAATATACTGCAACCTAACATCAGCAAATATATGGTTGCTTGTGGCTTAGCGCTGAGGAGCTACGGTCAATGGCGAACATAAACCTGCTTCCCTGGCGTGAAGAGGCAAGAGAAAAACAGAAACGTGATTACATTGGTATACTGGCGGCTGTATTTTTAGGCTCTGCCATTTTAGTGTACGTGGCGCTTTCTTTACTTGAAATGATGACAGATGAGCAAAGGGGGCGTAACGCCTATCTGCAATCGGAAATACAATTACTCGAAACGCAAATTGCTGAGATTAAGAAGATCACCGAACGTAAGAAAGACATTGAGCGTCGTACGGAAATTATTCTCAATCTCCAACAATCACGTAATTTACCGACCCATGTGCTGGATGAATTAGTGCGTATTGTCCCACCTGGAATATACCTTTCAAACCTTGAGAAGAAAGGGAGTTTATTGCTGATTGAAGGCCGCAGTGAGTCCAACAATAACGTCGCAAATATGATGCGTAAGGTTAAGGCTTCCGAGTGGTTAACTGATCCCAATATGCAATCTATCGTGACTCAAGAAGATGAGTTAAGGCAATTGCAGCGCTTTAGCCTGAGAGTCAGCATTAAAGGTGCTATGGCTGATGAGCCAGTGAAAACGGCAAAAGGAGCGAGTAAATGAAACTCGATCTAAGTCAGTTTAATGATATTGATTTCGAAAATATTGGCGGTTGGCCTAATCAGGTAAAAACCTTTTTCGCAATTTTATTGGCACTCTGTGTGTTTGCTGCGGGTTATTTTCTGGTCGTGTCCGATGCAATAGACATTTATAACGCGGAACAAAATAAAGAAGTGCAGTTGAGGGACGACTTTAAGAATAAGTATCAACTCGCCGCCAATTTAAAACTTTACCGTGAGCAATTAGCCATCATGGAGGAGCAGTTTGCTGAGCTGCTGAAAATGCTGCCCTCCGAGAATGAAATGCCGGGATTACTCGACGATTTAACGTTTGTCGCTACCGATGCGGGTTTGCATATCAAAAGCTTGAATTGGGAGCCCGAAATTCAACGGGATTTTTACATTGAATTCCCGATTAGAATGTCAGTGACGGGTGATTATCATCAACTCGGTAATATGGTGAGTGGTGTCGCAAAGTTGCCACGGATTGTCAGTTTGCACGATTTTACGATTAAGCGAGATGAAGCCGGCAACTTAGCAATGGACATCTTAGCGAAGACGTATCGCTTTAAAGAAGGTGCTGAGTTACCCCCTGAAAAGCCTGCCAATCAAAAGGGGAAGAAATAATGAAACTCTTACCTTTACTGGCTTTTAGTCTTTTTTTAATGGGTTGTGTTGGCGATCGTAGCGATTTAGAGCTATTTGTTACTACAACTAAAGCACAACATGTGGCCCATATCCCACCCTTGAAAGAGCCACCGAAGTTTGAACATTTTGCCTATCAGGCAGAATTAATGCGTAGTCCCTTTGTTCCACCTTCCCGAGAATTAACGGAAGAAGTGATTGATACCAGTAAAAATTGCTTACAACCGGATTTAAAACGTCGTAAGGGACGATTAGAAACCTATGCGCTAGATAATCTAAAAATGCGCGGCACTTTGAAAGACGCTGCGACGACTTGGGCACTTGTAGAGACCAATGACGGTAGCGTATATCGGATGGGAGTGGGCGAGTACTTAGGTTTATTTAATGGCCGTATAGTTAAAGTGACTTCACAGAGTGTTGAAGTAATAGAATTAATTCCAGATGGTTCTGGTTGTTGGTCCGAGCGATCAAACAGCATAGTACTTTCTGGAGAATAACGAGCGAAGGATGAGGGAATAATGAAATCTTCTGCCGCGATAAAAATCCCGTTAATATCTTCAGGCTTGGTCAAGTCTGTTATTGGGATCGCATTGGTATTTGGAGTTTTGCCATCGAGTTTTGCGGCAAATCGATTATTAGATGTTAAGTACCATGCCCTAGTCGATCACCAATTAGAGGTTGAACTGGTCTTTGAAGATGCGGTGACACCGCCAGTCATCGACTCCAATGCAGCACCTGCAGAACTGGTATTAACCTTTGGTGATAGCATTTCTGGTTTGTCTAAGGATCATCTGCCTATTAATCAAGTGGGTGTGAATGAGATAACGACTACACAGCAAGATACGAGCCTTAAGGTGGCCTTAGGTTTATCTAAGGTAAAACCTTATCAAGGTGCTGTGATCGGGAATTCCTATCGTTTAACCATTAATGATAATGTCGCAGGGGCACAAGCGAATGCGGACAATCCCTTCGTAAATAGTGTCAGTAATATTGATTTTCGTCGTAATGCCAATGGGGGAGGAGAGTTATTAGTTTATCTAAATAACCGCTCAGTGGCTGTCAACGTGGAACAAATTGGCTCTAAGTTAGAGGTACAGCTATATAACACAGACATTAAGAGTGACTTACTGTATGTGATGGACGTCCAAGACTTTTCAACGCCAGTAAAGAGTTTTGAAACTTTCAAAGAAGAGTTAACAACACGGATCTTGGTTGATGTTGCTGGCAACTATGAGTTCAACTATAAACAGGAAGATAAGCTGTTTAGGCTCTCAATCAACAAAGTTGAGCGGGTTGCGACAACAAAAGAAGTGAAAAAATATAACGGTAAAACTTTATCACTTAATTTCCAAAGTATCTCAGTTCGGACTGTGCTGCAGATTATTGCCGACTATAACAATTTCAACCTTGTGACCAGTGATACGGTTGAAGGTGATATCACCCTAAGACTGGATGATGTGCCATGGGATCAAGCATTGGATTTGATTCTACAGACCAAGGGGTTAGATAAACGCATCGAAGGCAATATCTTAATGGTGGCTCCGAGTGAAGAGCTTGCTATTCGCGAAAGTCAAAATCTAAAAAATAAACAAGAAGTTAAAGAGCTTGAACCGCTTTACTCTGAATATTTGCAGATCAATTATGCTAAAGCGATAGATATAGCAGAGCTCTTAAAGAGCACGGATTCGAGTTTGTTGTCTCCACGGGGGTCCGTTGCAGTCGATGAGCGTACGAATACTGTGTTAGTAAAAGATACCGCTGAGACCATAGAAAATATTCATCGTTTAGTCGACGTGCTGGATATTCCCATCCGTCAAGTATTGATCGAGTCCCGCATGGTGACGGTAAAAGATGACGTTTCGGAAGACTTAGGTATTCGTTGGGGTGTTACCGACCAACAGGGAACCAAAGGGACTTCAGGTTCACTTGAAGGTGCACAAAACATTGCCAATGGCACTGTACCTTCGATAAATGATCGTTTAAACGTTAACTTGCCCGCTGCGGTGACTAACCCAACGAGTATCGCTTTTCATGTTGCTAAGCTTGCCGATGGTACTATTTTAGATCTAGAACTGAGCGCCTTAGAGCAAGAGAATAAGGGGGAGATTATTGCGAGTCCCCGTATTACCACCTCTAATCAAAAATCGGCTTATATTGAGCAGGGTGTTGAGATCCCTTATGTGCAATCGACCTCAAGTGGTGCGACATCGGTCACCTTCAAAAAAGCAGTGCTTTCATTAAGAGTGACACCGCAAATTACTCCGGATAACCGTGTGATCCTAGATCTTGAAATCACTCAGGATTCGCAGGGTAAAACCGTTGATACTCCGACGGGGCCAGCGGTGGCAATTGATACTCAGCGTATCGGAACTCAAGTGCTAGTCGATAACGGGGAAACTATCGTTCTGGGGGGTATTTATCAACAGAACTTAATTAGCCGTGTCAGTAAAGTGCCTGTTTTGGGTGATATCCCGTTGGTCGGTTTCTTGTTTAGAAACACGACAGACAAGAATGAGCGTCAGGAGCTGCTGATTTTCGTGACACCCAAAATTGTGGATGAAAAGCTGTAATCATTTGTTGTACATTGAATAAAGCCAGCAGCCCTTGCTGGCTTTATGGTGTCTGAAATACAATTCTTAGATAAATAGCGCACATGACTTGCCATAGTAGACCTTAAACTGAGATAATCCACGGTCAAGTCTCATAAGAGCAAGGTAACATATAGGTCGGCTTGATCATGAGTCGATATAGGCATACTTTTCAATAAGATTCAGACGTACAAGAAATGGCTGAAAAACGTAATATTTTTCTGGTAGGCCCTATGGGCGCAGGTAAAAGCACAATTGGTCGCCATCTGGCGCAAATGCTGCATTTAGAATTCCACGATTCAGATCAAGAGATTGAACAACGCACAGGTGCTGATATTGCTTGGGTGTTTGACGTCGAAGGTGAAGAAGGCTTCCGTCGTCGTGAAGCTCAGGTTATTGCTGATTTGTCTGAAAAACAAGGTATCGTCCTTGCCACCGGTGGTGGTTCAGTACAGAGCAAAGATATCCGTAATCATCTATCTGCGCGTGGCATTGTGGTGTACTTGGAAACCACTATCGACAAACAGGTCGCTCGTACCCAGAGGGACAAGCGACGCCCATTATTGCAAGTGGACGACCCACGAGAAGTGTTGGAGAATCTTGCAGAGATCCGTAACCCGTTGTACGAAGAGATTGCCGATGTGATCGTTAAAACCGATGATCAAAGTGCGAAGATCGTTGCAAATCAAATCATTGAGCAATTAGGTTTCTAGGCAGAATGATGAAGCAAATTCAGGTTGATTTAGGTATACGTAGTTATCCCATTTATATTGGCCAGAGTTTGATGAGTGATGGCGAGACATTGTCTCGCTACCTGCTTAAAAAACGTATTCTTATCGTCACCAATGAAACCGTCGCGCCTTTGTATCTTAAGCAGATACAAGAAACGATGGCTTCGTTTGGTGAGGTCGAGAGCGTAATCCTCCCCGATGGCGAGCAATTCAAAGACTTAGCACATTTAGATGCTATTTTCACCGCATTATTGCAACGAAACTATGGTCGAGATTCAGTGCTGGTGGCTTTGGGTGGCGGCGTGATTGGTGATATGACGGGATTTGCTGCCGCATGTTATCAACGCGGGATCGATTTTATTCAAATCCCTACAACCCTATTGTCGCAGGTGGATTCTTCCGTTGGTGGTAAAACAGCAGTTAATCATCCCCTAGGCAAAAATATGATTGGGGCCTTCTATCAGCCGCAACTCGTATTGATCGATACTCTATGTTTACAGACCTTACCCGCACGTGAGTTTGCCGCGGGCATGGCTGAAGTGATTAAGTATGGCATTATGTGGGATGGTGAGTTTTTTCAATGGCTTGAAAATAACGTGCAAGCCCTAAAGCGCTTAGATACCGAAGCGCTGGTGTATGCAATTTCCCGTTGCTGTGAGATCAAGGCTGATGTGGTGAGCCAAGATGAAACTGAGCAGGGAGTTCGTGCTTTATTGAATCTAGGCCATACCTTTGGGCATGCCATTGAAGCTGAGATGGGCTATGGTAATTGGTTGCATGGCGAAGCCGTTGCGGCTGGCACGGTCCTTGCTGCTCAAACGGCTAAGTCATTGGGGCTTATCGATGAGTCAATAGTTTGTCGTATCATACAGTTACTACAAGCTTTTGATCTCCCCGTGAGTGCGCCGGAATCTATGGGTTTCGACAGTTTCATTCAACATATGCGACGCGATAAAAAAGTGTTAGGCGGTCAGATTCGACTCGTACTCCCGACGGCAATAGGCCGCGCGGATGTATTTAGTCAAGTCCCTGAATCTACCCTCGAACAGGTTATCCGCTGCGCATAAGCATTGTGTGGTGGGCGAGTGACGTTTCAGGGTTTGGTCTTGCTTCCTTCGCAGGAAGCCCTCATACAAAGATTGCATCATAGCGCCAGTTACAGTGATCAGCTGCTGGTGCTTTCTGGTGGCCAAGGTTCAGGTAAAACTACACTCGTAACCGCATTAGCGACCGATTTTGATGATTCAAATGCGGCATTGGTGATCTGCCCTATGCATGCCGATAATGCTGAGATTCGTCGCAAAATTTTAGTGCAATTGATCTCTTCACCTATTTTTGACGACGAGGTTCCCCTCGCAGAAACCTTATTGCGGGTTGCATCCACACAAACCAAGCCCTTACATATCATCATCGACGATGCCCATCTGCTTTCTAAAGAGTTGTGGGCCGAGTGCATCATTCTCAATCAGATCCAATGTGCGGGTAAAAATATTGCCGTGACATTAGCGGTACCGCCCGCATTTTTAGCTGAGTTATTGTCACAGTTGCCTGAGTCATTAAGGCGGCAAGTGTTACCCGTGAGTATTGAACCGCTGAGTCTTCCTGAGCGTGAGGCTCTATATCAGACTTTGCTAAGGTGTAGTGATCAGAACCCTTTCACTCCTAGGGATATAGTGCGCGCCCAACTTGAAAAACAGACGGGAACACCGCAAGAGGTGGTTAATCTGCTCGAACTGGCTCTCCACGGTCAGCCAGAGAAAAAATCGCTATGGGCTCGATATAAAATGGTATCTATCAGTCTTGTGAGCGTGCTGGTTGCTTTGGTTATTTGGTTCACTTTCACGCGGCCACTTATTCCAGAGCCTCAGCCTAGTCTAGTGACTTACCCAGCAATAGACTCACCCGCATTTTTAGCCCAAGGTCAGCAGTGGTTGGCACCTTATTTCCATCAGCGCTCAGAGCAATTCAAACTTTCTCAACAGAAAGTCGATGCAATCGAAGCGGATCCCTTGGCGAATTTTCATGGTGAAGAACCTCAGGCTGACTCTGATGCGATGACTGAGCCTCCAGTTGATGAGGCGGATAGTAAAGCCGAGCCCGCTACAACCCTCGATTCGCTCAAGCAAAATGAAACCAAGGTCGCAGACCAGTTGGATACGGCTGACACCGTCTCCAAAACCGATATGCTACAGGCGGAGTTGATACCATCCCAGAAACCCACTAAGGGTTACACCATACAGGTCGCGACGATTTCGCAATTAGATTCATTACATCAGACCCTTAAAATGATTGAAGGGGTGGAAGATGTGCGGGTCGCAAAGTATAAGCATCTTTGGGTTGTACTGGCGGGCAACTATAGTGATAGCAAATTGGCACATGAGGCTGCGACTAAGTTGACCAAACAGTATCACCTTGACTCACTGTGGGTAAGAAAATGGAGCGAATTGGGAGGCTATCAGTTACAAGAAACACACCCAAATCGTGAAATCTCAGAATAAACAGAGTACAATCATGACCTTTATTTTTGTCGGTATTCATCAAGTTAAATGATAAAAAAACATAGAGCCTTCCTTAAATGGGCTGGTGGAAAATTTAAATTGGTGGATGAGTTGGCAAACTACTTACCTGCAGGCAACCGCCTGGTTGAGCCGTTTGTAGGGGCGGGTTCAGTATTCTTAAATACCGACTACCCTAGCTATTTGCTTTGCGATATCAATGAGGATCTGATTGAGCTATACAAAATAGTGAAGGAAAGGCCTGCCGAGTATATTGATGCTGCTAAAAAGCTATTTGTCGATGAAATGAACCAAAAGGAAGCCTATTACCGAGTACGCAGCGACTTTAACAAATGTCGCGATCCTTTCCAGCGTGCTGTGTATTTCCTTTATTTAAACCGTCATGGTTTTAATGGTCTGTGTCGCTATAATCGCAAGGGCGGTTTCAATGTGCCCTTCGGTTCATACAAAAAACCTTACTTTCCTGAGAAGGAAATTTGGGCCTTTTCAGAAAAAGCACAAAGTGCAGAATTTAAATGCATTGGTTACGAGCAAGCGTTTGAACAGATTCGGGCAGGTGACGTTATTTATTGTGATCCTCCCTATGCGCCATTATCGACAACAGCCAGCTTTACGACCTATGTAGGTGCGGGTTTTAGTTTAGATGATCAGGCGTTACTCGCTCGCCATTCCCGCCATACAGCATTGGAGCGTGGCATCCCAGTGTTGATCAGTAACCATGATATCCCCCTTACACGGGAGCTATATCGTGGCGCTCACCTCGCAAAGATCCAAGTGCAACGTAATATCAGCCAGAACGGTAATAGCCGTAATAAAGTGGATGAGTTAATGGCCTTGTACGATGAAAACTACGATCTGCAGGACGAATGAGTTCTGTGGATTAATCTTTGATGAATACTTCTAGTTAAGTATTTGACTAACAAGCAATATCAAACTAACGACTAAGGTTATCGCTAACATAATCCCCATAATAATATAGGGAAGTGGCGAATGAGTTTGGAAATCTTTTTGGCGGTTTTCATTGGATTGCACACCGAAAAAAGCGGCTAAGGTGCTATAAAAAACCTGCCAGATGCGCCCAAACATTAATAGGAAAGTTGCGAGTTGGTGGGTTTCATATCATCAATAGGCTTATCTTGATGACCGTGTAACAGCTCAAGTAGATCGACAAAATGGAACTGACTCGAGCGATTCTTGCCCGTCAGCCAGGTTTTCCAGCTTAACGCTTGGGCTTGATTGGCGCAGCGATTATTTGGGTGACTGCTAGGTAAAGTATTGTTGTAGCGGGCTTCGCTACTGCATGCACAGGCAGTGTTATCAGTGCTTACGGCCAATTTTTCAACACCAAACGCTAAGGTGGCGACTACCATTGCAGTAAACGCCAGCATCATGGATGACTTAAAGGTCACCGAGCTTAAAATGTGAGAAAATCGAGTTAACTGCCCTTTCATGATACTTCCCTTGAAATCTTCTAGGTGCACATTAGCGACTCGAGTATAACAAATCCGCTTAGTTTATGAACAATAATTTATCAATCTGCACTAAAATTTTTCGCATAATTTAGCCGTATCCATGACCTAGTGGTGACATATTCATACAAGAAGGCCCATATGTAATGCTTTACGGGCATTTAGCGTGATACGAATCGTCATAAATGTGGCTTCGACTATAGAGGCTTAACGCTGCTAAGGGTAAAATGAGGCACTTTTTATCCATTTGCAGCGAGTGTGTTATGCGTCCATTCTTAATTGCTCCATCAATTTTATCCGCCGATTTTGCCCGTTTAGGGGATGATGTTAAAGCCGTGTTAGATGCGGGCGCTGACGTAGTGCATTTTGATGTGATGGATAATCACTATGTGCCTAACCTGACGATTGGCCCTATGGTGTGTAAAGCCCTACGTGATTATGGCATCACCGCCGATATCGATGTGCATCTTATGGTGAAACCAGTCGACCGTATCGTGCCTGATTTTGCTAAGGCCGGTGCTTCTATTATTACCTTCCACCCTGAGGCCTCCGAGCACGTCGATCGCACACTGCAGTTGATCAAAGAATCAGGCTGTAAGGCGGGCTTAGTATTTAATCCAGCTACTCCGCTGCATTATCTTGACCATGTGATGGATAAACTCGATGTGATCCTATTGATGTCGGTGAACCCTGGCTTTGGTGGACAATCTTTTATTCCTTCGACTTTAGATAAGCTGCGCCAAGTACGTGCGCGTATCGATGCCAGTGGTTTCGACATTCGTTTAGAAGTTGATGGTGGCGTTAAGGTCGATAATATCGCCGAAATCGCGGCGGCGGGTGCCGACATGTTTGTCGCGGGCTCTGCTATTTTCGGCAAGCCAGATTACAAAGCCGTAGTTGATGAAATGCGTGCCGAACTGGCTAAAGTTGAGGCTTAGGATATGTGGGATCAGATTAAAGCCATTGCATTCGATCTCGATGGTACCCTTATCGATAGTGTACCCGATCTTGCCGTTGCCACTCAGGAAGCCTTAGCCGAATTAGGGTTGGCGACTTGTTCTGAGACCCAAGTGCGCACTTGGGTTGGTAACGGTGCCGAGATGTTGATGCGCCGTGCCATGACCAATGCACTCGGTGCCGAGGTCGAGCAAGCAGCACTCGATGCTGCTATGCCGGTTTTTATGCATCATTATCAAGAGAACCTTGAGAAACACAGTGCGCTGTATAGTGACGTCCATCAAGTGCTACAAACCTTGTTCGATGCCGGCTTTAAGCTGGCCGTAGTCACTAATAAACCCTACCGCTTTACGTTACCCTTGCTCGAAGCCTTCAACATAAATGGCTTTTTCAGCTTAGTATTAGGCGGTGATTCGCTTGCGAAGATGAAGCCAGATCCTTTGCCGCTGCAGCATCTGCTGAAGGAATGGCAGTTAGATAAAGCCGAGTTATTGATGGTTGGCGACTCTAAAAATGACATTTTAGCGGCGAAAGCGGCAGGTGTTGCATCAATCGGCTTGACCTATGGCTACAACTACGGTGAAGATATCGGGCTCGCTGGCCCAGATGCCGTCTGTGAGCAATTTAACGATATTTTAAACTGGATAAATCCAACGAAGCGTTAATTTAATAGATTCTTTTTATTTATAGATAGTGGAGTAATGACGTAATGACCAAACCCATAGTACTCAGCGGTGCACAGCCGTCCGGCGAATTAACCATAGGTAACTACATGGGTGCATTGCGTCAATGGGTTGCGATGCAAGATAGCCACGACTGCCTGTATTGTGTGGTCGACTTACATGCCATTACCGTGCGTCAAGATCCTAAAGCGTTGCGCGAAGCTTGTTTAGACACTTTAGCCCTGTATTTGGCCTGTGGCGTCGACCCGAAAAAGAGCACAGTGTTTATCCAGTCACAGGTGCCGCAGCACACCCAATTAGGCTGGGCATTAAACTGCTACACCCAAATGGGTGAACTGAGCCGCATGACGCAGTTTAAGGACAAGTCACAAAAGCACGCGAATAATATTAACGTCGGGCTATTTGGTTACCCCGTGTTAATGGCCGCAGATATTCTGCTGTATCAAGCGAACGAAATCCCAGTAGGCCAGGATCAGAAGCAACACCTTGAGTTAACGCGTGATATCGCGACTCGCTTCAACAACGCCTACGGCGATACTTTCACTATTCCAGAGCCGTTTATTCCTGAACATGGCGCTAAGGTGATGTCGCTGCAGGAGCCGCTAAAGAAGATGTCTAAGTCGGACGAGAACCGTAACAACGTCATCGGCCTGCTAGAAGATCCTAAATCAGTGCTGAAAAAGCTGAAAAAAGCCATGACGGATAGCGATGAGCCGCCTGTTGTGCGTTTTGATGTGGACAATAAACCAGGCGTTTCTAACCTGTTGAGTCTAATGTCGGGTGTGACTGGCCAAAGCATTGCCAGCCTAGAAGCCGAGTTTGAAGGCAAGATGTATGGCCATTTGAAGGTTGCCGCCGGTGAAGCGGTAGTGGGTATGTTAGAACCACTGCAAGAGCGTTACCGAGCAATTCGTGCCGATCGTGCTTACTTAGATCAAGTGATGAAAGCGGGCGCCGAGAATGCACAGGCACGCGCCGCAGTGACGCTGAAAAAAGTCTACGAGAAGATAGGTTTGCTAGTCTAATCAATCGATATCGATAAGCTAAGCCGACGTTCGCGTCGGCTTTTTTGTGCCTGTAATTAGGCCTGGGATTTTAGCCAAGAGGAGAAGGCGGCAATCGCCGGTTCCGATAAGCGGCGTTGTTTACAGAAGAAGGTAAATTCAAACCCGGTATGCACATCGGGTAGATTTACAGCAACCAGTCGTCCGGTTGCAATATCCCCCGCCACCATAAAATCGGGTGCGAGCGCGACGCCCTGGCCCGCTATCGCGGCTTCAATTGCCATCACTATGTGGCTAAATATATGTTGTTGCTCATTATTGAGCGGAATCGCATGGGACGATGACCACTTGCGCCAGTCGAGCCCGAGCGGTCCTTCATCCACAACCAATAAAGCTTGCTGCTGAAAATTATCTAGGCTGATATCACGCCATTTAGGGTAAAGATTAGGACTGCAGACAGGGATTAAACGCTCCTTATGCAGTAATTGTTGCCAATATCCCCGTAGATTCAGTTTGCTGGCGATGAAGATATCCGCGGAGCTAGTACTCAAGTCGGGATCTTGGGTGATCATTTCGAGGCGGATCTTCACACTTGGATATTGGCGGCGAAAATCCGTTAGGCGTGGGATCAACCACTTCACTGCAAATGAGCTATATACGGCTAAACAGAGTTGCTGGTTGGGTGTATCACGCAGCTTAAGATTGAGATCACCCAACTCATTGAAAATACGTTCTAACTCAATAAATAAACTCTGGCCCTTTGGGGTGAGTTGTAGCTTACGGCCTTGGCGATCAAAGAGTTGTTCAGCAAAATATTCTTCCAGTACCCGCACTTGGTGGGATACCGCGCTTTGGGTGATGCACAGCTCATCTGCCGCTTTAGAGAAGTGGGCTTGTCTCGCGGCGGCTTCAAATACCTGTAATGCGCGTAATGGTGGAAGTTTTCTCATATTTTTCAATGTATAAAAAATTTAGTATGAATTTAATTCATTCAGCATGAGAAAGCATCATTTCAGCTTACCTTTTGTGGGCTCTATCATGCAGCCATTGAAATCTATGGATGTTATAAAATGCAGCGCCCTGTCGTTATCGGTTTGATTTTATTGATAGTGGGTAATCTATTTAGCGCATTCTACGATGTGTCGATTAAGTGGTTACCGGACGATGCCAATGCCGCTACTTTCCTGCTGGTAAGGCAAATCAGTTCAGTCTTCATGTTGTTGCCTGTGTGGCTATACGCACAGAGGCCTATGACTACGCATATTTCAGTTCACCTTTGGCGCGCCAACATAGGCTCAGTTGGCGCGCTATTTTTAATTATCGGCTTAATGGCGCTGCCGCTCGCCACTGTGAGTTCGCTGTTTTACTCGGCACCCTTGATGATTATGCTAATGGGCTATTGGTTTCTTAAGGAGCGCATTACCACGGGGCAGGTCATCTGCGCCTTATTGGGGTTCGTTGGGATCTTGATTATCCTGCGCCCGAGCGAGATCAATTGGTTTGGTCTGGCGGTACTGTTTTCGGCTTTTACCTTTGCGGTGAACCAACTTACCATAAAAAAGGTGCCAAATACTGAGCATCCCTTGCTCACCCTCATGCTTTATAACTTGCTCGGTATTCCGGCCACATTAGTCATCGCCGCCTTCCAAGGCTTGCAGGGGATGAGTTGGGGATTATTCGGTATAGCCTTACTCAGCAACGCATTTTTATTAATTTACCACTGGTTCTGCGTACTCGCTTACCGTAAGGCGCAGGCGAGTGATATTGTGATTGCGGAATATACTGGGCTGTTGTTTATCGTATTTCTGGGCTGGTTACTGTTCGATGAATGGCTCGATAGTTTGAGTTGGGTCGGTGCCGCTCTGATAGTGTTACCGTCGTTATTGTTGCCTTGGATAGGGATGTGGATGGCTAAGTCGCCAAAAGTGATGGATAACTTGCAGGTGAAGTCTTTACATATTGAGGCGGTAGAGGGTGAGCCTAAACACTAATCGCTTAGGCTCAACCGAGATTACTCGACGTATTCGAAGACTTTAACCACTTTACGTACGCCCGCGGTGTTGCGGGCGATATCGACGGCTAAATCTGCCTGTGAGCGGTGGATAAGCCCAAGCAGGAAGACCTCACCATTTTCGGTGATCACTTTGATGCGGGTGACATCTAAATCCTTCTCGTTGAGCATGCGCCCCTTCACCTTAGTCGTGACCCAAGTGTCGTTGCTACGGGTGGTAAAGGAGGTGGGATTACCAATGCGGATTTGATTGTGGATTTTGCCGCCAAGCTTAAGATCTTGCACGACTTTAATCGCCTTGTCCCTAAGCATAGAGTTAGGGGCTTGGCCTATCATAAGCACATTGCCATTCACCGATACGCCCGTGATATTGGTTTGTTTTTTAAGATCTTCTTGCTCCAATAATGCGCTAGTGATCTTAAAATCCGTGTTGGTATCATCGAGTTGAGTTTTTACTGTACGCTCATCATTGGCCATCATGGCGCCGCTCACTGCGCCCACCATAACGGCACCAGCGCAGCCCTGCAGCAGCAAGCAAACCATTAATAACGGGGCAGCGTGCCTCATTGTTGCTCATCCTGTGGGAAAAGCGTGCGGTCGATATTGTCACACAGGCAGTGGATCACCAGCAGATGCACTTCTTGAATGCGGGCCGTGACATTGGAAGGCACGCGGATTTCTACATCGCCAACGCTCAATAAACCCGCCATCGCGCCGCCATCTTTGCCCGTGAGGGCGACTATGGTCATATCGCGGCTTAAGGCTGCTTCCATTGCTTTGATCACGTTGCCTGAGTTACCGCTGGTGGAAATGGCCAGCAGAATGTCACCAGGTTGGCCTAACGCTAAGATTTGCTTTGAGAAAATCTCATTATAGCTGTAGTCATTCGCAATAGCCGTGATGGTCGACGTGTCGGTTGACAGGGCAATAGCAGGCAATGGTGGACGTTCAATCTCGTAGCGGTTTAAGAGCTCGGCCGAGAAATGCTGCGCATCGCCGGCACTACCGCCGTTGCCGCAGGCGAGGATTTTATTGCCGCCCAAAAGACAGTGCACCATCATTTCGGCCGCTTTGGCGATGGATTCTGGCAGTGCTTCGGCTGCATCGATTTTAGTCTGGATAGATTCAGTAAAGCTGTCTTTAATGCGTTCTAACATGGATACATCCTTTCAGGATAAAGTGTTGCTATCATGCCATATTTCCACCGGGGAGTTGAGGCATAGGCGTTAAAAAATAATTCATCTGTACGTTCAAAAGGCATCGACCAGCCAGTGGATTTGCCCCTCATCCATGGCGATAACATCAAAACGGCAGGGGACATCGAGTCGTTGAAGTTGCAAATAATGGCTAGCGGCCTTACGAATTCGGCCGATTTGGGCCTTGCTCAATGCCTGCAATGCGCCACCAAATTGGTTTGCCGATCGGTATTTCACCTCAACAAATACCCAATGTTTCTGATGGCGCATCACTAAATCAATTTCACCGAAGGGATAGCGGACATTGCGCTCGACAAAGGTTAATCCTTGTTGTTCGAGGTAACGTTGGGCGAGTGTTTCTGCCTGCTGTCCGAGTGTCATAGCTGACGAAAACTACCTCTTTGATAACGTCCCCAGCTTAATTGACGGTTGAGGACCCCATCGGGATTAACGGATAAGACACCACTACGGCCGTTAAACTGGAAGCCCGGAAATGAGCGCATTTGGGCGAGTTTGCTGATCAAATCCATTGCGTCATAACCCATGATAAACAAGCGCTTTTGACCATTGTTCCAGCCTGACCATAGGGTCTTGACCAGCAGGTTTTCTTCGCCATTTTGCATTAGCCAAGGGGCATCGCTCATGGTTAAGTTATTTAAATCCTGTGCAGTTTGGCTCGATTCGTTATCGATACGGCTACGGCTAGAGGTGTACAAAGGCACTGGCTGGGTAAAGACGCTAAAGTTGACATCGATAAAGGCTTTGAGCAGGGTTAACTCCTGCGGCGTCGAGATCATGTAAATGGCATCTATATCTTGGCGCGAGCGAAAATCTGCCTGTACTGAGTTGCCTAAGAGTTCCTTAATGCGGGCAATGCGTTCTTGGCTATCGCGCACCCCAAGGGCATCCTGCACAGTGGTTCGCATTTTGTCACCGCCATCGTAATAATAGACTTCGATGGGGGTGTCACTCTTTTTCTTCCACGCCTGAATAAAGCTCTCGGCCATACGCTTACCTATGGCATCGTTGCTGGCGAGTAATAGTGGCATGGTTACGCCATCTTGGTACATGCGAGTGGCTGCGTCGGCAGCTTCCTGCGCGGGGGAGAGTGCAAAGTAAAACTTATTGATATCAGGTACAAACTTGTCGGTCTGATTTAAAAATAACTGTGGAATTGGCGCAGTCGGTACAACTGGTGTTGCAGGTGCTGTGCTCGTTGGGCTCATGCTGTTGTTTAGCGCCAGTAATTGGTCGATTTCATTCGGCAGTAAGGGGCCAATAATAAATTCGGCACCCGCGGTGACCGCCTGTTGATAAGCTGCCGTAGCGTCGTTGGCTGTGTCGTAAAAATTCACAGAAACCTGTTCATTGGGTTTTGCTAAGTAACTGGCCAAAATACCTTGGCGAATCGCATTGGCGGCATTGGCTCTTGGACCAGTAAGCGGCAAGAGTACGGCAATATTCTTGGGCGTAAATGGCTTAGCATTTAAGGCCCGATCTAAATCGGCGGGCAGTTTGGCCGCGGCAGGATGGTAAGGATTTTGTTTTTGCCATTCGCCTAAATAGCGTACCAGTTGTGTGGGATCGACGGCATAATGTTTTGCAATATAAGCCAGCTGCAACCAACCCGCAAAGACGGGACTCTTAGCATCCTGGGTAAAGGTCTGCAGGGTTTGCTCATGCATAGGTTGTAACACTTGCCAAATTTGGTTGTTGACCTCATTTGCCTCGGCGGGAGGTAAATAACCGGTCAATAAACTCAGCTCGCGTACTTGCTCAATTGGCTGTTTATTTAACTGATATAAGTGAGCTTTAAATTGATGATAGGTGGCCATTTGCCAGCTGGGTAATACCCAAGTGCTTGGATAGTTAAGCGTATTAAGGGCATCAAGGTAAGTCGAGGTGTGTTCAAGTACCCGGGCCGTGAGATATTTATGCTCGGCCAATAGGGTTGGGCTTTGGGTTAAACTTGGCACCATAGACTTAAGCAGCTTTTGCGCTGCGGCATAATCGTTGGCATTGATATAGGCATGTGCCGCCAGCAATAAATTGGTATCCCGTTGCTGCGAGTCTTTGCTGTTGCTTGCCTGTGCTAAATACACATTGGGCGCCAAGGGCGCAGAAGCTAGCGAGGTGGCCGCTGTGGGGGCAGTCCCCGTAGAGGTTGTGGGCGCTTGAGTGCCACAACCCGCCAAAACTGCCGATAAAATGGCCACGGAAATAAACTTAGTTGTATTCAGGCTTTTTAACACTGGGCTTCACTCTGGTAAGATGCTGCCTCTAGTTTAACCTTCTCTCGCGCTTGACGAAAGTCTTGGCACTGTCATTACAGAGGTATATATGGACCAAAGCGTCGCACTCTACATAGTTCCCACTCCCATAGGTAATTTGGGCGACATGAGTTCACGGGCCATAGAGGTGCTAAATCAGGTTTCGTTGATCGCCTGCGAAGACACGCGCCACAGCGGCAAGTTATTGAGCCATTTTGGTATCACCACTAAAACTATTGCACTTCATGACCATAACGAGCGTGCAAGGGCCCAGTGGATTGTGGATCAGCTTGCTGCGGGGCAGTCAATCGCGCTGATTTCCGATGCGGGTACGCCGCTGATTTCCGACCCTGGTTATCATTTAGTGTCCCATGTGCGTCAATCGGGCTTTAATGTTATCCCGCTCCCTGGCCCCTGCGCCGCGATTACCGCATTGAGCGCTTCCGGTTTGCCATCGGATCGCTTTTCCTTTGAAGGTTTTTTACCCTCAAAGGAAAAAGCCAGAGCCGACAAATTATTAGAATTAAAAGAAGATCCGCGCACGCTGATTTTTTACGAGTCCCCCCATCGCATCGAGCACAGTTTAACGACTATGGTCGAGGTACTTGGCGGTGATCGCCATGTGGTGATGGCGCGGGAGGTCACTAAGACCTTCGAAACTTTTTTATCGGGCCCCGTTGCCGACGTGCTGGCGACCGTGAGTACCGATCCCAATCAGCAGAAGGGTGAAATCGTGCTGATGGTGCATGGTTATCATCTCAATGACGATGAAGCCATTCCCACCGTCGCCATTAACACCCTAAAACTACTTTGCGAAGAATTACCGCTTAAAAAAGCCGCCGCGATTGCCGCGCAAATCCACGGTCTTAAAAAGAATGCCCTGTATAAATACGGTTTAGAGTCTGATTTATAAGCGCTGGCACTCGGTACTTGGATTAACTGTGGTACATAAAGGAGGCTTAGGCTATAATCCGCGCCGAGTTGGCCAGACAGTCGCCGCGTTCGCAAGAACGGGGAGGAAAGTCCGGGCTTCAAAGAGCGGGGTGCCAGGTAACGCCTGGGCGGTGTGAACCGACGACAAGTGCAACAGAGAGGAGACCGCCATCATAGCCTCGGCTAAGGTGGTAAGGGTGAAAGGGTGCGGTAAGAGCGCACCGTGCGGCTAGCAATAGTCCGTAGCAAGGTAAACTCCACCCGAAGCAAGACCAAATAGGGTTCCGTATGGCGTGGCTCGCGTTGGAACCGGGTAGGTCGCTTGAGCCTGTGAGCGATTGCAGGCCTAGATGAATGACTGTCCAAGACAGGACCCGGCTTATCGGCCAACTCAAACCTTTCGATATAGAAGGCCTCGCAGCGATGCGAGGCCTTTTATTTTATCCATATCCCGTCAACGCTCACAGAAATGACTGTACTAAATTTCTCACTCCCACCATTAATCTGAATACCTTTTTATAAACATACACTCTGCAAATTTAACAATGGGTGGCGCGTTAAACTTTTGGATGATATCGGCCGAATTATCCGCAATGATAAACGTGGAAGCATCAGTGATAATAGCGCCAAGTTACTGACAAGATTAAATATCCCCCATGACAATTGGCTTAAGCTCACTACTGAGTTTGGCAAGCTATTTCATGGCCCAGTGGGAACGCTGCAAGAACTGACCGATTACTGCGAACACTTAGAAAAGCGACGACAGCACTTTGCGACAAACTGCCAGCACTTACACATCAACTGATAGCGACTTAATAGCAGTTCGAAAATAATCACCACCTAATATCTCTCAATCACAATGGGATGGCTTGCCATGCCTGAAATGCACCATTTTTGAATGAATTAGCTCAATTTATTGCCTCAGATTCAGTCCTCGCCACGTTTGATAGCTCTCGTTCAAACCATTTGAACCAGAACGGGTTGTAGGTAACCTAAAAGTGCATTATGTTGTTGATCTAAAATGGATGGCCAGATTTATTTGTCGGCATAGGATAAGCAAATGATTCGAAATGCTCGAGGTTCTGACTCAGAAGCAATCTGCACAATTTACAATCACTATGTCCTGCACTCAGTGATTACATTTGAAGAACAGGAGGTCTCTGTATCGGAAATGCATGGACGAATTGTGGAGACATCCAAGGATCTGCCTTGGCTTGTGTTTGACAACGGCGAATCCATTCTCGGGTATGCATATGCCAGTAGATGGAAAAGCCGATGCGCCTATCGTTTCTCGGTAGAAAGCACCGTGTATTTATCTCAAGATGCAATTGGCAATGGTATCGGAAGTCGGCTTTACAAAGCGTTGATTGAAAGACTTAGGGATCTATCGATACACAGCATTATTGGTGGAATTGCGCTGCCGAATGCCGCGAGTGTTGCACTGCATGAAAAACTCGGATTTGAAAAGGTCGCACATTTCAAAGAGGTTGGCCGAAAGATGAATCGATGGATAGATGTAGGCTATTGGGAAATGGTTTTACAAGATGCCGAACAAGGCGCCACACCGGACGCCTTCGGTGCCGATGGGCTTTAACGTTATGCATAAGAACATTATCGGAAGCTTCAATGGATGAAAAGTACATATATGCGTTGATAGGCATCGCTCTTGGTTCATTTCTAACAGCGGTATTTTCAGTTGCACGAGAGCTATATGCAGAAAAAAGATCGAAGCGTTTTCGCTGCCAGCCATTTATTACAATTAGCCTAAACTTGCCCTGATATCTGCAATAGTCATAAAGAGTTTGTTTTCAGCATCTTGAAACGCTTGAAATCTATAGTGTTCATAGAAGTGTTTTGCACCGTCTTTGGCATCAACGATAACAAAGGGGAACGCTACGCTGTCACTGGCAGCTAATAGTTTTCGGAGTGCATCAATAAGCAGCCACTCGCCAAAACCTTTTCCTTTATATCTGTCATCAACAGCTAAACGAGCAATAAGACCACCGGAGGTTGAAGATTGGTGTTTCTTCTGTAACTTCTCGGGCAATGCTTTTAAATCAATGGGGGTCATCGTTAGGGTGTAAAAGCCGATGATATGGGTGTTGTTATTATCATCTTCCAAAACGAACGTTCTGGTGTTGTCTTTCTTGGCTTGCTGACTCGCCATGACTTTAAAGTAATTGTTGAGGGCGTCGGTGCCACAATTGAAACGGTTCCTATCGTGCTTGTCTTTGTCGAGAAGTACCGTGTTCATTATTGGGTTTTACTCTCATAACGCTCTGACGCCAATTTGAGTTTGGTATTGACTACTGCTGGCTTATCGAGCGCTTCCATCAGCAATACCGCATCAGCTTGGTTTAGCTTTAGAGTTTGCTCACGTTCAATCACTTGTTTTGCTTTTTCGATTGCCGCATTCAAAACAAATGAGTTAATACTGGACATGCCAGCGAGAGCAGCAGCCTCTGTGAGCAAATCTTGAGTATCGACATCAACTCTAGCGGTGATGCGAGGCAAAGTCGTTGCCATATTTTATCTCCTGTTGTGTCAAACTGTCACATGGGTATTATGGTGTCAAAGTGTTCAATACGCAATCCTTGTGTCACTTTGGCACGCGAACTAACCAAACCGCTTAAAAGCTTTGTTTTACTAAGAAGCGCCATTCCCAGCTATTCACTGAGTCGCCGCCGGTATAGGGGATGGAAAGGTCGATATGGGCGACGTTGCCGTAGCTGGAGCGCGAGGAGTAAATGCGGGCTCCAATTCCAACACTGCCCAGTGGGCCGCTGACTTCGTTGTTTTCGGCCAGTGGTCCGCCCGAGGCTTGCCCTAGGTCGGTAAAGACCGCCCAACCAAGCTCTGCCAACTGATATAAATTAATATTGGGATAATTGCGTATTTCGGCGGTCAGTAACCATTGATTGTCACCCAATTGGTAATCGTTGGGATAACCGCGCACACCTGTCTCATCCCCAAGCCCCTTAGTGAGATCCAGATAGGTATTGTTGGATATGCTGCCCCATGCCTTGGCATAGGCAGTCCATTTGGGATTGATTTGATAGAAGTATTCGGCTTGGGCATTGACTTGATAGGTGTCTGCTTGAGTGGTCCCTAGTGTACTGGAACCGCCCATTTCGAGTAACCACAGCTGATTGTCAAACTTGTAGCCAGCGCTACTTTGCCATTTAAGGTGATAGCCTAGGGGACTGTTATCCTCTATGTCTTTGGTTTCTATGCCAAATTGTAAATAGTGATGCCAGCCTAAGTTAAAGTCCTCGTTATTCGTGATCAGGTGGACATTGTTCAGAACATGAAAATCATCTTGGATAAACTCATAGGCCACCCAAGGGTACATAAAGTCTCTGTCCTGGGGCAGATCAGAGTTGGGGTAGGTGTCAAAGTTAGCAAATTCATGTTTATCTTGGGTAAAACCTGTGATGACACGGGAGAGACTGTCAGCATTCTTATCGATTAACCAGCCGTATTTCAGGTTGAGGTAGTCGACACTGTGTGCAAACTCATTCATATCATGGCCGTTCTGTCGCAGGGTATCGATACGGCTATCATCCAAAAACTCCACCGAGTACATGGTTTGCGTATTAAGGGCATAGAAGGGTTTGCTTACATACACATGTTTGGCTTGGCCGTCGCTGTTATCGTAAAACTCGGCCGCGACTATGCCATGTTCGATAATGCTGACTGGGGCTTCAAAGGCAAATTTGTAACCCGTGCGCGACTCATCTGATTGATACTTTAAGCGGGTGCGAATACCAGTACCGAACAGGTTATCTTCCTTTATCCCGAAGGAATACCGAGTATCGCCTCCCGAGCTACTAAAACTCGCCGTGGGTAATAATGACCAGTTATCCCAAGTCTCGATGATGATGGATTCATCCCCTAGGTTGGTGTCGGCTTGCGGATCTTTTTCGGCAATATAAATTTTAGCGTCACGAATATAGGGTTCGGCGCGTAGCAGGCGCTGGGATTCGTCGAGATCTTTTTGAGTGACTTGGTCATTTTCACCGAAGGTGAGCCTATCTCGAACGACATATTCCTTGGTGTTGATATGCAGGTAGTTTGCCCAGCGGTGAATAAAAAAGGCATCGGGGTCGGATTCATCGAAGATGGGATTACTCACGACCACAATTTTACTGACGTTTTTAGTCTCTTGGTTTTTGGGTGTTGCAGCGCCGGTGGCATCATCTGCTCTAGCGGCACCCATTAGGCTGCCAACGCAACAAGGTAGGATGCATGCATACTGGATTAATTTCTGCATAAAGGCTCACTCCCATGGAATTGACGACTGCAGCGGTATCACACTCACTCTGCAATTCACAATTTAATAACACACAGGAAATGGCCGTTAGTCAAGGAAACATTTTAATAAGATTATGATTTTGCTTAAGGTTAACTTAAGAATGAGGCTGGGCATGGGCTCCAGCCCGAATCACATTTTCTATAATGTTCGTCTGGGAGGGACGGCTACGTTAGCGAAGATGAGTCCGGCGACCAGCGACATAAAGATTAAAAAAATCTGCGAGCCAATATGGGACTGGTTGAGCATAGTCTCGCCGGAAATAAGTGCATTGAGACCGATATAGGTTTTACTGCCTGGCACTAAGATCACTATCCCCTGTAACAGGGCGATAGAGGCGGGCGCCTTCATCCAGCGGGCGAATAGATTAGAGTAAATCCCCACCGCGAGGGCGCCGAAGAAAATCCCCACCGAATCACCAAAAAAGTGCCCACCCAGCATGGCGGAGAAAAAGGCGACGATCCCCGCGAGCACTCCCCAAGGGGAATCTTGCATGCGCGCCTTGAAGATAAATACCAGTGCCATGGATAAAATGGGCACCGCCGACCAAATTGCCCAACGGGGTAACCCCTCTGGTTCGATATGAATCGCTTCGCCAAACACGGCTTTACCAATCGCCATGCCGAGCACTGCACCAAAGTACAGTTTAAACAACAGCATACTCGCGTCCATAATCCGCGCCGTGCCGGAAATCAAATCCCGCGCGGCGAGTTCGGCCAGACCTAACGTTAACGCTAAGCCGGGAATAAAAATAATGATCGATGAGAGGATCACTACGGGAATATTGATATTGGGATCGATGCGAGCAATGGCGCAGGCGGCGATGGCGCAAAGAATGGTGGCGAAGGGTTCAAGCACTTCTGCCATGCGTGCCGAGCGTTCGGCACGGTATACCAAGCCATAGACAAATAAGCCTAATAACCCCGACCAAAATACATCGTTCCAACCTGTGCCCATCAACATGGCGAAGGCCGCTGCCGAAGTGCCAAAGGAAAAACAGGTTAAGGCTGGGCCATAGGGGTTGGGTTTATTGGCGATTTCCTCGAGCCTGTCCAAGGCTTCGGCTAGGGTGCGCTTTCCTGAGGTGAGTTCGTCGACTAACTCATCGGTACGGGCGAGTGAGCCTAAATCGAGTTCGCCGGGTTTAACCCTAGCCACATGGTTATATTCTTGATCGGTATCGTGCTGTAATACGAAGGTCATCGACGTCGGGGAAATCAGAAAATAACCCTCGATACCTAAGGTGCGCGCAACGGTTTGCAAGTGGGTTTCAAGGCGGTAAGCGGGTGTGCCAAACTTATGCAAGGCTTTACCTAGCTTTATGATAAATTTACGCTTTTCGATAAACTCTTCGTTATCCAATCGAGGTATTCACTGTTTCTAAAGTTGTTAGGGAGCACGGGCGCATATTAACCTATCTTGTCGCTAAAAGGTTAACGGCTTTTAACCTTAATACAAATAAATTGCTGAATTTTTGCGGTTCGGGCTATAGTCGATTTTTTTCAATGGGGAAATGGAACATGCCTTTGATGGTTACCGGTTTGTACGCCAGCTTGACTGGTTTATTGATAGTTGCTTTGGCCTATCGGGTGGTGAAATTAAGACGAAGCCAAAAAATTGGTTTGGGTGACGGTGGCAATAATGCCCTCGTATTGGCGGGGCGCGTCCATGCGAATTTGATAGAAAATGCACCTATCGCATTGATCCTAATGATACTGGCGGAAACGGGGGGCTTAGCGCATTTCTATTTGCATTGTTTTGGGACTGTATGGATTGTGGCGCGTTTACTCCATGCTATTGGCCTTACTCAAGGCAAGGGCGGTTATCATTTTGGCCGTTTCTGGGGCGTGTTATTGACCTGGGTGGTGATCATCTCGCTGGCTTTGGTGAATCTAGTGCATTTTGCACAGACCTTATAAGCCCCATGGCGTTGCTCCTTCGCCCTAAGCCATATCCATAGCCGATTTAAGGGTATTACTGCCGAGGTTGAAATACCCTGAAAAACGCCTTGATTGGTGTTTTTTTAATCGCACTTAACCACAGTTGCCTGCTATACTCCGCGTCCCTAAATCGGTGCGGCGCTTTTTCGCTTCGCCTTTGTTTGACATTACGCTTTCGGGTCAAAATCGATGCAAGTTGAATCCACACTTTTTAGTCATCCCAAATATTGGGCCGAGTGTTATGGCACTGCGCCTTTCTTACCTATGTCCCGTAGGGAGATGGATAAGCTTGGCTGGGATAGCTGCGACATTATTATTGTCACAGGTGACGCTTATGTGGACCATCCAAGCTTTGGCATGGCGGTCATTGGCCGTATGTTAGAAGCCCAAGGCTATCGCGTGGGGATTATTTCCCAGCCCGATTGGTCGAGCAAAGACGCCTTTATGCAGTTAGGTCGTCCAAACCTGTTTTTTGGTGTCACCGCCGGTAATATGGATTCGATGATTAACCGCTACACCGCCGACCGCCGTATCCGCACCGACGATGCCTATTCCCCTGACGATATCGGTGGTAAGCGCCCCGATCGCGCCGTGACTGTGTATACCCAGCGCTGTAAAGAAGCCTTTAAAGATGTGCCAGTAGTTATCGGCGGGATTGAGGCGAGTCTGCGCCGTATCGCCCATTACGATTATTGGTCAGACAAAGTGCGCCGCAGCGTGATTTTCGATGCCAAGGCCGACATTCTGATGTACGGCAATGCCGAGCGGCCATTGGCCGAAGTGGCGCGCCGTTTAGCGGCGGGGGAGTCGATTAACGATCTGCATGATGTGCGTGGCACTGCGGTTATTCGTCGCGAACCTTTGCCTGAATGGCGGGGCATGGATTCACGCAAGATCGATCAATTACATAAGATAGATCCTATCCCGAATCCCTATGGTGCCGATGATGTAGGCTGCGCCAATTTATCTGGCCCTTCGGATGTAAAAATCTTCGATAACGAGGCGCCAAAACCTATCAGTGTGCAGCCACCACGTCCTAAGCCTTGGGATAAAACCTATGTGCTGCTGCCCGCCTTTGATAAGGTGTCTGAGGACAAATACTTATACGCCCATGCCTCACGGATTTTGCATCAAGAGCAAAACCCCGGCTGTGCGCGAGCGCTATTCCAGCCCCACGGTGACCGTGGTGTGTGGGTCAACCCGCCCGCTTGGCCGCTCAATACCGACGAGATGGATGCCGTGTTCGATTTACCCTACCAAAGGGTGCCGCATCCTATCTATGGTAAGGCGAAAATTCCCGCCTATGACATGATCAAAACCTCGATCAACATCATGCGCGGTTGCTTTGGAGGCTGCTCTTTCTGCTCGATTACCGAACACGAAGGGCGGATTATCCAGAGTCGTTCACAAGAATCTATTATCAAAGAAATCAAAGATATTCAGGATAAAGTGCCCGGCTTTACTGGGGTGATTTCCGACCTTGGCGGCCCCACCGCCAACATGTACCGCCTCGGCTGTACCAGCGAAAAAGCGGAGAAAACCTGCCGCCGTTTATCCTGTGTGTTCCCCTCGATTTGCGGCCATTTAGGCACAGATCATAAACATACGATCGACTTGTACCGCGCCGCCCGCGCCGTACCCGGCATTAAGAAGATCTTGATCGCCTCGGGCGTGCGTTATGATCTGGCGATTGAAGACCCCGCCTATGTCAAAGAGTTAGTGCAACACCATGTAGGTGGCTACTTGAAAATCGCCCCTGAGCATACCGAAGAAGGGCCGCTCAGTAAGATGATGAAACCTGGCATGGGCGCCTACGATAAGTTTAAAGAGCTATTCGACAAGTATTCGAAGGAGGCGGGTAAAGAGCAGTTCCTGATCCCTTATTTTATTTCGGCGCACCCAGGCACGACCGATGAAGACATGGTGAATTTAGCCCTGTGGTTGAAGGAGCGTAAGTTCAAGCTCGACCAAGTGCAAAACTTCTATCCATCCCCGATGGCGAATGCGACCACCATTTATCACACTGAGCTCAACTCGCTGAAAAACGTCAAGCACACCAGTGAAGTGGTGCCTGTACCGAAGAAGGGCCGTCAGCGCCGCCTGCATAAGGCGCTGCTGCGTTACCATGATCCTGCGGGTTGGCCGATTATCCGTGAAGGCTTGATTGCCATGGGGCGTGAGGATTTGATCGGCAATAGTCCCCATCAATTAGTGCCGCCAGAAGGGCGCAATGAGCGCGGGCCTAAATGGATGAAGGATGCCAACCAAGGCCAAAAAGCCTTTACACGTTTCTCGGGTAATCAATTCGATGACCGTAAGGGGGAGGGTAAATCCAAAGCTTCGGCTAAAGGTGCAGCCCAAGGACAGGTGAATGCCGAGTCAAAGACGGGTGCTAAAGGGGGTAAGCCCACATCCGCCAAGCCAAATGCACCTAAGTCGAGCCGTCCCGGAGCCAAGGCGCCATTCGGTCAGTCAAGTGTTAAGGCGGGCGGTCAAGCTAAGGGCGGTGCTCCATCTCGAGGCGGCAAAGCATCATCGGGACGCCAGCAAGCTAAGTAGTTAGCTTTATTGTAAAAAGGCCACTCCATCACCTTGATTTGGAGTGGCGTAGAGATGATGGCAAACCAGCAGGACCATCCAATGAGTGTGCGGTGAGCGTTTGTAGACGGAACGTGCACTGCGCCTCAGTCTCAAAAAGGCTCACGGATATGAGTGACGTGAGCCGTTATTCTCAACCCCAACGTTAGAAGAAGTAGTTAATCCCCACCGCAAAGCCGTTGTCTTGCTGTGCTTCTTGGGCTATATCATCCATATTGCTAAAATCCAGCTTCATTTCGGCAAACATCACAGTGTCGTTGCTATAACGATAGTGCAGGCCCAGCATGGCAAATTGGCGGGTCCATTTACCTTGGATTGGCGTGCTGGCATTGGTATCTAAATCTAAATAACTGAGAACCAGCATAGGCACAAAGCCGTTATCAAATTGATAGGCCGTCATCAACTCGGTACCTGTGGCATCGTAAAGGTCGCCGCCAACTAACTCATTATTCTTGCTTTGATGGGCATTAAAACCAACGTAAAGTCCACTGGCTTGGCGATTTTCGGCATAGTGATAATAATCACCGTACATGGCACCAATACCGACAATCTCATTGGTTTCATCGACTTGAGTGTTACCGAGATGGCCTTCAAAATCACCACGGTTAAAGCCTGCGAGTAGCTTGAACTTTTCAGTTACCGAATAGGTGATGCTGGCACCGTAGCTGCTATCGAAACTCAGTTCAGAGTCTGCCATTTCGCTGCCGTCATCATTTTTAAGGACCACATCGCCGTTGGTTTTGGCGGCGTATTGCAGGGCAATTTGCACTGGGCCAAAGTTATTACGATAGATAAAGGCGGAGTCGGCACGGCCTGTACCAGTTAAACCGCCATCGCTAAAGGCGTAGGCGCCCACGCTATAACCGGCGAAGATGTTCGGTAGATCCGTTGTGCCTGCGACATCATAGTAGGCGCCCCATTGCTTACCAAAGCTGAGGCTACCCCATTCCTCGTGTGACATGCCGACATAGCCTAAGCGGTTATAGAGGAAGTCCTCGGTTTTTTCGGCGGCGAGTTTGCCACCTTGCATCACTAGGCTGTCGTCGCTAGAAACCATATTGATGCCCCATTCCGTGGTGGCAAAGGCGGTCCAACCATGTTTTTCATTGCGTTCAAAGCTAAAGCGTACCCGGGATGAATCGTCGATCACCGAAGTATCGTGGCTGTCATTTAGGGCGGCAAAACCTAGCCAACCACTTAAATCTAATGTGTTTTTTGAATCTTTATAGAGTTCAACAGCTTGGCTGCTGGTGGCCGCCAATAGCATGGGGAGCAGTAACGCGATGCGGATCTTATTCATAATTTCACCAAAATGAGCAAGTGTCAGCTCTGGGCCCTAGCATTGATTCTAGGGCTCAGTCTGTGTTTTTTAAGGACGGAGATTCAGTGCTAGTCAGCCGTATTTAGGCTGGACGGGCATTAGCAACTGGGGTTTTATTGGAGATCACCCCGTAAATCGTCCAACCAAAGAAGGTGGCTATCGCACCGAGCATAACGGCGGTTTCACCTGAACTATAAAGGGCATAGAAGCTGTACAGGGCGCCAATCACGGCAATGACGTTTGTCACACGCGCTTTATTGGTAGGCACTTTGAGCTGTTTCTGCATAATGCCAAGGGCGGCCATCGATAGGATATAGGGCACAATATTGGTCACTACGGCGAGGTTCACTAAGGCTTCAAACTGTTTACTGAGTGAGGGGCTAATGGTCATGAGCGACAGAAAAGTTTGGATAGATACGATAATCGTCATGCCCCAAATTGGCGCATCGACCTTACTGACCTTAGAGAAGATTTTCGGGAAGAAACCCTCATCGGCCGAGGCTTTAAATACTTGGGCAATGGTGAACTGCCAACCCAACAGTGAACCTGTACAGGAGATAATGGCGCAGGCCATGACGATTTTACCGACCGTAGGATTAAACATTTGCGCGAAGGCTAAACCAAAGGGGGCGTTGGATGAGGCAAGATCGGCGTTAGGCACGATACCGGCAATCACGTTAGTCGAAATGATATAGATAAGCGCCGCACCTAAGGTGCCACCCATTACGGCGATAGGTACGTTTTTCTCTGGATTATCAACCGTCTCAGAGTTAGCGCAAGCGGATTCTAAGCCAAGGAACGCCCATAACGTCATCGCAATTGAGCCACCTAAGGCCTTGAAGAAGGGCAGTTCATGGGGGTTCCATGCGCCTTTGTAGAGGTCAATATCAAACCAGAACCAGCCGATTAACGATACGCCAATGACGGGAATGATGATGCCCCATACGGTTACGCTACTGACGCGGCCAGTAATGCGGGCGCCGCCAAAGTTAGCAATCGTTGCCAGCCAAAGTACGCCAATAGTGGCAAGACAGATGGCCATAGGGCTTAAATTGACTTCAAACAACACGGCGGCATAACCCACAGCCGAGATGGCAATAGCGACGTTGGCAATGAGCAGCGAAACCGCATAGGTGTAGTTGGCCATAAAGTTGCCCGAGCGCCCAAAGGCATACTCGGCATAACCACCCATGCCTCCGGATTTTTTACTGAACATACCGCATTTAGCAAAGGCAAAGGCCAGCGCAGTAGAACCTGCGGCAGTGATCAGCCAAGATAAAATCGAAATAGTGCCCACTTGGGCTAATTGGGTGGGCAACATGATAATGCCCGAACCCATCATATTGACTATGGTGATAATAGTTAATTGGACGACGCCAATTTTATTCTCTGATTTACTCATAATAACGACCTAATTCATATGACTCATAATAAAGTGTGAAACTGGCTGCAGCGCGGGGTTATTTAACGCCGCAGCCAATATTCGTTATTTAGCTAATACATAACCTAATGCTTGGATTTTTCCTGCTGGGGTATTTTCGAGATAAACTCCCTGTAATTCGGGTGAGAATCCGGGTAATAAATTGATACCTTCTTCTAGGGCTAAGAAATAACGCTGCACCGCGCCCCCCCAAATTTCTCCTGGCACCATACATAGCACGCCAGGTGGGTAGGGCAGCGCGCCTTCGGCGGCGATGCGACCTTCAATTTGCGATAGCGGCACTAATTCCACTTTGCCGCGGATAAACTCGAGATTAGCCTCCTGTGGGTTCATCACTTTTCTCGGGAAATGCGCTTGGCGGAACATTTCCTTTTGCAGTTGTTTTACGTCGTGGCTGACATAAAGGTTGTGCATTTCTTGGCAGAGTTGGCGGATGGTGTAATCTTTGTAGCGGGCTCTATTGGCGTTATAGACGTTAGGTAAGACTTCGGATAATGGCGCATCCTCATCGACTAATTTCTCGAAGCGAGCGATTTGCGAGACCAGATGTTGCATCTTGGCCATATCTTCCGCGGGCGTCATCAGGAATAAAATCGAATTTAAGTCGCACTTCTCGGGGATAATATTATTTTCCCGTAAGAAGTTAGCCAAAATAGTCGCAGGGATACCAAACTCGGTATATTTACCCGTTTCTGCATCTATGCCCGGTGTGGTTAATAGGAACTTACAAGGGTCAACAAAGTATTGGCCTTTTTCATAGCCGTCGAAGGAGTGCCATTTTTGCCCTGGCTCAAATTCGAAGAAGCGTAAATCGTCAGCCATTTGCTCGGTTTCATACTCTTGCCATAGGCGACCATCGATCATAGTTGGGATGAAGGGTTTGATATATTTGCATTTTTTAAGCAATAACTTGCGGGCTTCAATCCCAGCTTTCACGGCCTCGCGCCACAGAAAACGGCCGCTGGCGCCTTCGTGCATTTTCGCGTTCACATCCAATGCGGCAAACAGGGGATAGAAGGGGCTGGTAGACGCATGCATCATAAAGGCGTTGTTGAAGCGCTTATGGTTGCAGTATCTTACTTGACCTTTGATATGCTTATCTTTTTTATGGATTTGTGAGGTTTGTGAAAACCCCGCCTGCTGTTTGTGTACCGACTGAGTCACGATAATGCCGGGATCTTCGGCGGTCAGTTCGAGTAGTAGCGGTGAGCAGTCATTCATCATGGGAATAAACTGTTCATAGCCCACCCAAGCCGAGTCAAATAGGATGTAATCACATAGATGGCCAATACGATCAACTACTTGGCGAGCATTGTAGATAGTGCCGTCGTAGGTGCCGAGTTGGATAATGGCTAAACGGAAGGGACGTTTTTCATCGGCACGTTCGGGGGCTATTTCGCGGATTTGTTCCCTTAAATAGGATTCTTGGAAACAGTGAGCATCAATACCTCCGATAAAACCGAAGGGATTACGCGCCGTTTCTAAATAAATGGGGGTAGCCCCTGCTTGAATTAGCGCACCATGGTGGTTCGATTTATGGTTATTGCGATCGAATAGAACTAGATCACCTTTAGCTAATAACGCATTGGTTGCCACTTTATTTGATGATGAAGTGCCGTTCAGCACGAAATAGGTTTTATCGGCATTAAAGACTTTGGCTGCATATTTTTGAGCGTCGAGCGGAGCACCTTCATGGATCAGCAAATCACCTAATTTGACATCGGCATTACACATATCGGCGCGGAAAATGGTTTCGCCAAAGAAATCGAAAAACTGACGACCTACTGGGTGTTTACGGAAAAATTGACCACCCTGATGGCCTGGGCAAGCGAAGGTAGAATTACCCATTTCAACGTATTTTTTCAATGTGCCAAAGAAGGGAGGTAATAGCGCTTGCTCATATTTATTGACAGCAGTTTCAACCTGTTTTCCGTAGAAGTCAGTATTATCACCACAGAGTTCAAATACCCCAGTAATTGATGAACAAACATCATCTGGGAAAGTTTCTTCACAGCAAACTGAAACGAAGATGGGTAGTTTCAATCCGGTGTTTTTAATCTTTTCAACGATACCATTTCTAACATCATCAACTGAAACTACCGCTGCACCAACATCACAAAAATCTGTGGTTAATACATTGACTACTTCTCTGTCTATATCGAAACAAGATCTAACAGATAAGCTGGCGGCAACTTTTAATGATTTCATCGTTAATTTCCTTTTACTTTAAATAATTTGGATGCAACAGTGCCTACACCTAATTAAATTGCATTAGAGGCGTGAAAATTAGATATAGCAATTCCGTGTGTAGAATAGTTGTGACTATGCTTAAACCGCTAAATTAAATAGAAGTAGAATAATATTCTATTGGATAAGCGGATTGCTTAGCCGCAGTTAAACTGCACTAATAAAAGAATGCTTTGATAGCGATGCGAGATAGTGAGCCTATAAACTACAGTAATGTAAGTGTCTGGTACTATGAAGATAGTTCCATGTCTTAGCTATAGCTTTGCCTACTACCTACGCGGGATTAGCGGAGGAAGATAAATGAGTGATCGAAATAGTCACGCTGGCTTGGCATCATGATATGCCGCGTGCGCCTAATATGCGCCATGATTTTAGATTTCCTCTTCATATACGACTCCATTATGACTTAGAGAAAACAATTATATTTTATTGTGGAGTGAAGTTTATATGCGAGTTATAAATAAAATCATGACCGATGTCTTACTTTTTAATACTCATATCTTAAATTTAACTTATTTTATCGATATTGAATTGAGTTAATAATACTTAACTATCTTTATCTAATTAATTAAAGTAAATATAGGTGGTGCTATTTAAATGATACTTCCTGCATAAAATATCTTATTCCTTTATTCTAATTTTAATTAAAAGGCCGCTGTGATAAGCGTGTTGATTTATACCGCACGACACACTTGCATGGTTATGCGGAAATTCTCTTTACAAAATCACTTGCATGCTTAAAGATTGCAAAAATGACAGTTTCTTTCTCACATTTGAGTATTTAGGGTGGAAAGTTGCCATTTTAGAGCTGATGTTATTTTTGGGTTTGCGTAAAGTAGTTATATCGAAACATCAATGGATGAAAGATATAAATAAAGGGTGAGAGAGTTTAGTATTGCCCAAACAATCTTCAAGCGACAGGAGCTAAATGATGACAGATGAGCAATTTACCGACAGTGGATTTTGGAACAAGATCAAACTCTTTAGCCGTCAGGCGGGCAGGGAGGTGATCGAACGTGCCCTGTGGCTTTATTATGCGGCGCAAAAGCCTAATACCCCTAAATGGGCCAAGTCTGTCATCTTCGGCGCCTTGGCCTATTTTATTTCTCCCTTAGATGCGATTCCCGATCTTACACCTTTGGTGGGTTTTACCGACGATTTAGGGGCTCTTGCTGCAGCCTTGACTATGGTGACTTTATATATCGATGATGAAGTCAAATCCCTCGCGGCGGATAAATTGGCTCTTTGGTTTGGCGATAAGTCTGCCACACCTAAGGATTAATGGCTCTGGCTGGGTGATTAACAGATAGGATAAATGAACATTTTGACGCTAAAAATATGATTTTATTAGCAGTCGCTGATTTGGTTTTATCTTAGCTTTTTTAAGGAAAAAATATTTTTTTGCAAACGTTTCACTATTGCTTGATTGCGCTATATGCTAGCGCTGTTTTGTAAACCCATTGTGTGTTTAGGCAAATAAATGAAAAATATTATGGTGGTGATCCTGTGGTTTTTAGGAGTCTCTGCCGCTACCCCTGCGTCCGCCGATAAGGCTTCTCCGGAACAACTCGCCCGTTTGTACCTCGATTACATGACTCAAAATAGTCGCCGTAGTGAAGCCCTATGGCCGGGTTTTCGCCTCGACGACAAAGTGCACCTCTTCAGTTATGGTGGTAACGTCTGGCTACGTCAGCCCGGTGGCGAAATCATCCAAGATAATAGTGTCTTAGAGTCAGTCAATCTGCAGTCTGGCCTGTCGATCAATTTCGGCTTTCCACAGTATCAGGGTCAGCCTGGGGTGTTAATCCAACTCGAAGCGCCGAATATTCAATTTGCCAGTGACACTAAACCCACAGATTTGCCCTTTTTAGTGTGGGCGGGTAATAGTCTGCATGAAGCGTTTCATTTTTATGCGCAGTCCGAATGGCGCGTGTTAGAGGAAGGGCGCCGCTACGAAGGCGAAGTCTTTCCGCTTAATCTGGAGGCACGCTTTTATCGCTTACAGTTATTTAATGCCTTGATGGCGGCATTAACTGAGCCAGAGCGGCAAACGGTGCAATTGGGGTATGCCGCCTACTGGTTGCAGGAATGGCGTCAAGCCGCGCCGAATGAGGACAGGGTCGGCTATTTAAACGACTTAGTCGAAGGCAGTGCCAAGTATGTGGAGTTAGTCGCGGGGGCTCGTTTTTTGAGCCAAAACCAAAGCTATTTAGAATATCAGCAGATCCTGTTGCAGTATGTCCACAATTACTATCAACAACAGCAGATGTTAGGCGGTTGGACCGCCGAAGCCGAAAATATCGGCGCATTGGCGGGAATATTATTGGATTTAACTCAAGATCCCTATGTCTGGAAGGAGTCTGTGATATCGGGCATGCTACCCGTGGATTTATTGCTCAATCGCGTTAAACCCATTACGCCACCCGTTGGGCAACATAATTTGCAAAAGAAACGCTTACAGGAAATGTTGGCTTACTACCCCGCGACTGAGCAAAAATTGGCGCAGTTACTCAAGGATGTGCAGGACCCAAAGGTGCCCTTATTAGTCATGCCGAGTGTGAGTGATAGCAGCAGTTTTATCGATGTAGGAGATGTCCGCTCTGGTTTTTATGTTGTGCCTTATCAAGGCGACGTAACCCAAGCCTATCTTGGTATGAGTTCACAATTCAGTAACTTAAATGTGAGCGGCAGTGCGTTACTCGATGTGCAGATACAAAATTTTTGTGAGGGCATTGAGTCGGCAACTCTGTTACCTTTGGCATTTCCCTTCCAACGCGAAGGGCAGTATCTAGTATTTAATGAGTCGGAAGTCCATGGCACGATAAGGGTTTCTGCGAGTGTTGTTGAGGGACGAACCCTCTACTGTGCGATGAATTAATATGAGAAAAAATCAGCTCGAATTTACCTACATGCGCGGCATAGCGATTATTTTTATCGTACTTGGCCACAGCATTTATAACTCAGGAGAAGGGTTCCCACTGCTGCTGGAGAATTTACTCCGGGGGGGCACGGCTTTATTCGTATTTATCTCTGGGTACTTTTTTCACCGGATTTTTTACAAGGACTTCGACTACGGCAAGTTTATGAAGAATAAAGTACAAAACGTACTTTACCCCTTCTTGGTCGTCTCCTTAGTGGGCCTGTTTTTCCTGTGTTTGCGCTGGTTTTTCATGGAAGAACAGCCGCTTAGCCAAGTATTACTTAGCATTTTTTATACGGTACGCAACGGTTATATCCTGTACCCGCATTGGTATATTCCATTCATCATGGCGGTATTTTTATTCTCGCCAGTATTTTTGTGGTTTATCCGTTGCTCACAGCAGATGCGTTGGACGCTATTTATACTGAGTTGTGTGGTGGCGATTTTGCTCCACAGACCCATAGGCAACGTCAACTTTATCCACTCGGTGGTGTATTTTATGCCTTTCTATTTGATAGGTATTTTATATTCCCAAGATGAACATATTGTGACGCGCTACGGCTCCATTTTAACCGCATTGGCAATGATTTTCTTGGTGGTAAGCCTAGTTGAGCAGAGTTACATTGTGCAGCACATAGGTAACTACCATAAGGCTCCGTTTGAATATAACGGTATCGATTGGCAGTTTATTCAAAAACTCTGCCTGTGCGTACTGACATTGAATTTTTGCGAGTGGTTGTCGGGGCGCAGCCGCTTACCTTGGTTGGTGGCCACCGCCGAGATGAGTTTTGCGATTTTCTTTATCCATCCGCTGTTCGATATGCTGTTTAATACAGTGGCGACTGTGCTGCGCTACCGCCTGCCTCCAGGGTCTTGGGTGACGAGTGTGTTGTTTTCTGCGGGGATTTTTACCTTCCTCATGGTAGGCAGTATTATTACGGCTCGCTTTATCAAGAAGCATTTGGGCAACCGTTCCCGGACTTATATTGGTTGGTAATCGGTTGGGTTATTGCTAAAGCACGCATAAAGGGATAATTCAGTTTGAATTTATCCCTTTATGCTAGGTTGTTTTCTCGTGAATAAAATGGAGAACACAATGAAGTCCATTCCTACCCTGCAGCGTTTAGGGCTTGCCGCACTGTGCTTGTTGGCCATGCCAGTCATCGCGACTCAAGCCGATCCTCAATCCATGCTAACGCAACAGCAACGCAGCTTTTTCGCGCAAATAGCGAGTCACTGCGGCCAAGCCTTTGCTGGCAAAGTGGTTTCTGGTGATAGTGCGGATTCGACTTTTAGCGGTAAATCCTTGATTATGCACGTGCGTGAATGCAGTGATACTGAGCTTAAGATCCCATTCCATGTGGGTGATGACCATTCGCGCACTTGGGTGATAACCAAGACAACGCAAGGGCTCAGGTTGAAGCATGATCATCGTCATCAAGATGGCAGTGAAGATGCAGTGACTATGTATGGCGGCGATACGACAAATGTGGGGACGGCCCAACGACAGTCTTTTCCTATCGATAAAGATTCCATCAATAACTTCATCAGAAATGGCCTGACCCAGTCGGTGACGAATGTATGGCATATCGCGATTACGCCAACGATTTTTAGCTATCAGCTCACCCGTGAAAACCGTGATTTTAAAGTCGATTTCGATCTTACCCAGCCAGTTGCCTTACCGCCAAAACCCTGGGGTCACGACTAAATTGTGACTGAATCCATAGATTGACATCATGTTCCGATAGGCTGATGTATCGATTTTCACTGGCTTGCAGTGAAAAGGTTTTGCTACAACATACTGTGAAGGATTAATCCAATTTCCAGTGTGCATACTGGGATGATTTATTATGTGATGAGCATAGGCTCTGATACTATTTCTTTCTATATCTAGGCATCAACCTACTAGTTCAAAATATGATCGAACTCGATTCACCAACACTTATTATCACGCAAGCGATTATCCAATGGTTGCTTGCAATATTACTTATGGCAGAGAGGGGAACAAATCAGGGGACTAAATATTGGGTTATAGCGCTGTTCATCCATGGAATCGCTAATTTACTGCTTTTTGCTCGCCCCCATTTACCTCCACTTATTGGCATTATTTTTTATAATTTTTGTGTCAGCCTCGCGTTTTCATTCGGCTATTTGGCGTTTGCTCGCTTAGTCGATAAAAAAGTCTCATTCTGGCTATTTTTATTCCCCATATTGCTGATGCCCATTACGATGTTGATTTATATTGATGACATTATAATGCGAGTCATCTTTGCCAGTATTATCTTTGGTATACAGCTGATATTAATGTCATTTACCTTAACGAGAGGCTTTTGGTCTGGCAGTGAAAAACTAAAGGGGTGGCTGATTTATTCGACAGGATTATTGGGGCTAGGATTTATCGTAAGAGCTTTATTTTGCTATATAAAACCAGAATTATTTATTCAAATGATCGCCAAAAGTGCTCTTCAAGGGAGTTTGGTTATTGCTGGCATCATTTATATGATTCTCAGTACGGTTGTTATTCTTTTAGTTAGATTGGATGTATTAAACAAAGAGTTATCTGCATTAGCTTCTCAGGATAGTTTGACTGGTCTATTTAATAGAAGGGCGTTTATTGATAATGCAAAGCATATGATTGTCAGTGACAACTTACCCGTTAGCGTCTTGATGTTAGACCTTGATAATTTTAAAAAATTAATGATGCCTATGGACATAATGTCGGTGATACGGCGCTCAAGCTTTGTTCCCATGCTTTGCAAGATGGACTAAAGCAACGTGGCATTATTGGCCGTTTAGGCGGTGAAGAGTTCGCCGTGATTTTGCCCCGCACCGATAGTAAACATGCATTAGCAGTGGCTGAAAAACTTCGGTTTGCGATTGAATCGATTAATGTCCATCCTGATATAAAGTTATCAATTAGTATTGGCGTAGCAACATCTAGTCATATTCCTAGCATTGAACCTTTACTCGTTAGCGCAGATAAAGCGTTATATGATGCTAAAGCTAAAGGTCGAAATCGGGTGGTTCATTCAGATTTTCTGAATAAAAACTTCTTTTAAATCAATATTTTTAGAGTGAAAATGTAAAAACGGCGAGCACTGAGGCTCGCCGTTAGAGTTAAGCATTTCACTTTTCTGGGTTAGTTTGCTTTTGGCTCGAAGCTAAAGCTTTGGCCCGCGAGGGCGGCTTCAAACATTAGGCCGCCCTTGGCCGCAGTAAATACCGCCATACCATTAATGTATGCGCCGGTGGCCGATTGATTACCACCGGATTGTCCTGCGCCCGCAGAATTCCCCGTCGTACCCACCTGCGCGCTTGCGCCTACATTAATGGCAACCGCCGAGGCCTGGGCGTCAAACTCAAAAGTGCCGCTGGTGAAGGCATCATAGGATTTAGCATCTTTAAAGAAGATGATCTCGCTGTAGGCTTGCCCACCGAGCTGGAATCCAATAGAGATTTGGGTCAGGCTAGAATCCCCCATATAAACACTGCCCTTGTAGACGCGACCTTTACCATAGGCTGCGCCTATTCCTATGCCGCCTTTACCCACAGTCGGGAACAGGGCATAGCCATAGGCGGTATCAAAAAATTTGCGCGTTTCTTTCGCTTGATGAAAATTGGCTACGGCTTGATCGTAGCTTTCATCCGCTTGCGCCGCGGGGATGCTAAACAGGCTTACGAACAGGCATGTGGATGCGGCAATGGCAGTTAAAAATGATTTCATGGGTTTTCTCCTCGAGTCTTTGTGCTATCAGACTACTCTTTGTGGTAACAAATGACAGCGTTAGCTGAAGAAATATCAGCTTAGGTTCAGCTTGTGTGGATGAGTTTATGAGCGCGCTATAAAGTTTGAGGCTGTATTGATCTTTTAGTTCTTAGTGTCGGGGAGGCGTCTCGGCAGATTTGTTGTTAGCTTCATTTGATTCTTTCTGAAGCTGTTGAATAAATTCAAATTCCTCTGACGTTAACACTTCTGTCATTGGGGACTCAATTTTAGGTGCTGGTGCCGCTATATGACCTTTTAAGTAGGCCGTGCGGGTAATTTGTTTAAGACCATATGCGGCTAGGAAATAAAAACTCAGCAGTAAGCTTAACCGCGGTAATGCATGGGATAAGGGGGAGAGTATGTCCCCTAGATAGAAAGGCAGCACCACCACAAATACGCGAATTAACCAGTTCAGCAGCATGGCTAAAGTCAGGCCAAATAACCAGCGGAAATGAATTAGCCTTAGGGTTTCCTGTGGCGCATTAATGGATCGGGGCTGCTGCTGTTTATGTTGCCTGAACAGAAACCAGAGTGCGACAAAGTAACTACTGGTTTGAATAAAGAGTAGTAAGGGGAGTGCTAAGCCCCAATGGCTAAGATCTATGTGTTGGCGATATTGAAAGAACTCAGCTTGGAACCAGATAGCATCATTATGCAGATTAAACCTCAAAGCAGTATCCAGTATGGCAAGACAAAAGGTGAAGAGCGAAGGCCAATAATGTCTAGAAAACCCAATGGGTTCAGTGCATTGCTCTAGGCTGCGTTTGCAGTATAGATACAGCAGGGGCATGAGTAAGAAGTAAATGGGATTAATCAGGTTAAATAGAATATGTATGGGAATGGGTGAGTTATCGCGATTGAGCATACCTGTTAGGAAGTAAAGGGCGATAAGACTTAAGAAACCTGCAAGCAGCTTTTGATTACTATCGGCGTGGTAAAAATAGCGAATATAAATAGCTAATGCGAGGCAATGTAAGCCTCCAAATAATGATAACCACCAGTAAGCTTGAGCGAAAAAAGTATTAAATTCGTTCATTTTTGACTCCTCGAGCCCTGTTATAACAGGGAAATTCGAGGCGCAAAAGTGTTACTAAGCTTTTTTCTGTGAAATAGCGATGCGTTGATGTCGATTGGATGCAGCTTCGGGTACTGATTCAGGTACGGGCGCACGCTCTGCCAGTAAGTGTTTGATTGCACGAATGGGATGCGGTAACAACATGCGGGGACCTGAGAAAATCATGATCTCTTTGACCATTTTCTTCTGTGCGGGTTTGTAGCAATGCACAGGACATTTATTGCAGGTTGGTTTGTTCTGGCCATAGGGACAGCGATCGAGACGGGTTGCGGCATAATCTAATAGTGTTAGGCAGTCATCACACAGACCCGTTGCATCTTGGCCTTGGTGCTTTGCCCGGCAGTAGATTTTCATCATGGCGGCAATTGTTTGGTGTTCGTAAAGCAGTTTACCCGTCAGTAGTTCGGCTGAGCCCATGGGAATACCTTAGTGTGTTACTCGGATATCCCATAATAGGCAGTGAAATTGATGCTGACAAAACAGAAACACCAAATTATGAAGATGCGCACAAAATAATGCTTTAAATATGCATGACCTTATCTGCATCTAAGGTCCAGCGGGTAAGATCCTGCAATGTCCCTATCTGCGCGCCTTCAATAATCATTTCTTCAGTAACACCTCGCGCTTGAGCACAGGTCTTACAGAGTAGAATCGGAACTTGCTGCGCCGAGAGGATTTCGAACATCTGCTGTAGGTTGTAGCTTAAGTCGGGAGTAGTTTGATGCTTGAGCACTCCCCATACGGCATCTGACATTAAAAATAGCTTTAGATCAACAGCTTGCTCTTCATAATCCTTAAGGGCTAATGCTATACGTAAACTATTAAATAGTTTTTCAGTCCCATAGGGACTCGCGTGGGCGACGATCAGTATTTTTTGCATAAGCTTTTCCTACTTTAAATGGGTCATTCTCTAAGTCATAGATAAAGAGCGGGGTAAAGCGTCAGTCTACTGCAGTTTACTATAACGATTTGAGCGTAAGATCGTATAAAAAGGCATAAATACTTGATTTATACTGACACTATGGACTTTAATAGCGGTTAATCTCTGCTCAATTTTTGGAAAGACCCCGTTGCCAGCCACCTTATTGGTTCCGGCTTGGCAAGCCAATTGACATGGCTTCAGATGAGAAGCGGCCATCAAAGGTGAACAAGAATGAAGATTTTAGTCGTATTTATACTGATTGCAGTTGGCGTGTTTTTATTTCGTCGCGCCCAGCGTTTGGCGAAGGAAGAACAAGCGGCAAGGATGTCTAAAAAGACGGCGGAAAAACCAGTTGTCGATGTGACGCCTGTCGATTCAACTGAAGAAATTGTTTCAGATGAGGATGTAGGTCAATCTTTTACGGCAAAGACTGAGGCGGTGAGCATAAAAACCGTGGAAGCCGAGTTGTTGCCCCGTGAATCCCAGGAGCAGATAAATAATTCTGCAATGGCATCCGATATTATCGATATCGATATACCTGCGGCTCACCATAAAGATACAGTGCTCATCCTAGATGAAACGCCCGATGAGTTTGAGACTCCAGCCACAACAGAGTCAGTAATGCCAGAGTCGGTCATTTCAGTACCCTCTCAGCCAATGGATATTACCACGCCAGGCACTTGGGGTAATATCACGCTACAGCGCGCATTCGAAGAGTACCAACAGGCTGCATCTGTGCTTGAGCGTTACACTGCGCTGCAAAACATCATTGCTGAATGTTATAAACAGCGAAAATCCACCGACTATCTTAGCTATGGGGCTCAACTCGCTCAGCCTTATCTTATTCTGTTCCGCGATGCTTGCGCCGAAAAAGGTCAAGATGTCGAGCTGAAAACCACGGGTTTTTTACACCTTGCCACACTGCTTAATGATACCCAAGCCTTCGATGCCGCCATCGCCCTGTGCCGTGAGGCTTTAACCCTTGGGCTCAGCGACGGCACTGTCACTGGATTTGAGGGACGCATAAGCCGCATCGAGAAAGCTCAGGCAAAGGCTATCACGGCATAATTGATTACAGGGATAAATCCTTAGACGAAAAGCGGTTATTTCCCTCGCTTAGGCAGTGTAGAATCCAAGCTAACTGAATGCGCAAAAGGCGAACTAAGGTTCGCTTTTTTTATGGGTTAACACGATGAAACTAAGTTTTGCCATACCGAGGCTGTTCTTTATGCTGGGGTTATTGTTTTTGAGCGCTTGTACTAAAACGCCAGAATGGACCTTATTCTACTATCCCGATGTGAGCGCCCTCCCTGCGGTTCCACTGCAAGCTGAAGATATTCATGGCTATTACGACACTTTGGAGCAATGCCAGAGTAAAGCTCTTGGTATGCAGCGTTTAAGGCAGGGGGATTATATGGGTGCGGGTGCTTATCAATGTGGGCACCTCTGTGGGCTCGATGATAAGTCGGTGTTGGTATGTAAACGCTTGAGCCAATAGGCGGATAGAGATGAAGTTCAAACAGGATTTTTTTAACCAACTGCCTGAGTTCTATTCCCAAGTCTATCCCCAGGGGATCAGTCATCCCCATTGGCTTGCCTGGAGTGACGATGCCGCACAATTAATTGGCTTAACTCAACCCAGCGACGAGTTATTGCTGGGGCTCTCTGGCAATGCGGCCCTTGATGGTGCAACTTACTACGCCCAAGTGTATAGCGGCCATCAATTTGGTGGTTATACACCGCGTTTAGGGGATGGACGGTCGATTATTCTCGGCGAGGCGATAGGACCCAATGGCGCATGGGATGTGGCTTTAAAGGGCGGAGGTCCTACGCCATACTCGCGTCATGGCGATGGCCGTGCCGTGATGCGCTCAGCGGTGCGGGAGTTTCTAGTCTCAGAAGCCTTACACTATTTACATGTGCCAACGGCCAGAGCCTTGGCGGTGATTGGCTCTGACCTACCCGTGTGGCGTGAGAGTCAAGAAACCGCTGCCATCACGGTGCGCTTAGCCCGTAGCCATATTCGCTTTGGTCACTTTGAATTTTTTTGCCACAGCGAACGTGGCCGTGCCGATAAGCTGACCCAACTACTCAACTTCACTATTACTCAGCATTATCCGCACTTGAGTTGCGATCCATCAGGCTATAAAGCGTGGTTTTTACAGGTGGTGCAAGATACTGCAAGAATGATTGCCCATTGGCAGGCAATAGGTTTTGCCCATGGCGTGATGAACACGGACAACATGTCGATTTTAGGCGAGAGTTTCGATTTTGGCCCCTTCGCGTTTCTCGATACCTTTCAAGAGGATTTTATTTGTAACCACTCGGATCCCGAAGGCCGCTATGCCTTTGGGCAGCAGCCCGGAATTGGCCTATGGAACCTGCAACGCTTAGCGCAGGCGCTCACGCCCGTGATCCCATCCGATGATCTGATCGCCGCACTCAATCAATACCAAGATGCCTTAGTACAACCTTATTTGCGTTTGATGCGGGCAAAATTAGGTCTGCCAACCTTAGCAACACAGGCGACGGAGCAGGATAAGCAGGATCTGGAGCTTATTGGCCGATTCACTGTGTTAATGGAGAAAAATCAGCTCGACTACACCCAAACATGGCGCCGATTCGGCAACATAGATCCAACCAGCCAATGGAGTTCACTACGGGATGATTTTATCGATACCAGTGAATTTGATGCCTGGTATCAGGCTTATCAACAGCGATTGGGTGCTGTTGCAGATATTACCGCTTGGCAAGCCGAGCGTAATAGCGTAAACCCCAAGTATATTTTGCGTAATTACTTGGCCCAAGAAGCCATTATCGCGGTAGAAGAGGGGAATTTGGCACCGTTGCATAGACTGCAAACGGTCCTGAGCCAACCCTTTGCCGAACAAATCGAACATGAAGACTTGGCTAAGCGTCCACCGGACTGGGGCCAAGGTTTAATCATGTCATGCAGCAGTTGAGCGAATAGTCAGCATGAAATTACAAGCCATTCATTTAGATAAAGCCGCATTAAGCCTAGCCATTAATGCCGAAATTGATTTCGATCGCTTCACCGATTTTGCCGAACCACTGGTAGCCGCATTAGATTGTCATGTGCGCGAGCGCCAATGGGGTGCCGACAGGCATCAATGGTTATTGGAGTTTGAAGGGAGTCAGTTATGGCTCAATTATGAATTTTACGGCAACATTTGCTGGCTCTCGACCGAACGAGAGGCCGATTTCGAGGTGTTGGAATACCTAGCTACTTTGCTGAAACCTTACCTATAAGTGAATCAATATGAGTCAAAATCTGGTTAACCAAAACAACTCATTATCTGGGGGTCAAAGCGATAAGGGGGCAGAGTTTCATTTTCAAGCCCTCACACCGGATTTGATCTTAGATGCCATAGAGAGTCTTGGCATTTATCCTGAGACTGGGCTACTGGCACTCAACAGTTACGAGAACCGCGTCTATCAATTTCGCAGCGACGAAGGGTTGCGCTTTGTGGTGAAATTTTATCGCCCAAATCGCTGGAGTGACGCTCAAATTCAAGAAGAGCACGACTATGCGCTAGCCTTAGCCGCGGAAGATATTCCCATGGCTGTGCCCGTTGTTCTAGAAGGTAAAACCTTGCACTACTACCAAGGTTTTCGATTTACTTTGTTTCCCTCCCTCGGAGGGCGAGCCTTTGAAGTCGATAATTTGGAGCAATTGGAATTAGTTGGCCGTTTCATCGGTCGTATGCATCAGTACGCGGGGCAGGAAGCGTTCAGTGAGCGTGAACCACTTAATCCACAAATATTGGGCGCTGAGCCGCTCGCGTGGTTAAAGCAATCAGAGCTTGTACCGACCAATCTGCGGGTGGCATTTTTTACTGTGGTAGAACAAGTGTTAGCTAAGGCGAATGCCATTTGGGCCCGTCAAGGTTTTACTGCTATTCGACTCCATGGGGATCTGCACCCTGGCAATATCTTATGGACGCCCGATGGCCCTGGTTTTGTGGATTTGGACGATGCTCGTATGGGGCCTGCGATCCAGGATCTGTGGATGATGCTCACGGGTGACCGAGCGCAACAACTTATGCAGCTTGAGATTTTACTCGAGGCCTATGAAGAGTTTTGTGAGTTTGATACTAGGCAATTGGCCTTGATTGAACCGCTGCGCGCGCTGCGTATGGTGCACTATAACGCTTGGATTGGCAGACGTTGGCAGGATCCTGCTTTCCCGATGAACTTCCCTTGGTTTGGGGATGAAAAGTATTGGGAGCAACAGATCTTGGCTTTTAAGGAACAATTATTTGCCCTCGATGAGCCACCATTGAGCCTAATACCCTATTAAAGATGCATCTTGTGACATTAGATTGAACTCTTAGGCTTGAGTTACACTCGAAAAATAGAATATGTTAGGCTCCAGCTCATTTATACAATTGATTTAAGGAATTTTCATGAAAAAAGTATTGCTCATGGCCGCAGCGCTATTATTGGCGCCACTGGCTGCATCGGCTGTGGAATACCAAGAAGGTGTACATTACACAGTGATTAACGATGGCCCAGCGACTGCCAAGCCAGAGATCACTGAGTTTTTCTCTTTCTATTGTCCACATTGCTACAATTTTTCCAAAACGGTAGTACCAAAAATCTTAGCCGAGAAGCCGGATGGCGTTGCTTTCAATCAGGCACATGTCGATTTTATTGGTAAAGAAATGGGGGCCGAAATGTCACGTGCCTTTGCCGTGGCGCATCAGTTAAATGTCGATGAGAAAATGGATGCGGCGTTGTTTGCAGCAATCCATGAGAAGAAGCAACACTTCACGAGCCTTGCCGATATCCGTGCACTCTTTGTGGCTAATGGTGTCGATGGTAAAGCCTTTGATGCCGCTGCCGAGTCTTTTATGGTGAAAGCGCAAATGGCAAAAATGAAACGTGATACGGAAAATGCCAAGCTGACAGGAGTGCCAGCCCTAGTGGTTAATGGTAAGTATCGCGTTGAAACAGGAGCGATTAAGTCCTACGACGAGCTGCTGGATATCGCCTACTACTTAGCGAAAAAGTGATTCCTTTCTGATTATCATCTTGCTGCCATATGGGTGAGTGATAAGGCCGATCGTACGATGTTATCAAAGGAGCCTGTGGGCTCCTTTTTTATTGCGGCAAAGGGAACTGCAAATGAACTGCCACTCAGTTGGATGTTAATTGCTTGAACTTGTTGAATAAAGCCGAACCCAAAATGGGTAAAAAAAAACCGTACCCCCGATAACGAAAGTACGGACCTGAGCCATAGGGCTCATTTTTACCCTGAGTAACGCAGTTAATATAATGGAGCGTCAAAAAAATGGCAAGCGTCAATATTATGACGTTTTGAGATGGGTGAAATAGATAGACATATAAACTAATTAAATCATGCAATTAATGAGTTTTGCTATGAAAGATCGAAAAAAAGAGTGTGAGAAATGAAACTCAATGGATAAACCTTCTGTCAAACAACTGTAATTAAAAACAACAAGAATACATGTAGGGGGTCATATGAGAGTTTTCCCTGTCTACGCACCAAAGCTTATTGTTAAGCATGCGCGTATTTTCCTGACTGGCGTGATATGGGTTAAAGACTTAGGACGATTAGAATTTGAGAAAGGACGTTTCTTATTACCAAGAAAAAGCCTGCCAAAAGTGAAGCAGGCTGTTTTAGAACTGAACGAATTAATTGAAGCGCAGAACCATCAAACCAAAACAGCTTAGATTTCGCTGTTGAGCAGGCCAACAAGTCCTGTGACTTTTTCGTTCCAAGACGTGAGTTCTTGTTGCAGTTGTTGGTTTTGCTCGTTCAGTTGTTGATTATGCTCACTCAAGGTTGAAGCTTTTTGCTTCTCTTCTTCAAGCTCCATTTTTAGAAGCTCGATGGTTTCGAGTGCAGCCTGGATTTTGGTTTCCAGTTTGGACAGTAATTCAAGGCTCATCTGGAGAGTCCTATGGTTTCTGGATGGGACTGTGATTCTAGCAGTGCCAAGAGCATAAGGAATAGTGATTCTTACCGTTTGGCGAAAAAACGTCCGATAACTGAGTTCTAATGCAAGTTTTTTTGCATTTGTTATTAACTCGTTAGTATTCTTGGTTTTATTTATTATCGGAATGGCTTATGTTGCCTAGCCTGCTCGCCATGCTTCCCCTGCTGCTCACCCTCATTTTGGCTCTGTGGTTACGTCGAACCCTGATTGCCCTCGGAGTTGGCATTATCTCAGGCGCCTTGATTATTGCCCATTTCGATATTATGCAAACCGGTGGCTACTTAGCCGAGATTGGGATTAGACAGTTTTATAGCCAAGGCGCTTGGCAGTGGTGGCATCTTAATGTTCTGCTCGCCATGTTATTGCTTGGCAGCATGACGCAGCTATTGGCTCGGGGCGGGGCTGTTGGACAGTTTGGCGATTGGTTATATCGCCGAGTTCGCACCGATCGTCAGGCGCGTCTTGGGATCGTTTTTCTCGGTTGGTTGGTCTTTATCGATGGCATTTTTAGCTGCTTGGCCGTTGGCCATGTTTGCCAGCCCTTGAGTCAGCGTTATGGCATTCGCAATGAGCAGCTTGCCTATCTGGTCGATTCGAACGCTTCACCCCTCTGTGCTTTGTTACCTTTTTCGAGTTGGGGCCCCTATGTGATGGCCTTACTCGCGGGTATAAGCTTTCTACCCATCTCACCGCTGCAGGCCTTTATTGAGATCGCTTTACTTAACTTCTACGCAATATCCACCTTAGGATTATCCGTACTGGTCGCTTGGTTTGGGCTGGGATTTCGCCCCTTGAATGTGGGCAATAATCAGCCCCAGAAAAAGGGGCGTGCGGTAACGATTTCTACGGAGGAGGATGCAGTGGTAAGGGGCAATCCTTGGCTATTGGCTTTGCCTATGTTAACTCTGCTGGGAGCTTCGGTGGGGCTAACTCTATGGTCAGGGGCACAACAGGTGGCTTCGTGGGATTTGGCAGAGTGGCTAGCTAAGGCCGATATTGGTGCATCTATGCGCAACGCTTGCCTGCTGGCGACACTGGTTACCTTAGCCATGCTTAGTTTTTCCGGGCGACGAATGGGTGAGCTAGTCGGGGATCTTAGTCATGGCGTTTGTATGATCACCTTTGCGATCGCCATCTTACTCTGCACTTGGATGATAGGTGCAGTGATCCAAGACTTAGGGGTGGCAACTTTACTGGCCTCATGGGCCAAATTGTATCTGTCGGCGCAATTGCTGGTGGCGGGAATGTTTTTGCTCTGTGCTCTCATGGCGTTTGCCACTGGCTCGAGTTGGGGGACCTTTGCGATTATGATCCCGATTGGCGGCGAGATTGCCTACACTATGGATGTCGGTCTGTTGCTTCCCGTATTAGGAGCAGTGATGGCGGGCTCGGTATTTGGTGACCATTGCTCACCCATTTCGGATACCAGTGTACTAAGCGCAACCAGCTCAGGCTGTTTACCCCATGACCATGTCGTGACTCAATTACCTTTTGCCCTGATGGCGGCGTGTTCAGCCCTGATTGGATTTCAATTGGTCAACTTAGGTGTGGCGTTACCTTTAGTCTGGTTGGCCGTGATGGGGATGAGTCTTGGGCTATTATTTCTGCTGTCACGTTTTTACGCCCCTTGGCCAAAACTTGCGTCGCAGACATAAAGTGTGTTTATCGCTAAAATGATTCATTCGGTTTGAACTGAACCCTTTATTCACGTGTACTGATTTAAGAGATGATCAAGATGAGCATTACCCGTTTAGATGTTGGCACCCGTATGAGTAGCATAGTGATCCACCAAGGAACTGTATATTTATGTGGCCAAGTGGCAAAGGACAAATATCAAAATATTACCGAGCAAACCACGACCATGCTAGAGGAGGTCGACAGCTTGCTCACACAGGCGGGGAGCTCTCGTGAGCATTTATTGTCAGCGACTATCTATCTGAAAGACATGGATGATTACGGTGCTATGAATGCTGTATGGGATGCTTGGGTGCCTAAGGGCTATGCTCCCGCCCGGGCCTGTGTACAGGCCGCCATTGCCGAGCCGGAATATTTGGTCGAAGTTTCTATTGTTGCGGCGGTCGCGGTTTAAGCACTAAAGTCGCTTTTTAGCCCAGTTTAGAAACCTGTTTAGATTCTTATTTAAAACCCGTCACCGAGCGTCTCTGCTCGGTGAATCTTTACTTGTAATACAGCCTTTATAGCCAGCCTTGTTCAACAATTCCACTCTCTTTCTACGAAATCCTTCAGCTTCAACGTAATAAGTATTCCATTAAGTGTGTAGGGACAAGGGGTGGATGATCCACATATTGCATTGAAAGTGCCGCGGCTATCGCATCAATATTCTGTTGCGCTAAACCCTGTTCGATAATGGTAAACGCCCAAGGAGCCTCGGTTTTGAGTTTGAGGTAATAAGGCGTTTCGACAAATTGTGCGAGTGAGTAAGCCGCGCCACCTAAACCATGCCCCCAACCTTCGCTGACATGAAAGGGCCTATTTAGATGCGCCATAGTAAACTCAATGAGATGGGGATATTGGCCGTTATGCCCACCAGTCCAGTGACCTATTTCAACCGATAATATCATCCTTGCCACGTCATCTCCTTGCTAAGGTTGTTTAGTGGTAATCAACACCCTGCCAAACTCAGCATTCGCATCGATAGGCGTGATGGCCACGATATGGTCGAGCCTAAGGGATTGTTTAGCTTGCTGTTGGATAATAAGCCACTCGGTTTTGTCGGCTCTTGTCTGCGTGGTGATGGCTTGGCCTTGGCACTGCGTGCCATCAATCAACTCAAGCTTGAGCTGATAACCGCGCAGGCAGGCAAGTTCGAGGTAATCGTAGTGTTCGCAGGGGATTATCTTATAATCAGACATAGATTTATCTCATCGGGAGTTCGACCCTATTGTGGCAAAAATACTTGTCGTTGGCATTATTGCGGATTGTTTTATCTTCTATCTAAGGCCGTGTGGCAGGCAAAGCTAGGCATGTTAGTGAGTTTTTTATTTGCTTAGACCTTTAGATAGGAATACCCCCTTGACTTTATTCCTGTCGCTCCCTAGTCTGCTTGTTCAGTAATCAAGGTGGTATGCGATGGAAATAAAATACAATTTAAAACCTGCGTCCGAGCGCCGTACTGAGCAATTCAAGCCCGAGGGGAATGTGGGCTTTGGTAGCCTCAGAACCGATCATATGTTTTTAATGGATTACCGTGATGGTGAATGGCGTGATCCGCGAATTGTGCCCTATGGCCCATTTGAAATGGCTCCGGGAGCAATGGCATTACACTATGGTCAGTCAATCTTCGAAGGTGCGAAGGCCTTTATGCATGAAGATGGCGAGATTTATACTTTCCGCATCAATAAAAACGCCGAGCGGATGAATCGCTCCGCCGATATTGTCTGTATTCCGAATATCGATGAGCAGATGCAAATCGATGCGATCAATGCCTTGATCGATGTGGATCGTCTCTGGTTTCCGATGCAAGAAGGTGCGTGTTTATATATTCGTCCCTTTATTTTTGCGACCGAAGATCGACTTTCAGTCAGCCCAAGTTCACGGTATACCTTCTGCGTAGTATTGAGCCCTAGCGGTGCTTACTATGCCGCTGGTGTGAACAAAGGCATACGTTTGTTGATCAGTAAGACCTATCACCGCGCAGTATCGGGTGGTACTGGGGCATCTAAGGCGGCGGGTAACTATGCTGCCTCATTGCGTGCGGGTAAAGCAGCTGCGCAGTTTGGTGCATCCCAAGTGTTATATCTCGACTCGACTAATCAGCAGATTGAAGAAGCGGGCGCGATGAACCACTTCCATATTCTGAAAGACGGCACCGTGATTATCCCAACGTTCACCGATACCATCTTAAAATCCATTACCTCGCAATCCATTATGGAGTTAGGTGAGTTGCTCGGCTGCGAAATTCGCCAAGAAACCGTGATGCTGGATAAGTTTATTGCCGATATCGAATCCGGCGAAATTATCGAAGCGGGGGGCTTTGGGACTGCGGCCGTGGTATCTGCCGTGGGCTCTTATATTTTTGAAGATGGTCGCGTTGTGACTGTGGGTAATGGCGAAGTGGGTGAGCATATTCAGCGCATTTACAAACTCTATACCGAAATCCAGAAGGGTCATATCAACGGCCCCGAAGGCTGGGTGAAGCGAGTCGAGCGCATCGCACCTTAAGCACACATGAAAAATGCAACCGGAAGACTCCCTAGGGAGTCTTTTTTATGTCCACTGTTTGCCCTTTAGGATGGTTGCGACAGTGGCTTAGATTGACTGCCGAGCAGTATGAGGCAATCTTTTGCGCTAAGGGGTTTGCTGAGTAAGAAGCCTTGAACCTGATCGCAACCCTGTAGGGCTAAGAAATTGAGCTGCTCTTGGGTTTCCACCCCTTCTGCAACCACATTGAGTTCGAGACTGTGTGCCAAGGCGATAATGGCGCTAGTAATGGCCGCATCATCGGGATCATTGGTGATGTCTCTGACAAACTCCCTATCAATTTTTAGGGTATCGATGGGGAAACGTTTAAGGTAACTCAGGCTTGAATAACCTGTGCCAAAATCGTCTACGGCAATGGTTAATCCTAGGGCTTTGAGCTTAGCTAGGATAGTCACAGATTCCTGCGGGTTACCCATGATCATCGATTCTGTCAGCTCGAGTTCGAGTGATTTTGCGGGCAGTCCCGACACCGCAAGGGCAACTTCAATCGTCGAAATAATATCCGCTTTGAGTTGGCGGGCTGATAGGTTAATAGCCATGCTGAAGTCTTTAAAGCCCAATTCATTCCATTGAGCTAATTGTTGGCAGGCGTGGTTAATCACCCAGAGACCTATTTGATTAATGATGCCCGTCTCCTCTGCCAGTGGAATGAATTCTACCGGAGAAATAGGGCCGAGCTCTGAATGGTGCCAGCGTAGCAAGGCTTCTAAGCCCGTGAGCGAACCATCGCGTAGGGAGAATTTAGGTTGGTAAACTAGGCTCAACTCGTTGCGTGCAATGGCTTGTTTTAACCCAGCTTCGAGCTGTACATGGCGGGTCGCCATCTCGTTTAGTTCATGGGTATAAAACTGAAAATTATTTCTACCTAAGGACTTAGCATGATACATGGCGGTGTCGGCAAACTTAATTAATGAGTCCGCATTGTCCGCGTCGTTGGGATAGAGACTAATTCCTATCGACGTTGAGATGGTCAGGGATTTATCGTCTAATAAAAAGGGTATCTGAAAGGCCCGCAGTACTTTCTCTGATATCAGTGTTGCCGCTTTAGTTTTGGCTACACCTTCTAAAATAATGGTAAATTCATCACCACCTAAGCGCGCAACAGTATCACCTTCTCGCACGGCATTTTGCAGCCGTCTTGCAACTGCTTTGAGCAACAGATCGCCTATATGGTGGCCCATGGAATCATTGATATGTTTGAATCGGTCGAGATCTAAAAACAGTAGTGCAACAATATTATTCGACCTATGGGCCTGGGAAATGGCATGGTTGAGTCGATCTTGGAAAAGAGTACGGTTAGGCAGGCCAGTTAAAGTATCGAAGCTGGCGAGGAAACGCAGATCTTCTTCGGCTTTTTTACGCTCGGTAATATCGGTAAATACCGCAACAAAATGGCTAGTTTCACCTTTGATATCTATGACTTGGTTGATCTCAAGCCAGACTAACAGTGCCTTGCGCCCCTTATTGCGGATCCAAATCTCTCCGGCCCAATGTTTATGGCGTAATAGTTGTTGTTCTATGCTGCTAAATAGGCCTCTCTGTTGCCTGCTATAGGCTAAATGCACAAGATATTTATCGCAAATTTGTCGCTCTGTATAACCCGTAATGGCACAAAATGCCGGGTTCACCGAGCGGATCCGATAATCTAAACTGGCCACGACCACTGCCTCGTTCATGCTGTTGAGCACTTGAGAGGAGAGTATTAGCTCATTCTCAATCAGTTTACGGGAAGTGATATTGCGGCTTGTGCCCGTCATGCGTATGGCTTGATGATTACTGTCACTTTCTACGACTTTGCCGCGTTCTAAGATCCAAACCCAATTGCTGGGCGAGCGTTCAATGCGATACTCCACTTCAAAAAAGGGAGTGCGGCCTTGAAGATGTTCGGCTAATTCATGTTTAAACTTTTCTCTATCCTCAGGATGGATGCTTTCATGTAACAGATGATGGCTGCTCCACTGGGGAATAGAGGTATCCATGTTCGTTCGGTAGACTCGGTTTTCTTTGATATTCCAGTCCCACATGCCATCCCCAGATGCCCATAGGGCGAGTTTGAGACGTTCCTCCGAAGCACGGATACTGGTTTCAAACTCCCGTTGCCGTTGGCGTTTTCGCTTGCGCCAGAGAATGCTCCACACCAATAAGACAACAGCGATAAGATAGTAAAGGGCATAGGCAAGTTGAGTGCGATAGAAAGGAGCCTGTACTTTTAGATCGACGAGTAGAGCATAAGTGCCCCCACTGTTATATTGCAGTGAATGGCGGACATGTAAGACGTAATTCCCTGGGGTTATATTGGTAAAGGTGATTTCATTGCCCGAGGGTAAGTCGTGCCATTGAGTATCAAAGCCTTCTAGGAAATAGCTAAAACGGTTTTTACCCGTATAACTAAAGTCCAATGACGTCACTTCAAAACTCACCAGTTGATCATCGTAGTGCATCTCTATTTGCGGGGGGCGACTGAGATCTAAGATAGTGTGGTTTTTACCTGCAATCTTATAAGCGGTTAAAGCGACTCTTGCCTCACCCCGTTCATCGGGAATGACACTGGGATTAAAGCGGTTTATGCCATGGATGCCACCAAACCAGAGGTCGCCATCAGGGTCCTTAAGTTTAACACCACCATTAAACTCCAATGCCTGTAGGCCTTCTTGCTCATTGAAATTAATGATCTTGTTAGTGATAGGGTTCAGCTTGCCAACCCCAGCATTACTGCTAAACCAAATATCATGTTTTTCATCTTCGAGCAGGGCGTAGATAGTATCGCTGGGTAGGCCCTGCTTACGGGTGTAGTGGCTAAAATCCGCATTGGCTGCATTAGCCGAGAGCTTGCTGATCCCGCCATGGGTCGCAAACCAAATATCACCATTGGCGGTGACCAAAATATCCCGTATGCGGTTATTGATAATGCTGTTTTTGTCATCGGGTTGATGTGTAAAAGCTTGACCCAATTCCGTTTGCATATCGAGCTTAACTAACCCGTTGAGTGAACCTATCCACAGGATGTTTTTGTCTGCTCTGAGGGTAAATAACAGATTTTGTGCGGGATAAAAGCCCTCAATATCGGTGAGCGGTACAGAGATAAACTCATCTTTATCTATGGTTTTGCGATAGAGTGCATGGGAAGTGGCAATCCAAAGTCTGTCTTGGTTGTCCATTTCTAAGCTGCGGATATAGTTTGCTTCTGAGTTTTGATCCCGACTGTTGCTGACGTTAAGCAGAGTGAACTTACCATTGGAGGTTAACTTTCCTAAACCATAGTTGCTGGCAAACCAAATGCTCCCCTGCTTATCCTGGACAATATCTCGCAGTATTAAATTTAAATGAGGTAGCTCGACCCCGAGCGCCTTAGCAAAATGAGACGAATAATACTCGTACTGATGGCTATTGAGTGGTAGCCGCTTAAGGCCTGCACCGTCAGTGCCTATCCAGAGTGCACCATCCTGGCTGCGAAATAGGGCGCGTATGTTATTACTCTGTTGAGGTAGTTCGGTAGTATATTCAAATAGATGCTGAAAATACTGGCGGCGAGTGTTGATCTTATTGAGCCCTGAGTAGCTGGCGCCGAGCCATAGATTACCGAAGGGATCCTGTAACAAACTTAATATATTGTTTTCACTGATACTGTCTGAGCGTTTCGTATCGTATTTATGATAGGTTGCCGCTAGTTGTCCTCCCTCTCTATCCAGTTGGATGAGGCCTGTCTCTGGGCCTACTGCCCAAAAGCGTCCTAGGGGTGTTTGGATAAAATCTTTAATATAAGCAATGTTATTTTCGGTTTGCCATAGCACTTCACCCTGTTGGCTGATGAGATCGTAGTGCCATAGTTGATTACCGAGTGCCAAGGTGATGGACCGTGTCGAATTAGCTTTAATCTGATGGGCAGTCAGGTTTTGTGGCACATTGAGACGGGTAATGGTATTACTGCTTACCGCAAAGGTACCGCTATTCTTTGTTCCCGTGAGCAAATAGGTATTTTCAACATTGGCGAGACTGGTGATATAGGGCTCGACACTGTTACCTAAGTCGACTTGGCTGATCCGCTGCGTTTTTGTTGATAGGGAAAATAGCCCACCTTGAGTGCCAATCCAGAGGGTATTGCCAACGATATTGAGTCTAGTCACCCTAAGATCTGTTAGTCCTTGCTCCAGCCCAAAACGCTCAAAGGAGCCAGTCTTGAGATCGAGTCGATTTACCCCTTGGTTAAAGGTGCCCACCCAGATGTAGCCATCAGTATCTTGGATGATATCTGAAATATAACTTTCAGAAATGCTAGTAGGATCATTAGGGGAGTGGATGAACAGGTTAAAGTTATGGCCATTGTAGCCATGCAGGCCATCTTGAGTGCCAATCCAAAGCATACCAGCACTGTCCATAAATAGACTCGTGATAGTGTTTTGATTGAGCCCGTTCTCGCTGCGGATATGTTCAAACTTCAGTTGAGTGTTAGCTGCACTTAAAGGTTGGGTGACCCCTTTGAATGGAAAGCTAAATAAACTCAGGACGCAAAGAGCGATCAGCACTAGTCGATGGATTTGTAGACTCAAATTTACCCCTATTAAATAACCCTTTTATCCCATAGTGTGGGTGTTGTTCACCTTGGTTTATTGGGGATTAGCGTATAACCGAGAAAACACACCCATTTGGTAAAAACAAAGACAGATCATCGCAACATTGGCGTATTCACAGGGTATTAGTATGTTTATTATTTTTTATTACGGCCTAAGAAGCTTAGCATTTTTTACAGTATGCCAATATACAATTAGTCATTCTTTTGTGGGAGATATAAATAAAAAAGACCTTGCCGGAAGGGGGAGAAGCAAGGTCTTTGGTTGAACTATTTAAGGCTATAGCGGATGGATCTCAATCATTCATATAACCGAGATCCAGATCGAGATACGCCTGTGTATTTATGATTTGTTCACGCTCTGAGAACGACACCATTTGTTCAGCAATGCTACTACTGTCACCGTATTCTAAAATGGTGTCCAAGGTGTTCTGGCAAGCATGGATAGTCGCTCGTTGTAAGTCAGAGGGAATAATAATGAACTTGTATCCTAACTCTTGCAGTCTGCTCTTCGATACTAACGGTGTTTTACCACTGTGGAACATATTGATGAGTTTAGGCTGCTTAATATGTTGAGCAATTAATTCAATTTGCTCAACGGTTTCGGGAGCTTCTACAAAAATTACATCGGCCCCTGCTGCTAAATATGCATGTGAGCGTTCTATCGCGGCTTCAAATCCTTCAACCGCGATTGCATCTGTGCGGGCAATTAAGATGAAATCTGGGTCAGTTTGGCTATCCTTGGCTACACGGATCTTGTGCACCATTTCCTTGGTACTAACTAAAGATTTATCATTGAGATGGCCACAACGCTTGGGAAAGGTTTGATCTTCCAAGTGCAATGCTGCGACACCCGCTCGCTCAAAAGCTTTAACGGTGCGACTGACATTGATGGCATTACCAAACCCAGTATCCGCATCCGCTATGATGGGTACTTGGGTCACTTCGACCATTTGCTCTAGTCGATGTAACACTTCGCTAAAGCTCAGCATGCCTATATCGGGAAAACCACAACTCCTTGCAATCGCACCGCCACTGGCATAAATCAGATTAAACCCTGTTTGTTCGGCTAAACGTGCCGTCATGCCATCGTAAACACCGGGGGCGACGTGAATATCGCTACCACTGAGCATTTGTCGTAATGCCGTTGTTTTTTTCATTTGAATCCTCTTCCTTGTACGCCTTTAGCGATTGAATCCAGAACCAGATAAACGATTAGAAACTATCACTCGGTACTCGTACAAAACCTTCCATCAGCACGCGGGCGCTGCGGCTCATAATGGCCTTGACCACTGTCCATTCGCCATCAACGAGTGACGCCTGCGCACCAACCCGTAAGGTGCCTGAGGGATGGCCGAAGCGCACCGCACTTTTTTGACCGCCACCTGCGGCGAGATTGACTAGGGTGCCGGGAATTGCCGCCGCTGTACCAATGGCTACCGCCGCTGTACCCATCATAGCGTGGTGCAATTTACCCATGGAGAGGGCGCGTACCAGCAGATCTATGTCCTCAGCATTGACGGTTTTGCCGCTAGATGACACATAGCTCTTAGGTTTAGCAACAAAGGCTACTTTGGGAGTGTGCTGGCGTGATGCGGCTTCATCTATATGTGCAATCAACCCCATACGCACAGCACCATAGGCTCGAATGGTTTCAAACTTAGCCAGCGCGGCGCTGTCGCCGTTGATATCATCCTGCAGTTCAGTGCCCGTATAACCTAAGTCTTCGGCATTGATGAAAATGGTGGGTATGCCAGCGTTGATCATAGTGGCGTTAAAGCTGCCAATGCCCGGCACTTCAAGTACATCCACAAGATTACCCGTGGGGAACATGCTGCCACTCCCACCGTTAGAATTGGCATCTTCGTCCGCAGCCGGGTTCATAAACTCGATTTGCACTTCGGCGGCGGGAAAGGTTACACCATCGAGCTCAAAATCGCCGGTTTCCTGTACTTCACCCTGGGTGATGGGCACATGGGCGATAATGGTTTTGCCTATGTTGGCCTGCCAAATTCGCACTGTGCAAATGCCATCCTGTGGAATGTGTGCAGCATCAATTAAACCATTGCTGATAGCGAAAGCGCCGACGGCGGCGGTTAAATTACCACAGTTGCCACTCCAATCGACAAAGGGTTTGTCTATGGCGACTTGGCCAAACAGGTAGTCGACATCGTGATCCGAGCGTGTGCTCTTAGAGAGGATCACTGTCTTGCTGGTGCTCGAGGTGGCACCGCCCATGCCATCGATCTGTTTACCGTAGGGATCTGGGCTACCAATGACTCGCAGTAATAAGGCATCGCGGGCAGGGCCTGGTACTTGGGCTGCCAGAGGTAAATCCTGTAGACGGAAAAACACGCCCTTACTGGTGCCGCCGCGCATGTAAGTTGCGGCGATTTTAATTTGCGGCGCGAGGGTTGTTGAAGCATTCATACATTGACTCCAAAAGGACTCCCAATGGACTCCAAATGAGCGCCAGCAACATCATGGCGAAGTTACTGGAGCTCGGTTTAACTAACTCATATTGAGCTGATATTCGATTGTTCGAGCCTTGATTCTTAAACAAGACTCGAGCATCGATTTAAGCCTGATTCGATTCGAGGAAGTCCTGGGCGAAGCGTTGTAGCACGCCGCCAGCCTCGTAGATTGAGACTTCTTCCGCCGTATCGAGACGACAGGTGACGGGCACTTCAACGCGCTCACCATTTTTACGGGTGATGACGACGGTTAAATCCGCCCGTGGTGATGGCGTACCGAGCACATCGAACACTTCCGTGCCATCTATGCCATAGGTTGTACGGTTTTCACCCGCCTTAAATTCCAGCGGCAACACGCCCATACCCACTAAGTTGGTGCGATGAATGCGCTCGAAGCCTTCGGCGACGATGGCCTCTACACCCGCTAAACGTACACCTTTTGCAGCCCAATCGCGTGATGAGCCTTGGCCATAGTCGGCGCCAGCGATAATGATCAGTGGTTGCTTGCGATCCATATAGGTTTCAATGGCTTCCCACATGCGAGTCACTTGACCTTCGGGCTCGATACGGGCAAGCGAACCTTGCTTCACCTTACCGTCGACAATGGCCATTTCGTTTTTCAGCTTAGGGTTGGCAAAGGTCGCGCGCTGGGCGGTTAAGTGATCGCCCCTGTGGGTGGCATAGGAGTTAAAGTCTTCCTCCGGCAAACCCATTTTATGCAGATATTCACCCGCGGCGCTGTCCATCATAATCGCGTTAGAAGGCGATAAATGGTCGGTGGTGATGTTGTCACCCAGTACCGCTAGTGGACGCATGCCCTTGAGGGTACGTTCGCCCGCTAAGGCGCCTTCCCAGTAAGGGGGGCGACGAATATAGGTAGACTGTGGACGCCAGTCGTATAGGGGGCTGATTTTTTCGCCGTAATCGACGACTAAATCAAACATGGGCTCATATACTTTGCGGAACTGCTCTGGCTTAACGCTGTTCGCAATTACGGCATCGATTTCTTCATCCGATGGCCAAATATCAATGAGTTTGATTGGGTTACCGTCTTTATCTAAGCCCAGGACATCCTTTTCGATATCGAAACGTATGGTGCCCGCAATCGCGTAGGCGACCACTAATGGCGGTGATGCTAGAAACGCCTGTTTTGCATAGGGATGGATTCGGCCATCGAAGTTACGGTTACCGGATAATACTGCGGTGGCGTATAAATCGCGGTCGATCACTTCCTGCTGGATCACAGGATCCAGCGCGCCGCTCATGCCGTTACAGGTGGTGCAGGCAAAGCCGACGATCCCAAAGCCAAGTTGCTCAAGCTCGGGCAACAGATTGGCTTCTTCTAAATAGAGTTGTACCGCTTTGGAGCCAGGGGCGAGTGAGGTTTTGACCCAAGGTTTACGACTCAAGCCCTTCGCATTGGCGTTACGGGCAATCAGGCCCGCGGCAATCACGTTACGTGGGTTACTGGTGTTGGTACAGCTAGTGATGGCGGCGATGATCACGGCGCCATCAGGCATCAGACCAGGCTCATTCTCGACCACTCCGCTAATTCCACGCTCGGCGAGTTCCGAGGTAGGCACGCGAGCATGTGGATTAGAGGGGCCCGCAATGGTGCGCACCACTGATGAGAGGTCAAAGTGTAATGTGCGTGGATATTCGGCCTGTTTTAAGTCATCGCTCCACAAACCTGCTGTCTTGGCATAGGTTTCTACCAGTTTGACTTGTTCGGCTTCGCGACCCGTGAGGGTCAAATAATCTAGCGTTTGTTGATCGATATAGAACATGGCTGCGGTGGCGCCAAATTCAGGCGTCATGTTCGAAATCGTCGCGCGATCACCTAGGGTCAGTGCCGCTGCGCCTTCGCCGAAGAACTCAAGGTAAGAGGAAACCACTTTTTCCTTACGCAGGAATTCGGTCAAGGCTAACACTATGTCAGTCGCCGTGATGCCAGGTTGAGGCTTGCCAGTCAGCTCGACGCCGATAATGTCCGGCAGACGCATATAGGATGCGCGGCCTAACATCACACTTTCTGCCTCAAGACCACCCACACCGATGGCGATAACGCCCAGCGCATCTACGTGTGGAGTATGGCTGTCGGTACCGACTAAGGTATCAGGGAAGGCAACGCCGTCACGGGCATGGACCACGGGTGACATACGTTCTAGGTTAATTTGATGCATGATGCCGTTCCCTTGTGGGATAACATCGATGTTTTTAAAGGCCTTTTGAGTCCAATTAATAAAGTGGAACCTGTCTTCGTTGCGTCTGTCTTCGATGGCGCGGTTTTTTGCAAAGGCGTCTTTATCGTAGCCGCCATATTCCACTGCGAGGGAATGATCCACAATCAATTGTGTCGGCACAACAGGGTTCACTTTGGCCGGATCGCCACCCTTAGCAGCAATCGCATCACGCAGACCCGCAAGGTCAACGAGGGCGGTTTGCCCTAAAATATCGTGGCAGACCACGCGGGCGGGAAACCAAGGGAAGTCCAGCTCCTGTTTAGATTCAATGATTTGTTTTAGCGAGTCGGTTAATGCGCTTGGCTCACAGCGACGGACTAAGTTTTCCGCCAGCACGCGTGAGGTGTAAGGGAGCTTGGCATAGGCGCCGGGGGCAATGGCTTCAACGGCCTCGCGGGTATCGAAATAATCGAGTGCAGTGCCTGGTAAGGGCTTGCGATACTGGGTATTTATGATAGTGCTCATAACATCGGTGCTCATCACATGATCCATTCGGGGATCTTAAAGAGAAACTGACGCCTTAGCGCCAGTTCATGTTGTTAAACATTAACGGTTAGCAATCGGCACCACTTTACGGGGTGCTACGCCCACATAGTCGGCACTTGGGCGAATGATGCGGTTGTTAGAGCGTTGCTCCATCACATGTGCAGTCCAACCCGTTACCCGTGAACACACGAAAATGGGGGTAAACAATTTAGTCGGAATGCCCATAAAGTGGTAAGCGCTGGCGTGGAAGAAGTCAGCATTACAGAAGAGTTTTTTCTGTTCCCACATCAGGGCTTCGCAGGCAACCGAGACGCGGTAGAGGCGATCATCACCATAATCGGCGGCCAGCTTTTCAGACCATTCTTTGATAATGGCGTTACGTGGGTCAGATTCGCGGTAAATCGCGTGACCGAAGCCCATGATCTTGTCTTTACGTTCTAACTTGCCCATCAGAATATCGCGGGCATCGGCTTCATCTTTCATATCTTGGATAAGTTCCATGGCCGCTTCGTTTGCGCCGCCATGGAGTGGACCGCGCAGTGAACCGATCGCGCCTGTCACGCAGGAATGCATGTCCGACAGGGTTGAAGCACACACTCGGGCGGTAAAAGTGGATGCGTTAAATTCGTGTTCTGCATAAAGAATGAGGGATACATCCATCACTTTTGCGTGTAACGCAGAAGGAGCTTTACCGTGCAATAGGTGGAGGAAGTGAGCACCTATTTGATCGTCTTGGGTTTCGGTTTCGATACGCACGCCATCATGGCTAAAGCGATACCAGTAACAGATAATCGATGGGAAGGCCGCCAGTAAACGGTCGGCAATTTCACTCTGCTCGCTAAAGTTATGCTCGGCTTCTAAGTTACCTAACATTGAACAGCCAGTACGCATCACATCCATTGGGTGAGTGTCGGCGGGAATGCGTTCTAACACTTCTTTTAATGCCTGTGGCAGACCACGCAGACCTTTGAGTTTGGTCTTATAGGCATCTAATTGGGCCTGAGTTGGCAGTTCACCATAAAGAATAAGGTAGGCGACTTCTTCGAAGGTGGCGTTTTCGCCAAGATCCTTCACATCATAACCGCGGTACGTGAGACCACTGCCTGAAACGCCCACTGTACTTAATGCGGTTTCCCCTGCGCTCTGGCCACGTAATCCTGCGCCACTTAACTTTTTCGCTTCTGACATGATTCTTCCCTTCCGTTAACTCTGTTTAGTATTGCCAGACCTTATTAGGCTACTGACTTTTATGGGTTAATGCTGCAAGGCATAAGGCCTGAACGGTTGAGTGCCTATTGGCTTCAACCGAGTGTAGGGTTGCAGCTTGTCGGTTATTTATCTTGGTTAAACAGTTGATCTAGCTTGTCTTCAAAGGCGTGGTAGCCCAAATACTTATACAGATCCGTGCGGCTCTGCATAGTGTCCAACACATTGCGTTGATGACCGTCATTCATCAGCGCTTGCATCACCTTCAATGCCGCTTGATTGGCCGCACGGAAAGTGCCGAGGGGATAAAGCACCATATCGGCGCCCGCTTCGGCGAGTTGTTCTTTATTGAATAGCTGGGTTTGGCCAAACTCGGTCATATTCGCCAGGATCGGGGCGTTAACCTGCGCCTTGAAGTGGCGATATTGGTCCAGCTCGGTTAAAGCTTCGGCGAAAATCATATCGGCACCGGCGGCAATATAGGCCTTGGCGCGCTCGATTCCGGCCTCTAAACCTTCAACGGCAACCGCATCGGTGCGCGCCATGATCACAAAGTTAGGGTCGGTACGGGCATCGACGGCGGCTTTAATGCGATCCACCATTTCTTCGGTGCTGACTACGGCTTTATTGGGTCTATGGCCACAGCGTTTTTGTGACACTTGGTCTTCCATGTGCACGGCGGCAACACCAATTTTTTCAAACTCTTTAATGGTACGGGCGATATTAAATGCGCCACCCCAGCCAGTGTCGATATCGACTAACAGAGGTAATTGGGTTGCTGAGGTGATGCGGCCCGCATCGATCAGCACATCATTCATCGACGTCATGCCTAAGTCGGGTAAACCGTAGGAAGCGTTAGCGACACCGGCTCCGGAGAGGTAAAGGGCTTGAAAGCCGGTTTGCTCTGCCATTAAGGCAAAGTAAGCATTGGTCGTACCAAGGATTTGCAACGGTTTAGCGTTGGCGAGGGCTTGGCGAAAACGTAATCCTGCACTTTGTGTCATGGTCTTTGTCCTTATCTTTTTATAGGCATATTGGGCCGTGTGTACTTAGCTTTAGTTGGCTAAGGTTTCTTTAGCGGCGGCATTGGCTTGTAATTCAATCAAACGTAATTCGGTGTTTTTGCGGCCTTGTTCTATATGACGGCGCATTAGGAGTCCCGCTAATTCACCATCGCGCAGGGCTATGGCTTCCACTATGCGTCTGTGTTCTGCAATGGCCTTAACGGGGCGATTCTGATTGGTGCATTGGTAACGGTACATCCGCAGTAGGTGATACAGGCCACCGATTAAGGTTTCCTGCAGATGTTTATTGCCACTGGCTTGAATGATTTGGTAGTGAAAATCGACATCACCTTCTTCTTGGAAATAGGTATCCCCCTTAATCAGCGCCGCTTCTTGAGCCGCAAGAAGATCTTCTAACTTAGCGAGCTGTTCGGGGGTGATACGGCTGGCAGCCAGTTCGCAGGCCATGCCTTCGAGTACGCTACGCAGTTGATATAAATCGTTAAGCTCGCTCACTGTTAGCTGGGCAACACGGGCGCCAATATGGGGGGCACGTACGACTAAGCGTTGTCTTTCTAAGGTTTGCAGTGCCTCGCGGGTTGGACCGCGGCTAATGCCGTATTTTTCGGCCAGTGCTTGTTCGTTAATCTTACTGCCCGCAGGCAACTCGCCTTTGATGATGCTGGTTTGGATCTGCACCAAAATTTGATCGGCTAATGTAGTCGAGGTTTTTTCGGGAGTAACAGACTTCACCTTATCGGCCGTTTGGCTTTGGGTGTCATCATTATTGAACCTCGCATCTTGCTTTAACATATAGCGCATCACTATTCAGAGGATTGTCGACAATGGAGAAAAAATAGACCTCTATCGGAACATTGTCAACAATGTGGGTGGTTGGGTAACTGCCTATATCATGGAGGTTCTTTGTTATTTTATTGATTTATATAAATTTATTTTTATAATGTAATTTTATTATTTTTTGATCTAAAGTTTTAAATGCAGGATTGTCGACAATTAATGCTTTTATCGCAATGAAAAGGTGATGTTTGACTAGGGCAGGACTGAGTCCAGTCATGGTGCAATAACGTAATGGGGGAAATGCTATTAGCGGCATGGGCTATATACCCAAACAGCCTTTAGGCATGATTGGGTATATTGGGGGGGAACTAGTGAATTAGTGAGCCTGGGTATGGTTGGTGCTGGTGGCACTATCGCTTTGTGTTTGTCGGCTATGGAGCAGACTATGGATCTGTTGATCTTTTTCTGCCCAAAGTTGATTTAACCAGCGCTGAAATTCGACACGGTATTCGGACTCGGAAAAATAACGGTTAGCATCGACTTGGGGAACGGGCAGAGCACGCACTCGTACTATGATTTTATTCACTTTACCATTCATCACACCAAACAAAATATCCTCTGGCGCATCTGGATACACTAAGGTGATATCCAACAAATTGGTAAATTGCTCGCCCATAGCCGACAACGTAAAGGCAATGCCTCCAGCCTTGGGACGTAATAAATATTGATAGGGCGAATCCTGACGCTGGCGCTTATCCTCTGTAAAACGGCTACCCTCTACATAGTTGATAATAGAGGTTGGCATATTCTTAAATTTTTCACAGGCACGGCGAGTCGTGGCTAAGTCCTTCCCCTTCAATTTAGGGTTCTTTTTGAGTTTTGCTGGGCTGGTTCGGTCCATAAATGGCATATCCAGCGCCCAGCAACCTAGGCCCATAATGGGCACGTAGATCAGTTCTTTCTTGAGGAAAAACTTCAGCATAGGGATATGGTTGCGCAATAAGTAAGTTTGCGCCGCGATATCAAAACCGCTCAGATGGTTGCTGATCAGTAAATACCAGCCATTTTTGTCTAGTCCGTCAAGCCCTTGAACATCCCATTCGATTTTGGCGATCAAAAATAAAATGCCGCCATTACAGCTCGCCCACGCCCACATAAAGCGGTTCATTAGTGCTGTCACCGCATTACGAGCCCCTTGCACTGGCATCAGTATTTTCACTAAGCCGCCGAGGCAGACGAGCGTACCCCAAATGGCGGTATTAATGATCAATAGGCTCAAGCTGAGAATAAACAGCACGGGACCGGGAAGGAAATTCAACATATTGGCGCCACCCTTATTCTTTATTCACTTGGCCAGCGAGCTGGCTTATCACTCGATCCTTGGTGAGCCAGAGCTGATTTAACTGTTCTTGAAAGCCAATCTTGAAATCGCGGTCATTCATATAATCCCCGCGCATGGCGGGATCGATATCGGATATTTTAATGTGCACTTTAACGCTTGGCAGCTTGCCTGTCAGGTAGTCCCAATAGCTGGGAACATGATCTGGGTAGTAGATAGCCACATCCACTAGCTTATGGATCTGTTCTCCCATGGCCGATAGCGCGAAGGCCATACCACCCGCTTTGGGTTTTAACAAATGTTGGAACTGTGAGTTTTGCTTTTTATGCTTAGTTTTGTGGAAACGTGTCCCTTCGACAAAGTTCATCACACTCACTGGCTTAGCCTTAAATTTAGCGCAAGCTTTACGTGTGATTTCAATATCTTTACCCTTTAACTTGGGATTTTTTTTAAGCTGCGCAGTGCTATAACGGCGCATAAAAGGAAAGTCCAGTGCCCACCAAGCTAGTCCGAGTATGGGCACAAAAATCAGTTCCTGTTTTAAGAAGAACTTGAGGAAGGGGATCTTGTGGTTAAAAATGCGCTGCAGGATCAAAATATCCACCCAAGATTGGTGGTTAGCGATCACCATGTACCACTCTTTGGTTGAAAATTGGGTATCGCCCGTTAGTTCGATTTTCACTGGATGCAGTAAACGCTCAATGACACCGTTAACACTAATCCAGGCACTGGCGCAAAAATCGAGCACATAACTGGTGGCCGTTCTTAGTGGAGCAAAGGGGATGAGTTTGATAACACTGCCCAAGATAATTGGGATCGCCCAAAAAATCGTATTAACGACATAGCCTAAGAAGGCTATACAGCCTTTGATCTGTGAAAACAGCGTCACCATTAGCGCCCCCTGACAAAAATTGGAGGCCTATGTTACTCGGTGTCGGCCTTTGGCTCAATCATCGGTCAGCTGGTCGGTGCATTTGTTAACATTTATTGTCTCAATATTGCTGGGATAATCGCGCTAACAATCTGTCCATGGCGCGATAACCTAAGGCTTGGGCTAAGTGACGCCTTTCGGTATTGGGCGCTTGCTCAAGGTCGGCAATGGTGCGGGCAACCCTTTGTATGCGATGAAAACTGCGCACTGAGAGCCCAAGTTTAACCACGCTTTGCTCTAAAAAAATCAGATCGGCCTCACTTAGGCCACTGAAGCGTTTTAGCTGCTTGCCCGAGAGTTCGCTATTGAGCACCCCAGCCCTCGCGAGCTGAATATCCCGGGCGCGTTTGACTCGTTTGGCGACCTCTTGGCTGGTTTCGCTCGGCGCCGAGGCCTGGGTGAGTGTGCCTGGGGGAAGTTTTGGCACCTCGATGGTGAGATCGAATCTATCGAGGAAGGGACCAGACAATCTTGCAAGGTAACGCTGCACTTGATCTGGGGTCGCGCGGTTATGGGTATCTATATCGCCACTGGGGCTGGGATTCATAGCGGCGATCAATTGGAAGCGACTTAAAAAGGTGAGCTTAGCGGCGGCGCGGGAGATCACTACCTCGCCCGTCTCCATCGGTTCACGTAGGCAGTCGAGCACTTTACGTGGAAATTCAGCCACTTCATCTAAAAATAATACGCCGCGATGGGCGAGGGATATTTCACCTGGCTTAGGTATACTGCCTCCGCCAACGAGGGAGATGGATGAACTTGTGTGGTGAGGAGCTCTAAAGGGGCGTTTTAAAAAATGTTGCGGCTTGATATCGAGTCCTGCAACTGAGTGAATCGCGGCGACTTCTAAGGCCTCTTCATAACTTAAGGTCGGAAGTAGTGCCATCATGCGGCTCGCCAGCATGGTTTTGCCCGTTCCCGGAGGGCCTAACATCAACAAATTATGGTTACCCGCGGCGGCAATCTCCAGCGCTTGCTTTGCTTGATATTGGCCTATCACATCGCTTAGACAATGCTCTGACTCCGGTGCGGCTTCACTCACCCATTCGAGGTGGCTATCGAGTTCGGGCAGTGGTGCTTGACCCAGCAAAAAGGCTGCAAGGCTCTGTAAATGTGAGCCAAAAAATACCCTGTGATAACCGACTAACTCGGCATCATGGCGATTTTCTAGCGGCAAAATCAAAGTGTTGTCCTGACGCTTTGCCGCAATAATCGCGGGTAGCAACCCTTGGCAGTACCGAATTTGCCCCGATAGGGCTAACTCACCTACAAACTCGGTATTTTTGAGGCTGTTAGCGGGTATTTGCTCCGAGGCCGCGAGTATACCAATGGCAATGGGTAAGTCGTAACGGCCTCCTTGCTTAGGTAAATCGGCTGGTGCAAGGTTGACGGTTATTCTGCGCATCGGGAATTCAAACCCTGCATTGATCAGTGCGCTACGCACTCGCTCGCGTGCTTCTTTTACAGAGGCTTCTGGCAATCCCACTAAGTTAAATGCGGGTAGGCCATTGCTGAGGTGGACTTCAACTGTGACTTCTGGGGCTTCTACCCCACAACTGGCTCGGGTATTGACGCAGGCAATCGCCATAAACAAATCCTTTTGTAGAGATATTGCACAGAATTTGAGTGTAGCAGCAATTGGGGTGATGGCTTTGCTATCAGTACGTTATTCTTGCTTCAGCAATAGGTTATCCGTTTCACGCTAGGGTTGGCGCCCTCTACTTTTAGGGCTTATTTTTGTGTAAATGTTTCATCGCATACATGCGTTGATCTGCCAGCTCCAGCAGTTTGTCGGCTTCCATACCATCCAGTGGCAATACGACGGCACCAATGCTGACTTGTAACTGGTAGTTGCTGCCTTCAAATGTCAAAGGTGGCACCATGGCCGCTTCGATACGTAGGAGCGCCGCTGTGACTGCATCTGGGCTTTCCAGTGGTGTTAAAATCATGCCGAATTCATCCCCGCCGAGTCGGGCCGCGAGATCTGTGTCGCGGGTTGTCTGTCGCAGGCGTTTGGCAAGTTCCAACAGCACGGCATCTCCAGCACGGTGACCATGCATATCGTTGATCTGTTTCAGCCCGTCCATATCCATCATTAACAGGCCTGTGGAGAGTTGTTCGCGCTTCGCTCGAGCTATTGCATTGTGTAGTCGGTCCATAAACAATGCGCGGTTGGCGAGGCCAGTCATACTGTCGTGCGTGGCTTTGAAGAACAAATTATCGTTATCGTATTTGACCGAAAAATACATGGCGGCAGCCACGACTTCCGATAGCATATTTAGCAGTGTGATATCCGGTTGTTGAAACTTACCGACATGCCGCGATACGGCTTTAAGCACGCCAACGGTGGCACCTTGGTACTTTAGGGGCATGACCAGCATAGAGCGCAAACCGACTTTATTGCAGGCGGCGTGATCGACCCGAGTATCCGTAGCTGCATCGAAGCAGGCGAGTACCTCTCCCGTTTTAATACATAAACCAGATAAGCTAGCATCAATCTTTAGTCGTAGTCCAAGCTGAGGTGCGGCTATGCCCGAAGCCGCCCGGTACACCATATCACCATCTTCGACTAGTTCAATCGCGGCGCCATCTGCATCAATCAAAGGTAGTGTTTGCTCTACGACATATTGCATGACCCCGCCTAAATCTAGCCCTAGCTTAGCTATTTCAGACTGAATATTAATAACCTGTAGCAGTTGCTCACGTGATGGCATGCTTTAACCCTACATAACTGATTTTTAATTAAATATAGTGAGTCGATAAAACAACCATTATCATACTGAAGTGTAGTGCATTTAGGTTAGTGCTAAAGGAAACCGCTAAATAAAAAACATCATAAATAATGAACTGCTAAATCACGGTCTTAATGCATAGCTTTGTATTGAGTGCGAAGGTGAACAGTGTGTTTAGCGTTAGTGTCTGCGCTGAAAGTGGCTGGTTTAATCTATGGGCAACGGCAGCTGATTATAGTGAGCATTCTGTTTCATCCCTCGCTTAGCCAAACTTCCATGTTTGAGCATAATACTAGTTTGTAATCTAGCGCAGAGTGGGCCAATTACTGGCCAGAGTGACTTGTTTGATGGTGTGGCCTAATTGACCCGCATTATGTATCCCCAATTAAGGTATCCCCAATTAAGGCGCATGTCGTTTAGCTCAAATAATAACATTCACTTACAGGCTTGCCATGGCGCTCACTCGTCGACACTGTGAATCGAAACCTAGGGTTTCTAAGTTTATGAACGAGAGCCATGGAAGGCGAACTGGCAGTTAAACCGGGATGTTGTTCGAGCCCGCCCTTGGATGCAGGGCCGCTCTGTCTGATGATAATGGATTCACCAACGCCGCGATGGCATGGATGCCAAAAAGCGGCCATGGGGTGGACGGTCGTCTCGCAAATCTCTCTGGATTAAGCCTGAATTAGGCCGAGCCGCGAAGCGGTTTCGGCTTGAATGAATTGTTAGCGCTCAGCCGACTTGCGCCGAATGTTGTACTTGGCGAAGTGCTTCCAAGAGCCATCAGGCTGGGCGGCCTCGATGGACAGCGTCCAAGTCTGTTGCGCTGGCTGGAAGATCAAAGTGTCGCGGAACTGCCCACCTGGATAGGGAATGTTGAAGACAACGGAGTTGCCGGAGATAGACCCAGTGCCATGAGGAACCGAGTACTTGCCGCCGAAGCTATCAAGCCAATGGGCAATAACCTGGTGATCCTTGTCCGCGCCGATGAACACCCGCGCCTCGTACTGGGACGGCACTTGCACGTCATTCATATGAATCTCCGTGAAAGTTCCCTGGAGGGTAGGGGACGCCTCCATGTCGTACTGGACCGGCTTGCCCATGACGTCGCCAACCATCACCCATTGACCGTCGAGCGCTTTCAGCAGGGCCGGTCGGGCTCCGGAGGACTCTGCAGCAAAGGCCACAGAAGTGGCCATCGAAGTCGCAAGGAGGATTGTTACTGAAGCTTGAAAAAGACGCATATTTCTCCTGAGCGTTAACGCCCTAAACAGCCGCGCCGCGGTTTGGCGTCGCATGAATTTGCTTGTTAGCCATACAGGCCTCTATTTTGACTTTTACACCCGACATATAGTCTTGGTTGAACCAAAGTAACTTATCTATCGGAAAGTCACGAAAAGTTAATTATATATCTGCCGTCCACACCACTTTTAAATTTTCAGGCTTTCCGCCAAGCCCTAAGGGGCCATTAAACTCTTTTCCGCTTTCAACATCTATGGTGTTTATACCTGTTTGCCAATTTGTCGTTGCACCACAATCCGAGTAACCTAATGTGGCAACCTTCTTGCCATTGGGGGAAGCAAATTCGGCCACATCCGTATATGCACATAAGGAAGGTCCCTCGAGCCAAAACAGGTCCATTCCAAAACCTATAACTTTGAACCCAAACCCAAAAACGGATTGCTCCAAAATTCCAAATCAATTTTTTGATGCTAGTTACGACACTCATGCAATTCCTTTGCATGGCTAACGCAGCCAGCAGCGGCCGAGCGAAACGAGATCCAGAGCGGTGCTGGCTGGTCTTGTATGGTTAATTCCGTTTGTTTTTGGATCAATTGAGGGTCTTCATGCTGCAGCTCGATGTTTGGCAGGCGCCCCCAATTGAATTGCTGGAGATGTCCACCATGGAGAAAAACGCCTGCAAATCCTGCCCAAGCCCCTTCATGCGTCCATCAAGACCATACTTAAACCCCTTTAATAGCAGATAGACACGCTCACCAAACAGTTGGATACCCTGGTCATGCACTTCAAAGGTTGGCGCGAAAAATCACCAGAATGAGCGTAATAATGATTGACGGAATTCCCCCTGTCACGGGGTAGAGACTAAATCTTTGGCGTTGGTAAACAAGACCTTGGCCAGGCCATCTTGTCGCCAGGCTTCTACCTGTTCCATGCCGATGTGTTCGGGCCATGCTGATTTAGGAATCGCGGACAGACACAGTTCTGCACAGCGATTTCGGCCTGCGCGCTTCGCACAGTACAAGGCATGATCGGCCATTTCCACAGCATTGTCCCAAGCGTGATCGGCCGGGGCTCCGGTAAGTGGCCAACTGGCAAACCCGACAGAAATAGTGATGCGGGGATCGCATTCGGTGGACTCGATTGCGCTTCTTACCCGCTCGGCGATGATGGGCAAGGTATCGTGATGCGTGTGTGGCGCGACAATTAAAAATTCCTCTCCTCCCCAGCGCAGCACATATTCCTCGTCACGCATACAAGAAGATATTGTTTTACTTGCTGTTTTCAATACTTCATCGCCGATAGCGTGGCCATAGTGGTCGTTCACTCGCTTAAAGTGGTCAATATCGATGAGCAAAAAGCCGAGACACGCTTGAGGATCGTGTTTGGTGCGCTGGCGGCTGATAGTGGCAGCTAAATTATCTATCTGATCCAACATAAAACGGCGATTGCGAAGTCCCGTTAAGGGATCGGTATTGCTGGCGAGCTTAAGCGCATCGTTGGCTTTGGCCAGTGATTCGGTTCGTTCGGCAACAATTTTTTCCAATTCAGCGGCTTGCCGAGACAGGGCTGTGAGTCGCCAGCGAATAAACACTATGATAGTGCCTATAGTAAGCAGCAGAACAAGCACTTCAAAAGTCAGGGTTTCGGTGAAACGTGGTGGAACCGTAAAGCGGGCTGTTGCAGTGGGCCCCCATGCTTCAAAAGGTCTTCGCGCTTGTACCTCAAATTCGATTTGACCGACGGGCAAATTTTCAATGTCGATACTGCGTTTTTCTCCTATGTCTCGCCAATGTTCGTTAAGGCCTACAATACGATAGCGGTAATTTAATAACGGGCCGTCTCGGAAATCGTTTGCACTGTAACTGATGTACATTCTCCGCTCTCCCACGGGTAAGGTGTTATTTGCGTTGACAGGCAGTTTTTTATCGTCCCAGTGATAAACGTCGAAGTTGGCATGGGGCAGGGCTGCGCCGGCGTTTGCCAAATCGATTTTAACCAATCCTTGTGATGAAGGGAAAAAGGCATCATTTTCCAACAAAGCACTTTTTCCGTTGCCCATACCGTTGCAGCAGCGGATAGTTGAACGGCCGGGCCTGCGTCCTGGGTCGTAGAGTAAAAACCGGAGCGGTAGTTGATAGTCGGCATTTGGGTGTTCTTTCAGATCATTTTGCCAAATTGAATAGACCCCGTCCGGTGTGCTGACAACAAGTTGATCTGCATATACTTCCAGTGAAAAGGCCGTGGTTATTGGGAGATTATTTTGTTGGGTGTAGCGGGTCCATCCGTCACGGCCATAGATATACAAACCGTGATCATAGGTGCCGACAGCCAGATTTCCGTTGTTCAGCAGTGCTAGGGAGGAGATCAGGACTTGTTTGAGTTCCGGTTCATTGACCCGGGTGAACGTACCTTTAGAATAGCGAAACAGGCCATTTTCCGAGCCTATCCACATTTCATCGTCACTGATTTCGAGGATCGCTCTAAATGCAGTCTCTGTTAAACCGTCGGAATCACCGAATTTATGTACCTTATCCTCGTTAATCCGATACAGTCCGTCGGCAGTAGCGATCCAAATTCGGTGCCGGTTGTCTTCCAACATGCCGTTTACTTTAACCTGTGACAGGCTGGAGTAAGTGTGTTGCAGCTGCCCTGTTTCAGAATAGCGAGCTAAACCATGAAACGTACCAACCCAGACCCGCTTTTGACTGTCCGTCAGTAAGGAATAGGCGATCGGATCGGGCAAATCATCCGGTTCAATAAAGGTTGAGATAGTGCCCTGTTGCCAAATACCTACGCCTTTTGCCGTGCCGAACAGAACATTGTTGCCAGCAGGTGTCATCGACCAGACCAAATTGTCGGGGGCATTATCTTTGGTACTGTAAACAACCGCATTATCGGCCCAATAATGACGCAATCCCTCGGTCAGACTGGCAATCCATACACCATTACGTTCGGGTAGAATACGCATTGCCCTGGGAAGAAAACTGGCATCGCCAGATTCCAGATGCTCGATTACTTTTTTATTTCTCAGACGATAAAAACTGCTGTACGTGCTGAGCAAAACATCATCGTCATCGGCTACGATATTACGGATATAAAGGTCCGCAACTTTATCCTGGGGAAGTGGGATAGTACCGAATTGACCGTTTATAAACGTCAATAGGCCATTACTAGTTCCAAGCCAAAGCGTGTTCTGAGCATAGGCCAGCCCTGTGATACGTGTTTGATGCCACTTTTCTGGAAGATCAAAGTGCTGCCAAGTACCGTTTTCGAGGAGGCTGAGTCGACTTTGGCTTGCAACCCAGACCCTGTTCTCTATGGATAACAGCGCTGTGGGACTTCCTTGCCAACCCTGTACCGGTGCAAGGTGGTCTTGTTCGAGCTTTAGCAAGGTGTCTGCGGCAAACCACAGGTCACCATCTTTAGTTTGGGTGATGTCATTGATTCGCCCGCTATGATGGTTTGTTGCTGTAGTAACCGCCTTGAACTGCCCATTCTCCAATACTGCCAAGTTTTTAATTGTGCCGATCCAAAGTCGTTTGTTATTGTCGCTAAAAAGCCGGGTTATCCAGTTGGCTTTGAATGCCGGGTGACTGAGAATATCGACGGGCGTGAAGGTGTTTCCGTCGAAACGAGCCAGCCCTCGCTCGGTACCAACCCATAAACGCCCCTGTGGTCCGAATACCATGTCATTGACTGAAATTTGCGGTAGGCCGTTGCTCTGATCCCAGGTCTGGTAGGACATATGATTGAGGGATGAATTGGGTAAAGCGGCAAAGGTGAGGTTTGCCCATAAAAAGAAAAAGAGCGCATTGGTGAGCCGAGCAGGGCGTAGCTGGGGGAAAATACGCATAATTATCCTACTTACGTAACGAATCATCAGTGTTTAGAAAGTATATGTTGTGATACATCCGTGTCTGGCTAAGTTATTTACACCTACGTGCAGGGACAACATTATGTTGGTACTGTCAGCCCATTGGACCGTCTGGGTTGAGCGTGATTTTGTTTGACGATTGGCTGGCAACGGACATAGTTACCGCAGGACTCCTTTGATTATAAATGGCATCTAAGCCATGAAAAAACAATGTGTTAAGGCTTTCCTTTAGTGGGCTTTATTACCCTTAGGGTGGCGGGGATAATGCGAGGCAAAAAGTGCCTTTCCTGAGTGTTTATCCTTGACCTGGGTCTTCCTGATTCCGGCTGCTTGTAAAAGATTACCTAAATAACAGTTGCTTAACAAGTTTTACCAGACTGAAATATCTATTGCCGTACAGATAAAAAAACACCCGCGATTGCGGGTGTTGTCAAAGTGCTTGCAAGCATCTTAGAAGGTTATCTCGGGCACTATCAGCTTGCCGAAAGATAAGTAATCCACGGATATCAGCATGACAACCGACGAAGTTACTTGCTTCATCTACTGCATTAACTCAATCCTTTTGAGTCACGTAAAAATAAGGCTTAAATAATTAGGCCGATATTCGTGCGCTCTGCTTGACGTGGGGAGTCATACCAACGCCGCCAGCAGCGGCCGAGCGAAACGAGGTCCTGCGACCGCAGAGAGCGGTGCTGACAGGCTTTGTTATGGTCTTCACTAGTTTGCATGGTAACTTGCCAATACTTGACCTAGCCCCACCGACAACTCGTTGCCTTCTGATTTTGGGTATTGCGCAGAAATAAAGCTAATACTTTTCTGGCTTGAAACTCTAAATATTGGGTTTAGATAGTTAGTTTTTAATAGAAAAAATGACTTAACCATAAACTCCAACGTCAAACCAGAAACTCCATCAACAGAAATATTTGTGATGACTGGATCGCCAATGATTTTAGATAGGAACGGAAGCTCTTTTTTAAAACAGGAAAAGTGTTTATTTGCATAATCCAATAGTTCTGGCCCTTTCCCAGCATGGTAGATGTCAATCATATATATCCCATTTTCATCCTCGAATGTTAATGTGGAAATATCATCATCCCAAAGCTCTTCAGTTAACTGCCAGCTTTCTGAGTGCTCAAAATAGATTCCGTTTTTATCAAACACACCGATCACCATTTATTGCCATAACGCTCAAAGCAGCTTCGCTGTAAGCGTCGGCTGCCTTTGCTTGTTATATCACTTACCCCTAGAGCCAAATAGCTTAATCCAAAGAGCAAAGCCTCTTTGCTGAAGCCTGTACTCACCTCTAACGGAATCATTTTTAAGAATTATTTTTCTTTGTGTTAACGCAGCTAAAGCATCAGTAAGAGTCTGATCAAGTCCAGTAAACTTTTCTCTAATGTCACTTTTTTAATCCATTCGTTCATGCTTTCAGCCATAATTCCAAGCACTTGACGATATTCATCTGATTTTATTTTTGAATGGAAATCTGAGGCATAATATCTTGACCCAATTGCGTCTATAGCCCCGCCATCCTTAAACGCACCTTCTAGTACGTCTTCAGCTGAGATCTCGCCATCAGAGTTATATTCAAAAGCTGTATGCGCAAATTGCTGGATGAAGTGAGGATATCCCTCTGACAGAGTAGATATATGCCGCTTCGCATCTTCACTTATTGATGTTTTTTCATCATTAATTCGATTGCCTTCTTCCATGCCTTTATCAATTACGTAAAATCTATCTGTTGGATTAAGTTCTTTGACTCTAATATGATTAAAAATACGCAAAGAGGATTCATGCGATTTCGCAAGCTTTGAAGATATTTCCGGTAGGCCAACAACGATGAACATAATGTTATTGCAGCCATTTTGCTGAAGTAATTCAGTGACAACTTTGAAGAAATAACCTATATGTAAGTCATCACAGGCATTGTCAGCCTCGTCAATGATAAAGACAATTCCATCTTTTTTATCCTCGCCTTTTTCTGGATTAATAATTCTTTTACATGTTTCTGAAAGCGAGTATGAAAAATCATTGATCACTAGATCAGAGTCTTCTGTAACGTTTAATTGATCGATTCCTGAATCCATAATCTTTATTCGTTGCACAAAGTCCCACGTGCTATTCATGAAGCTTCTAATTGCTTCTACTTTTCCAAGTTCCCGTTTAATATTTCTCTCGATTAACTTAATAAACGTCAACAAGCTCATTCTTTCTGAAATAACTATATTGATGGTTAGAAAATTAAATTTACCATGATCTAATGTTTCAAATGTTCCTGAAGAAAAATCCTTTAAAATCATCATGAGTGACGACTTCCCAATACCTCTTTCTCCAGTAATAAGAAAATTGCTAGGTTGATCGTGCTTAGTCTGATATAGCGCTTGTTCAAGCAGCTTTATCTCATTTATACGACCTGCAAACATTCCTGTTGAGACAGGGCTATTAGGTTTAAACGGGTTGATTTTTTTCATGGGATCTTTTTTACCTCGTGCGATGCTTATTAGAGATATAACATTTTATTAGTGCGTATGCGCGTTTTTCAAACCTATTAGCTAAGATTAATATTTGTAATCAATTGATTTTATATGTTTTTATTTGTTATCGGTTGAGTTAATGCGTACTAATGTGTCTGAAAGAGTATCATAACCAGCCTTTTTGTCTGGCGATACGTGCCGCATCGATCCGATTGCTGGCATTGAGTTTAGCGATGGCTTCCGATAGATAATTGCGCACTGTACCCTCGGCAATAAACAGCGTTTCGGCAATTTCTACGGTGGATTTTCCTTCGCTGGCAAGGCGTAGGGCACGACGTTCTTTATCGTTAAGGGGATCGACATCACCTATGGCCATCATGGCAAGCTCAGGATCTATCACCCGTTTACCCGCAATAACTTGTTGGATCGCATTGACTAAGGTTTCCGAGGGCGCATCCTTTAAGAGAAAGCCACCGACGCCTGCTTCAATGGCGCGTTTGATATAACCTGCACGGCCAAAGGTGGTGATCACTACAACTTTAGTGTGACTTTGCTGATCTTTAAGCCAAGCCGCAAGCTCTAGGCCTGTGCGTCCCGGCATCTCTATATCAGTGAGTAAGAGATCAAAGCTCTGTTGTTTGAGTAAGCTTAGGGCTTCATCGCCGTCGCTGGCCTGAGTGATAGTAAATCCACCCGCGAGGGTTAACAGGGCTGCGAGGGCGCCACGCACCATGGCTTGGTCTTCAGCCAGTAAAATCTTCATTAAGTTGCTTTTCCCTGCAGAGGTAAACTGACGCTAAAGGCGTATCCTTGATCGAGATTGTAGTTCAAGCTGCCGCCTAGGCTGTCTAAGCGTTCACGGATCCCTGTGAGTCCATTGCCTTCGACTAAGGGTTTAGCCGTCGCATTGTCTTTGACCTCAACCCGCAGGTGATCGGCTTGCTTGCCAAAGGTAATATAACATTCACTGGCACCGCTATGGCGGAGAATATTATTAACCAGTTCGGTGAGGATCAAGCCAAGTTGACTCTCTATTCTGGCGGGCAGTTTAGGGATCTCACCATGGAGTTCGACACATAATCCTTTATCTCTTAAGGATTTACAAAGCTGGGTGACGCAACTCTCTAATCCTTTGTGCTTGTAGTCTGAGACAGTATGGCGAATTTGGCTTAGGCTTTCCCTTGCGATCTGACCCAGTTCAATCAGTTGAGTCGATGCGAGTTCATATTCTTGTTTTGCGATGAGTTTTTCGGCTAACTCGGCCTTAAGGGCAATGGAAGATAAGCTGTGACCCATAATGTCGTGTAGGTCCCGCGCGATACGCTCCCGTTCGACCATAGTGGCGAGGGTGCTAATTTCTTGGGAGCTCTGTTGAGCTTTTAACTTATGTTGATAGCGCTTGCGTTCGGCCAGCCCCAACATGCCGACGCCGAGCACCAGTGCCGAGCCGTAAAGGGGGAAATAGAAATTTCCAAAGTTACACACCTCATTTAAGCCAAATAATAAAGCGACTAGGCCGAGCAGGAAGAATATGCTGGATTTGAGTGGGTAAAAGAAACCGATAAAAAAGCCTGCGAAGGTGAACAGTGAGATAGAGCCAGGGTTGATGGGGGTTATGGCGCTTCCGATGAGTACCATCACCAGAATGGGTTTATAGGCGCTGCGATAGTTACATTTATAGGCCCAGAAGTAGCTGGCGATAAAGGGAATAAGCACGGTTAAACTTAAGGCTATTTTCCATAAAGGGTAGGTGCTTAGAAACAAAGGAATAAGATAAAATACTAAATTTATCAGATAGATCCACGCGAGTTTTCGCTCGATTTGAAGGGGTGTGCTCGTCATAGCGCCTCTGTGAAGCTGTAGTGGTTGTTGGATTATCTGCTTCGATTTATTTCACCTAGGGATTGGCGCCGTATTCAGCGCCTAGATCCCCGCTTGTTAATTGGCTATTTTGCACTTAATTGCTGATTTTGTTGAAGCAAAAACTGAGCCCAAGCGTAATCCGCCTGCACTTTTAATGCCCGTTGCCAATCTTCAATCGCCCCTTGATTATCGCCAAGCTCCTGTTTCGCTAGTCCTCGCCATGTATAGGCTTCGGCCTCGCCCCAGCAGATGTTATCGCAGGGCCCGGCGAATCTTTCTATCGCTGTGCTGGCCAAGGCCTGCGCATTTTGCATACTGCCCCCGAAGAGGGGGGGAGTGTTATAGGCGGCAATTGCCTTGACGAGGGCGACTCTAGGGTTTTGTGGCTCTAGCTGTTCTGCGCTAGCGATGGCCTTGGCGGATTTAAAGCCGAGTATGGCGCCTTTGCTCGTATCTAAGGCGATTTGCATTCCATAGACGGAGGATAATAGTGCAAGGGATTCGGCATTCGCTTGGCTGGCCTGTAACGCTTCCAGGGTGGCTTGAGCCACAGCCAGTGCGCTGCCTGCAAGGGATTTTTGCCCCATCACATTGGCACTGATGGCGAGGCGATAATTGGCGTAGGCTTGATCATAGTCTTGGGTACTGGTACTCAACTGCTGCAATTTAGCGATATTCATCGAATTAGCGGCGGCATCTATATTGGTGATATTCGAATTGGATGCAGTGGCCAGTGCTGGTGCAGCGACTAAGGTCAGACTAGAGATGAGGAGTATTGTTTTCATGGTATTTCCTTATTGAGGCAGTTTCCCATTGCTTGGGTACGGACTCATTATCAGAAATGCCATAGGTGAAATGTAGACACAAAGGTCATCACTTAGGCATGACAAATGTCATCAGTTGAGCAGAGCTTAACGCCTATATAGCCAAACACCGGAGTGATTCCGGTGTTTAGCGTATTAGGCCTAGTCTTTATACCAAAGTTTGCGCGCTCGCTTGGCTGACTAAGTAACTCATATAGCCTAAATAGCTGAGCAACAATACCGCGCCCCTGCGACGACCGATCTGATAACCAGACCAAGCGAAGGGTAAAACCACTATGGTCAGTGCAAGCATAACGATAAAATCTAGGGGTTGGAAACCGAGCCCTGACACTGGATGCACTATCGCAGTCACGCCCAGAATACCTAAGATATTGAACACATTGGAGCCAACAATATTACCTATAGCAATATCGCTCTGACCTTTGAATGCCGCAATTACTGAGGTGACTAATTCCGGCATACTGGTGCCAATCGCAACAATAGTGAGGCCAATAATTACTTCGCTCACACCGAAGGCTTTAGCTAAATCGACGGCGCCATTGACAAATAAAATACCGCCACCGACAAGCATACTGATACCGACAGCGATGAATAGCATAGAGAGCAAGGGATTCTTAGGACCTTCTTCGATAACTTCGCCATCCTCATCCGTGGTGTTTTTGGAGCTGATATAGCTAAACACTAAGTAGCCAACCAGTAGCGATAACAACACAGTGCCATCGATTAGGCTGAGTTCTCCATCGAGCAATAACCCCCAAAACAGCATAGAGGCCAAGATCATCAAGGGAATATCACGTTTTACCATTTGAGATTGCACTTCGATGGGGCGAATAAGTGCAGTAATTGCCAGGATCAAACCTATGTTGGCGATATTCGAACCAATCACGTTACCTAGGGCGATACCACTGTTTCCAGCGAGGGCGGATTTGACACTGACCGCCAATTCGGGGGCGCTAGTACCAAAGGCCACAATAGTTAAACCGATAACGAGCGGAGTGATACCTAGGCGAAGGGCGATAGAGCTTGCCCCGCGAACCAATGCTTCTGCGCCTAAGGTTAAAATGATAAAACCGCCAATAATTGAAAGTGCAATTAGCATTTTAGGACTCTGTTAAACCTTGATTAAGTGAATAGGGATCGGGATGGGTTATCCTAACCGACAGGTGCACATAATACGTGTTTTTGTTGCACTTTGACAGAATATGTCATAAAAAAGCACGCTGTTGGGCGTGCTGCTTTTTAATCGGTAATGACACTCGCCATCCTACTGTTTCAGATGAGTTATTTCTTTGCTATCTCATCTTCCCAACAGACTTGGGCACCGCGAATGCCATCAACGCGCTCACTAAAGGCCTTTTCAAGTACATGGCGTTTGATTTTTAAGGTTGGGGTCAGTACGTCATTCTCAATCGTCCAAGGATCGTTAACGACGACAATGGCATCCACATGTTCGTGGGACTCTAAGTGCGGATTAACGCTATCTAATGTCGCCTTCAGCGAGGCACGCACTTCTTCGCGGGCCTGTAGACTCGCGCCTTCGGATAGTTGCACTAAAGCGACTGGATGGGGCAAGCCAGAGCCAATCACACAAATCAATTCCACATTGGGGTCCTGCGCCAATTTACGCTCGATAGGCACGGGGGCGACATATTTGCCCTTGGCGGTTTTGAAATTGTCCTTCACTCGGCCGGTAATAGTTACACAACCATCGGCATCGATAGAGCACAGATCGCCAGTGTGGAAGAAACCATCGGCATCGAAGGCCGCCGCTGTGGTTTCGGGCTGCAGATAATAGGCCGTCATCAAGCCTGGGCTCTTAATCAATAGCTCGCCATCCTCGCCCTGACGGATGTGGCAGTCCAGTATAGGTTTGCCAACCGTGCCAATTTTACGGGCATCGAAGGGGTGGTTGATGATGGAATAAGCACAGTTTTCCGTCATGCCCCAAGCTTCACAAATATCCAGTCCAATGCTGTGATACCAGTGGATTAAAGAGGGGGGAATTGGCGCCGATCCCGAACCCAATAAGCGGCAATGATTCAGGCCGAGCCCTTTGTGAATTTTGTATTTAACTAGGCTGCTTAATAATGGGATCTTCAACAATAAATTGAGCTTACTGACGCCAATTTTATCGATAATATTCTTCTGGAATAGGCTCCATAAACGTGGCACCGAGAAAAAGACCGTTGGCTTAGCCCGCTGCACGTCTAAGACGAAGGAGTCTAGATTCTCGACAAAGGCGACAGTACTGCCCGAATAAAAAGATGAGCCTTCAATCGCTACCCGTTCGGTGATGTGGGCCAAGGGCAAATAGGAGAGGAGGCGGTCATCACCATCGGTACGCAGATCCCGCACTACCGCTAGACAGGTCCAGCCATAGCTGGCGAAGGTCTGGATCACGCCTTTGGGCTGGCCCGTAGAACCCGAGGTATAGATAAGCGTCATCACTTGATATGGCGTAGGTAATGGCGCCTCAACCAAGGGATTACCCATATTGAGCAGTTGTTCCCATTGATATTGGGCTGGCATTGTTTCATAGGGCATGGCAAGGCGCAGTAATTCGCCACCAACCCCCGCTTCTTGATCGGCCCAATGATCGAGTTTGCCAAGGAAAATCGCTTTAGCGCCACTATGTTGCAATACATAGCGAATGGTGTCTGTGTTGGCCGTTGGGTAAATTGGCACGCTAATATAGCCGCCGTGCATGAGGGCAAGATCGGTGATAAACCACTCGGCACAGTTTTTAGAAAGCACGGCAACTTTATCACCAGGTTCTAGGCCTAAGTGGCGCAGTGCTCCGGCGAGTTGTTGTACTTTTTCTTGCACTTCACCCCAAGTAAAATCGAGGTATTGCCCCTTGATAGGTTGGCGTAAATAAATTTGATCCCCACGCGTCTTAGCCCAGTGCGCCAGCATTTCGATTGGCGTCTTAATCGCTGTATCCATTGGCAATTCCCTGTTCTTTATTGTTATTTTAACCCCATCACTAAGTGTCAGTATGGCGAGTTTTATGGGGCCACGCAAATAGTTTGCGAGATTGTAAAGCCCTGAAATGGAGTGCTAAGCCTATATGCTGAGGATGAAAATAAGATGAAGAGAAGGGCAAGTGGGGAAGAGGATGGTAGCGGTAATAAAAAAGGCGCCTAAGCGCCTCTTACTGATACTGTATGCCGCTTACAGTTCCATGATTCCGTCCATTTCAACCTGTGAATCCTTAGGCAATTGTTTCACACCGATAGCGGCACGGGCAGGATAGGGCTGGCTGAAGTAACGGCTCATGATTTCATTCACTTTAGCGAAGTGGCTTAAATCGGTGAGGAAGATATTGAGCTTAACGATATCGTTGATCGAACCGCCGGCAGCATTACAAACGGCTGTTAAGTTTTCAAAGACTTGTACAACCTGCGCCTCAAAATCATCACTCACAATTTGCATTGTGCTTGGCACCAGCGGAATTTGGCCAGATAAATACACTGTATTGCCAACTTTAACTGCCTGTGAATAGGTGCCGATGGCCGCTGGGGCATTTTCGGTTGCTATGATGATTTTTTCTGCCATGACGCTCTCTCTAATATTGAATTAATTAACGATTACGGGATGTGCGCAGCACTTCGGGAAGCACCCTAATTCGGCGCATCACGTTGGCTAAGTGGATTCTGTCTTTCACCGAAATACGCAGGTTAATCAGATACACGCGGCCATCGCGTTCCTCTGTGCTCAGGTTATGAATGTTCGAGCCTTCGGCGGCAATGATCGAGGTGATCTTCGCCAGTGCGCCTTGGTGATTGACGATTTCCACCCGCAGATTAGCTTGGTACTCGACCCCATCAACATTATCCCACTGTACGGGAATATACTTGTCTGGCTCACCCTGATAACCGCGAATGTTGGCACAGTTTTCCATGTGCACGACTAAGCCTTTACCTGGGCTGACGTGGGCGATGACCGCATCGCCAGGAATAGGGCGACAACAGTTGGCAAAAGTGACTAGCATGCCTTCGGCGCCACGGATTGGCATCAAGTGGGCATCGCGGCTCTCTTGATTTTCAAGGTTATCGCCAATCAAACGTTGGGCGATAACGATACTCATGGCATTGCCAAGACCAATATCGGCCAATAGCGAATTCAAATTGGCATGCTTAGTATCGCGCACGACTTTGTCAATTTGTTCGGCAGGAATGCTATCGAGCTTGGTTTTACCCAGCGCATGGTTAAGCAGGCGACGGCCGAGGGCAATTGCATCATCACCCTTAAGGCTCTTAAGCACTTGGCGAATTTTAGCGCGGGCCTTACCCGTGACCACAAAGTTGAGCCAGGCTGCATTGGGGCGGGCGCCTTTTGCGGTAATGATTTCAACGGTTTGACCCGAAATCAACGGCTGGCTTAGCGGATAGGCTTGGCGGTTAACGCGGGCGCCAACACAGGTGTTACCTACATCGGTATGGACTTCATAGGCAAAATCGACCGCGGTCGCATTCACGGGTAATTCCAGAATGCGGCCTTCGGGGGTGAACACATAAATCTCTTCGGGGAAGAGTTCTGTCTTCACGTTTTCAACGAATTCGAAGGAGGTGCTGGCGCTTTGTTGTAATTCCAACAAGCTCTGCATCCACTTACGGGCACGCACTTGCGTGGTGGTGCCTTGGCCTGTTTGCGCACCGCCTTTGTAGGCCCAGTGCGCGGCAACCCCTTTGTCGGCCATCTGATCCATATCCTCAGTACGAATTTGGATCTCAACGGGTACGCCGTGTGGACCAAAGAGAGAGGTGTGGAGTGACTGATAGCCGTTAGCCTTAGGGATAGCGATATAATCTTTGAAGCGACCCGGGCGCGGTTTATAAAGGCCATGCATGGCGCCGAGTACGCGATAACAAGTGTCGATGGAATCGACTATCACCCTAAAGGCGTAGATATCCATCACTTCTTGGAATTGCAACTCTTTACTCTGCATCTTGTTATAGATGGAGTAGAGGTTTTTCTCGCGGCCTTTGACTTTACCCGCAATACCCGCATCGTTTAAGCGCGTATATACAGCGGCTTCAATGCCTTGGATCAATTCTTTACGATTGCCGCGGGCGGCTTTAACGACTTCTTTAAGTACCCGATAGCGCATCGGATAATAGGCTTGGAAACCTAAGTCTTCTAACTCGGTTTTGATATTATGAATACCAAGACGGTTAGCGATGGGCGCATAGATTTCTAAGGTTTCGCGGGCGATACGGCGACGTTTGTCGGGACGTAGTGCGCCTAAGGTGCGCATATTGTGGGTTCTATCGGCAAGCTTGATGAGGATAACGCGGATATCCTGCGTCATCGCCATCATCATTTTGCGAAAGTTTTCCGCCTGCGCTTCTTTCTTATCGCGAAATTTAAGCTTGTCGAGTTTTGACACGCCTTCGACCAATTCTGCCACTGACTCACCAAATAGCTCGGCTAAGTCATCCTTAGTGACATGGGTGTCTTCGATCGTATCGTGTAGCAGTGCTGCCATCAGCGTCTCATGGTCGAGGCGCATCTCGGCAAGGATGCGGGCAACCGCAACCGGATGAGTAATATAAGGTTCGCCGCTAGTGCGCATTTGCCCTTCATGGGCATCACGCGCAACTTGGTACGCCTGCTTGAGCAATTCTACCTGTTCAGGTTCTAAGTAACCGGAAGCAGACTCCTTTAGACCTTCAAACAGATACAAGTGGCAGCTCTCCTTTTACCTAAACAGGTTTACTCAATAACGCTTATAGTGAACGACCTTCAGCAATAGCTGCAACCGCTGCAATTTCAGCGGCTTCACGTTCACGCACGGTTTGACGCTCATCGGCATCTAAGGTGTGAGCGTTAACTAAACCTAGTTCGATTTCACGCAGGGCGATAACCGTTGGTTTGTCGTTCATCTCTTCAACCATAGGGTCTTTACCCTGCACGGCGATTTGGCGAGCACGACGCGCCGCAACCAGGATCATATCAAAACGGTTGCCGATTTGTTCTACGGCGTCTTCTACAGTTACGCGAGCCATGTGTTGAAACTCCAGTTTATCTAGGGAAAAAATGACGCAAAATTGTACACTAAGGCAGTTAGCCTGCCAACAGATCGTTAAGCATATCATTTTGCGCGTGGATCTGACTAGCTCCCGTTAAGCGTTGACTGCGAATGATGGCACGCAGATCGGCGAGGGCGGTGTCAAAATCGTCGTTGACGATAATAAAATCATATTCTTTAAAATGCGACATTTCCGATACGGCCTGCGCCATACGGCTGGCGATCACATCGCTGCTATCTTGACCACGGCCTGTGAGGCGGCGTTCTAGTTCGGCTTGCGAGGGGGGGAGAATAAATACACCAACGGCCTCTGGCATCACCGCTTTTACTTGCTGGGCACCTTGCCAATCGATATCGAGGAAAACATCAATACCTTGGGTGAGCGTATGCTCAATCACATGGCGTGAAGTGCCATAGTAATTACCGAACACTTCGGCCCATTCAAAAAAGGCATTTTCAGCAATCAGTGCTTTAAATTGTTCAACATTAACAAAGTGATAGTGTTGTCCATCGACTTCACCTGGGCGCGGTGCTCGGGTGGTATGGGATACCGAAACCTGCATATCGGCGGGCTTATCTTTAAGCAGTGCCGAGATCAGCGAGGATTTACCAGCACCACTGGGTGCCGACACAATAAATAAATTTCCGCGTGCGGTCATGAGCTAAATATCCAGTTTGTTAACGCAAGAAGGCCCCAGAGGGCCGAGCATTATACAGATTTTGACCTTAAAAACGCTAGGGCTGTTGTCCGGCAATTGAAGTCTATTTACTATTTCATGGGCATTTTTACCTGACGAGGGTCGTAGACACTGACAATTGCGGCTAAATTCGTTACGCTCGTGTCCATACGACATTGAGAGTCGTGTTTGCGCTTGGATTATTCAACTATAAAGGAAGGGTCGTGCTGTTAAAATCTCTTTTCTGCCTTCATGGGCGTGATTCCCGTCCCCGTTTTGCCGCTATTAGTGTAGGCGTTTATGTCTGCATTTCCCTTGCTGTTGCAGGGTTTGGGGCGAATTTCTTAATGTATTTATTGGCGTTATTAGGCTTGCCCTTACTGGCATTAACTAGCCTGCGCCGTCTAATGGATGCCAATAAGCCTAAGTTTTTAGTGGCTTTATTAGTATTACCTCTTCCAGTGTATCTTGCGCTGTTAATTGTTGGGGCGCCGCCTTTCATTGCGGTATTGGCTTTAGTGTTAGCCGCTGGGGCAACCTTTTTTGGCGCTCGTTTACCTTCACCAACCATAGTGGATTATCGTTTTGGCTATTATGGCCCAGCGTTAGATTCACCCACCTCGCAGGCGATACCCCGTCGCCGAGTGGAGCCTGTGCTGACACCTAAAACGGCTGCTGCCACGCCAACCTCTTCCCATACTGGGCCTACGGGGACACCAACATTGGCCGAGGTGGATTTGGAGGTGCTTCGTCAAGATGAATTGCGTTTCGATGAATTAACTCGAATGACCCAGAATCCTGCGGATTTTGTGGTGCATGATGCCATTATCGATGCCCAGGCAGATTTTCGTCCTGCACATCAAAGCCGCGTGGAACAAACGCATATTGAGGTGATTGATGTGGATCTCGCGCAGGTGGATTTGCAGCACGCCAATGCACGACACGCTCCCTTAGATCCCGCCGAACTGAATGATGAGCCTGTGTGGCGTTTCGACCACGATGATGAGTCCAATAGTGTTCACCAGGCAGAGGACGCAGAAGAAATGCGCCGTCGCCGCGCCGAGGCTAAAGATTCAGGCTCTATGACGGAGTTATTCCGCGGCCTAATCGAGTTTTTTTCACCCTATCGCCGTTACTTAGTGTTGCCTAAATTCCCTATGCCGAGCCGCCGCTATTGGCGCCCTGCGGCGATAGGCTTAGGTGGACTGATATTGGTAGCTTTGGTGTGGGGACTATGGCCAAACGGAGATGAACAGGCGCTGGAAGTGGTGAGTGCGGTTCCTGCGGCCCCTATCGCAAGCGATAGGGTGACGCTGGAGATGCCCGATGGATTCTCCGTCGCCTTCGAGGGGAATGTGCTGATCATGCGTTGGTTGGGTGAGCAGGGCAAAGCACAAAATATTTGGTCATTAGCCACGGCGCAGGGGGATAAGACGTGCAGCGCTTTAGTGTTTAATAATGGCACTGAGTATCGCCCAATGACGGTGGATTTGAAGGCGGATTCAGCCACCGAAGCGCGTTTTTCACCTCTGGATAGCGCAGGTATCATAGTTGACCTTGCCCGCCGTGGCAGCATTGGTCTATGCGGTTACAAGTTTAGTTTGAAGGGAAGCCAAGCGATTTTGGAACAAAATCGTACATTTGGTGATTATTTAGCCCAATAATGACGCCGATACTCTAGTCACAATCGGAGGGGTAGATTACACTTTTGCTCCTCTTTTTCTTTAAGGGCGATTTGGCATTAATGCTGTGTGGCCAAGCTTGAGAAGTACCTTAAAACGAATTGAAAACTCAACCCAACATGCATACTGAATTGACCTTAGTCATTATGGCGGCAGGGCTAGGCAGCCGTTTCGGTGGCGACAAGCAATTAGCCTCCCTCGGCCCCGCGGGTGAACCCATGTTGGTACTCTCTATCATGTCCGCGATCCGCAGTGGATTTAAACGTGCGGTGTTAGTGATCCGTCCAGAGTTAGCACTTGAATTAACTGAGATATTGGCACGGTTTTTACCTGCGAGTTTTGAGTACCATTTTTGCTACCAAAACATAACGGATTTACCCGAAGGTGCGCAGTTGTCTGATTACAGCCACAGGCTTAAACCTTGGGGCACGGCCCATGCACTCTGGTGCGCCCGTCGTCTAGTGCAAGGCCCTATGGCGGTGATCAATGCCGATGATTTTTATGGTGACAGTGCTTTTGTTTCCTTAGCGAAAGGCTTAACCGCCAGACCCAAGGATTGGATGATGGTAGCCTATCCCATCGAACTCACCTTGTCCGACCATGGTGGTGTTAACCGTGGATTGTGCCAAGTTGAGCAGGGTCAACTACGCTCGGTGGCTGAATGGTTGAATATCCAAGCGCAAGATAATGGCTTTGTCGGCGAGGGCCCAGGGGGATTTGCGCTACTTCCACCACAGTCTTTGGTTTCAATGACGTGCTGGGGCTTCTCCCCAAGTATTTTTGATGTTATTAAACAGGAATTAACGGCATTTATAGGCCAGCAGGGCAAACAACCTAAGTCTGAATGCTACTTACCCGCCATAGTACAGGCGGGCATTGAGCAAGGTTTGCCTGTATATGTCGATGTTGCCTCTGAGCCTTGGCTCGGCGTGACTTATCCGCAGGACACTGTCTGGGTAAAACAAAAATTAATGGAGTTATTGAGTGATTAAACTCATCAGGCAGTCAGTGTTGCCTCATTTTGGAATTGAAGCCACAGAGGCAAAAATCTCAGCTTTAGGTAATGGCCATATTAACGATACCTTGTTAGTGCGTTGGCCCTCGGGCGAGTTAGTGCTGCAGCGTATTAATACCCAAGTGTTTAAGACGCCAAGGGCCCTAGTCAGCAATGCCGATAAGATCAGCCATCATTTATGCGCTAAGGCATTACAACAGCAATACGGGCTTAAAGTTGTCAGTCCTTGCCTAACCCAAGAGGGTGAGTTGGCTATCGATTTGGGTGAACAGGGCTTTTGGCGTGCTATTAGTTATTTACCCCATAGCTTAAGCATTGAGGTGGTCAAATCGGAGGCGCAGGCGGAAATGGCGGCCAAGGCCTTTGGTCATTTTGCCTCGGCCCTAAGTGATTTTGATGCGACTGAACTTGAGGATGTGATCCCTCAGTTCCATCATTTGCCTGGGCGCATGGCCCTATTGCAACAGGCCGTGCAGCAAGATAGTGCACAGCGGTTACAGTATTGTCGTACCTGGGTCGATTATGCGCTGTCTCAGCAGGTTTTACTGGATGAACTCGCGGAAACTTCCCCCAAACTACCGCTGCGAATTTGTCATAATGACACTAAAATCAATAATATGCTTTTCGATAAGCGCGATATGTCCAGTATGGCGATTATCGATTTAGACACCTGCATGAAGGGTCATCTGATGTATGACTTTGGCGATATGGTGCGCACTTTCTGCTCGCCAGAGTCCGAAGATTCTACCGCCCTTGAAAATGTAACTGTGCGCCAGTCTATCTTCGCTGCGATTTGCCGAGGCTATTTAAGTGAGCTTGGTGATGTGCTGACCGACGAGGAAAGACGTAGCCTATGGCTGGGTGCTAGGGTGATTTGCCTAATGATAGGTGTGCGTTTTTTAACGGATTATCTGAATGGTGATGTGTACTTCCATATCCACCGTGAAGGCCATAATCTGGACCGCGCGGCCAACCAGTTTACTCTGTACCAGAGCTTGCTCGATCAAGAGGTTGAACTTAAAGCCAATTTTTAACCAGCGCTGGGTGATGTCAGCGCGTGCATATAGGTGCTTTGGTATGGGCTCCACTGCGACACCGGCAGAATCAACTTATTCGCGGCGTAGTGAACGCAATTCGTGGTTAAGATGTACCCTGCGTCGCTCGCAGCAGGAGGCTGTTGCCTCGTCTATGATGACGGCAACCAGCGATAACTTCTTCAATGCCTATGCCATTTTTCTCGGCGCCAGCCTAGCGCAAATGGGGTTTGTTACGGGGTTACCACAGCTTTTTGGCGCACTCTCCCAACTCTTATCCGTTTGGCTCGCGAGCCATTTTTCCCGCCGTACTTTTATTGTGTTTTGTGCGACCTTTCAAGCCGGTATTGTGTTGGCAATGGGCGCTCTAGCGGCAGTAGGGCCAGAACATGGCGTGTGGATCTTTATTGGTTTAGCGGTTTGCTATCATGGGTTTATCAATTTAATTCAACCCCACTGGCGGGCGTGGATGGGGTCCATAGTGCCTGAACGTCGCCGCGGTGCGTTTTTTGCGGCGCGCACTCGACTCACCATGGGGGCATCCTTAAGTGTGTTTTTTGTGGGTGGCGGTATTCTGACCTTTACCGATTCGATGCAGATGGCGTGGCTGGGTTTTACCTTGTTGTTTTCAATTGCCGCCATGGGGCGTTTTGTCTCCGCTTGGTTACTGCTGCAGATGCATGATCCCGATCCCCGTGAGCCGAAACAGCGTGGCGTATTTGTCCAAACCTTAGGTAATTTTCGTGCTGCCTGGAAGGATAAAACCTTTCGTCAGTACAGTCTATTTGTCGCCAGCATGCAGGCAATGGTTGCCATCTCGGCACCGTTTTTCGCTGTGTATATGTTGGAAGATTTAAAGTTTACTTACTTTGAGTTTGTACTCGCCAGTGTGGCGTCGATTGCGACTCAGTTTGTGACCTTAAAATTTTGGGGCCGATTTAGTGACTTGTACGGCAATCGACTCGTCATGATCATCACCAGCAGTTTGATCCCAAGTTTGCCTCTGTTATGGCTGTTTTCCGATAACTATTTGTATATCTTGGCAATCCAAGCATTCTCTGGCCTTGCTTGGAGCGGTTTTACCTTAAGCACTGCCAACTATCTTTACGACATTCGCCCCTTTCGTAGTGACTTTGCTACTTACGCTGCCCTGCAAGCGTCACTCAGCGCGGGCCTAGTGTTTGTGGGTGCTATGGCCGGAGGCACCATTGCCTCCCATGCGGCGGATTTTTTGATTTGGTCTGGCTGGAACAGTTGGCTAACAAGCCCGATTTTTGTGGTATTTCTGGTATCGACCCTAATGCGAACCTTAGTGACCCTATGGTTTGTTCCGCGCTCGGTCGAACCTAAGGTCAGGCCAAGGCCACAGTTGCTTAAATTGGTCTTCCGTATCCGCGGTTTTAATGCGATCTCCGGCGTGAGCCTCGACTGGTTGACTGTGGTTAAACGCAGAAAAAATAGCGATTAGGATCTAGGCTCTAGGTTAGGACTGCACCTATTTTCTGCCATCTTAAATCTTATAATCAAAGAACTTACGCTTGTCTGGCCCCGAGGCATTGGCGCTGATCTTATTGGGATGTTTATACTCATCCCAACTGGCCACATTGCGGCCAATATTGAGCCTTGGAAAACTTAAATCCATCAGCGGATGGCGGGCCTCAACCGAGGTAGCATGCGTTGATTGCGCCATAAATTGCAGCAGCTGACTTAATGCGCCTTGCTGACTAACATCGATACTCAAGAAGTTATTTCGCCTAGCAAAGTAAGTAAACACTTCCCTTTGATGACGCTGATAACAGCCAATAAGATGGCGTTCATCCTGTGGATCTTGGACTTCGCCCACGGCGAAGCAATGGCGAAAACTGCGCTTCATAATCGGATGAAAGCGGCCTGTCTTATCATCTAAATGTGGCAACATCCGGCTCAGCAACATCTGCATCGAGGGTACCCAAGTACTTAGGTCTCTATCTAAATAGATAAATTTGGCATCGGGAAATAATCCGTCTAACTGTTTAAAATCGCTAAAACAAGGTGCATCGGAAATGGCATCTGCCTGCATAAAGGCTTCTTTGGTAAAGGCCATATGCGCCACTTTAAGCCCTTGTTCTAGCAGCGCCACACTCACGCTCGTCGTCCCAGTTCTAGGCAAGCCGATAAAAATAACCTTCTGTTTTTGCTCGGCAGCTACCGATTCATACTTGATTGCACTCGGCCTGATTACACTCGACTTAGTCGAATCGCACTGTGGCAGATTGGGCTGCACATCACTGACATCGTTATGCGCCTGAGAATGGGGAGAGATGGCAATAGTTGCGTTATCAGGCATGGATTGGGCTCAGTATTCTTGTCAGCGTGGTCGCGATTGGTGTGTAAATTGGGTTTTAACATTAGCGTTTTATCAACGCTGGCAGTATATCGCAGCGCACAGGTTTTGGTAGCGCAAAGCTGTTGTTGGTGTGTCTGTACCGTCCTGTGAGAGCATATTAACAGCGCAAATTTCCTTTACTCTATAAGCATTTGGGCTAGGTGAGGCGATTACTTGTATTATTTGCCTCATTACACGAGTCAAATAGGTTTGTTAATCGACTTATTATGTGAGTAGAATAGGCTTGTTATTTGACTCATGGGGTAAGATATGTGGATTTGGCAGCAAGCCGATTGGCCTAAATTTCATTGGAATACCAGCAGCATTGATGCCTTGCTGCGTCAGGTCTATTTCAATCAGGGCCAGCTGCTTGGCAAGCAAATGCTAAGTCACGACGACAGCCTGTTAACGTCAGACGCTGCACTCGACACCTTACTCGCTAACATTATCCATTCCAGTGCCATCGAAGGTGAAAAGCTCAATGCGGCTTCGGTGCGTTCATCCTTGGCTAAAAAACTCGGCGTGTCCGAAGACAAACCGTATCCGACCACAGCGCAAACCGATGGTTTAGCTGACATTATGCTCGATGCTTTAAAAAATTTAGATACAGAGTTAACTCTTGAGCGGATATTAGGTTGGCATAAACAGTTATTTCCCCAGGGTTATACGCTGTTTAACCCTGTTATTGGCGGAGCGCTACGTGGCGATATGCCTATGCAGGTTGTCTCTGGCCGCATTGATAAACCAACGGTGCATTTTGAGGCCCCCTCTCGAGCGACTTTGGACGCTGAACTCTCGCAGTTTATTGAATGGTTTAATGCTTCACGGCAAGATCTGGGTTTAGATCCGCTTATCCGTGCGGCGATAACTCACCTTTGGTTTGTGACTCTACACCCGCTTGATGATGGTAATGGGCGCATCACTCGTCTATTGACCGATTTAGTCTTGGCGCAAGCGGAAAAACGCTCGATTCGTTTTTACGCTATGTCGGTCAGTATTCTTGCCCGTCGCCAAGCCTACTATGACATTTTAGAGTCCACTCAAAGGGGCGATGTTGATATTACTCCTTGGTTAGTATGGTTTTTTGAAACCCTCAATGATTGTTTACTCAATGCTATGGCAGATGTGAACAAGACCCTGCGGAAAACTCAGTATTGGCAAAGTGTCGATCAATCCTTATTGAGTCAGGAGCAAGCTAAAGTGCTCAATCGGATGTTAGACGGCGATTTTGAACTAGGGATTAATAGTAGCCAGTACCAAAAGGTCGCTAAGGTGAGCCGCGCCACCGCCACCCGTCATCTTGCGCAAATGGTCGAGCAAGGCTTTTTAGTGAAAGCCGACGCCGGCGGCCGAAGTACAAGGTACTTATTGACGAGTGGGAAATAGAGGCAAGTTTACCTTGGTATTGGATGGTTCATTCTCATTTGCCGAACATCTTTTCCGCGTGGAATTACGGCCTATGTCGTAAGTAATCAATTAGTTTAAAACCTAAGCAATATTAACTCCCTATCGCAAAAGACAAAACCATTCTACAAATCGCAATTTGAATCAAATTGTTATGTGATATATTCGCTACAACTTTGATTGTTAGTCTTGGGGCATATCTGGCTATGGAACAGGTCGGGATTTACGAAAAGCTGATTACTCAACTAGTTGAGCAGCGCTTAGATAAGGACATATTTTTTGTTGGAGAAAGGAAGCTAGAAGTTGCTGAGGCAAGTGTTTGGCTCTCACGTTTTCTGACTAAAGTAATTGAATATGTTATTAATTCTGTTCCCCAAGATGAAAACCAAGTTATCAATCAAATCAGTTTGGCTAATCGGTTAGTGATGTGGCTCAAAGAGCACATTAACGATGATGATTTTATTGATGAAAATCTCATCGATAGCCAAGGCCGAATACTGACAGCTCTTTTTAACAAACAAAACCCTATAGCGACCGATTTACCTAAATATACGGCCGCTATATTTCCATTAACGGGGCTCACTCAGAGTGAGCTTTTTTGCGGTAGTAATGCGGGATTATCGCTTGAAAGTGAGCTTAAACGTGAGATCCGATCATCAGATAAAGTCTATTGGCTGGTGTCATTTATCAAGTGGGCGGGGATTCGCATCTTCAAACATGAACTTGAGGAATTTACTCGCAGTGGCAAAGAGTTACGCATCATCACTACATCTTATATGGGCGCGACTGATGCTAAAGCCGTCGAGTTTTTAGCCAGTTTACCCAATGCCCAAGTCAAATTAAGTTACAACACTAAGCGTGAAAGGCTGCATGCAAAGTCCTATTTATTTCTACGAAATACGGGTTTTCATACCGGTTATATCGGTTCTTCAAATTTATCGCATTCTGCATTGACCAGCGGGCTTGAGTGGAACCTTAAGATCACCACCCAAGAAATTCCCCACATCATTGAGAAATCACTCAGTACCTTTGAAACTTACTGGGAATCGAACGAATTTGAGCTTTTTAGTGGTGATGCGAACAGTAAAGAAAAGTTAAACAATGCGCTCAAAGAAGCGAAAGGTAGTGGCACTGAATCGAGCTCATTTCATTTTGACATTAAGCCGTTTGCGCATCAGCGAGAAATCCTCGAACAGCTTGCAGTAGAACGTAGCGTTCATGGCCGTTTTAAAAATCTTATTGTTGCGGCAACAGGCACGGGCAAGACGATTGTTTCCGCGTTCGATTTTGCGCGGTTTTATAAACTGCATCCAGAAGCCAATTTTCTATTTGTTGCTCATAGGCAAGAAATTTTACAGCAAGCCCTCGGGGCTTATCGTGGTGTGTTAAAGAATAATCAATTTGGCGAGCTATGGGTGGCAGAGCATAAACCAAATAGTTACAAACACTTATTTGCATCTATCCAAAGCTTGAATCTGCAACTTGATAACTTGCCATTAGCGGCTGATTTTTATGATTATATTGTTATTGATGAAGTCCACCACGTTGCTGCGAATAGTTACCGTGGACTCTTAGCTCATTTTGAGCCGACTATTTTACTTGGGCTCACGGCAACCCCTGAACGGCATGATGGTGTCGATATTTTGGCTGACTTCTGCGGTGTCATTGCCGCTGAAATACGTTTACCAGAAGCCATTAATCAACGGCATTTATGTCCATTTCAATATTTTGCGATCGACGATAACACCGACCTTAGCAAGTTAAATTGGAGCCGTGGTCGTTATGACGTCGCTGAGCTGAGCAATTTATACACTCACAATGAACAACGCGTGACGCGCATTATTCGCAGCCTAGCTGAAACTGTAACTGATATTGGCAATATTAAGGCGTTAGCCTTTTGTGTAACCAAGGAACACGCCGAGTTTATGGCGAAGAAGTTCAATTTGGCGGGGATCAGCGCCGATGTGCTGACCAGTGATAATAGTGAAGAGCGCCACCAAAAGCGGCAGAGCTTGGTCAGTGGCAAATTATCCATTTTGTGTGTGGTGGATATTTTTAACGAAGGTGTCGACATTCCAGAGGTCGATACTTTGTTGTTTTTACGGCCAACGGAAAGCTTGACCATATTCCTGCAGCAACTTGGCCGTGGCTTGCGTCTCACCGATGATAAGCAGTGCTGCACAATATTAGATTTTGTCGGGAATTCACGTGATGAATATGATTTCTCGCAAAAATTTAGAGCATTAGTCGGTAAAACCAATCAGTCGATAAAAGATGAAATTCTCAATGACTTTCCGCATCTACCGCTAGGGTGTCGAATTGAGCTTGAGGAAAAAGCACAGTCGATGATTTTGCACAATATTAGCCGCGCAACGCTTAATGCCAATCGATTAACCAGTCTAATAGCAAGCTTTAAACATCAGACTGACTTGCCGCTCACGCTAGGCAATTTTTTGCGCATAAACCCGCAAGTGACCTTGGAAGACATTTATCGAATAAGGATTGATGGTCAATGTGGCTGGACCTTATTAGTCGAGGCTGTTCAGGGTAATCAGATTGCTGAACCTACTGCGCAGTCCGATTTAGCTAAAGCATATTATCGCGCGATTAACTTTCACTTACTCAGTTGTACTTCATTATCCTATTTAATCTTTATCAAACAGTTATGCGAAAATGATTTTGTATTTGACGGGCTAGATCCTATTCAAAATCAGTTTGCTTTGATGTGTCATTACAACTTTTGGGATAAATCAGGTACGGCTTTAAACATTAACAGTTTAGCGGCTAGCTTGTTGATACTACGCAATAAACCGTTACAGGAAGAATTGTTGTCTGTATTGGTTATATTGATTAACCGAATACATCATCAAGAAATAGATTTGGAATTAACGCAGCCCTGCGCATTGAAAGTGCATTCTCGTTATACTCGTGAGCAAATTTTAGCTGCAATTGGTGCAAGCACATTTGAAGCTAAATCGCCTTCAAGAGAAGGTGTGCTTGCGATTAATGAGCAAAACCTTGAGTGTTTATTTGTCACGTTAAATAAATCAGAGAAGCAGTTTTCACCGACAACCATGTATCACGACTATGCCATTAGCGAACATCTATTCCACTGGCAATCGCAAAATAGCGCACGGCCAGAACGAGGTCGAGGTCTTAGTTATATTGAGCAACAAAAGCTGGGGAAAACCGTGCTGTTGTTTGTTCGAGAGCAGTCAAAAGATGAAAATGGCCGCACAATGGGATTCGTGAATTTTGGCAAAGTGCATTATGTCAGCCATAACGGTTCACAACCCATGAATATTACATGGCGATTAGAGCAGCCAATACCTGATGTAATGTGGCATGACGCGGTTAAACTGGCAGTGGGCTAAGTACTACTTTCCCAGTCTTTCCGCCAACTTCTCCATCAAAAACTCAATCAATACTGTCACTTTGGTAGGGAGGTATTTGCGCTGCGGATAAACGGCATAGATACCGTGTTCGGGCAGTGGAAAGTCAGTGAGTATGGCTTGCAAACGCCCTGATTGTAGATCTGGCTCTATAATAAAGCGCGGCAGGTTAGCGATACCTAAGCCATCGAGGCAGGCTTGATGGATGGCATCACTATTATTTACTTGGTAGTTGCCCTTAGGTTGGATACGCTGCGTCCCTTCGGCGTTATGGAAGGTCCATTCCACACCATCTTGAAAATAAGAGTAAAACAAGCAGTTGTGCTGGGTTAATGCCGCAGGTGTGGCTGGTAAGCCGTGCTGGGCAAGATACGCAGGAGATGCGCAGATCACACTCAAACAAGGGGCAATTTTACGGGCAATAAGGCTTGAATCTGGCAGTTCGCCGATACGAATCGCCAAATCAAAGCCGCCAGCAATTAAATCGGTTGTCTTATCATCCATCTGCATTTGCAGTTGTATTTTGGGGTAACGGCGTAGAAATTCAGGGATCAAAGGGGCGATATACAAGCGACCAAACACCATAGGCACAGAAATCCGTAGATTACCTTTGGGCGTTTGTTGTAACTCGGAGATGGCATCCAATCCTTCTTGGGTGAGCTGCACCGCCGGGCGAACATACTCGAAATAGCGTACACCAGCGTCTGTTAGACTCAAGCTACGTGTAGTGCGTTGTAATAGTTGAATCCCTAGATGTTGTTCTAGCAGAGTGATGCGTTTGCTGATGGCCGATTTGCTAAGCCCGAGCTTTTGCCCCGCGGCGGAAAAGCTACCGCATTCCACCACAGTGACAAAAATAGGCAGGGCTGAAAAATGTTCCATATGCGCTCCATCCCTTTTAAGCTAGATTGCTGAATTACTGTTGGATTTTAATCCGTCTTTGACTCTCTGAGTGATAGGTAGAGTGTGTTTACTGTTGAGTTATGCTCAACGATAGGTTGTATTAGTACGGTATTATCAATCATAGGCAAAAACTGTAGACTATTTTGCAACAAAAAACGCGTCCCCACTAATAGAACCTTGATCAGATTCTGCAAGTTCGTTACCCCATGTTGAATGATGGCCAGCTTTATCTCGGGTCGAGTTAATCTGGTACTGTGTAGCGGTTTTTCTATATTGTGAGTGTGCGGGATTCTTAGAATTTTACTGATTGATCAGTGCATTTTATCTTTCGTTAGGAGTGTTATCTTGTCCTCAAGCCAAACTCATTTCACGGCCACACCCTATACTTGGGTGCTTTTTGATGCCGATGAAACCCTATTTTATTTCGATGCCTTTGCAGGGCTTAAACTGATGTTTGCAGGTTTTGGGGTCGATTTTACTCAAGCCGATTTTGATGAGTATCAGTTAGTTAACAAACCGCTTTGGGTCGATTATCAAGATGGCAAGATCACCGCCTCTGAGTTGCAGACCACACGTTTCGAACCTTGGGCCATCAAACTCGATGTCGATCCTCAAGTGCTCAATAGCGCTTTTTTAGCTGCTATGGCTGAAATTTGTTCTCCTCTACCCGGCGCCCGCGAGTTATTAGCCGCGCTGCAGGGTAAGGCCAAATTGGGCATAATCACCAACGGTTTTACTGAGCTACAAACCGTGCGTTTAGCGCGTACAGGCTTACAGCATCATTTTGATATTTTAGTGATTTCAGAAAAAGTCGGCATGGCTAAACCCGATGTAGGCATCTTCGAGCATGCCTTTGAATTAATGGGCCATCCTGAGCGTGAAACTGTGCTTATGGTCGGCGATAATCCCCATTCCGATATTCAAGGTGGCATCAATGCGGGGATTCATACTTGCTGGTATAACGTCCACGGCCACGATGTGCCAACCGGTATTGTCCCGCACTATCAAGTGCGCTCGCACGATGAGCTACACAATATCCTCTTCCCGCACGGGATATCATGATTGTCGCGAGGGATATCATGCGCACGGATTAATCAGTGGTGGTCTATCGCTAATCCGTTAGTGTTGCTACTTGATGCCATTAAACAAAAAAGCCCCTAATTTAGGGGCTTTTGAGTATCTAAAATGCGTTAACTATCATTACTCAACGTTTTGGATCTGAATATTTTTATTTACAATAAAGCCATTATTTAACAATGGGTAGCATGTTTTATCCTGTGGTAATTCGCATTGATACCCACCGATATACCCACCATATACTTATGCCTTAACGAGATGATTCTTTGTTTTACTATTTGCTAGCCGTTTTAGCTGGTCTTGCTCGTTTTCTAGGGCGGGGACCTGAAGTCTGGTTTTGCTCACTGCTTTCTTCCGATTCTGTAGCCTCTACGGGCTCCTCTAAGGGAAGTTGCACAATGTCGATTAAAGTATGGGCTCTAGTTGCTTGAATCAGATGGTCAGCAGTGAGCTTTGAGCGGTTTTTTACAGCTTTTTCAATGAGAGCGAATAGAATTGATGAATTGTCTTTTACGGCTTGAAGTTCACTCATTAGCGCAGTCATCTGCTTTTTTAATCGGTTGTTATAATGTTTCTGTAGATGAAGCTCATCGTTAAGCTTCGTATCTGTAAACGACTGATTGTACTTTATTTCAGCTTTTTTCGCCTTTTCCGCCTCTTTACCTTTGCGCTCCTCATCCTTTAAGCCGATGAGAAGCTTATAGTTATCATCGATGAGAGACTGAAAAAGTTGAATATTCGTGATTTTTGCCTCTTTTGCCATCTCCTTGAATTTGTTCTTATGCTCGATTGAAACACTGATGTTGAGCATCTTTGCTTTGCATGCAAGCCTCCTATTGTGTGCTTCCCATGCTTTTTCCATTTTTCGATAAAATTCGAAAGTGGCTCTTTCATTACTGTCTTTAAACCAATTGAAAAGCGTCGATTTAACTTCAATTATTGTTGGATTCTGGCTAAAAAAAATCCCTTTTTTGTAAAGGTATTTAGTCACCCAAGCCAGTAGCAATTTGTGCGTTTTGTTTCGGTAAAAGAAGTCAAACTTTGCTTCAAATTCGGCCTGGCGCTTAATGTCCATCATGCAAACAACCTTTATCACTTAATTGTAATAATGTAAATACTTTTTAAAATTTTATTTACTGTGATTTTAACACTTTTTTGTTTTCAATTACTAGTAATTTACTAGTAATTTTAAATTGCAATTACCTACCTGTTATGGAAGTATTTATTAATAGTTCTCTATCATTGAAATTCAAATGAAGCGCTTACTTAGTTCGCTCAAAGGTGCCAAACCAGAATCCAGATTTTTTATTTCCCTATGGTTTAGATTTTTTGCACCTGAAGCTGGGGTCCCATTACCCGTAGCAGAGATAGCAAAAATGCTAGGCGTTTCTAAGAATGTTGTCATGTCGTCTCTTGCCTACATGACTACTGAAGGTTTTTTTGAAAGGAGTCACATTCATCTAGGAGTTAGGGCTGGCAGACCCACATCACAGTATTTTGCGACCAATAAACTGCTTGCTATTTTATGTGATGATGAACATCCAAGATTTCACGCTGGTCTGATCGAAGAATTACATTACAACAATCACCAACATTTGACGTTGAGCAATCGTTTACTGCTTTGCGTCTTCTTGCTTCACGCAAATGAGTACGGTTTGGTGGAAAACTTGGGATTCTCAGTCATTGCTCAGATGACCGGAATGAGTAATGACCAATTCAATTCACAGCTAGATAAGCTTTCTAGGCTTAGATATCTCAGGAAGTTGAGTTCTGGGGTCACTTCAAAGGTGATTTTTGGATCCAGGCCTTCAATTTATCTGCTAGATATTACAAATGAGCGGTTTTCTAGTGCAATATTCCGCTCCGTTACTTGTGAGCAAGCTATTGGGTATGACTACGAGGAGATGCTAAACAGCCTTATAGCTCGCTCGTTGGGGGGCTTAACAGGGTATCGCAATGCACAGCGAGAAAAAGATGCCGATAGAAAGGAGCGGCAACTAAAAATCTATGAAAATGCAAAGGAAAAATTTGATGGCCTTGCATGTACAGGGAACTCAGAACGTAGTTGGATGCTGTTTGCTGAGCTGAAGCGTCGACCAGTGTTGAAATATTTTCTGTATGAAAAAATACTGCTCTTAGCCGCTCAGAAGGTGTTTTCCGGAGAAAACCGTGATGAGACTTGGTTTCTTCAACTGGCAGCAGAATTTCGCATGGAGCTTGAGCCCAGATTTGAAAAAGGGGCTGTCCTTGCCAAGGACCGAGGTAGTGAAGCTGTTGCTGAAGTGGGAGATGCTGAATGTCGGGAGCTCGCATCACAAAGTCGTGAGGATGGTGACTCGCTTGATTTTTGGGATCTGGAGGTGTTTTCTCAAATCTTAGCAAATCGTATTATTTTGCCAGTGATTGAAGCCTTGGAAAGCAAGATAGCCATTCTCGAACAGCATTTTGACATGCCGTTTTCATCTGCTTTTGTCCTGGAAGATAAACAGACAGAAGGAGTCAGCATTAAGCCCACCCGTTCTATTCTTGGCCTGTATCCTGTTTCGCAAGCTCAAGTTGTGAAACGAGTGTACGTCAACACGGGCAAAGTCCATGACCTAGATGTTTGCAACTCGGAACAATGAGGTGATGTTGACTTCAGTGGTTTAACTATCGAGTGACGCAATGCCATGATTTCCCGGCTGGCCTGATCATTTGTGCCTTGGGCGCTGGCGATTTAGTGCAGCGATTTGTCTGTTTGTTATTACTACAGGTGTGTCGTTACTTACATTTTAACCTTTAGTATCAGTGCATTGATTGCTGAGTAGAGTTAGTCGCTCTTATAGGCGAGCTAACTCTTGCAAGTGATATCAAGCCCTTTGGGGCTTTTGAGTTATAAATTACACAAACCCCATACGTTATGTAACTTAACCAATATGGGATATCAATATGTACTCACGTCACACCTCAAACACTAACCTTACCGTCATCAGCAATGGCCAATACCAAGGTCTCAATGTTTATCCTAGGCCACTCAGCGCTGAATACTTAAGCGCCATTCTACAGACCTTACAGGCAGCTCTGAATGAGCATCCTCGTACCTTCATGGTGCGGTTTGATTTACATCTACCACAGCTTAACTTTCGCGACTCACCAACGGTTTATGATTCAACGGTGATCAGCAAATTCTTTAAATCTCTGAATGCTAAAATCCAGCATGACAGGCTTACCAAGGGCCGTGAGGGTAAGCGGGTGCATCCTTGTACTCTGCGTTATGTTTGGGCAAGGGAGCGAGCTGATGCCGATACAGACCATTACCATATCGCTATCTTCCTCAATAACGATGCCTATAGCCATCTCGGTAACTACAATCGGTTTGGACAAAACCTGAGTACTAAGATTGTTGAAGCCTGGGCCAGTGCTTTAGGGCTCGATGATTTCAGTACGCGGCATTTAGTGCATTTTCCTGAAGATACGCCTGTGTACTATATCAACCGTAATGCCAACAATTATCCTCAAACCTTTGCGAGCGCTTTCTTCCGCTTGAGCTATTTTGCAAAGCTAGAGACGAAGCATTATGGTGATAGAACACGTTCATTCGGTTGCAGTCGTATTTAAGCGTGGTGACAGAGTGATTAGCGTCTTAAGGTTTGAGCTAAAAAATAAAGGTGCTTACCTGTGAGACTCGATCTTTATAGGTCCTTAAGTATGTCAACGATAGCGGCTTGAGGGCCGCTTCGTTGTTAAAGAGATGACTCCAATACTTATGACCTTAGCCAGTGCCATGCATCGGCTATCAGTTCAGCACCGGCTTTTACGCCATTGATGCCCACTTCTGCTGTCGTTAGCACGGTGTTTAAACCGGTTTCTACACTGCCGGTGATGAGCTTGATCCCAGCATCGGCTATCTCTCCTTGGCTTAAGCAAGCATAACTTTCACCTAGAGTTTGTGTGGTGCCTTTTAGTAGGCATTCTGCTGGTTTAGCAACAAGATCCCCAGGTGTCCCTAGCAGCGTGTTGACGTTATCGGGTAGCCCTAGGTATTCACCGGTCATCTTAGCGGCGGTAGAGGCTAACACGACGTTTGCGACAGTCCCCGTGGCCAACTTCGACGCAGTGCTTCCCAGTAAGCCTACTCTGGCAGAGCCTTGCAGCGCAATGTGGGTGAGATTACTCACCTGATTGGAGGTGCTACTCCCTTCTAAGCATTCGTTGACGAACTGCTCACAATTGTTCGTAGCAACGCCGTATGGGCTGTGACCCAGTTGACTGCGCGCTAGCTCAATAGCTTGATGGGGAAACAAGCTGGACTTTTTCACTCTGATCTTATGGCCATCCGCAAATTGCTGCAGATCGATTTCTTCGATGATGCCCTGTTTAGATAAGTGAATCACATTGCCACGGCCGATATAGAGGCCATGGTGTTCGGTTAAGCCAAGAGGATCGATATTGGTGACGAGGTGATCACCAGGTTGTAGTACTTGCATGAATATTTTCCTTAGCCAAGGTTCTATCATTGCGACGCGCTATTTCGCCATGCAGACTAGGTTAGTTGCAGGTGTTCACGTTGATAGTCCGTTGGCTGTGTGAGGATTAAAGATGAGGCACTATCGAGTAAGCGATAAGCGCGGGTTAGATTTCCAGTTCGACAAAGTCCTTATCAATATCGTCTTGCTCAATACCGATATACCGCAGGGTGGTTTCTTCGGCGCTGTGTCTGAGCATTTTCATCACTCGGCCAATATCTTTGGTTTGTTGATACAGCAGATAGCCTCGCGTCTTACGCATTGAGTGGGTGCCTAAGGCGATTTTGAGCTCTTCACCTATCATCGCCAGTGCGCGGCAAATATAGCGGCGTGACAAAGGCGCGGGTTTAATGTTTTTCGCCCGTTGATTACGGTAGGACTGAAACAGGTAGATATGGTTAGGATGCTCGCGCGCAATACGCTGTATCCGTTCCAGAGTTTTTGAGTTGAGCTTGATATTGGCAATTTTGCCAGTTTTAGATTCCTTGATGATGAGTCTATCGCCGTGGATATCGCTGAATTTAATCGAAAGTAAGTCGGAGATCCTCAGGGCGAGATTAAGGCCGATATTCCACACATCGGCCAGTTGCTGACTAAACTGTCTTTCGAGCAGATAGCTGATAAGCTTAACGGTGTCTTGATCTTTAACGGCGTGAACCTCAGGCATGGTCATGTTCCTCTTTTTTACCATAGCGTGTTTTTGGGCACTTGCGTTGCGCGAAGCCTTATGGGGCAAGGGGTTGAGTGTTCCCGTTTTAGGATTCTGGGAACTTGATTTGGCTAAGAGGGTTAATCCAAGCTGACCTTCACCTTGTAAACGCCCATATCGAAATAAGCGGCAAAGTTTTGGGTAAATAAATCGATTAATGCTCTGCATTCCTGCTCACCGATCCAGCCACTAAACAAGCTATAGACCTGCTTGCTGTTAAAGCAGATATCGATGTCTTTAACGAGTTCAGGGAAGGGATAGCCACGATAGGCAAAATCAGTGACGTACACTAAACGCCAATGTTCCTGCTGTTTCTCTAGTCGTACTTCGACAGGATGAAAGCCACCATCTTCGGCGCTGTAATCTGGATCTCTAAAATTGAGCGTGATCGCATTGGCATCTTTTGGATCGACGTCAGCCAGTTCCTTTTCAATGACTTGGTAAAAACGATTAGGCATTAATGGCAGTTGGTTACGGTTAATGATTAACTTCATGGGATATTCCTTCTTTGATTTACGCGCACACGCAAGAGCCTAGGAGCTAAAACTCCTGGGCTCTTGCTGTGTTTGCTGGTGGGGTAAAATTGCGTGAAACGAGTCTGATGGAGCGTGATGAGGTATTTAGGATGCGCTATGGTTTTACAAGGTTATCGAAGGGCTGTGTGTTAATGCGAGTAGTGGTTTGTCAGCGGTTTGATAGACAGCAATATACAAATAACCATGGCTGCCTAATGTATCGGCCTCACAGGTAAAGTCATCGTACTCAATGGTGACGCAGTGCTGCTCTCTTGCATCGATTTCACAGCTGACGACTAAACGCTCAAGTTGTTTAACCAATTTCGGAAAAGTGTGATTGAAGCGTTCGCGTACTTCAGGGGAAAACTCACCGACAAAACTTGCTCTGTCATTGAGATAATCCAAATGCAGACCACGCAAAATCAGTCTCGCACCAAAGCGGGGAGATACTTTACGGGGCAGACCCCAGGCGTGCTCAATATCGAAAAGTTTTAGGGTTGTCATAGGAACCTCTATGGTTGAAAGGGTGAAACTTTGGGAGTGGGTTGCTTGTTAGCTGGCGAGCTAAAGCAGTGATAAATACAAGTGGCTAATGGAGTTGATGACGTTTAGGTAACGGTTTGCAAAATTAGGTATGGACGCTCCAATTGGGTTGTTCATTGCTGCCATGGTTAAAGTACACGCCGTTGATCACCCTTTGCCATTCACCCATAGGCACTCCATAAGTGTCACAGGGGCAAACATAGCGGCAAAAGCTGATCTCCTTGGGCAAGTGCTCAACTACATCACGGTGAAAAACAAATAATACGGTTTTATGTAGCTCGCGGTGTGGTGCAACAACTGGCTTGCCAATCACTTGGCCCATGGCATTAAGCGGGCGCACAAACATCGGCAAAATCAGTTCAATCGCCAAACGGTTACGCAGTTCAGGAAACGCGGCGCAGGCTTCGGCGACACAGGCCTGCGAAAAGCTGTCGGTAAATTCAATCATGATGGACTCCTTGATTTGGCGTGGCAGGCTTTAATGCTGGCTAGAGTAAGCCTCGTTCAGCAAAGGACACTGGCGTGCGGCCAACCACGATATGGTCGAGCACGCGCACATCGATAAGCGCTAATGCATCGGTTAACCGTTTGGTGATGTGCTTATCTGCCGTTGAAGGTTCAGACTCGCCGGAGGGATGGTTATGGGTAAAAATCACTGCCGCCGCATTGACGGCCAACACAGCTTTAACCACTTCTCTAGGATAGACACTGGCTGCATCTAAGGTGCCAAAGAACAGCTCTTTAAACTCCAGTAATTGATGCTGGTTATCGAGCAGCATTACCGCAAACACCTTCCGCTCATAACCGCCGAGTTTGTAAGTTAAAAAATCCTTAGTGGCTTGAGGGTTGGTATAGGCGTCCTTCTTTATATAGCGTTCGGCAATGATATTGGCGGCAGAGGCAAGAACCTCTTCGGTCGTTTGTGGCCAGTGACTCACGGAGTTGGTAACTGGTTCTATGTGCGTCGTTTTTGTTGACATATCTGACTCCTTGAAAGCGTTAATGGGCTTATGCAAAGGAGTGATATATATCTGAAAAGATTTGGAAATAGAGAAAAAGTTAAAAATTACTAGAAGGACATATGTGATGAGACAATAACCGAGAAACTCATCATGAAACTAATTCGCCTTACAAAAGTTATGGATTACACAGGACTAGCGCGTTCCACTATCTACAAGTACATCGCAGAAGGAACATTTCCCAGACCTGTGTCACTCGGTAGCCGAGCTGCCGCTTGGGTAGAAAGTGAAGTGCAAGAATGGATTTTAACAAGAATAGAGGAGCGAGATGCCCAAAGTGCAACCGTTTAAGCCCATATCAACATCCGTTTTACTGCACATTAATTAACTTCAGAATATCCCTTACAACCTCCCGCCTTCAAAGGCTAAGAGTGTCCTCCATTACTAGATTGAAATGCTTTTTCTTGGCTGAATCCCTCTGTAAGTAAGCCTATGAGCAATAAATAAAAACAACCTCACTAAACCAAGGGAACCACCGAAAAGAAGCTAGGGTAAGGACAAAATCCAGAGCTTACAGAACTTGCTTAGTTACTATTCCTAGAACACTACCAGCCTAGCAATCACGATGCATTAAGCACTGGAATGGTAAAGATAATTCAAACAGGGCACTCACTGACGTATAGACAAGCGCATCGCCCTCACCGGCATGCGCCTGTCTTGTCGCCCTGATGCTTAACTCAAGGGATGGATGCATCTATCCCTTAGTCCTTCGTCCTCAAAGCGTTTAACTCCAATTTTCAAACGACGAAGAGCACGTATTTACATGGCCAAATTACCTGCCAAGAAAACCTACGGAGGCTTTGAAGATACTCTAAGGGATAATGCCGCTCAACAGCGTGACAGCTAAGTACAAAGACTGTGTGCTATCTCACTGGATTAGATGGATCTTTTCTGACACAATCCTATAAATTATCTGCGCCAATACAATCGACTTAACTGTTTAATAAATCTGCTTTTAACATGATATTCGAAAGCTTCTAGGCGATTACCGCTGCAGTTTTTGCCACAAGAATAATAAGAGGTGAGGCACAGGGATGGTCGATACAATTCCAAGCTATGAAGAGATGATGCCTGCAGTGCTTAAGGTGTTAGCTGGCGGCCAGCAAAAACCATTGAAGCAGGTTTATGATGACGTTGCTGTCCTCTATGGCTTTTCTGAAGAGCAGCTTGCGCTCACCTTGCCCAGCGGTAAACAAACCTACATTCGTAGCCGTGTTGGTTGGGCTAAAACCTATCTGGTTAAAGCGGGACTTATCCATCAACCTAAGCGTGGTATCTGCGAAATAACCAACAGGGGAAGGGAAGCTCTGGCGAGTGGTCAGCTTATTAATAACGACTATTTATCTCTGTTTGATACCTTTAATGACTTTAGAAGTGCTCACCATGAGCAATCAACAGAACAAGGCAAAATAGAGCGTTATGCCAGTATCAGTCATAACGATAATACTCAAACCCCAACAGAGTTAATGGCGCAAGCCTTCACCGCCCTTAATTCGGCCCTTGCCGATGAATTGATTGAACAAATCCACACATTATCGCCCAAGTTTTTCGAACAGCTGGTGGTCGATTTGATGCTGGCCATGGGCTACGGCGGCAGTCAAAAGGATGCTGGTCAAGCAACCCAATACAGCAGTGATGGCGGTGTTGATGGTATCATCAAAGAGGATAAGCTCGGGCTAGACTCCATCTACTTGCAAGCCAAACGCTATCGCGATTCCACAGTCGGCAGACCGGATATTCAAGCCTTCGCCGGTGCACTCGACATGCACCGCGCCCGCAAAGGCGTATTTATTACCACCTCCAGTTTCAGTAAAGACGCCCGTGATTTTGTTACCCGCATTGAAAAACGCATCGTGCTCATTGACGGCCGCGAACTGGCCGCGCTGATGATAGAGCACAATGTCGGTGTTTCGACACGCGAGCTATACGCCGTTAAGGCAATTGATTCAGATTATTTTTGGGAAGAGTGATTTTTGAACTCGCTCACTCTGCAAATATCTTCAGTAGCATCAGATTATTAAGCAGCGATTGGATCTGCCTTGTGTGAATGTGTTGAATGGATTTAGGGATAGTTAAGATGGACAAGAATAAGCTCAGCGAACGAGACATCTGTACCAAATTCATTACTCCAGCGATTGAGAGAGCAGGTTGGAAGCGCGATCAATTCTTCGAGGAGGTTAACCTAACTGCCGGTCGTGTCATGGTTAAAGGTAAGCTGGCGGCACGGATAAAAAATCCAGAAGCCAAAGGCGGCCCTAAACGTGCAGACTATGTGTTGTATGCGAAGCCGAACTTACCAATTGCAGTCATCGAGGCGAAGCAAGCAAAATACTCGGTGGGTCACGGCATGCAACAGGCACTTAGCTATGCCGAAATGCTTGACGTACCTTTCGCCCTAAGTAGCAATGGCAGCGGCTTTCTACTCCATGACAGAACTGGTTTAACCCATTCAGTAGAATCAGAATTAAGTCTCGATGAATTCCCAAGCCTAGACACCTTGTGGCCTCTTTACCAACGTTGGAAAGGCATAGCAACCGAAACCGATACGCTCCTCGAGCAACCCTACCATAGTGATGGCAGCGGAAAAGGTCCTCGTTATTACCAAAGAGTTGCAATCAATAGAACTATCGAAGCCATTGCTAAAGGACAAAACCGGATACTGCTGGTTATGGCCACTGGTACCGGGAAAACCTATACGGCTTTTCAAATCATCTGGCGGCTTTGGAAATCCAAGGCTAAAAAACGCATCTTGTTTCTAGCCGATCGCAATATCTTGGTTGACCAAACCATGCAGCAAGACTTTGCGCCTTTCGGCAAATACATGCATAAAGTCACCAATCGAGAGGCTAAAAAGAATTACGAAATTTACTTAGCGCTTTATCAAGCTGTTACAGGTAAAGAAGACTGGAAGCAAATATATCTTCAGTTTCCATCAGATTTTTTCGATTTAATCGTAATTGATGAATGCCATCGTGGCAGTGCGAAGGAAGACTCTGCGTGGCACGAAATTCTCAGATACTTTGAAAGCGCAACTCACATTGGCCTAACAGCAACTCCAAAAGAAAAAGGGCGATTGATGGTGAAATTATCAACCCTGAGTTTAACTACAAGTATTTTGGTGACCCCATCTACACCTATTCTCTTAAGCAAGGTATTGAAGACGGATTTCTCGCTCCTTACAAAGTTATCCGCATTGCATCCAACGTTGATGCATTAGGTTATACACCCGAAAAAGGCAAAATAGATAAATATGGTCAAGAAGTAGAACAACGTCATTACAATACCAAGGATTACGACCGAAACATTATCCTAGAGAGGCGTACACGCTTCGTTGCCAAAAAAGTATGGGAATACCTGTCAAACACTGACCCCATGGCAAAGACAATTATATTTTGTGATGAGCAAGATCACGCTGAGCGTATGCGTCAGGAATTGGTCAAGCTTATCCCTGCTGCTGCAAGTAACCGGCGATATGTCATGAGAATTACCGGTGATGACAAGGAAGGCAAAGCGCAACTGTCTTACTTTATCGACAACGATGAGCCTTATCCCGTTATTGCAACAACATCTAAGCTGCTCACTACAGGCGTGGATGCCAAGACTTGCAAACTCATTGTTCTTGATCAAAACATCAACTCAATGACCGAGTTTAAACAGATAATTGGTCGCGGCACTCGCCTAAGGGAAGATTACAACAAGCTCTATTTCACCATCATGGATTTCAAGGGGGCGACACGTTTATTCTCTGATCCCGACTTTGATGGTGAACCGGTTGTTGTCTATGAGCCCGGTGAGGATGATCCAGTAGTTCCCAATGATGATGGGGAACTCCCCCCCGATCCTGACTCCAGCAGAGATAACGGCAACAATGATGGAAAAGAAATCCGTGAGCCTCGGAAAAAATTCTACCTGGATGATGTCGCAGTGGGTTTGGCTGCAGAACGTTCGCAATACTTGGATATTGATGGAAAACTCATCACTGAGGACTATCAAGGACATCTAAAAGAGCAGATTGAACAATCCCTCAAGGAAAGTTTTGGTACACTATCTGGCTTCCTAAAACGCTGGAATGAGAGCGAGAGAAAGCAGGCCATTATCGACGAACTGGCCGAACATGGCATCGATTTGGCCTTGTTGCAGCATGCAATACCCAATGGCGATGAAATGGATGCATTCGATTTGATTGCACATCTTGCTTTTGACCAAAAGCCCCTGACTCGCAAGGAACGAGCAAACCAAGTAAAAAACGGGATGCGTTTGGTAAATACGGCCAGCAGGCCAAAGCCGTGCTGGAGGCCTTAGTTGAAAAGTTTGCTGAAAACGGTGTCCTAGACATTGAAAACCCAACAATTTTAGAGCTGCCCCCTTTTGATAAGCTTGGTAGCAAAACCCAGATTAGACGCGGTATTTTTGGCGGTATCGAACAATACCTACAGGCCATAAAAGAGTTAGAAATTGAATTATACCGAGATGATCTGAGTGCCTGATCATTTCAATAGAGTGGACAATTAGATGAATTTAACTAGCACAATCAAAAGCATCCAAGACATCATGCGCAAAGACGACGGCGTTGATGGCGATGCTCAGCGCCTAGGTCAGCTCACCTGGATGCTATTTTTAAAGGTCTTTGACCAGCGCGAAGAAGAGTGGGAGGACGATAACAGTACCTACGTATCACCCTTGCCAAAAGGGCTACGCTGGCGAGACTGGGCAGCTTACGTTCCGGGTGCCGATGGCAAAAAAGCGCCACAGATTGCTGCCAGTGAAATCATTAGCTTTGTTAACAATGATTTGTTTCCTGAGCTAAAAGAAATAGATGCAAATGCCAGCCCGCTTCATAAAGTCATTCGCAGCGTGTTTGAAGACGCTAACAACTACATGAAATCCGGCACCCAACTGCTGGCGGTGATCGAAAAGCTCGAAGAAGCAATCAACTTTCACGACTTTAAAACCCGCGCTAATATTGGTGATGTGTACGAGCAACTCCTTAATGACCTACGTGGTGCAGGAAACGCGGGTGAGTTTTATACCCCCCGCGCCATTACTGCCTTTATGGCCGACCGCGTTAACCCGCGCTTGGATAAACGCGAAAGCGTCATGGACCCAGCCTGCGGCACCGGCGGTTTCTTAACCGCCGCTATTGAGCATCTGCGTAATCAGCTCACCACGAAATCGGGCGCAGAAGACAAGCGCGCCATTGAAGACCTCATTCACGGCATCGAGAAAAAACAACTGCCGCATCTGTTGTGTACCACCAATATGCTATTGCACGGTATTGATGTGCCAAGCCAAATAGAACATATGAACACATTGGGTAGAGGTTGGAACGATTGGAGTGCAAACCATAAGGTTGATTGTATCATCACCAACCCGCCTTTCGGTGGTTATGAGGACGACGGCGTCGGCAGCGATTACCCGGCCGACTTAAAAACCCGTGAAACCGCCGATATGTTTATGGCGCTGATCATCAAAAAGCTTCTTAAAGAAAACGGTCGCGCCGCAGTGGTATTGCCCGATGGCTTTTTATTTGGTGATGGCATAAAAGGCACGCTTAAAAAACTGCTGCTGCAAGAATGCAAACTGCACACCATCATCCGCCTGCCCAAAGGTGTATTTGCACCTTACACTACCATTAAAACCAACCTGCTGTTTTTCACCAAAGGCGCACGAGTAGACGATGGCAGCGAACACTTTCACACCGATACCATTTGGTTTTACGAACACCCCTACCCAGCGGGCTACAAAAGCTACAGCAAAACCAAACCCATTCGTCTGGAAGAATTCAAACCAGAGCAAGATTGGTGGGGCGATGAAAGCGACGACTTTGCCAGCCGTGAAGAAAACGAGTTCGCCTGGAAGGTCGATTTCAAAACCAAACGCGAACAGGCCGAAGCGGCCGCTTTACCTCACTGGAAGAATGCTGAAAGTTTACGCAATCAAGCGTTAGATACTCGCAGGCAGGCAAAGTATCTCAGTGACTCTTTAACTGGTCGAAGAAAGGATGACGGCATTTCAGAATTGCTTAATGAGCAGTTGACTGACTTACACGCAGATTTAACTGGTGCAAGTGATAGCCAGCGCCTCTACAAGGCTGCGCTCATCAGCGCCTTACAATCGGCTATTCAAGAAGCGACACCAGAAAGAGTTATTATCAACCTAACCAATGCTATCGAGTCCCTTAAAAATAAGACTGATTCTCTAGAGTTAAAGGCCCGCGATGCCCAAGCCGCTGGTGATCGCCTCTATTGGCCCATTTTTAACTTGGATTTAAAAAACCCCAACGCGCCGGAAGAAGTAAGCTACGACCCAGACGAACTGTTAATTAAGTACAAAAAGTTGCTCGGCGAAATTGAAGAAACCGAAAACCAGCTAAAAAGCGAACTGGCCGCAGCGCTCTCCCACCACTTTAATGGTGAGGACGCCTAATGGACGCGAATCATTTTTTGGCCGAATTTGGCCATATTGCTAATGCACCAAATGGGATAATCAAACTTCGAGAGTTAGTCTTGCAGTTAGCAATTTCAGGGCGACTAGTGGAACGGGGTGAGTCCGTTCTGTCTGTAGAAGAGACTATCAAAGAAGCTAATGATCTCCGTAATGCTTACGAAGAAGCGCTTAAGCTGCGCTCGACCAGAATGCAGCCCCCATTGTCGAAGATTCCGTACATTATTCCTGATCACTGGAAATGGGAACGTTTGGAAAGACTTTGCAAATATATCCAGCGGGGTAAAGGACCAAAATACGTAGATAAAAGTTCTACTTACGTCGTTTCGCAAAAATGTATTCAGTGGAGTGGCTTTGATTTAACACCAGCGCGTTATGTAGCAGATGAGTCGCTACAGACATATGGTAAAGAGCGCTACCTATGCGAAGGCGATTTACTTTGGAACTCAACTGGCACGGGAACCGCTGGCCGAGTTGCAATCTATTCGGCTGCAGAAGAACAACTTGCAGTAGCAGACTCACATGTGACAGTTATCCGGCTTGCGAATTGCTTGCCACGTTATTTTTGGTGTGTGATTGCTTCTCCATGGGTGCAGTTGCGCATTAAACCGTCGCATTCCGATTCACTTGTATCAGGTACAACCCAGCAGGTGGAATTAAATACCACTACTGTTAGAGCACTTCCCATACCTCTTCCACCACTCGAAGAACAAAGCCGCATTGTTGCCAAAGTCGATGAGCTGATGGCTTTATGCGATCAGCTGGAAGCGCAGCAGAAAAAACGCCGAACCCTGCAAAACCACCTGCGCCAATCCACCCTGCAAGCCGTCGCCGCCAGCCAAAGCCCCCGCGAACTGCAAGAAAGCTGGCAACGCCTGCAAGCCAACATCGGCCAATTGTTTTCCGCGCCGGAGGATGTAGGAGCACTTCGCACTCTCATATTGAACTTGGGAATGCGCGGTCTTTTGGTTGAAAATAATGAATTCAATACACCAGTAGACGAACTATTAAGTGCGATTGCATCGGAACGACAGGCATTAATTTCATCTAAAGTATTAAAGCCAAACGCAGCTATACCCATGCCTCACCAAGATGATTTGCCTTACGTGCTTCCAAAAGGATGGAAGTGGGCGAGAATCATGGACTTGGTAGATGTTGGCACCGGCGCCACCCCAGCAAAAACAGAAAATAGCTATTACGGCGGCAGTACACCTTGGTACACAAGTTCAGCAACAAATGAAAAAATTGCTCGACTGCCTGAAACTTTCATTACTGACAAAGCACTCAAGGAAACCAACTGCAAAATATTCCCAGCCGGAAGCCTTATTGTGGCAATGTATGGGCAGGGAAAAACCCGTGGTCAAATAAGTGAAATTGTTGTCGCAGGTGCAACAAATCAAGCTGTTGCCGCACTTGTATTCTTTGATGCTTCTTTGGGAACGAAGCGATTTATAAAATATTTCTTTGAAAAAATATACGACGAGATACGCGAACAAGCTGAAGGAGGTCCGCAACCTAATCTCAATGTAAGAAAAATTAAAGAAACGTTAATTCCTGTTCCACCAATTGAAGAGCAGGAAAAAATTGTTATTCGCTTAGATGAGCTAATGAATATCTGCGATCAACTAGAGGGGTTGCGCAATGAAAAAAGCAAAAGCTCTGAGCGCCTAGCAACAGCAGCTGTCTCCGCCCTCACCGGCATCGCCATCGAACAAGAAGAGGAACCTATGAAAACCCCACAAACCGAACTTGTCGCACCGGTTCGTTTAGGCACGCCACCCGATGTGAAAGCCCAGGCCCCGCTGGCCACTATTTTGGCCCGCCATAACGGCGAGATGAGCGCCAAAGATTTATGGCAGCGTTTTGGTGGTGAGATAGATGCTTTTTACGCCCAGTTAAAAACCGAAGTCGCCCACGGTTGGTTGCTGGAACCCGAACCCGCCGAAATGCGCGAGAAGGCCGCGAGCTAAAAGGATAACGTATGCAGCTTCGATATTTAGCCATTCCGCAGTTTCGTAACCTGCGCAATCTAGAAGTGAGTTTTGCCAGCGAGCTGGAACCAGTTTCAGGCACACCAGCCGACGCAACAGACAGTACACCTGCAAAACGCATTCGTAGTCATGCGCTGATTGGCCAGAATGGAACTGGCAAATCCAATTTAATCGAAGCGCTGATTACCCTGTTCCGTGATGTAGACCTCGACCGAGAAGCGGCGTTTGATTACACCTTGGAATATGAAATTCGCGGCCATATCGTGCGTATTCAGGCCGATACCGCGAAACAAAAACGCCCCTATGTCTGGGTGGATGGTAAAAGCGAATCCCAAGGATTTCTTGTAAAACATGCGAGGGAATATTTACCGTCACATGTTTTTGCTTATTACTCGGGCAAGAATGAACGTATAGAGGCGCTATTTCGAACCCACCAAGAGCGCTATAAGCAATTACTGCGGCAAGATGATGATGACTTAATGCGCAGGCTCTTTTACTGTCGTGGCGGTCATAGCCAATTGGTGTTGTTAGCTTGTTTGTTATCCGATGATCCGGTATTCAAGAAGTTACTAAGCAATTTGAATATCGAAGCCATAGAGTCCGCGCTGTTCGTTCTGAAGAAGCCATATTCAGCGCGCGATCTGGATGAGAAAGACATTGAGCTAGGTGATCCACGTTTTTGGTTTAGACGTGGAACAGTCGTGAATGGATTTCTCGACAAGCTGTGGCAGATCGCCTGGGCGCCCGTTCAGGAAACGCGACTGGCTGCCATTGATTTTCGCCGTCGCCCTGAAAAGCAAGAGCTGCTTTATTTGTTTGTTCCTGACAATAAAAGGCTCAAAAAATTAGGTGAGGAAGTCGGGACGCCTGAGCGCTTTTTCCGCTATGTAGAAGCAGCCTATATCGGTGACTTGCTGGAGGAGGTGCGCATTACGGTTAAAAAATCGAAGGGACACGGAGGCGATGTTGAGTTCAAACAGCTCTCCGAAGGCGAGCTGCAAATGCTCACTGTATTGGGCTTAATGCGCATCACCCGCGAAGATCATTGTTTGTTTTTGTTAGATGAGCCCGACACACATTTAAACCCCATCTGGAAACTGCGCTACTTCGACGATATTGAAGGCGTGTTGAGTTCCGAAAAAGATTCACTGGTACAAGGCGAATCGCAAATTCTGATTACCACCCACGACCCGATGATGGTGGGTAGTCTTAAGCGTGAGCAGGTACATATTTTGCGCAAGCACGGTGATCGTTCAGTCATTGAATCACCCGATGAACACCCGCAAGGTATGGGGGTTACGGGGTTGCTCAAAAGTGAATTATTTGGCCTGTCATCGACACTCGATATTGAAACCGAACGTCGATTATTCCGCCGCAATGAGTTGTTTGTAAAGTCACCGCGTACGCCGGAAGAAGATGCTGAACTTTCGAGGCTCTCTGCCGAGCTAGCCGATCTTGGCTTTTCGACCGCCGATTTTCGCGACCCAGATTACGCTTTGTTTGTTCGCAAGATGGCCCAACACCGCAAATTCAGAAAACCGACACTTACACCTGAAGAGCAAGCCGAACAAGATCGTATCGCCGATGACATAATAAGCGAAATTCTGCGCGAGGAAGCTGGCGAATGATTTTTATCGACTTGGAAAACAAACTGCCGACCGATACTGACTTGCCTGCCAATGTTCGTTGGACTCAAGCCGATTGGGATGCGTGGTTAGCTGAGTCAGCACGTTTGGTTAATGAGCTTGCCAAACTAGATGCTGCAGGAAGTGTCAAAGAGCGTAATAGCTTGATTGATAAACACGACAATCATTGGGGAAAACTAAAACCTTGGTTATTAACTCTATCGGGCGGAAAATGCTGGTTCACTGAGGCGCGCGACCTTGCTTCACACTTAACTGTAGAGCATTTTCGACCCAAAAAGGCTGCTCGTAATGTTAAAGGCCAAGAGCGCGACGGTTATTGGTGGCTAGCTTTTGATTACATGAATTTTCGAATAGCCGGCACCGTGCCTAATTGTAAAAAAGGTGTTTGGTTTCCTCTTCGTTATGGTTCACCAGTTTCTACTTTCACGCGCCGCTGCGAAGGCGACGAAAATCAACATTTTCTCGACCCGACCAACGCGTATGATGTCACACTTCTAGCGTTTGACGAGGAAGGCAAGGCTGTGCCAGCTCCTGGTATTCCCCGTTGGGAATACGTGAGAGTTAAACGCACGGTAGAAAGATTGAAACTTACTGAACATCAGGTTTTGTCAGAGGAACGCCGTAAAGTCTGGCAAAAAACCTCAAAGTTGATTAACAAATATCACAATGCTCTTGCGGAAGCACGTAACTCTCCTGCTGCGCGTGAGCGAGTCAGATCCACTGCGCGTGAAATTGCTTGCCTAACAAAACCTGAGTCTGAACTTTCAGCTGTAGCGAAATGGTGTATTTGGTTACGGAACGACCCGCAACTTTCAAGACTGGTTGGTTAGGGCGTCATGCTGTAGGAAGTTACCTTACTGACATGTATTGCTCTTTATTGGTTCAGTCTATTTGCTAATGACTGCATGAGTGGAACAACACTATGAGTAAGCTCTGACAACTATTGTAGTTTGAAGTGGACGTAAAATTAGACTAAGTGATGGACTGGTTAGTTTGGGAGTGATGATGGCTATAGGGATTAGTGAGTTATTTACAGGTTTCCAATTTGCAGAAAAGGTCGCCCATTACGTCAAAAAGTTTTTAAAGCAACCTGAACCAGAGACTCCTGCCAGCCGATTTCTTGCCTTATTCAATGCCCATGGCGTAAAGGCAAGTCAAATTCCCGATTTCTTTGGCCACGGTCTAAGCATTGCCGATTGTCACTCTGCAGAATCACTCACTAAGGTGTTAACTTCTGATCTGATGGAAAAAGCGGCGCAGCTTTTTGGTATCAATAGAGATTGGTTGGATTGCGCTAGTGATGTGGTTTACGAACCGCATTCCTTTTATAAAAATCCTCAAGGATTTGATGCCTATCTAAAAAGCATTGCACTTGAATCGCATCTACCTTTACGGGCAACCTTGTACATGTCCACCAGCAGTAACTTATTTTATCCTGATGACTCTGGGGTGTTGGTGATATCTGTTCCCGCGGGAGAGGTTAATCAACGAACCATATATCGTTTTGAATTAGTCCATTATGATCGTATTTGTTACTGGCACTGTAGAGGTTATTTGGCCGCAAATTTGGCTTCCATGCTGAGAAGGTATGCGATCGTTTATGGTTCATACGTAGCAGCCAAAGTGCTTGAGCCTGTTGCGCAAGGGCAAAGATTGCCTGTTTACGATTATGGGTCACAAGACGCTTTCCGGTTGAAGGTAAAAGGTCGTGTTTCAATTGAAGAGTTGATTTCACACCCTGATAAATATTTGGAGGGGGTCGATCCTGAAACTAACAAATTTGGGCACCGTGCCGCTATCGATCTATGGCTGAATATGGCAGACCAAATGCGTACCCGAAGTCACGCGGAGCATTCTCGTATAGTGTTGAAATTCGAAGAGGCACTGAAGTCTTTAACATAGAGGGTTACAGGCAAGAAGTATTGCCTCTCGAATCACAAACATCTCACATTCTTTGCTTTAGGTCGTTGAATAGCTTCTAAGGCTGTTGCACAGAACCAAGCCTACAGAGCCTGCAGCTAAAAAACCTAGCCACTTGTTTTTACTTGTAAGGCCTAAAGCACCTATTGCAACAACTGCCAGCAGTTGCCCAGAACCTTTGTTATCACCTAGAAGCCTATTAGCGAAGTGCTCACAGTTAAAGCTGAACGGACAATAACGTTTATTTTCATTTTTGATTTTCTCAAGTTGACTCAGCAAAGCGGCAGGGTCCACTTTCGTTGAACGCTGATATTTCAGTTCTTTTCCTTGAGCGAATTGTTCAATAGATACCACTTCCACATTGTTATCTGGCGAGTTATGTGCCACTAAATTTTCACTAACTATAACGCCTACGTGCATTACAGCCCCCTTGCTGCGATAGACTCGATCACCTATCATCATTTTCGTATCTTTATGCATTAACCCCTCCTATAGTGGTTAAAATGAATTCAATTCCAACAAAAGTATTTGTATGCGTTTAACGCATGTGAATGCTAAATGTATTCTCCATAGGAAATCAAGAGCCTTATGACAAATATCGAACAAACGACTTACTCTGCTGTTATGGGAGCTGTGGTTAGTAGCATTCGGCGAGAGAAGGGGATCGAGCAAATTGATGTGGCAAATCGAATGGGCTTGTCTCAGGCAAGTTATAGTCGCTTAGAAGGAGGTAAGGCGACCTTCTCTATTGATCAGGTCTTTCTTGTTGCTGACGCTTTAAAAATTAGTCCTTCAGAGCTATTTCAACGAGTTTGCACGACGATAGGAAAGTTAGAAGCTGAACAGTTTGGGGTTGTTGCCCAGCAAAGAAGTAATGCAATAGGAAGCCAGGATTCTCAAGTGGGGACTTTAGTGGCGGGTGCTGCATTAGGGGCCTTGTTGATTGGGCTACTGAGTAAATCCAAGTAAGTAGACTTATGAGTAAGAAGGCAAGAGCGCTTTGTTTACGCCAATAAATTGATTTGCAGGTAAAAATGACTGTCAAAGTATCTCATATCACTCACATTGATAATCTGTTCAGCATTCTTACCCAAGGATGCTTGTGGTCCGATCATAAGCGCATTGAACTTGGTTTAGTTAACCAGAATATTGGCTATAGCCATATAAAGCAGCGCCGTTTAGTTCGTCTTGTGAATGTGGCTGCTGGTGGGAGTATTGGGCAATATGTACCGTTTAATTTTTGCCCTCGCTCCGTGATGTTATTTGTGATCCATAAAGGCCATGATGACTATCAAGGTGGGCAAGAGCGCGTATTACATTTGATCAGTGATATCGAGACCATTCGACTGAGTAACGATAATTGCTTTTTTACCGATATACATGCAGATTTGGATTATGCCGAACAAATAGATGATTTCACTCGTATTAATGAATTGGACTTAGAGCGGATCATTAATGAACGCTATTGGTCAGACTTTAAAGAGGAGAAGCAGGCCGAATTTTTGGCATTCGAATCTGTGGCATGGCACACTATCCGACAAATCGGGGTAAAGACCCAAGCGGTAGCAGAAGAAGTGAGCGTATTACTACAAGCTGTACAGCATAAGCCTGAGGTTATTGTACGGCCACAGTGGTATTACTAGAGGTTAAAATGATTACTTATCACAAAGGCAATATATTGCACGATCAAGCTGATGCAATCATCAATACTGTTAACACAGTAGGCGTGATGGGTAAGGGCTTGGCGTTGCAATTTAAAAAAGCCTTTCCTGACAACTTCAAAGTATATAAAAAAGCCTGTGACGATAAGTCTTTGGTGACAGGTGCTGTGCTGCCCGTTTCTCTGGATTCAATCAATTCTCCTTTTTATATCATTAATTTTCCCACTAAAGCGCACTGGAAGGGCCAATCTAAGCTCGAATACATAGAGTCAGGTTTGGAGAGCCTTAAAGCTGAAGTTTGCCGTCTTGGCCTAAAATCAGTCGCTATTCCTGCCCTAGGCAGTGGATTGGGTGGTTTGCCCTGGCATGAGGTTGAGCAAGTAATACAGACTTCGCTCGCTGAGTTGCCTGATGTTGATTGGCGCGTTTATCCACCACAAACAGCGCCTAGTGCAGAGCTTATGCCTAATCAAACTCGTCGCCCACGAATGACAATTGGCAGAGCAGCAGTTTTAGGTTTGATCGATCGCTATGTATCTACAGGTTTTGGCTACAGATTGTCATTACTTGAAGTGCAAAAGTTAGTTTACTTTTTGACAGTGGTAGGCGAGCCATTGAATAAGGTTGTTTTTAAAAAACATCATTATGGGCCTTACGCTGATGTACTCCGTCACGTACTCGATAAGATGGAAGGCCACTTTATTTCGGGTTATGCCGATGGTTTGAATAAACCAGAGACACCTATAGATCTCAAAGATGATGCCGCCAAGGAGGCTTTAGGTTTCCTAGAGCAACACTCAGAGACTAAGCAACGTTTTGATAAAGTTGCTAAGCTAATTGAAGGGTATGAGTCTCAGAACGGCATGGAACTACTGTCAACTGTTCATTGGGTTGTGACACAAGAGTCTGATACTGCACTGTCTGCTGAAGAGTTGGTTAAGCGGGTTCATAGCTGGAATGCGAGAAAGGCTGCAATGAAACCTGCTCATATTCTTGCAGCATGGGAACGCTTAAGTGAACAAGGTTGGCTGCAGTTAAGAGCACAAGTTTGATTTGTTGTTCGTTGAAGCGACCCAATAACATTAAGCCTCTTTAGTGAGGATTTTTTATGCATTTTTCAGGATAGGGTTCTTCTAACTCTTCAAGATGGCTTGTACTTAGGTACTAAAGTTAACGCCTAATTAGTTAGGCGACATAAGGGGTTAACACCTCCTGTGCCTGATTAAGGTCAACTCAGTAGGTAACTGTCCAGCTCCCATTATTGGTTACTACGTCAACTTGCGTTAGATCACACGAGCCTCCATAAGAGACAGAAGTAGATTGACCAAATTTAAGCTGTTTGGGAAAACCTTTTTTCTCGAAAAGGCTTTCACAGTTGCCTCTGTTTACAATGATGTCGTTTACGATGACATCATCTTCAATCGCCTTGACCTTCACTTCGATTGATTTAATATACAAGCCCGCCCTGTCGTAAACTTCAATTTCAACATTCGGTTTAGAATCACTGCAAGCACTAATCATTCCGAGCAGTGCAAAAGTAAAAAGCAATTTCTTCATTTTAAATACACCTTAAACTAGTGATAAACCGCTAACGATGATGGCCATTAAATGGAATATTTATTGTGTTTAGCCTGCTGTAAATTGGCATTCGCATTTTTAGCTCTAATCGTCACCATGGACGGTATTGCACTGTGCTACTAGCTGATTGGTAATCAATAGATTGAGGCCCCTATCCACACTAGGGGCCCAATTGAATGTTTAAATTGTGCTATTAGCTGCATTTTTAGTTTTAACAAAAACAGTGATGGAATAACCAATCCCATACATGGCGGCAAAGATCCCCCATCCAGCTGAAGCTTCTAGATCGATTTCTGCAAATGCAGAAGCAAGGATTAAGCATAATGGGAAAAACACCATTCCTATGATTGACATGGTTTTTACGACTGACATGTGTAACTCCTTTTAATTAGCGTGTTTGAAGACACTGTTTGTTCCGAAAGAAAACATTTACTTTCTATCGGTGGGTGTTCTTAATGTAAAAACGGTCAAATGACCACTATACAGGTCTAAATGTAATGTTTATAGCGTGGTTTGTCTATCCTGTGTCCGTGAGAATTATCCAGTATTCAATATCCTGGGGTTCTCTAGTGAATGAAGATGAAGTGTTAAAGATGGGCATGGCTTTTGGTCGGGCGGTTAAATTACGCCGCGTCGAGCTAGGCTATAACCAAGAGGGGCTTGCTGATAAGGCTGAACTTGCCAGATCATTTGTATCGAGTATTGAACGTGGTGTAGCGAAGGCATCTATAGCTTCAGTGTGGAAACTGGCCCAAGCGCTGAATTGCAATCCATCGGATTTATGGGTAACGGCCGAGAGGCTTTATGACTCACGCTGATAGATGAAGCTAAGAGTTAAACTGTTCTAACTTGATTTGAGTCTACGCTCACGAATGCAGACTCAATCAAAACCGGCTCACAAAGTCCATGCGTTTTAATGCCATATTTACTGTTTGGCTATTGCCACGTTCTAGTGGATCGCGATCTGAAGGAAAACATAAACTCTATATTTACTAATGTGTTTCATTGTCTCAAGGATTCCCGGCATTTGTTCGGTTAGCGGTAATGCGTCTTAAAAAATAATCTACTCATTCTCGATGAGAGAACATGATTACCTCCCTCCCCCGATTTAAAAAAGTAAAATAAAGTGTTTACTCTATGTTGCCAAAATGTATTTATTTTCGTATTGTCATTTGACAAAAATAGGAACTTGAACTAAAGGGAATGCCATGTTGCCGCTATGGACACAGCACCGTAAATCATCTTTTGCCGTTTTTATATTACTATTGGGATTGGTTGGGGCGGCACCGAGTGAGGCGGCGCTGCTGCCTGATGTGCCTTCCCTTAGTGGTGGTAAATCAAATTCAACTATTGATTTGCATTGGTATATAGGATGTGAAGTCACTGCCGTTAATGTCCAAGAATCTACCAACGGTAGCACATGGGGCAGCGTTTATAGTGGGCTTGGTAATGCAGATGGTGGTTCGTCATTGATGTTAATGGCATTAGCCCCTGCATTCGATGATGGTACTGGTACGGCATGCTCTGGCTGGACAAGTGCTCGCTATATCAATTTATCGGGTAAAACGCTCTCAGGGTATTACTACCGCATTAATGCCTGCAAAGGCTCATTGTGCAGCGCCTACAGTGCCAGTACGCTTGTTGGCACTGCACCTACAGGTGGAACGCCCTCTCAGTCATCAACCCTAGCCAGTATTGCGACCATCCCGGATGCCAGCAACTCGTTAGCGTCACCTGCGTTTGATGAATTAGTCGGCGAAATTCAAGGACAAGCGACGGTTGATGGTGGCGCGTTTTCTTACACTGTGCCACTAACTATTGCGCCCGGGCGAAATGGCGTGCAGCCCTCGTTGTCACTCAATTACAGCAGCCAAGCAGGAGAAGGGTTGGCCGGAATGGGCTGGTCACTGTCAGCGTATTCCAGTATTTCGCGCTGTAGCCAAATCTATGACTTAGATGCAACCGCAAGCAATGCAACTTACAGCAGTAATGACAAGTTGTGCTACAACGGTAGTCGACTTGTGGTGACAACGGCCCCCAACTCCAGTGTACGGGGCGTTTACGGGGCATTAGGTACTTTTTATAAAACCGAACGCAATTCCACTGTCATCATTGAACAGTTGGGTGGCGCACTCAATACCAGCACTACCTACTTCAAAGTCTACGAGGCTAATGGTACGTATCACCTTTTAGGAAGCAACGCCAATAGCAAGATTACTCCTGTCGGCGTTAGTGTTACATCATCGTGGTTGCAACAACTCACACAAGACTCGCATGGAAATGAAGTCACGTATTTTTACGATACTTCTTCAGCAGGGAATCGATACCTTCAAGACATTTATTACACAGGCTATAAAGGCACTCAGGGTTCGCGCAGCGTGCACGTTAACTATACGGCTGTACCCGCAGAAACCAGCTACCATTGGGGCGGCTATAGCATTAACAATAAGCGCATGAGTAGTATAGATGTGCTGATTGATGGTGGAGTGAAAGCGCAGTGGCTATTCAATTATGCGCCCCTCTCTCTAGCAGCGCGTAACGATGCGGCGAGACTTGCAAGCTTATCTTACTGTGATGGTACTGACCCCAGCCAATGTCTGAATACCGATTTTGGTTGGTTTGAGCGTATTTATCAGCATAACTTGATAACAAACCATGCGCTTGCAGCCATCAATGACAATTACACCGTCGGTTTGGCTGTGCGCAAAGACAACGACTATGACGGTGATGGCGTGGCGGATTTATCGATTCCATTAGATGGTATCTATCTTTCTCGGGGCGGTAACAAGGTTAGTTATCGAACTTTGCCATATAAAAGTGCGCAAAATTGGGCTGGAGATATCAATGGTGATGGCGTTCCCTCTGCCAATGAATACAGTGGCAATGTGGTCAACGGCGCTATTGATTATGACCTTGATGGAGCAGATGATTTTATCTATACCGATGATAACTCACAGTTAATCATCACTAGTTTACTTCCCAGCGGTGCTATCAAGCACACCTATCCCACCGGCATTAATGCCACGTGTTATGCGTCGGTTTATCGCGATATTGGTGATAAGTTTTGCGCCAGCCACGTCATGGACTTTGATGGGGATGGTCGCAAGGACATTCTATTAGCCACCAATAAGCAAGCCGGTGTCGGAAATTTCACCCTCACCTATAAAGCTTATCAACGCAAAGCCATTGGTGACGGCTTTGATTATCGCGGTAGTTTCAGTGTCAGCGCTGCTGAGCCGTTAATCCCCATGGATGTTGACGGTGACGGTGAGCTTGATTTGGCACCAAGCCAATTTAATTCAGCGCTTAAATGGTACAAGGTTATCTTTGACCGTGCGAATAAAAACGTTTCATTTGTTGAAAAAAACCAAACCTTTGCCATTAGTGTCGATAAGGTGTACCGCACTACACCAAGTCGGTGGGTCGATTTCAATGGTGATGGATTAAGCGATATTTTAACCCTGCACAAAGTCAAAAGTACCGACAACTTTTTTACTCGTTACATCATTATTAACAAAGGGGCCGGATTATTTGAAGCGCCTTATAACACGGGAATGAAAGAGCTCGCCTGGACGGTCGATGGCGGTAATATTGCCAAAGACCCACTCTATGGCGGACCTGCAGGCTATGTGCATGAGCGCTTTATTCAGTTTGTCGATTATAACGGCGATGGTCGCCAAGACATTCTGTATCCCGATAGACTCCGTAAAAAATACACCTACGAGTGTTGGACTTGGAGTTCCAATGAAGCATGCGATGCTGTCGATGGTGCATCAGCCCCTTATTTTTACGACTACGATGTGTGGCATTGGAATGTGCTACTGACTAACCCTGATGGCAAAACCTTTACCGATGTGCAATTGCCAGTTTATGGTGCGTTAGCAACATTATCACCGATTGATTTAACGGGCGATGGCCGAGTCGATTTTGTCTCTGGAGTGGGCTTTGAGTCTGATGCGGTCAAGCGCACCTGGTTCTATGGCAGCAAACAAGGTGGCAAGCCGAGTAGTTACCCGGTGGGTTTTCTAGTGTTTGCCCATGCAACGACACAAGATACGGTCATGAGCAGTGTTAATACCGGCATGGGGCAGAAACTCCAACTGGATTATGCCCAGTTGAAGCAACGTTATAGTGTTGCTGAATCGACATTAAATTATCCTTATGTTTACTTCACCAACACCATGCGAGTGGTATCAACCTTAAAGAGTGATAATGGGGTTGGTGGGGTCGATACGACGCAATACAGCTATAAAAATGCCCGTTTTCATGTCGCAGGCCGTGGTTTTCAAGGCTTTAGCGACATCATTGAAACGCGCACCGATGCGCTTAACAGTGAAAGCCTCACCACTCTGACTCAATTTGAACAAACCTTCCCTTGGTCCGGGATGGTGAAGTACAAAAAGGTCACCAATAGCCGCAATAACAACACGCTCAGCGAATATTCAGTTCAGAAAAATGCTCCTTTATCTGGGAGTTATGTGGTAGGCCAAAGTGCGTGTTTTTACCCTCAAGAAAGCACGACCACAAAATGGACTGTTAACCCGAGTGCTAGAGTTTCAACGGTCAAAGAGGCCACACTTAAAAATGCCCACTGCCAAGTGACCTCAAACACGGTTACCAGTGAAGACAATACGGTGCTGCATACTCAAACTACTAACCAAGCCTTTACGAATAGTCTTGGTTGGTTAATGCCGACGGTGAGCAGCACCAACCAAACGGTAGCCTATAAAACAACCCATGAAAGTGTGGTGCTTAATCCCGCGAACACCGCAACAGGACAAAGAGTCACTCATACCTATAGCACCAATGAGCAGGGGGTGATGGCACTTGCATCGACCAAGGTCGAGGGTATTGGCTCTTTAACTGGCGTGGGAAGTACGACGCAATTTAGTGCTTATGACCCCTATGGGCATGCATTAAAAACCACGGTCGGTGACCGTTATACCCAAGTCTCCATGAGTAATGATGGTTACTTTGTGTATCAAACATTTAATGCCCAGTGGCCGGGTGTCGCGTCGTCAACAACACAATACGACCCCTTGACTGGTGCAGTGCTCACCTCGATAGATATCAACGGTGTGACCACCACCAATACCGTGAATTTTATCGGCAAAATCACCAGCAGCGGCAGCGCTAAAGGGGCCACAGTCGTCACGCCAACCGTGTATAGCAGTATGGAATGGTTAACTGGCAATTATGCCTACAGCGTCACGCAGCGCAGCAGTGGCCAACCGGAAACCATCGTCTATTTTGACAGCTTAAATCGAGAGGTGAAGACCGTTACCGCAGGGTTTGCAGGGGATATTATTACCGCAAAACAATATGACGTTAGAGGCAATTTGGTGAGCGAGACTAGACCAACCCAATCCTATGGGACGGCTGAAGTTGTGCAGTATCAGGGCTTTGACGTGCTGGGGCGACCCAGCCATAAACTGTATGACGACGGCATGGTCGCCTATCAATCGCAATACACTTATGTTGACGGCATTCGAACCGATATTAATGTCTCGGGGGACTTTAATCTCCAAATGAGTCGCAGCTATAACAGCTTGGGCCAATTGCTGAGTACAACCGATGCCAAAGGGCACAACAGCTATTTTGCCTATAATGCTGCAGGCTTACCGGTACTCATTCAAGATGTGCTCGGCAGTCGTATCACTGCGCAATATGATGATTTGGGCCGCAAGGCATGGTTTGATGACCCCAATATGGGTAAGTGGTTATTCAGTTACAACCAGTTTGCTGAGTTAGCCACCCAAACTGATGCGCGTAATCTCGTCACCACGTTTACCTACGACAAACTGGGCAGACAAACAAAGCAAACCAATACCCAAACTACACGCACTTGGGTGTATGACACCACGGTCGGTAATGGCAAATTATATCAAGCCAGTGTTACAGGGCACACGCAAACCCACAGTTACGATACCGTGGGGCGAATGATACAAACTATCACCCAAATGGGCGGCCTTAACCTAACGGAAAAGTACGCCTACGACAGTCAATTTGGTCGCATCAAAGCGATAGCATTCCCCAGTGGTGAGCATGTTGCTTACCGTTTTGATGATAATGGCTATCTGATTGAAGACTATCAACGCTTTACCGATGGCAGTGAATTGTCTCTGCGCACGGTTGAGGCATACAGCGCCTTAGGCAGTATCAACCAGCAACGATTCAGCAACGGTAAGATACAACAATTCTTCCGCAATGAAGCTGGCTCTCCACTTTCGATTTGTACCAGTAATAACGGCAGTTGTAGCACGGTCGGTATTCAGTATCTTAACTATGACTACGATGCTATGGGCAATCTGGTTCGGCAAGAAAATGCCATCGCTCGCTTTGCAGAGGATTATAGCTACGATGAACTGATGCGGGTCGATAATTCCACCAAAACCATTAAAGGCACCACGTATGCGCCTATCAATTATGACTATGATGCCGCGGGTAATATTCTGGTCAAAGGCGATTATGGCAGCAGTTATCTCTATGGTAACGTGGGTAAAGGTTTAGGGGGTAATGCAGGTCCGAATGCGATACGGCAGTTTATTCGCGGGGGTACAACCTACAACTTTACCTATGATAACAATGGTAATCGGTTAATTGGCGATGGGGCGACCTTAACTTACGATGATCAAAACAAGCCGTTAACTGTAGTACGTAATGGCACTACCAGTACCTTTAGTTATGATGCAAATGGTCAGCGCTATAAACAGGTTAAGCAGCAAGGTAGCAGCGTTACGACAACCTACTATGTGGGCAGTTTTGAACGTGAGGTCAGCAGCAGTGCGACCATCGATAAGACTTACATCGGTGACCACACCATCAAGATGAAAGCCCATGTGGGGAGCTTAGGTAATCAGTCACCATTTCAGCACGTATTAAGGGACCACTTAGGCAGTGTCGATACCTTAATCGATGGGCAAACGGGGGCAGTTCTGCAATACCGGGGTTATGATGTGTTCGGCCGGCCACGGGATATTGCCGCAGGCAATGTATTACTGACGGCCTGGCAAGGCGTGACTAAGGGCTACACCAATCACGAGCATTTGAATGAGCAGCAGTTAATTCATATGAACGGCCGGATTTACGATTTCAACATCGGCCGCTTCCTGAGTGTGGATCCTTTCTTGCAGTTCCCCGAGAACAGTCAGAGTGCTAACCCGTATTCGTATATCTTGAATAACCCGATGGCGGGAACAGATCCTACGGGTTACGCCTGTGCGGGCTCAAATCTAGAAAGTGTCTGTGATAGCTATTTTAAAGATAATAAAATCGTAACGGAGAACATGAAGCTGACTGATGCTATCTCCAATACGTTAAACAACGGCAAAACAACAGCATCAAATGGGCAAGCAAATGAGTTGCAGATGGCCCAAACTGGCGGAGCAGCCAAGCAAGAGAAGAAAGCCGTTGGATTGCAGCTGAATACAGACAAACAAAGTTTAAGCTATGGTAATGATCCTAGCTTTATCAAAGGATATGATTCGGTTGAAGGCGATATGTCTGGTGCTTTGTCTTGGACGGGACCCGGCCAGGTAGTTGATAGCATAAAATCTGGCATTGAAGGTGTTGAAACCGCACTAGAAGAGTATGATAGAACGGGTTCGCTATCGGGAGCGGCTTGGGCTGGAACAGCTTTAGCAGCAGAGAAGTTTGTTGAACGCAAGCTTAAGATTGGTAGAGGGCCGGATGTTACAAATGGACCACTTTGGACTTCAACTAAGAAAATGTCAGGAGTCCAAAATGCTTTTGGACATTGGAAGAAACATGGCTCTGAGTTCTCTGAACTAAAGAATGCTAAACAATATGTTGAAGCGACTAAAAGCTTCATGAACAATCCACCGAAAGGCGCTTTAACAAAAACCCGTTCAAATGGTGATGTTCTACGATATCACGAGAAGTCAAATACATTTGGTGTTATGACAAAGGATGGAACCCCTCGGACTATGTTTAAGCCTGATCCATCGCAACATGGATATCGAACAAATATGGAGTACTTCAATGCCCAATAACAATGAAAAAATGGTTTGCCGCGTCTGTGGCTTGATACAGTTAGACCCACCTTGGGGTGAAGATGGAAAATCACCTAGCTATGAGATTTGTTCCTGTTGTGGGGTCGAATTTGGATATGAAGACTCTTCAGTAAATGGTGTTGCTACTTATCGTAAAAAGTGGTTAGAAGGAGGGGCAAACTGGGTGGATGCGAAAGAAAGACCGAGCAATTGGAGTGCTGAAGTGCAAATGAAAAACGTTCCCACAGAGTTTATGTAACGAGAATTCATCTATTCCCTGCTCCTTGATTCGGAGAAGGCTGTCAGAAAAGGTGACGGGACATAACTCTTTTATCAATCAGCCCCATTTCCAGGGGCTTTTTCTTGCCTGAAACTAGGCAATTTGACCAGCGCTCTGGGCAGCAGTGACCAGTAGAACCGACCAGTGTTTGCCAGCAGAGAGGGCCGTTTAGTGCAGCGCCACCAGTTGGCGGCACTGGCGCAATTGAGCGTTTCTACTGTTTATTGGTGATCACTTCTACTGCTGTGGAGTGATCAAGCTGCTGTTAGCGTTGCCTCTTCGAAGTTATGCTGGTTATAAATCCCTTACTACGACATCATCAAACTGTCAGATCGTGTATGAGTAACTGCATATAAATAATTATCAATTTGTCTTTCTAGGACTGTTGATAATATCCTTCAAATATTGCGACAATTTTTCTAACGCTTCCCTTCGTTCATCGAAATAATCATGCTGGTTATAAATCCCTTCAACACCCTTTAGTTTGTGGTTAAGGCAACGCTCAGCAACGTGTCCAGGTGTTCCTTGTTTGGCAAGCAGAGTGCGGCAGGTACGACGTAGGTCGTGCACCGTGAAGTGGGGCATATCACCCATTAAGTTTGGGGGTTGTTTTTTCTTACCTGCTTCGTGGCCAAATAGTTTAGTGATTGCTCGGTTTAGCGTATCAGGTCCCATATGGGGATTTTTACTTGAGCGTCTGCTTGGGAAGACATACTCGGAGTCATATGCTCTAATTTTTAACTCATATAACCATCCCATCACTATGGGAGGCAATGGAATCGCAATACCCACACCTGATTTGCTTCTGTCTTTGGATAGATTCCACACCTTTTCATCAAGATTAAACTCCTTCCAAGGCGCTTCAGCCAACTCAGACTTACGTACTCCCAATGTAATCAGTAGTGCACAGGCTAGATAGTTGTCACGGCTAAAGCTGTTACCATTTTCCCTAGCGATTTTAAAAAACGTGGTGACTTCCCCTAGCGTTAAAGCGCGGTCTTTACTTTTTTCTAAGCCACCAGCATCTGATATAGAAAATGCACTGGCGGGATTTGCGCCAAGCAGATCCAGCTTTATGCCGTGATTAAAAAGCTGCTTGCAGTACATTAGAGCATCGTTAGCGATGGCGGGGCGGGCTGTAGCTTTGATAGCTTTAAGGATGTCTCTGATATCTCTAGCTGTAACAGTATCGAGATTAAAGCTGCCTATATGCGGTGCTATATCCTTGCGATAGATACGTTCTGGAATATTGGCGTATTTAAGTCGATTGATGTTACCTAGGTGCCAATCAGCAAAAAGCTCATCAACAGTTTTGATTTGAGATTGCTCTGCTCGTTTTTTGGCTATGAGCGGGTCGAGACCATCGCGAAACTGTTTCATTTTGGTAGCCGCTTCTGCACGCGCATCAGCAAGAGACATGTCACTGTATTTTGCTAAGGTCATTTCCTTGCGTTTGGATTGCGCCGTGTAACGGAGCATCCAATATGGAACGCCAAGTCTTGGGACAACAAAATACAGACCGGCTCCATCTGCATATCGGCCAGGTTCTCCTTTAGCCTTGGACTCAATCTCTTTTACTGTTAGGTTTCCCATAAATCCATTCCCCATCATGACCTTAAGGTTGCTTTTATGAAAGCCAATAATACCCACCACTGACGATCTGGATTATTGTAGCATACCCACCAATATACCCACCATATGGCGGTGGGTAGTGGTGGGTATAGATGGATGTCAGTAAACGGGTCAAATATTAAAATTGATTAAAAACAATGGTTAATGATATTTAATGGATGGTTGTGGATATCATTCCACATTCTGGATCTGCTCGCGCATTTGCTCAATTAGGACTTTAAGCTCAACTGCGGCTGAGGTGATTTCGGTGCTGATGGATTTAGAGGCTAGGGTGTTCGATTCGCGGTTAAATTCTTGCATCATAAAATCTAAGCGGCGACCTTCGCTGCCGCCTTTTTTGAGGATGCGGCGGGCTTCGGTGACGTGGGCTTCGAGGCGGTCCATTTCTTCGGCCACATCTTGTTTCTGCGCCAGTAGCACCATCTCTTGCTCGATGCGGGCTGGGTCGAGTTCACCTTTGATTTCGGCTAGGCGGTTGGTTAACTTTTCACGCTGATATTCCATCACTTTTGGCATATGTTCACGTACGATGGCGATTTGCTCGCTCACGCCATCTAAGCGGCTTAACAGCATGTCTTTGATGGCTGCGCCTTCACGGCCACGGGCTTCGATGAATTGATCTATGGCTGAATCGAAGGCTGTCATCAGATCGGCACCTATGGCATCCATATCTTGTTCACCGCTCGCTAGCACACCCGGCCAACGCAGGATGTCGGTCAGGTTCACTTCACCTTGTCCCGCTTCTTGCTTGAGCCAAGTGGCAGCGTCGAGCAATTGCTTTGCGAGTGCTTGATTCAGTTGCAGTTCGTTATTGTTATTGTCGGCCAGTTCGTAGCGCAGATTGACTTCGACTTTGCCGCGGCTTAAGCGTTTACGTAGGCGGTCGCGTAGTACGGGTTCAAAGCTGCGAAATTGCTCGGGTAAACGTAGATAGGTTTCGAGATAGCGTTGATTGACTGAGCGAATTTCCCAGGAGGCAGTGCCCCATTGTGCTTTGTGCTCGATGCGAGCGTAGGCTGTCATGCTTTGGATCATGGGTTGTCCTAATGGTGTAATCGTCATAATGAGAGGGGATTATAGAGTCAATGGCTTTAGGATTAAAGGCATACAGTATACTACTGCAAGTTATAGGGTAGATTGGCAAGATGAGTTTGCCAGAGAATTGCCCTAGGCATGGCATCCTGAGGCGCAAGCCCTTATAATATGCAGCCAAAATTGGTCAATGACTCAGAATACAGGAATCTCGCATGCGTCCAAGTAACAGAACGCCAGCACAAACTCGTCCCATCACTATCACTCGCCAGTTTACGGCCCATGCCGAAGGTTCAGTGTTAGTGGAATTTGGCGAAACGAAAGTGCTTTGTACCGCCAGTTTTACTGAAGGTGTGCCACGTTTCCTTAAGGGTCAAGGCCAAGGTTGGGTGACGGCGGAATATGGCATGTTGCCACGTTCGACCCATAGCCGTATGGATCGTGAAGCTGCCCGTGGTAAGCAATCTGGTCGTACGCAAGAAATTCAACGCCTTATCGGCCGTGCTCTGCGCGCTTGTGTGGATATGAAAGCCCTAGGCGAAAACACTATCGTTATCGATTGTGATGTGATCCAAGCCGACGGCGGCACTCGTACAGCGTCTATCACGGGTGCTTGTGTTGCCTTAGTGGATGCGCTGAACTGGGCGCGTGGCAAGGGCATTATTAAATCTAATCCGCTTAAGTTCTTGATTGCGGCAGTCAGTGTGGGTATCTACAAGGGTGAAGCGATCAGCGACCTAGAGTATGTGGAAGACAGCGCTGCCGAAACCGATATGAACGTGGTAATGACTGAAACCGGTAAGATCATCGAAATTCAAGGTACCGCCGAGGGTGAGCCTTTCAGCCATGAAGAGTTGATAGAGCTACTTGGTTTAGCGAAGAACAGTATTCGTGAAATTGTCGATGTGCAGAAAGCCGCATTGAACTAATTCGTTTTAATAAACAGCCCCGTAATGGGGCTTTTTATTAAATCAATATTGCTAATACCCAATAAAAATAGAACGTTAAAGTCGTAAGGAGAGATTGTGAAAGCCTATCAACGTGAGTTTATTGAATTTGCCCTAGAGCGTCAGGTGCTGCGATTCGGCGAGTTTACCCTTAAATCGGGCCGTATCAGTCCTTACTTCTTTAATGCCGGTTTATTCAATACTGGCCGTGATTTAGCGCGTTTAGGCCGCTTCTATGCGGCGGCGTTAGTGGATTCGGGTATCGAGTACGATCTGTTATTTGGCCCTGCCTATAAAGGTATTCCGATTGCGACGACAACTGCGGTTGCTCTGTGTGAACACCACAATATCGATATTCCTTACTGCTTTAACCGCAAAGAGAAAAAAGATCACGGTGAAGGTGGTAGCTTAGTCGGTAGCGAGTTAAAGGGCCGGGTGATGCTGGTGGACGATGTGATCACCGCGGGTACTGCGATTCGTGAGTCGATGGAAATCATCGAGGCCCATCAGGCGCAATTAGCGGGCGTGTTGATTGCCTTAGACAGGCAAGAGAAAGGTAAAGGCGAGTTATCGGCCATCCAAGAAGTTGAGCGCGACTTTGGCTGCGGTATAGTGGCGATCATCAAGCTTGCGGATCTTATCAGCTACTTATCCGGAAAACCCGGGATGGAAGCCCAACTTGCCGCAGTAAGCCAGTACCGTGAGCAATATGGGATTTAAAAGATAGATCCAGAGAGCTAGGAGCGCTCGCAGGCTCAGTTCAAGAGCGTTTACTGGTTCGCCGCTAGAGAAAGCAAAAGTCCACTTTGGGCTTTTGCTTTTTTGTTTGCTTTCTCTAGGATCTGGCTGAGTGCTAGAAGATCTGAATGCTCGCTTTCGGACCAGCTAGGTTATTGATGTAAGAACTCGGCGCGGGTGGCTGGGTTGGATTTAAAAATTCCGCCGAGGGCCGTGGTGGTGGTAGAGCTGGTTGAGTCCATCACGCCGCGGGATTTTACGCAGTAATGTACTGCATCCATTTTTACCGCAACATCTTTGGTTTCAAGCAAGGTTTGCAGGGCAACGAGGACTTGCTGAGTTAAACGTTCTTGCACCTGTGGACGTTGAGCAAAAAAGCGAACAATGCGGTTAATTTTTGATAAACCGATAATTTTTTTACGCGGCAGATAAGCAATGGTTGCAGTACCATCGATCGTCACTAAATGATGCTCACAGGTGCTGGTGAGGCTAATATCTTGTACGCGCACCATTTCATCGAAGCCCATCTTGTTATCAATAACTGTGATCTTAGGGAAATTTTCATAGTCTAAGCCTGAGAAAATCTCATCGACGTACATTTTAGCGATGCGGCGCGGCGTATCGGCCAGACTATCATCCGAAAGATCCAATGACATGAGTGTCAGGATTTCCTTCATATGATGTTCAATCTTGTCCTTACGTTCTTCACTGCTGTAAACGTTGGGGAGCATGGGGGTTTCAAGCCCGCGTTCCTGTAGGGCGGCCTGTACTTTTACTGCTGCTTCACTTAATGCCATCTTATCCTCCACTACTTTGTAGCGGCTATCACTGAAAACCTATGCCGGCACCGATCATCCAGCCTAGGATACAAATTGGGTTATTCTTGCGGGGCAAGAACAAGGGGGTGGAGAATAGCGCGAATTGCGGATAATTCATACCGAAAATCACTCACCGCACCGATGAAAAAGCCGATAGTCCTTATCGGATATCGGCTTTACATTCGATGCTGCTAATCTTATTCAACGATAAGTATGAGTAAAATTTAGTGAATTCTAAAGTTTTAAGTTGGTTTTTAAGAAACCAAGCATCTGTTCATAATATTTCGCTCTATGCTCATCGTTATAAAAACCGTGGCCTTCATTATCCATCACCAGTTTTTGGTAGGGATAATTATGGGCTTTTAGGGCTTTTTCGAGGGATTCGAGTTGCTCAATTGGCGCTCGTTCATCTTCACCACCGTGGACGAGTAAGAGGCTCGCTTTTAATTTGGCAACGTTTTCTGAGGGCGACATGGCTTTTAGGGTGGCTTTGTCTTGGCCAAGTACGTCCTTAAGATAGCTTGTTCCTGAACGTGTTCTGGCGACGTCACCTTCATCAAACATCAACTCCAGATCATACACACCGGCAAACCCAACCGCGCATTTAAACATATCGGGTGCTAATACCGCACTTTGTAAGGCGCTATAGCCGCCAAAGCTACCGCCTGCGATACACACCCGTTCTTTATCGGCGAAACCTTGGTCAATGACATATTGAGTGCCGTCGATGATATCGTATTGAATATCTGAGCCCCATTTTTGATATCCAGCGCGCTCAAATTGATCGCCATACCCGCCCGAACCACGGAAGTTGACCTGTAGAACGGCTATGCCTTGGCTCGCTAGATATTGATTTTGTGGGTCAAAGCCCCACCAGTCGCGGATACCGTGTGGACCTCCGTGCGGATTGACAACTAAGGGCAGATTTTTAGCTTCTTTACCGAAAGGTAGCGTTAAATAACCGTTGACTGTCTTACCATCACGACTAGTGAAACTGATGGGCTTTACCTCTGCCATTTGCTCTGGGTCGAGCCATTTCTTTGCGGCGGCTAGATATTCAAGTTTCAGTTTTTTCGTATCAAATATGTAGTAATCACCGGGATTGCGATCATTAAATGCAACTACAACGAGTTTTTCAGCATCTCGGGTTTCGCTGACAATCCGTACTTGATGTCCAGGCAGAGCACCAAGCAGATCTTTTAGCAATTTAGCGTGTGAATCCCCATTATCGATGAAGGCATAGCTTGGGTAGCCATTTTCAAACTCAACGGCATAGAGTTGTTTATTGGTGCCATTGATCCAAAAATTATTCGGATCGACTTTTTCATCCTGAATAATCTCGGTTTTATCGCCAGTTTCAAGATTGATTCTGTACACGCCTAGGGTCTCACCTTGGGAGCGTCCCGCTGCATAAATGGTATTTTTATCATCGGCAAAGGAGAGTGGTTTAAAGTCGGTTAGACCTAGGTTGAGCTTGTCAGTATTTATCCAGTCACCGTCTTTGCGATAGAAGACTTTAGTGATGTTTTTGCTGTCCTCACCTGCAACGAAGCGAACCTCTCCATCATGGTCGGTCATAAAGCGAGCTTGGCCTATGGGAGAGCCTGTTATGCGTTTGCGAACCCCGCTAAAAAGGTCAACGCGGTAGACATCCTGACGTGTTTCACTCAAGTCCCGGGCACCAGTCCACGGGAGCGCATTGACCAGCATATAGCGCTCATCATCCGGTAGAGGGTCCAGTATGAATGCGGTGGCATTTATGGCGGTATTTTTCTTGAGATTTGAACCCGTTTGCTGCTCGCCGCTGTTATAACCAAATAGATACTTAGGGCGAGAACCATCGGCATTTACCGCCATCAATTCTCCGTAATATTGGGGAACATCACTCCAACCTTTGAGGTATTCTTTCGCTAAAACGATGCGTTCACTGTTAGCCCATTCATAGGTGCCAACCTGCGCGTTACTCGGGAAACGTATCGCATTAAGTAATTTTTTTGTCTGGGCGTCTAAGACTAAGAGAACATTTTTACCCTCAACACTGGTGATTGCGCTTAAGTATTTACCTGTTGGAGATATTTTAACATTGGAATATTCATCACCTTTGCTAAATAACTGCGCCTGCGATAATGCATTCGCGGCGGAAGTCGTGGCAGCAAACGTTGATATGGGCAGCATAGGTAAGCAAAGAACAGCCAAAGTGGCTAATCGACAGAGTTTCATTCGACATCCTTGTAAAACTATTGTAATTTTTGTTTCTTAAATGGTTTTTGAGAATAAAACAAAAGTGAGAGCGAAACAAGGAAGGGCTATAAAAATAAAGGACGCTAAATAGCGCCCTTTATTTAAGTAAATCATTAACTTTGTAAAAGCTGATGTTGGATAAAACGCCACTGTTCATCGAAGTGTGTGGTTGGTTTGAGTTTGAATTCACTTCGTACAAATTGAGCGATTCGGCCTTCGGCAAAGGCTAATAGCAAATTAGCCAATATGGCTTCGTCTAAGTTAAAGCCTTTTCCTTCCCGCAGGGTTTTTTCCCGCAAAATTTGCTTCAGCTGAGTTTCGATTTTGGCAAACAGGGTACTGATCCGGCTGCGCAGGCGTTCGTTTTCGCCTAAGAGTGCATCCCCATTGAGTACCCGAGATATCCCTGGGTTGCGCTCGGCAAAAATCAATAACAGCTGCAGCACCAGTTGGCAGCGCTTCATGGTGTCTTTCTCATCATCCATGATTAAGTTAATACGCGAGAGCAGTGACTCTTCGATAAATTCAATTAAGCCTTCGAACATTCGCGCCTTGCTGGGGAAATGGCGGTAAAGCGCGGCTTCCGATACACCCACTTCCGAGGCGAGTTTGGCGGTAGTGATCCTTTGTCCGGGGCTGGTTTCTAGCATTTGCGCTAGGCATTGCAAAATATGTTCACGACGATTAATTTTTGGGCTTACAGCCATTGCAGTATCCTTGGCTCAATAACGACTTCGAGGATTATTTAGTGCCTGAATGGCCAAATCCACCTTCACCACGATCTGAACTGTCGAACTCATCAACGAGTTTGAATTGGGCCTGTACAACAGGAACAAATACCAACTGCGCGAGACGATCACCAATTTCTAATGTGAATGGGCAATCGCTTCTATTCCAGCAAGATACCATCAAAGGGCCCTGATAATCGGAATCGATAAGCCCAACCAGATTGCCGAGTACGATACCGTGCTTGTGGCCAAGGCCTGAACGGGGCAGAATCACAGCGGCAAGGCCAGGATCGGCAACATGGATGGCAATCCCCGTTGGGATAAGCCTAGTTTCACCGGGCGCTATCGTCATTGTGGTGTCTATCATGGCACGAAGCTCCATACCCGCACTGCCTGGTGTGGCATAGGCGGGCAGGGGAAATTCAGAACCAATACGGGAATCGAGGATCTTTAATTCAATCGGTGTTTTCATGTATTTGTTTTTTCTTTCACTATCAACGAAAGTAATTGCCGTGCCAGAGTGAGCTTATCAGTGGCGGGCAAATCTTGGCTGCCTTGCGGCCAGAACACGCGCAGGGCATTGGCATCGGCATTAAAACCAAGGCCAGCAACGGAAACGTCGTTTGCGGCGATCATATTCAAGTTTTTACGTTTGAGTTTATCGCGGGCGTAGGTTTCTACATCATGGGTCTCTGCGGCAAATCCCACCACAAAGGGACGATTGGGTAGGCTTGCGACCGTGGCTAAGATATCAGGATTCCTCACCAGTGCAAGTTGCATTTCTTCTGCAGATTTTTTGATTTTACAGGTGGCAACATCGCTAATGCGGTAATCGGCAACGGCGGCGCAACCAATAAAAATATCTTTTTTATCAATGTTATCCATCACGGCGTCGAGCATGTTTTGTGCCGATTCAACATCGATGCGAGTGACGCCTTCAGGGGTGCTTAGATTCACTGGGCCAGAGACTAAGGTGACTGTTGCGCCCATATCTGCCGCGGCTTTGGCGAGCGCAAAGCCCATTTTTCCTGAACTGTGATTCGAAATGTATCTAACGGGGTCGATAGCTTCGCGGGTTGGGCCAGCGGTGATCAGCAGTGACTGTCCTGCGAGTGGCTTAAGTTCAACGGCGTCATGAGTGGCAAAAAACTGTGTAGCCAGTTCGGCGATGTCTAATGGCCCTAGCATACGTCCAGGGCCGACTTCGCCACAAGCTTGGCTGCCGCTCGCGGGCCCCCAGAGTGTAAAGCCTCGGGCTGTAAGACTCGCTAAATTCGCCTGAGTTGCCAGATTGCGATACATCTGCTGATTCATCGCAGGACAAAGCGCAATGGGGGCCTCGGTGGCAAGACAAGTGGTGGTGATCAGTTCATCTGCCATACCGGCATTGATACGGGCGAGTAAGTTGGCCGTCGCGGGGGCAATAATCACTAAATCTGCCCAGCGGGCCAGTTCAATGTGGCCCATGGCGGCCTCTGCCGCAGGATCGAGCAAACTCGAAGCGACTGGATGTCCAGACAAGGCTTGCAGTGTGAGGGGGGTAATAAACTCCATCGCACTTTGACTCATCACCACGCGTACATCGAAGCCGCGTTCTTTTAGTCGGCGCACTAAATCAGCACTTTTATAGGCTGCTATGCCGCCGCCAATGCCCAGTAGGACGTTTTTATTTGTCAGACTCACAGACATCATCCGAGATTGAAATAATGCCGCCAACGATATCACAAAGCGGCCAATTTTAGTGACTATCCCAGTTCAAAAAAATCTCGTCCATACTCTGTAAACCGCAAATAAGGGAAATGACAGGAGGTCGTATGGCGATTAAGGACTGGCCGGAGGGAGAGGGGCCCCGAGATAAACTCTTACAAAAAGGAGCCGCACATCTGTCCGATGCTGAATTGCTTGCCGTTTTGCTGCGTAATGGTTTATCAGGGCTCAATGCGGTGGATTTAGCGCGTTCACTTATCCATGAATTTGGTGGATTAAGAAGCTTACTTTGTGCACCAAAGCATCAGGTGTGTCGACTTCCGGGCGTGGGGCCTGTAAAATACGCCCAGCTTCAAGCCGCGGCTGAATTAGCACGGCGTGTGGCACAAGAAAACCTGCAGAGAGGTCAGGTTTTGACAAATCCCGATTTAACTCGGGACTATTTAATGCGACAATTAGCTGACCGCTCCTATGAAGTGTTCGCAATTTTGCTGCTGGATAGCCAGCATAGAGTAATTCAGTTTGTCGAGTTATTCCGCGGAACCATAGATTCAGCCTCGGTATATCCACGTGAAGTGGTGAGCTTAGTGCTTGAAAAAAAGGCTGCTGCCGTCATAGTGTGTCACAATCATCCGTCGGGTATTGCTGAGCCCAGTCAGGCTGACCGACGAATAACTGAGCGATTAAAAAATGCGTTAGCAACCATAGATGTATCCTTGTTGGATCATATGGTTGTCGGTGATCGAGAGATAGTTTCTTTTGCGGAACGAGGCTGGATTAATTAATCTAACACTTGATCTTCACTCTGTGATCGTGTATAAAATGCGCCCTCTTTGTGCCTCGGGCGACGGCCATACGAGGCACATTAATGCTCGAGCGTTAAAATTGTTTTTTGGAGAAGATTGACATGTCAAGAGTATGCCAAGTTACTGGCAAGAAGCCGATGGTTGGTAACAACCGTTCGCACGCAAAAAACGCGACCCGTCGTCGTTTTTTACCTAACCTGCAAAACCACCGTTTTTGGTTAGAAGAAGAAAAACGTTTCGTACAGTTACGTGTATCTACTAAAGGTATCCGTCTTATCGATAAGAAAGGTATTGAAGTTGTTGTTGCTGAACTTCGTGCCCGTGGCGAGAAGGTGTAATAGATCATGGCTAAAGCTAAAGGTAATCGTGAGAAGATCAAATTAGTTTCTTCAGCTAAAACTGGTCACTTCTACACAACTGAAAAAAACAAGCGTAACATGCCTGAAAAAATGGAAATCAAAAAATTTGATCCAGTTATTCGCCAGCACGTTATCTACAAAGAAGCCAAAATCAAGTAATCCTTGGTGAGTGTTTCGAGAAAAGCCCCTTAAATAAGGGGCTTTTTTTTGATGTTTTTTAGCTGTGAGTCATCAAGTTGAGATAATTTTATCGCAAACTTAAGCCATCGAATTTTGCACCGTACAGTTAAAAAAATGTAAACACTTACTGAAAGTGTAAAATTTTGCGAATGTAAGCACTTTAATGTATTAAAACTGCATTTTAATGAGAATAAATTCTTTATATGTGAATTAAAATGCAATACCATACGCGAAACTTAACGATTCATTCCTGGTGTGTCTATAGTGACGCTGCCAGCTCAAAAATGAGGTGTAAATAACGCGTGCGTACCACTGAACTGGTTGATGGATTCCGTCATTCTGCCCCCTATGTCAATGCCCACAGAGGTAAAACTTTTGTGGTCATGCTTGGCGGCGAAGCTTTGGCTCAAAATCAATTTCGCGCCATCTTAAATGATGTCGCTTTGTTGCACAGTTTAGGGATTAAAGTGGTGTTGGTATATGGCGCTAGACCGCAGATAGATGCTGCGCTGGCTGCCAATGGTATTGAACCTGCCTACCACGATGGTGTACGTATCACGGATGAAGACTCACTCAAAGTGATCAAACAAGTGGCGGGTGCGCTGCAGTTTGATATCACTGCACGTTTATCCATGAGTTTAAGTAACACACCCATGCAGGGTGCGCAAATTAACTTGGTGAGTGGCAACTTTGTGATTGCTCAACCGCTGGGAGTGGATAATGGCGTGGATTTTTGCCTGAGTGGTAAAGTGCGGCGGATTGATACCCAAGGTTTGAAACGCCAGCTCGATAACCACTGTATCGTGTTGATGGGGCCGATTGCCGCTTCCGTTACTGGTGAAAGCTTTAACTTAACAGCAGAAGAGATTGCCACTCAAGTGGCGATCAAGCTCAAAGCCGACAAGATGATTGGCTTTAGTTCGCAAAACGGCATCCTTGACCGTAATGGTGATGTGATCGCCGAGTTAATGCCCAATGATGCGCAGAACATTCTTAATAAGCTTGCCGAGCAAGGTTCTGCCTGTGTGGGCACTATGGCCTTCTTGAAGGCGAGTATCGATGCCTGTCGCAATGGTGTGCCTCGTTGCCATTTAGTCAGTTATCTGGATGATGGCGCGCTGTTGCAGGAGCTGTTCTCCCGTGAAGGTATTGGTACTCAGATTGTTACTGAAAGCGCTGAGCGATTACGCCGTGCGTCGATTAGCGATATTGGCGGCGTACTGAACTTAATTCGTCCTCTGGAAGAACAAGGCATTTTGGTGCGTCGCAGCCGTGAGCAACTCGAGATTGAAATCGAGCAGTTTATGTTGATTGAGCGTGATGGCTTAGTCATTGGCTGTGCTGCGCTATATCCCTTCGAAGAAGATAATGCCGGTGAGTTTGCCTGCTTAGTGGTGCATCCCGATTATCGTGATGCAGACAGAGGCAGTTTGTTGCTGAAGAACATTATTGGCCAGGCGCGCAGCCGTGGTTATTCACGCTTGTTTGCATTGACCACCCGCAGCATTCACTGGTTTTTAGAGCATGGCTTTGTGATTGAAGATGTGGAAGCGTTGCCGCAGAAGAAAAAACAGCTGTATAACTATCAGCGCCGTTCTAAAATTCTCGCCCTCGATCTATAACCTAGATTACAACTTTATTCTTAATGCCAGCCGAGTGCTGGCATTTTTATTGACATAATATGTTCAGATGGACAAGTTAGTGCATTACTGCATAGGAGATGCTGCCAATGACCCCTCAATTTTTCGAGCTTGCACCTTTAGCTCAAACCGCTATTTTGAGCTTTATTATCTTGTTATTAGGCCTAGCTGGAGTGCTGTGGATGTTGTGGCTGAAACCTATGCCTAAGGTCGCTAAATCGGCGAATTTGGGGATCTTGCTGACGATGATGGGTGGTTTTTCTTGGGTCTTTTATCAATCCTATCATGCTGAAATTGCATTAACCGAGACAGAGCTTAAGTTAGATATTCCCTTCTACAAAGTGCAACTTGCACGCTCGGAGTTGCTGGCTGCACAGGCGCGTCTTATCGACTTAAAGCAAGAGGCGAGTTTAGTACCTAGCTTTAAAACCAATGGCATAGGTATGCCGGGTTTTCAGTTAGGCTGGTTTAATCTCAAAGGGAAAGAGAAGGCTTTTGTTGCGGTGACGGATAAATCCGAATTAGTGCTAGTGCCAACGACCAGAGGCTACAATCTGCTACTGACAGTGCCTGAAGGTGAGAGATTTTTAGCCCAGTTACAAAAGTAGGAGGTTAAGTCACTTGCTTACTGAACCATTCTCCGACTTTTGTGACTGTAGGCTGTGGTGTGAATCAATCACGCCGTTTTGCGTTTGTAAGCCATATCGAAGGTGAACACCAACAAGGCGCTCCAAATAAAGCCAAAGGTGACTCCTTTTTCTGCATCGAAGGGCTCATTAAACAGGCTCACCGCGAGAATGAACATAATGCTCGGGCCTATATATTGGAAAAAACCGAGCATAGATAGTGGAATGCGAACCGCCGCCCCCGCAAAGCACAGTAATGGGATAGTGGTAACAATACCCGCTGCCATTAGCAGCAAGTTTAAATGCCAATCATTAGTTAGCATATTGGCGGTCGCCGTATCCAGCGTTGCAAGAAGATAAATTAATGCAACGGGCAGTAGGATTGCGGTTTCGACCAGTAGGCCTGATTTTGCATCCACATTCACTTTTTTGCGCAATAGGGCATAAAAGCCAAAGCTGCCCGCTAGTGCGAGTGAAACAATGGGGATGGATCCAAATGAGATCAACTGGATTAGCACTCCTGCGCTGGCAAGTGCCACGGCAAACCATTGCAACTTACGCAACCTTTCCCCTAAAAACAGCATCCCCAGTAATACATTTAATAGTGGATTGATAAAGTAGCCTAAGCTGGCATCGAGCATATGATCATTATTGACTGCCCAGATGAAGATCAGCCAGTTGCCCGCAATGAGTATTGAAGTGACGGTGAGAACTATCAATTGTTTAGGCCGTTTAAACAGTTGACGTAATTTTTCAAAACCGCCGATAAACATCATGATGATCACCATAAACACAAATGACCATATCACCCTATGCAGTAAAATTTCAGTGGCAGAAACCTGTTGAAGCAGTTTGAAATATAAAGGCGCAAAACCCCACATGCAGTAAGCACTGACGGCGAGTAGGATCCCTTTGCGGTGTTCATGGTCTGGCATGGGACATCTTCGAAGGATAACAAGACCGCGATTGTAGGTGGGTCTGTTGCCTGACTCAAGGTATGTCTTAAATACTTTTGGTTACAGAATATCTCGGTAGCGTATTTTTAAGCCTGAATGTGATAAAAGTAATTTATAAATCAAGGCATTGTGATTGGCTTTGGTATAAATCTGCTATCAATGACGAGATCGTTAACCTACCATATAAGTCCCTGTTCCAAAGGCGATATGTGTGCCTTGTTCATTATGCAATTCCATGCGGCAGACAGAGACGCGATTACCCGCGCGAATCACACTGCCTGTGCCCGTAAAAATAAGCCCGCGGCCAGGGCGCAGGTAATCGACCCGCATATCAATAGTGCCTAGGGTCTGTAGGCGTTGCTGCAGCTCTTCGACCGTCCAATCATCACGACTGGCGACCAGTCCTGCAAAGGCCGTGAGTCCGCCAACCACATCGAGTACTGTCGCCGTGACGCCACCGTGGAGGATTTGTTGATGAATATTGCCGATAAGCTCAGGCTTCATATTAATCACCACCTCTACACCATCGATATCGTAGCGCTTAATATCGAGCCCGAGCAGATTATGAAAAGGTACGTGCTTATCAAATACTTCAGCGACACGTCTTAATACCTCGGCTTGGATCTGGGTTGTCATTATGTTCATCCTTGTGGCGAAATTCGGCTTAATTGGATTTACTATCGACACTTATCTGTAGGTAAGTGCAGCTTAGAGCAATTAATCTACAGTGAAGCTAACGATAAATGCAACTCTACTGCTCAGACTAAACCACGCCAGTGGATGATCCGATATTGGCGCAAGACAGGAGCGATTCAGTCCTTTAGAATAGGCGCCTCACTTTTTAGATAGCAGATCCATGGAAACGCCTTTACTCGACATACATGATGATCCCCTTTCGCAACGTCTTGCACAGGTATTTGGTTACCGTGATTTTAGGGATGGGCAGCGAGAGGTCATCGAACGTGTGTGTAACGGGCAAGATTGCTTAGTGATTATGCCCACTGGTGGCGGTAAGAGCCTATGCTACCAGTTACCAGCGCTGCTGATGGATGGCATCACTATTGTTGTTTCTCCTTTGATCTCTTTGATGAAAGATCAAGTCGATAGTCTGTTACAAACCGGTGTCGCCGCCGCATATCTCAATTCTTCATTGCCGCGAGAGCAGAGCGCCGAAGTGTTAAGGCAGCTGCGTCACGGTGAGTTAAAACTGCTTTATGTATCGCCAGAACGCTTACTAACGGCTGATTTTATTGAACGGATGCAGTCCATGCCATTGGCGATGTTCGCTATCGATGAGGCGCACTGTATTAGTCAATGGGGCCACGATTTTCGGCCAGAATATGCTGCACTTGGTCAATTAAAACAGCTCTTTCCCTATGTGCCTATGATGGCGTTAACTGCGACTGCGGATCTGGCGACTCGCCAAAGTATCTGTGAGCGTTTAGGTATCGATCCCTATCGGTTATTGTCGAGTTTTGATAGGCCTAATATTCGCTATACAGTAGCCGAAAAACTCAATGCAGCTAATCAGTTACGGCATTTTTTATTGCAGCAAAACGGTAGCAGTGGAATTATTTACTGCAGTAGCCGTCGCCGTGTCGATGAGGTGGCTGATCGTTTATGTCAGCAAGGTTTTAATGCCAAGGCTTACCATGCGGGGATGACGCAGGAAGAGCGTGGCACTGTGCAGGACAGTTTCCTTAAAGATCAAATCGATATCGTTGTTGCGACTGTCGCCTTTGGCATGGGGATTAACAAGTCAAACGTACGGTTCGTGGTGCATTACGATATTCCGAAGAGTATCGAAGCTTATTATCAGGAAACGGGCCGAGCAGGCCGTGATGGACTCGATGCCGAGGCCTTTATGTTATTTGATCCCGCCGATATCGGCCGGGTGCGGCATCTGATAGAACAGTCCGAGCCTGGGCCGCAGCAGCAAGTCGAATTCCATAAACTCAATACCATGGCGGCCTTTGCCGAGGCACAAACCTGCCGGCGGCAAGTGTTGTTACATTATTTTGATGAGAGTGCGCTCGAACCCTGTGGTAACTGCGATATTTGCCTCGATCCGCCTAAGCGTTATAACGGTACCGAAGATGCGCAAAAGGTACTGTCTTGTATTTATCGTCTAGGGCAACGTTTTGGTATCAATCATTTAATTGAAGTATTGCGGGGCTCCAGATCGGCTCCGGTTGTTGATCGCGGCCATGATAAACTCACGACTTGGGGAATCGGTAAAGATAAGAGCCACGAGTATTGGCTGAGCGTGATCCGCCAGCTCATTCATCTGGGACTGGCGAGCCAAGATGTAACCCGGGGTTCATCTATTACCTTAAACCCTTCAGCGAGACCCATTCTCAAAGGGGACGTCGCTTTAATGTTAGCCGAGCCGCGTATTTCACTGACAACGACCAAGCGTAAAACGGGCCAATCTAAGGCCCCACTCAATTACGACCGAAAATTGTTTGCACGGCTGAAGTTGTTGCGTAGAACCATTGCCGAGCAACAGGATGTGCCACCGTATTTAGTGTTTAACGATGCGACACTTGCGGAGATGGCGGCTATGATGCCAACCAGCGCGGGGGAAATGCTCGCAGTCAACGGAGTGGGCGAGCGTAAACTGAGCCGTTTCGGCGACGCATTTCTCGATGAAATTGCCGCTTACTTAGCGGGGGAATAATGATTTGGGCTATGCTCACTAACTTTAACCTTGCCCAATTGATCGATACTGGCTCGCTTAATTAAAGACTCTAAAGTATCAAACTGTTGCATCGCCGCTATGCCGATATTCACCCGGCTTGAACCCTGCCAAGGTTGAATACAGGCCACTAATTGACTGACGACTCTTTTAGCTCCAGTTGCCGAGGTGTGCGGTAGGATAATCACAATTTCATCCATCGAATATCGGATCAACTTATCCTGCTCACGCAATCTGTGCTGTAGCTCATCCTGCAGGGGCGGCAAGTCAACTTGACGTATTTGACTCGCATTAAAAAGTAATAAGGACAACGGATAATGACCTTGTTTGGCAATGTTTAAGGCCGATGTGATCTGTTGAAGCTGGGTTTCCTCAGGCTCCTCGCCTTCGATACGAGGCGCGTGATTATTTTGCTTATCAATCAAATACCAGATAACCCCGCCGAGTAAGGTCATCACAACTAAGAACAGTGTGCTATAGGCCCAATCTAGATTTAACTCTTGGAGGATGGAGACCTTTTCTGGTGCAGGGCTATGCTGATCCCGCTGCAGATCTTGCTGATTTAGGCGGGCTTTAAATTGCAATATTCGTGCAGTGTTCATCCCTTGATTGGCCAGTTCGGCAGCTCGATAGCGCTTGAGTAAGAAAGAATAGGCTTGCTTAAAATCCCCTTGCTCTAAGTAGTGATCGCTCATTATTCCGTAAAATCCTTTGAGATCAGAATACTGCTTTAGATTTTCAGCTTGTTCAATGGCGTGATTCATTAAGGTTAATGCGGCATCGTCTTGATGCTGGGCAAAACGTATTTGGGCCAGCAGGCGGGTCGATAACATCACAGCTATCTGTTGATTCTGTTTTTTGAAGGTATTGATGGCAATAGAAATATATTCTTCGGCAGTGTCGATGCGGCCTTTATCGAGTGCGATCGAGGCCAAAATGGCATAACTGTAGGCAAGCTCTAGCGGTGAGCCGAGCTCTGGCAGTAGTGCTTTTGCTTGTTTCTCGAGTTGGTCACTGTAATCGAACTCTTGATTATCGAGCGCTATCCGAGCGGCATTACATAAAATGAAATGTAATACTTTGCCCTTGGCATCCGAGCTATGTAAAGCAAGGTTGGTATAATACATGGCCTGGGGGAAATCATGGGTTGCGTAGAGTAAATTGCCCATGGCCGCGTAAACATAAGCCTGTGGTGGCCAAACCCAATTTTGGGTTTGAGTATGGATATCTGGATAAATATCGATAGCCAGACGTAAATCTTCGATGGCGGAAGAGAAATTATCCGTATTGGTATCGAGCTGACCTCGTAAACGCAAGGCATCGACTAAGGCTTGGGGTTGCTGATAGCGTCGCGCTAAGGTAATGGCTGAATCCAGCAGGGGCAGCGCATTTTGAATATTGTTGTAGTTGAGATTGGCGTCCGCTTGGCAAATCAAAAAGTAGGGCCGAACTTGATCTAGCTTAAGCTGCTTAGCATTGGCCTCGCCTAGCTGAGCGACATTGATTGCGGCTTCGTTCTCACCCAATTGCAGCAGATTTTGACATTTCAACACGCTCAACCTAAGTCGATTAATGTCAGAAGTGGCACTGGTCGTAAATTGTTTTTCTAAGGCTGTGATTTGAGTCAGGGCTTTACTGGGATATTGGTAGACGAGTTCTGTGAGCTCATCTAACTGGCCTATAGCACTTGCCCCAAAGGGGAGCAGCCATAACAACAGGCTCAGTACCAAGACGCGAAAATCCATTTTGTGCTCCATAAAATGCGTAAGTTCTAATATCCGTAATCACTGAGGTGGGATTATAACTTTTCTTAATCGTTTTTTGCATAAAAAACTATTTTTTCTAAGGGGAATAAGTTAACACATCCCAGTGATTTCTGAATCCAAACAGCTGGTTAATTCTGTGGCATCGATCACTAATTTGGGGATGAAACTCACTGTTATTAGCCTTAAGGCTGGTCGAATGAGTGGAACATGAAAAAATTAGGGTTGACACTCTCGGCTAGGCAAGTTAAATATTAACCGTCCTAGATTATGTGAACAGAATAAATATTTAAATAAAATGAATAGAATTAACCGCAAACTCGACCTCCTCCTCTCTCTCCTCGCGGTTTATACGCGGAGGTCTTAGTGTTGCACGCTCGATAAATAGGCAAAGCATTCACAAACCCCGCACAAATGTTGCGGGGTTTTTTGTATCTGAATACGGCAAAAGTTAAATAATGAACGGTGACGTTCCATGGAGAAGCGAGATGTCTAACAGAGTAATTATATTTGATACCACCTTACGTGATGGTGAGCAGGCGTTAGCCGCAAGCCTTACGGTCAAAGAAAAGTTACAGATCGCCATGGCGCTGGAACGTCTAGGTGTTGATGTGATGGAAGTGGGTTTTCCTGTCTCATCACCCGGTGATTTTGAATCGGTGCAGACCATAGCGCGCACCATCAAAAATAGCCGCGTTTGTGCGTTATCCCGCGCACTGGAAAAGGACATTGATGCCGCGGCGCAGGCCTTGTCTGTTGCAGACCAATTCCGTATCCATACGTTTATCTCGACATCGACGATTCATGTGGAAAGCAAGCTGAAGCGCTCGTTTGATCAAGTGTTAGAAATGGCGGTCGGCGCCGTGAAATACGCCCGCCGCTTTACCGATGATGTGGAATTTTCCTGTGAGGATGCGGGACGCACCCCAATCGATAATCTGTGTCGTATGGTGGAGGCCGCGATTCTTGCTGGCGCACGTACCATTAACATTCCCGATACGGTCGGTTACACAGTACCAAGCGAGTTTGGCAATATTATCCAAACCCTGTTTAACCGCGTGCCGAATATCGACCAAGCGGTGATCTCAGTGCATTGCCACGATGATCTAGGGTTATCTGTGGCTAACTCGATTACCGCAGTGCAACATGGTGCGCGTCAAATCGAATGTACAATCAATGGTATAGGTGAGCGTGCGGGTAACTGTTCATTGGAAGAGATCGCTATGATTTTAGCGACGCGCAAGGGCATGTTGGGTTTAGAAACAGGCATTAACGCTAAGGAAATCCACCGTACTTCTAATTTAGTTAGCCAGTTATGCAATATGCCTGTACAGGCGAATAAGGCGATTGTTGGTGCCAATGCTTTTACCCACTCGTCGGGAATTCACCAAGATGGCATGTTAAAAGCGCAGAATACCTATGAGATCATGACACCCGAAAGCATAGGTTTGAATCGCAACAATTTAAATATGACGTCGCGCTCCGGTCGCCATGTGATCAAGCATCGCATGGAAGAAATGGGTTATAGCGAGCACGATTACAATATGGATGCGCTGTACGAAGAGTTCCTAAAATTGGCGGATAAGAAAGGCCAAGTATTCGATTATGACTTAGAAGCCTTAGCCTTTATGGAAGCTCAGGCCGAAGAAGACAATCACTACCAATTACAGCAATTAGTGGTGCAGTCTGACTCTACCGAAGGCGTTGCCACAGCGACCGTGCGTATCGAAGTGGGCGGCGAAATTAAAACCGAAGCCGCAACGGGCAATGGGCCTGTCGATGCCGCCTATAACGCGATTGCCCGTGCAACCGATTGTCGTATCGACATCATCAGCTATAAGTTAGGCGCTAAGGGTGTAGGCCAAAATGCCTTAGGTCAAGTGGACATTACCGCCGTTTACCACGAGCAAAACTTCCACGGTGTTGGTTTAGCGACCGATGTGGTTGAGGCATCGGCACGTGCTTTAGTGCATGTGATGAACTTAACTTACCGTGCAGACAAGGTCGCCGATTACAAACAGAGCATGCAAAAGAATCGAGGGCTAGGCGGCGTCTAGTCGCTAAAAGCTTCCAAAGAATAGCAAGGCCTTGCATAAAGCATTCACATTTAAAGGAGTTGGTTGGCGTATGAATTATCAAATAGCAGTATTAGCAGGGGATGGGATCGGTCCAGAAGTCATGGCTGAGGCGCGTAAAGTGCTACGTGAAGTGGAAGCGCGTTTTGGTCTTAATATTGAATACAGCGAATACGATGTCGGCGGTATTGCCATCGATAACCACGGTTGCCCCTTACCCGATGCCACACTAAAAGGTTGTGAGGCGGCCGATGCGATTCTATTCGGTTCGGTCGGCGGCCCTAAGTGGGAAAAGTTACCACCGAATGAGCAACCAGAACGTGGCGCGCTATTGCCTCTGCGTGGTCACTTCGAACTGTTTTGTAATCTGCGTCCTGCCAAACTGCACGATGGCTTAGAGCATATGTCACCACTGCGCAGCGATATCTCTGCCCGTGGCTTTGATGTCTTATGTGTGCGTGAGTTAACCGGTGGCATTTATTTTGGTAAGCCAAAGGGCCGCCAAGGTGAAGGCGAGAGTGAAGAAGCCTTCGATACCATGCGTTATAGTCGCCGTGAAATTAGCCGTATCGCCCGCATCGCCTTTGAAGCTGCCCGCGGTCGTCGCAAAAAAGTGACCTCTGTGGATAAAGCCAACGTGTTGGCTTGTTCTGTGTTATGGCGCCAAGTGGTTGAAGAAGTGGCGGTTGATTTCCCCGATGTCGAGCTGGAACATATCTATATCGACAATGCGACTATGCAGCTGCTGCGCCGCCCCGATGAGTTCGATGTGATGTTATGTTCTAACCTGTTCGGCGACATTTTATCCGACGAAATTGCTATGTTAACGGGCTCTATGGGCTTGTTGTCATCGGCGAGCATGAACAGCACTGGCTTTGGTTTATTCGAACCTGCGGGTGGCAGTGCGCCAGATATCGCAGGCAAAGGCATTGCAAATCCTATCGCGCAAATTCTGTCGGCAGCACTGATGCTACGCCACAGCTTAAAGCAAGAAGAAGCCGCGTGTGCGATTGAGCGTGCCGTGAGCAAAGCTTTGAACTCTGGCTATTTAACCGGTGAGCTGTTGAGTAGCGACAAACGTAGCGAAGCGAAATCGACGGCAGAAATGGGTGACTTTATCGCCAATGCTATAAAGGAAGGTGTGTAATGACGACTGTACCAAAAAACGTGGCGGCAAAGACGCTGTACCAAAAAGTATGGGATGCGCATATCGTTGCCTCTCCCGAGGGTGAAGCGCCGATCATTTATGTCGATAGACATTTGGTCCATGAAGTGACATCACCGCAAGCTTTCAGTGGTTTGAAGGTGGCGGGCCGCAAGCTGCGTGCGCCGGAAAAAACCTTTGCCACTATGGATCATAATACTTCGACCCGCAGTGCCAGTTTAGATGCCCTAAGCCCGATGGCACGCACTCAGGTGGAAACCCTAGCGCAAAACTGTAAAGACTTTGGCGTACGCTTATATGATATTCATCATCCTAATCAAGGGATTGTGCATGTGATGGGCCCTGAGTTAGGCATTACCTTACCGGGCACTGTGATTGTCTGTGGCGATTCCCATACCGCCACCCACGGCGCCTTTGGCGCATTGGCGTTCGGGATTGGCACATCGGAAGTTGAGCACGTTTTAGCAACGCAAACGCTGCGTCAGTTAAAAGCTAAGACCATGAAGATTGAAGTGCGTGGCCATGTCACCGATGGCGTGACCGCCAAAGATATCGTACTGGCTATTATTGGCAAAATTGGCATGGATGGTGGCACTGGCTATGTGGTGGAGTTCTGCGGCGAGGCGATTGAAGCCCTGTCGATGGAAGGCCGCATGACAGTGTGTAACATGGCAATTGAGATGGGCGCTAAGGCGGGTATGGTCGCGCCGGATCAAACCACTTTCGATTATTTAGAAGGTCGCGAATTTGCGCCAAAGGGCGAAGATTGGGCTGAGGCTGTGGCTTACTGGAAAGCTATCAAGACCGATGATGACGCTGTGTTTGATGCGACAGTGGTATTGGATGCCGCCGATATCGCGCCGCAGCTGACTTGGGGCACTAACCCAGGTCAAGTGGTGGCAATCGATGGCAAAGTGCCAGATCCCATTAATGAAGCTAACCCAAGCACCCGAGCCAGCATGGAAAAGGCCTTAGAATACATTGGCCTGAGTGCGGGTACGCCGATGACAGACATCAGTATCAACAAGGTGTTTATCGGTTCTTGTACTAACTCACGGATTGAAGATTTACGCAGCGCCGCCGTACAGGCCAAAGGTCGTAAAGTCGCTGACGGAGTTACTGCGATTGTGGTGCCAGGTTCTGGCCAAGTGAAAGCACAAGCCGAAGCCGAAGGCTTAGATAAAATCTTTATCGAAGCGGGATTCGAGTGGCGTTTACCGGGTTGTTCTATGTGTCTAGCGATGAACGATGACAGGTTAGAAGCAGGCGATCGCTGCGCTTCGACCAGTAATCGTAACTTCGAAGGTCGCCAAGGTCGCGGTAGCCGCACCCATTTGGTGAGTCCGGCAATGGCCGCAGCCGCTGCGGTGGCAGGGCATTTTGTCGATATTCGTAAACCCTACTAATTACCGTAAACCCAAGAGGAGAAGTTAATGCAACCTTTTACGACCCATACCGGGCTTGCGGTCATGATCGACAGCACCAATATCGATACGGATCAGATCATTCCGAAACAGTTTTTGTCTAAAGTCACGCGCGATGGTTTTGGTGTGCACTTATTCCACGACTGGCGTTATTTAGATGATGCAGGCGATCAGCCTAATCCTGAGTTCCCATTGAATCAAAGTCGTTATAAAGGCGCATCGATTCTGCTGGCGCAGGAAAACTTTGGTTGTGGTTCGAGCCGCGAACACGCGCCTTGGGCACTGGCGGACTTTGGTCTGCGTGCCATTATTGCCCCTAGTTTTGCCGACATTTTTTACGGTAACTCAATCAATAATGGCTTATTACCCGTGGTACTAACCCACGCGCAGGTGCGCCAATTAATGGATGAAGTGGCGGCAGAAGAAGGCGCAAAAATTACGGTCGATCTTACCGCATGTAAAGTGATTTCACCGTCGGGCGCCGAGTTTAGTTTTACGCTGGCTGAGTCGGCGAGACATAAGTTACTCAATGGGTTAGATGCGATTGGGCTAACCTTATCCCATGCTGCACAGATTGATCAGTACGAAACCCAAATCCAAGGTTGGCGCCGTTAGTTTTTCAGCGCACATATGTACATGAGCTTGGTCTGTATTGAAGTGCCTAGGTTAATCCCTAGGCGCTTTTGTTTTAAATAACCATTCGGTGATAAATTAAACCATTGTATTTTAAATAGTAAATTTATAGCTCTGTTTTTTTCTTATAAAATTTTTGTATTGTCAGTGATTTATGCTGAATTTGTTCCGTTTAAATTGTTTACACGTGTTTTTGTGTTTTGTTGGTTTATGATTTTGTTTATTAAAGAGTATTTTTAAATTTAATCATTTCTAGTTAACTATTGCGGCGAATAAAAACTCTGCATTTAGGGCCTGATTTCTGTTTAAATGGTGATATTGGTCACTAAATCTGTTTTAAAGTCGTGATTGTCCAGAGTTTTTATCTGTTTTATCTCCTTTGGTTGCAAACATCTTCTGCATAAGTAAACTGCCTCGCATTCAAACTGGAGTGTTTACTCTATTTTGCCTGAACGCCGCAGTACTCATCTAAGTAGTACAGATAACAATAATATGATTAGAGAATAACAATGCAAAAACGTCTTCTGACTTTGGCTGTCACTGCAGCACTGTTAAGTTCAACAACTCAACTCCATGCCGCTGGTTTTCAATTAGCCGAATATTCTGCCACAGGTTTAGGTCGTGCCTTTGCGGGTGAAGCGGCTATGGCGGATAACGCTTCTGCTCAAGGCCGAAATCCAGCCATGCTAACTTACCTTGAAGGTCGTCAGTTATCTGCGGGTGGCATTTACGTTATGCCAAATGTCGATGTGAAAGGTGATGTCAGCCTAAGCTCGCCGTTGCTTGGCCCAGATCCTGTTATTATGAAAGGTGGCGATGCACTGGATGTGGCCGATGATGCACTGGTGCCAAACTTTTATTATTCAAATCAGCTAAATGATCAATGGACATGGGGCCTAGCGGTAAACTCTAACTATGGCCTAGCCACAGAGTTACCCGCGACCCACGCCGCGGCTATTTTTGGTAACAAGACTTCGGTTACGACCGTTGAATTTAATCCAAACATCGCTTACCGCATCAATGAGGCTGTCAGCATTGGTGCCGGTGTACGTATCGTTTATGGTGAAGGCGAAATTGGTGCTTCATTACCGGGTTGGGTTGATAGCATTAAACCTGCATTGCCTCCTCAAGTTGCTGGCATGTTACCCCCAGGTGGCACTGAACTGAAAAGCATGGAGGGGGATGATGTCGGTTACGGTTGGCAGTTAGGTGCAAGCTGGCAAATTAATTCAGCCCATCGTTTAGGCTTTGCGTATCACAGCGGCGTGCAACTGGACTTAGATGGCCATGCTTCTGGCGTCTTGTATACCGGCGGCCAAGATGTGTCTATCGAAGGTTATTTACCGCTTGAGTTACCTGCCTTTGCAGAGATTGCTTCCCATCATCAATTGACCGATAACTGGGCCATGCACGCCAGCGTGAACTGGACCGATTGGAGTGTATTTGATCAACTGGTGGCTTATTTCCCGGGTGACGTTAAACCTAAGGGCGACTTAGAGTCTGATTTAGTTAAAGAAGAACACTTTGAAGATAACTGGCGTTTTGCGCTAGGAACCACTTACCAAGTGAATAATGACTGGTTAGTGCGTGCTGGTGTGGCCTTAGATAAAACGGCGGCGACTGACGAGTGGCGTACAACTACGATTCCTGACTCTGACCGTCTGTGGTTCTCTGTGGGCGCAGGTTATCGGGCCACTAAGAATCTGAACGTTGATTTTGCGGTGACTTATATCAAAGCCACGGGTGATGCGCCCATCAACGAACAGCAAAACCTATTAAACCTAGCGACAGTTAGTTTTAGCGGTGAAGCGAGCGGCAATGTGTGGCTTGCGGGTATCCAAATGAGCTACAAGATGTAAGTGCTGTTAAGTTAATAAAAAGCCCTGAATCTTCAGGGCTTTTTTGTTTTATTCTTGAGGTTTTGGATTTTTAGGTTCATGGGTTCGATGGATACCTAAACTGCCGAGCACATATTTTTCATAGATGGGCTCACTGGTTCCGTGGCGAACCTTGTAGAGGAAATATTTCTCAAAGGCAATTTTGGCGACATGTACCCATTTACCCATGGAGGTCCAGTTCGCATTGCGTGGTGGATTTTGGGGTAAAGCGACAAACGCTGCGCCTTTGTCGCCCATATCGGCGAGACAAATGGCATTGAGTGTGGGTTTAGTGTTGGGAGACTCACCTTTTAAGCTAGCGAGAATATTATCCACAATCGCAGTGGTCATGGATTCAATCATAAAGCCAGTTTTAGGGACGCCAATAGGAACGGGTGTTTTCTCCAGTGGCGGCAGTGCAACACAGACTCCCGCGGCAAAGATCTCGGGATAACGTGGTGAGCGTTGATAACCGTCGGTGAGGACAAAGCCCTTTTCATTACAGAGTTCGGGCACGGCTGCAATCGCTGCGCTGCCCTTGAAAGGCGGCAAAAACATCGCTAGAGAAAAAGGTAAAGCATGTTGAAACTCGACTTCGCCTTTTCTATCTAGTTCATCTACATAGGCCATGCCCGATTCGAAGTGAGTGGTTTTTGCATTGCAAATCCATTTGATACTTCGCTCTCTAAATTCATGTTCCATTAATGACTTAGAGTCGCCAACACCACCTAATCCCATGTGGCCGACATAGGGCTCGCTGGTGACAAAGGTAATGGGAACATGTTGGCGAATTTTATGTTTTCTTAATAGGTGTTCAAGCGATAACACATATTCGTAGGCGGGCCCGAAGCAACTGGCTCCTTGTAATGCCCCAACAACGACGGGGCCAGGTGAGGCGAGTAACTGTTGAAAACATTCATAGGCTTTTTCGGCATGGTCTAAGGTGCAGATGGATTGAGTGAAACCGTCAGGGCCCGCCCCCGGCACATTTTCGAATGCGAGTTTGGGGCCTGAGCAGATCACGAGATAGTCATAGTGATCTGTGCTGCCGTCGCCAAGAGTGAGCTGACGCTTGATAGGATCGATATGGGTAACGCCTTCACCCGAGTAACTTATCTTACGTTTACCCAGATAAGTGCCTATCGGTAGGCTAATTTCATCACGCGTTCTTTCTCCCAAGGCTATCCAAGGGTTGGATGGAACAAACTGAAAATAGTCCCCTTCACTAATCACGCCTACTTCGCAGTCGGCCGGAAGTCGTTGCTTGAGTTCGAATGCAGCAGAAACGCCTCCTAGCCCAGCACCTATTACTATCACTTTTTTCATCATGCTCTCCTAAAAACGGACTGGTCATCAATGCGCCTACCTTGGCTCATTGCCTTGTGTTGTCATTATCAATTAGATTTTTCTAATGATATAAGCGTAGGCCGTCTTTAGTTGTTTGCAACTCTATTTCTATGCTTTTTATGATTTATTGGGATAGTTTCACCTGTGCCAAATGGTAATGGGCTGGTCATAGTGGGTTATTGCGAATATATTCGATACCCATATTAGGCTTATCAGGCCTGAAGTTGTAAGCACTGAGCTAATGATAGTAGGGTATTCAGAGTGATACTCGGAATGGATATAGGATAGGAAAGCGTGCAGAAAAATACGTGGTGGCCTTAGATCAAGGCACGACTAGCTCAAGGGCGATAGTGTTCGATCACGACGCAAACATTGTTAGCGTGTCCCAGCGGGAATTCACCCAGTTGTATCCTAACCCTGGTTGGGTCGAGCATGATCCCATGGAGATTTGGGCAAGCCAAAGTTCAGTGTTAATTGAGGTGCTGGCGCGCGCGGGGATCCATAGCGATGAAGTGGCCGCGATAGGCATTACCAATCAGCGGGAAACCACTGTCATTTGGGAGAAAGCCACAGGCAAACCTATCTATAACGCGATTGTGTGGCAGTGCCGTCGCAGCTCTGAGATCTGCGAGCAACTCAAAGCCCAAGGGCTAGAAGAGTATGTGCGTGAAAACACAGGCCTATTACTCGACCCTTATTTTTCAGGCACTAAGATCAAGTGGATTCTAGATAATGTGCCTAATGCCCGTGCGCAAGCCGAGCGCGGTGAGTTGTTGTTCGGCACTATTGATACTTGGCTAGTGTGGAAGTTAACCGAGGGCAAAGTGCATGTCACCGATCCCACCAATGCTGCCCGTACTCTGCTGTTTAATATCCATAATTTGACTTGGGATATTAAGTTACTTGAGGCTTTAGACATCCCCTTGTCCCTGTTGCCCGAAGTGAAGCCTTCCTGCAGTGTCTATGGCACCACACGGATTGCTGGCGAAGGCAGTGAAATCCAAGTCGCAGGGATGGCGGGCGACCAACAAGCGGCGCTTTTTGGCCAGCTGTGTGTCGAGCCTGGCATGGCGAAGAATACCTATGGCACAGGCTGTTTTTTGTTGATGAATACCGGGACAAAAGCGGTGCGCTCCAACCATGGGTTACTGACCACAGTTGCCGTGGGGCCGAAGGGCGAAGTGAACTATGCCCTCGAAGGTTCAGTCTTCATGGGTGGCGCGACCATTCAATGGCTGCGGGATGAACTGGGGCTTATTCGTGACGCCAGTGATACTGAGTACTTTGCCTCTAAGGTTGCTGATACCAATGGCGTGTATCTAGTGCCCGCCTTTGTGGGACTCGGTGCGCCCTATTGGGATCCCAATGCCCGTGGCGCACTCTTTGGGTTAACCCGTGGTGCCAACCGTAATCATATTATTCGAGCGGCGTTAGAATCTATCGCTTACCAGAGTAAAGATTTACTCGATGCCATGACCAAAGACAGTGGCGTCAGCCTTAAGCGTTTGAAGGTGGATGGTGGCGCGGTTGCCAATGATTTTTTGATGCAATTTCAAGCCGATATTACCGATGTTGAAGTACTAAGGCCGAGTGTTTGTGAGACAACCGCTTTGGGCGCGGCATTTTTAGCTGGGCTGGCGGTGGGCTTTTGGGAGAGTGTCATTGAGCTTGAGCACAAGGCTTGTATCGATAAGCATTTTATCCCCAACATTGATGCCGAGACTCGGGTGCGGTTATACGCAGGTTGGCAGGATGCCGTCGCCAGAACCCGCGCCTAAGCTATTTGAGTGAAGTGACATGATTTGGGGTGGAGGCATACTTAGACTTGAGCTTGAGTGGGTTTAAAATGTGACTCGGTTGCAGCTAATAAAAAGGCGCTAATTCAATGGGATTGCGCCTTTTCTGTTTTATATTAATACGGATTTATACTTCCACATCAATAATATGCTGACTTGGCGGCTTCTTGATTTCCGCCGTATCGTCAGTCACCTCAAGCAACAGACCCTCTTTTAATTTGCCTGGCTTATCGGACGCGCGGCGCTTTTTATTACGCTTGGTATCGGATTCTTTGCGTCTGTCCCTGACTCTGGCGTCACGACCCTCTATGGTAGGGGGGAGTTGCGACTGGGGCGATTCATGGCTATCAGGCGCATTCGCTGTGGTACTGCTCACCTGATCCACGACCCGTTTAGGGTGTAACACCGCTTTAACTGGCTGTGCCAGCATGGCATAAATACTATCCAATCCACTCATAACGCCTCCTTTTTTAAGCCACTTGACAGTCTATCGGCAGGAGTTGGTGAATATTTAGACTATACGCTGTTTCAGATAGTTTGGCGATCTGTCGTGTTTAGCAAAAATCGATGTTGTGCCTTGGTCACGAGTGCGAGTTTGCACGGTTGGGCGGGGTGCTGACAGCTGAGGCGTACGCCTGACTCTAGTTCTGAGGCGCTAAGTCTATCTAGATCATAGTCATTGGGCGCCGGGGCATGCTCTACGAAGCGTAGCTTGCATAAACCGCAGCGTCCGCCGCCGCCACAACTTGTGCGGAGCCTTTCCTTCCCTTGGTTAAGACTGTGCAGCAGCGTACCAGGGTGGAGCGTCAGTTCACTTAGTCGCTCGCCCTGCTCTGAATATAAATGGATTTTCCCTAGCGAGGTTAATGGCCTAATACGGGGAAGGCGCAATTGACCTTGGCTGAACTTATGCCCTAGGGTTAGTACGCCGCTAATACCCAGTAAAAGTGCCCCGAGGCTGATAATTTGTACGAGAGCATGGTTAAAGCTAATGCCATTTTCTGGGACATAATCCATAAAATGCAGCATAAACAGCAGATCCTTGAGATCGGACTGATGATTTTGGTGGGCGAGTACCCTGCCAGAAGCCGAATCAAGGTAAATTCGGGTGCCAAGAGCATCACCGGTATCAATCTGCACAACGGGCCCTTGGGCGGCAAAGGCGGTTGCATTCGTGAGGGGGCGTGCAGTACTCATGGTTCCCGAACCTGAGTAGCTTGCCTGGGCTATTTGAGTTAATTGCCCAAGTGTTAGCTGCATGGGTTCAAGCGAGTCTGCCCAAAACCAATACCCTTGTGTCCGGGTGCTGAGCGCGTATACGGGACGATTTAATACGGCAACGAGCTTTAGCTGAATAAACCCTTGGGATTGGTATTGGGCGATTAATGTATCTGGATTGGCGAGGGGGACTGATATTGCCGCCGGTGTATCGCTAATTCGATAGACATCGGCATCGAGTTTTTGCTCGTCGATAAGATTAAAAGCCAAGCCCGTTGCTAACCAGATAAGGAATTGCAAACCAACAATCAGCCCTAGCCATTTATGCAGGGTTTGAGCAACTAGCCACCAGGATAGTTTGTTGTTAACCGTAGAGGATATCATTGTCTATCCTCTTTTATCTTACTGTTTCTAAAGCTGATGTAGGTCAACGCTATACCAAAAAGTGCCGTTAATATGGCTAAACTTGTCATGGATCTGAGTAGGGGGTTATGTACATCTTCACGGGTATCGTAATCCATGATGTGCAGCATCCACAGGATATCGAAAAGTCGCCAATAATCGTGGCGAGTGCTAACGAGTCGTCCGGTTGTTGCCGAAATATACAGGCTCGAATGTGCCATATCATCGAATTCAAGCTGCCATACGGGTATGAGTCGAGGGGATATTTCGGTGGGAACAGTGTGCTGGTGGAGTGTGGCTCCTATGATGTTAGCTGTGCCCGTATAAACTTGCACCGCCGCTTTTCGGGCTTGGTCCTCGGCCAAAAGGGGTTGGATCTTGCCTGTGGTCGCATCGAGTTGCTGCAACTTGTTATCGATTTGAGCGCTGTAATAGAGATGTCCTTGGGTGACATAGAGAGTGATATCGGTCGCTTGAGGGTGATCCCTGAGTAAGTCGTTAACACTGTAGCTTGGAGGGGACACGCTAAATTCCGCAGTTTTAGTGTGATCGGTTAAATGCTTTCCACGGATAAATTCAATATCCATCAGCACCATATAAACACCAGAACCTAACCAAATCATAATTTGTATGGCACTGATTAAGGCTAGCCATTTATGGCTACTGCGGATCCAAGGTGCTGTCATTGTGTCACTTTTTGATGGTTGAGTAGGGGCGATCTTTGATCTTTCTCGCAATCATTGAATAAATTTTTTAGCCGAAGCTATCGATCAAAAATAAATATTTAGCGATTTATGCTGAATTAAGCGATTTTATGACGCCGACTAAAAGTGAAATTTAGGTTTATTTTGTTGCGATTTTTGAGTCTATCGTGATTTGCCACAAGATAAAATCCCACAATTATAGATATTCAGCGGCATATTTTGCATTGCAACTGCCTGAAAGCTAACGATTGCTGTTTTTTTACCCTCTATTTAACCCTGTTCTTTCTATTGTTTAGTCGATTTTTTGTCAAAAATTTGTCACTAGGTTATAGGGGCAACATGCTGCTAACCCGCTTGCCGACTGGCTTTATAAAAGGATTCCATCCCTTGACAATGCTTGTCCACTGTCCCTAAACTTAGCAGTTGTGGGAAATAGTGGATATTTGTGGATCAAAAATCAAAGGATAGGATGAATTAGCGTGTTTCGTGGAGCCAGTGCCATCAACCTAGATACAAAGGGACGGATCGCTATTCCAGTGCGATACCGCGAACCTTTGCAGCTTGAGCACCAAGGCCGCATCGTGATTACCGTCGATATTCAATCCGCCTGTTTACTCTTGTATCCGATCCATGAATGGGAATTGATCGAAGCTAAGTTACTGAAACTTTCCGATACCGACAAAACCCAGCGATCCTTAAAACGCATGTTGCTCGGTTATGCCCATGAGGTAGAACTCGATGGCAATGGGCGCATATTACTGCCACCACCGCTAAGGCAATACGCCAACTTAGATAAGCGCATCATGTTGGTGGGACAGTTAAACAAATTTGAGCTGTGGGATGAGCAAGCTTGGCTGCAGCAAATTGATGAGTGTCAGGAAACGATTCGAAGCGAGGAGCTTGCTAACAACGAGCGTCTGGCGGATTTTTCACTCTAACGCGTCGCATAACTAAATAAGAAGAGAGTAATGAGTCAGGAATTTGCCCATTTATCCGTTCTGCTAGAAGAAACGGTTGGCGGTTTGAACATCAAAGATGATGGCATCTATATCGATGGCACGTTCGGCCGCGGTGGTCATTCAAGGCAAGTGTTGCAACGACTCGGCACCAATGGCCGCCTTATTGCTATCGACAGAGATCCACAAGCCATTGAAGCGGCAAAACAATTCGCCGATGACCCCCGTTTCCAAATCGTACATGGCGGTTTTGGCCAGCTAGCAGATTACGTCGAAGAGCTTGGTCTGGTTGGCAAGATTGATGGTGTGTTACTCGACTTAGGTGTGTCTTCACCGCAGCTTGACGATGCAGAACGTGGATTTAGTTTCCTGCGCGATGGTCCGCTCGATATGCGCATGGACAATAGCCAAGGCGAAACGGCGGCCCAGTGGTTAGCGCGCGCCGAAATTGAAGATATGGCGTGGGTATTTAAAACCTATGGCGAAGAGAAAAATGCTCGCCATATTGCCCGCTGTATTGCGGCTGACCGCGATAAAACCCCGTTTTTACGTACCAAAGATTTGGCCGATTTAATTGCCCGTATCACTAAGAATAAAGAACGCAATAAGCACCCTGCAACCCGAGTGTTTCAGGCGATTCGCATTTATATCAATAGTGAGTTAGACCAGATAGATCAAGCTCTTGAGGGAGCGTTAACCGTACTTGCGCCACAGGGACGTTTATCGATTATCAGCTTCCATTCCTTGGAAGACCGCATCGTTAAGCGCTTTATCCGTCGCCACAGTCAAGGCGAAAGTGTGCCGCACGGTCTACCTATTACTGAAGATCAAATTAACAAGTCGCGCAAATTGCGTGCCATCGGCAAGGCAATTATGCCGTCCGATGAGGAAATTGAACGCAATGCCAGAGCCCGTAGTTCGGTGTTACGCATTGCCGAGCGATTAGATTACTAAAGGGGCAAACAACGTGAGTAAGCCCTCTTTAAATCTGCCACGGATCGTTTTGCATGATTTATGGCGCCACAAATGGATCTTGTTATTGGCTTTGCTCGTGCTCAGTAATGCTGTGGCTGTGGTTTATACCAGCCATGTTAGCCGTAAACTCACTACCCAGTGGGACCAACTGCTACAGGAGCGGGACAGATTAGATATCGAGTGGCGCAATTTATTATTGGAAGAGCAATCGCAAACGGAACATAGCCGCATTACGCGTATTGCATCGAAGGAGCTCAACATGAGTCGCCCCTTGCCCAGCGAAGAAGTTGTGGTAAAGGTGCCGTGAGTATAGGGAAAATATGATTAGGCAAGCAAAAACCAAACAGGCGAGCAAAAAGCAAAAACCGCAACTTATCCACTGGCGTCTATACGTTGTGGTGGGGTTTGTGTTTGCGCTATTTTGCAGCCTAGTGGGACGCGCGGCCTATATCCAAATTATCGAGCCCGATAAGCTACGCCATGAAAGCGATATGCGTACCCTGCGTACCACCAGTCGTGAGGTGCAGCGTGGCCTGATCACCGACCGCAATGGCGACATGTTGGCCGTCAGTGTACCTGTACGTGCGGTCTGGGCCGATCCTAAGCAAGTGAATGATAACAATGGTTTTGCCGATATGCGCCGTTGGCAAGCCCTCGCCGATGTATTGCACGAGCCTATCGAAAATGTGCTCGACAGAGTACGTAGTAATCCCACGAAACGTTTTACCTATCTAAAACGCCAAGTCACTCCAGCGGTGGCCGACTACATCACTCAGCTTAAACTGCCTGGGGTGTTTTTAAAGTCAGAGTCCCGTCGTTACTATCCCGGTGGAGAAATCACCGCCCAGTTGATCGGTATCACCAATATCGATGACGTCGGTATTGAAGGGGTAGAGAACGCCTATAACAGCTGGCTCACAGGTACACCGTCTAAGCAAAAAGTTCGCAAATCCCGTGATGGTCATGTGGTGGAGCGTCTCGATATTGTCCAAGAAGGTGAAAGCCCAAATGATCTGGTGTTGAGTATCGATCATCGGATCCAGCAGCTCGCCTATCGAGAGTTAAAGCGCACCACGGAAATGAACCAAGCGACATCGGGTTCAATTGTGGTACTCGATATCCACACCGGTGAAGTGCTGGCAATGGTGAACACGCCATCCTATAACCCTAATTCTCGGGATAATCTGCAAACCTTCAGAATGCGTAACCGCGCCATGACGGATACCTTCGAACCCGGCTCGACCATTAAACCTTTTGTAGTGGCGGCGGCGCTTGAGGCGGGGGCGGTTAAGTCGACCGATATTATCCCTACTTCTCCTGGTTGGATGCGCTTGGGGGGGCGTCAGGTGCGCGATCCGAATAATTATGGTGATATGAGTTTGGCGCGTATTCTGGCCAAATCCAGTAACGTTGGGATCAGTAAATTAGCCCTATCTATCCCCGTACAACAATTGCTTGGCACCTATCAATCTATGGGGCTGGGGAGTTTTTCGGGGATTAACCTTACGGGCGAGAGCGCGGGTTTGATCCAAGACAGACACCGTTGGTCCGACTTTGAACGTGCTACTTTATCTTTCGGTTACGGTTTAACGGCAACCACGCTACAGCTTGCTCGTATGTACGCCACCTTAGGTAATGGGGGCACTTTATACCCAGTGTCCATTTTAAAACTCAAGAAGCCGCCCGAGGGTGAACAGGTCATTTCACAACATGTAGCCAATGATGTGCTGCAGATGATGGTCAGTGTTACCGAAAAAGGCGGCACGGGCACATTAGCCCATATCGATGGTTATCCGGTTGCGGGTAAATCCGGTACTAGCCGTAAGGCGATTGCAGGGGGGTATGGTGATGATTATGTGGCCTTATTTGCAGGCGTTGCCCCAGTAAACAATCCAAAACTGGCGATTGTGGTGGTGGTTAACGAGCCTAAGGGCGATCTCTATTATGGTGGTTCAGTGGCAGGACCGGCGTTCGCTAAAGTCATGTCCGGTGCACTGCAAATGTTAAACGTTGAACCCATTTCCGATAAAGAACAGGTGCAGTTGGCGGGTATCGCCGCAGGGAGAACAGAATGATGTTGTTACGGGATCTGTTAGCGCCTTGGTTTGAGTATTCGGGCAATCAGTCCTTCAACGATTTGACCTTAGATAGCCGCGCAATATGTCGCGGCGATGTGTTTTTGGCGCTGCCTGGGCACAAGGTGGATGGCAGACAGTTTATTGATAAAGCCTTAGCTCAAGGTGCCTCCGTAGTGTTAGTCCATACGGACAACCCAAGTGAGCATGGCAAAGTGCTAACAAGTGAGCATACTGGGCAAGGCGTACAGATTTATTTTTATCGGCTTAGCCAACAGGTTTCGACGTTGGCCGCCGTGCGTTACCCCGTGAGCCAGGGCCAATCCATGGGCGTTATCGGTATCACAGGAACGAACGGTAAGACCTCGACCAGTCAACTTATCGCCCAGCTAACGACCTTATTAGCGGGCAAAGCGGCGGTGATGGGCACTTTAGGTAATGGCCTTTGGGGTGAGTTGGTTGACAGTGGCAATACCACCGCCGATGCCATTACCCTGATGCGACAATTACATGAATTTGAAGCGCAAGGTGTGAGCGTGTGCGCGATGGAGGTCTCTAGCCACGGTTTAGTCCAAGGACGAGTCGATGCCGTACCCTTCGATGTGGCCGTGTTTACCAATCTTACCCGTGACCACTTAGACTACCACGGCGATATGGAAAACTATGCCGTGGCTAAGCAAATGCTATTTCGCTTCGATACATTGCGTCACGGTTTGCTGAACTTAGACGATGCCGTTGGCGCCGTTTGGTTATCTGAGCTGCAAAATGCCGCCGCTAAGATCTGGGGCTTTAGTATTGAGGGACATCCTGATGCTACTTTTTATACCAAAGATGCGCAATTTAATGACCAAGGAGTGCAGGCCACATTAGTTTGGCCTGAGGGCGAAGTCGAAATCCGTTCTCCCTTATTAGGCGCGTTTAACCTATCGAATTTACTCGCTGCATTATCTGCCTCGTATTTACAGGGAATGGATATGCGGGCATTAGCCGAGCAGGTGCCTTATTTAGTGCCTGTCGCAGGTCGAATGGAACGTTTTACCACGGCGGATAACATCACCTTAGTGGTCGATTATGCCCATACCCCAGATGCAATCGAACAGGCGTTAAATGCACTACGTCGCCACTGCATCGGTGATTTATGGTGCGTATTTGGCTGTGGTGGCGACCGTGATAAGGGCAAGCGTCCTCTGATGGGCAGAGCCGCAGAGCAATATGCCGACCGCATTATGGTGACCAGTGACAATGCGCGCAGTGAAGACCCAGCGCAAATTATTACCGATATTATCCAAGGGCTTATTAATCCAGAGCACGCATTGACACAGGTTGATCGTATCACAGCCATCAAAGAGGTTGTGGCATTGGCTAAATCTGGGGATGTGATTTTGCTTGCGGGTAAAGGCCATGAAACTTATCAAGAGGCGGCAGGTGTGCGTCATGACTATGATGAACGCGCCCTGGCACGCCAGTTATCGGAGCAAACCCAATGATCCCTCTTTCCCTCGAGGCCCTTTGCCAACACTTAGGCGCGCATCGAGTCGGTGACGATGTCACTATCCAAGATTTAAGCAGCGATAGCCGTAAAATCGGCGCGGCAACTCTATTCGTCGCCTTAAAGGGTGAGCGTTTCGACGGCCATGATTTTGCTGCCACTGCGATTGAGAACGGAGCTACGGCTCTAATGGTCGAGCGCGAACTTCCCTTTGATATTCCGCAGTTAATCGTGGCGGATTGTCAAAGGGCCATGGGTGCAATTGGTGCCTATGTCCGCAACCAAGTCAATCCCATTTGTGTTGCCTTAACGGGGTCTAACGGTAAAACCAGTGTGAAGGAAATGATTGCCACTATCCTGTCGGCTAAGCATCAAGTCCTTTATACCGCGGGTAATTTCAATAATGAAATTGGCGTGCCTTTGACCCTGCTGCGTTTAACGCCAAAAGATGAATACGGGGTATTCGAACTTGGGGCCAATCACAAGGGGGAAATCGATTACACCTCTGGACTGGTTCGTCCACAAGTGGCGCTGGTCAATAACGTCGGTAGTGCCCACTTAGAGGGCTTTGGTTCCCAGGCGGGTGTTGCGCAGGCCAAATCGGAAATCTTTAATCATTTGCAGCCAGGTGGTACGGCGATTATCAATGCCGATGATGCCTTTGCCGATGTGATGAGGGTGAAGGCTAAGCAATACAAACAACTGAGCTTTTCCCAGCAGGAAGGTGCGGCAAAACGGCATATCGATGTGATTGCAAGCGGACATAAAGCGAATAAAGACGGTTGTTATCGTTTTATGCTCAATTACTTAGGAGAGTCTTGTCCTGTCGTTTTACCTTTGGCGGGACGTCATCAAGTGAGTAATGCCTTAGCCGCTGCAAGTGTGTGTATTGCGCTGGGTTTAAGCCTTGCTGATATAGCGAGTGGTTTAAGCCAATTGACCCCAGTAAAAGGACGGATGCAGCCAACTCAATTAGGACGAATTCGTCTAATCGATGACAGCTATAACGCGAATCCTGTGTCTGTCGGGGCGGCAATCGCTTGGTTAAAGGAAATTTCTGAAAATCGCTGTTTGGTACTGGGAGATTTGGGCGAATTAGGCGACAATGCGCCCCTTTTGCACGCTGAACTCGGACAACTGGCAAAGCAGCAGGGGATTGATGCGCTGTTTTGTACGGGGAGTTTGAGTCAGCACACGAGCCAAGCTTTCGGGGCGGAGCACCATGACAGCGTGGCGACGTTAGTAGAAAAACTGATAAAACACATCAACCAGTTGCCGGGACAGGTGACGGTTTTAGTTAAAGGTTCACGTAGCGCCGCAATGGAGCGGGTCGTGGATGACCTAACAGTAGCCTTCGGGCGTGGGGAGTTAGTGTAGATGCTGGTGTATCTGGCCGAGTATTTAACCCAGTTTTATACAGGGTTTAACGTATTTTCTTATGTGACGTTTAGAGCCATTTTAGGCCTATTAACCGCATTAATTTTTAGCCTATGGTGGGGGCCCAAACTCATCGAGCGTTTGCAACTGATGCAAATTGGTCAAGTCGTACGTAATGACGGACCTGAATCGCATTTTAGTAAACGCGGTACGCCAACAATGGGTGGCTTGTTGATCCTCGCCGCCATCTTTATCAGCGTATTGTTGTGGGGCGATCTCGGTAGCCGCTATGTCTGGGTGATGCTGTTTGTATTAGGCAGCTTCGGCATGATCGGTTTTATCGACGATTACCGTAAAGTGGTGCGTAAAGACACTAAGGGATTGATTGCGCGCTGGAAATATATTCTGCAATCCTTAGCGGCGTTGTTAATCGCCTTCTTTTTATATGCAACCGCAGCTAACCCGGGTGAAACACAGTTAGTGGTGCCTTTCTTTAAAGATGTGATGCCGCAACTTGGCGCCGTGTTTATCGTATTGGCGTACTTCACTATTGTAGGGTCGAGCAATGCGGTCAACTTAACCGATGGTCTAGATGGACTAGCGATTATGCCAACGGTCATGGTCGCGGCGGCGTTTGCCTTGATTGCCTATCTTTCGGGCCACGTCCAGTTTGCTAATTATCTGCATATTCCACATTTACCGGGCTCGGGTGAACTCGTTATCGTCTGTACCGCGATTGTGGGTGCTGGCTTAGGCTTTTTATGGTTTAACACATACCCAGCACAGGTGTTTATGGGCGATGTGGGTTCACTCTCTTTGGGTGCCGCCCTCGGTGCGATCGCGGTATTAGTACGCCAAGAAATCCTGTTAGTCATTATGGGCGGTGTGTTTGTGATGGAAACTGTGTCTGTGATCCTGCAGGTCGGTTCTTACAAGTTACGTGGGCAGCGGATCTTCCGCATGGCGCCCATCCATCACCACTACGAGTTAAAAGGTTGGCCTGAACCACGCGTGATTGTCCGCTTTTGGATTATCTCGATTTTCTTAGTTTTACTCGGCTTAGCCACGTTGAAGTTAAGGTAACAGCTCATGCAAAGTCAGTATTCACACATAGTGTTAGGTTTGGGTGCCACCGGGCTCTCGGTAGTGCGCTATTTGTGTGGAAAAGGCATCACGCCGCTGGTGATGGATAGCCGTCGCCAACCTCCAGGTGCGGACACCCTTGCCAGCACATTCCCTGAAGTGCAGTTAATTGCTGGCGGATTCGATTGCCGTTACTTAGTACAAGCGACACAAGTCATCATCAGCCCCGGTATTGCAATTGATACGCCCGAGGTGCGCGCCGTACTGGATATGGGGATTGAGGTCATTGGTGATGTCGAACTATTTGCCCGTGAAATTGCCGATCGCAAGCCCTGTGTCATTGGCATCACTGGCTCAAATGGTAAATCGACAGTGACAACTCTGGTTGGCGAAATGCTGCGTGAAGCGGGTATGGCCGTGGCCGTGGGCGGGAATATTGGTATTCCTGCACTCGATCTGCTGAGCAAGAATGCCGAGATTTTTGTGCTTGAGCTGTCGAGCTTCCAGCTGGAAACCACCCACAGTTTGAATTGTGTGGTCTCAACCTGTTTGAACGTGACCGAAGACCATATGGACAGATACAGCGATATGGATGCCTATCGCAATGCTAAGTTGCGTTTGTATCATCAGAGTCGCGCGGTCCTTTTTAATCGTGACGATGCCTTAACTATGCCGACGGAACCGATGAACCAAAATAGCTTTGGTTTAGCGCCGCCCGAAGGTGATGAATGGGGTATCAGCGACAGTAAGATTTATCACGGCAGCAGTGAAATTATGCCCATCACGGAAGTATCCCTGATTGGTAGCCATAATCACGCCAATTTACTCGCGGCCATGGCCTTGGTGGATGCTGTTGGAGTGGATAGGCAAGTCATGGCGAAAGTGGCGCGCACTTTTACGGGGTTATCCCATCGTTGTGAGGTGGTTGGTGTTAAAGGTGGCGTGACCTATGTGAACGATTCAAAAGCGACCAATGTGGGCGCCACTGTTGCGGCGCTCGATGGTTTAAGCGATCACTTAGGCGATATCATTTTAATTGCCGGTGGTGATGGTAAGGGGGCTGACTTTGGCCCGCTGGTCGAGCCATTAACTAAGGTGACTCACCTCATTACGTTAGGCCGCGATGGCAATAAGATTGCTGCGCTTAAGGAAGGAGCAATCAAGGTTGATTCTATGGCGGCAGCCGTTGCCAAGGCGGCAGAATTAGCCACCTCGGGCGATATTGTTCTGTTATCGCCAGCCTGTGCGAGCCTAGATATGTACAGCAATTTTATGGCTCGTGGGGATGACTTTAGAAGCCAAGTGGAGCAACTCGATGGCGAGTGATGCAAGACAACTCAGCCTGTTTGGGCGGGTGTTGAATGCACTCCCCAACTGGCAACGTGATACCGAAGTTCCGGGCGTGCAATTGTACGATCGGGCTTTGCTCACGGCCGTGTTGTCTCTGATTGGCTTTGGTTTTGTGATGGTAATGTCGGCCTCTATGCCCGAGGCCCAGACGTTAACGGGTAACCCGTTCTACTTTATGACTCGGCATGTGGGCTATCTACTCGGTTGCCTCGTGATTGCCGCATTTGTCCTTCGGGTCGAAATGCAAACGTGGCAGCGTATGAGCCCCATTATGTTGCTCGTCGTTGGGCTGATGTTACTGGCGGTATTAGCTGTGGGCACCACAGTGAACGGTGCGACCCGTTGGTTATCCATTGGCCCGATCCGTATCCAAGTCGCGGAAGTGGCAAAGTTTGCCTTCTCTGTGTATATGGCGGGTTATTTGGTACGCCGTCATCAAGAAGTGCGTGAAAATGCGAAGGGTTTCTATAAACCGATCGCGGTATTTGCAATTTACGCCATCTTGATTTTGATGCAACCCGACTTAGGTACGGTTGTGGTGTTATTCGTCGGCACTGTAGGGCTGCTATTCCTCGCGGGGGCACGCTTGCTCGACTTTTTCGCCCTGATATTTGCCGGGATCTTGGCCTTCGTTGCCTTAGTATTATTAGAACCTTATCGTATGCGCCGGGTCACTTCCTTTATGGATCCTTGGCAGGATCCCTTCGGTAGCGGCTATCAGTTAACACAATCTTTGATGGCCTATGGTCGCGGGGATTGGTTCGGTCAAGGGTTAGGCAACAGTATTCAAAAATTGGAATACCTACCCGAAGCCCATACCGACTTTATCTTTGCCGTGATTGGCGAAGAGCTAGGTTTTATCGGCATTATTGCCGTGTTATCCGTGTTGCTGTTTGTGGCATTGAGGGCGATTCGATTGGGCAATTTATGTCTGGTGATGGACAAAGCCTTCGAAGGTTATCTGGCCTATGCCATTGGTATTTGGATCTGTTTCCAGACCGTCGTTAATGTGGGAGCAAGCATTGGTATGTTACCTACTAAAGGGTTAACTCTGCCCTTTGTCAGTTACGGCGGTAGTAGTCTATGGGTCATGACGGCGGCGGCAATGACATTACTACGCATCGATTACGAACGGCGCATGAGTTTAGTTCAGGCCGTACAAGGGAGATTAAAGTGATGGCCAATGCGGGTAAACGTATTTTAGTCATGGCGGGTGGTACGGGAGGACATGTGTTCCCGGCGCTGGCGGTGGCTAAGTATCTAGCGCAACAGGGGTGGCAGGTGCGCTGGTTAGGCACGGCCGATCGTATGGAGGCGCGTTTAGTGCCTCAGTATGGCTTCGATATCGACTTTATCGACATCAAAGGCGTGCGAGGAAATGGTCTAGTGCGTAAATTAGCGGCGCCTTTTAAAGTGGTGCGCTCGATTTTGCAAGCTAAGGCCGTGATTGCCGAGTTTAAACCCGATGTGGTGCTGGGCATGGGCGGTTTTGCCAGTGGTCCTGGTGGTGTGGCCGCTAAATTAGCGGGCGTGCCCTTAGTGCTGCATGAGCAAAATGCCATTCCTGGGATGACCAATAAGTTGTTATCGCGAATTGCGAGCCAAGTGCTGTGCGCCTTTCAAAACACCTTTACCAACGTGAAGGCCAAGGTGGTGGGGAATCCGATTCGCCGTGAGTTGATTGCCCTAGGTGCAGAACCTAAGCAAGCCGCGGATGATGCCTTAAAAGTGTTGGTGGTGGGTGGAAGTCTGGGTGCCAAAATTTTTAACGAGCTTATGCCTGAGGTCGTTGCCGCTTTGAGTAAGCAGCAGTCGATTACCGTGTGGCATCAAGTAGGCAAAGATAATCTTGCCAGCGTAAAAGCGGCTTATCAGCAGCAGGGGCAAGATGGCGGGGTGAATGTTGCCGAGTTTATTGATGATATGGAGGCCGCCTATCGCTGGGCGGATGTGGTATTGTGCCGTGCTGGCGCGCTGACGGTATCCGAGTTAGCAGCAGTGGGGCTGCCGAGTATTCTGGTGCCCTATCCCCACGCGGTGGATGATCACCAAACCCGTAACGGCCAAGTATTGGTTGAGGCTGGCGCCGCTTTCCTATTGCCGCAGGCCATCTTGGACGTGAATAAACTGGTGAGTAAGTTACAGCTACTCGCCAATGATAGAACTGAATTAGCCCGTATGGGCCAAAGAGCGAGGGAGGTTGCCGTGTTGGATGCAACCGAGCAGGTCGCCCAAGTGTGTATCACTCTCGCCGAGAAAGGATAAGTATGACTAAGACAGAAAGATACATACAGCTAAGAAGTATGATCCCAGAAATGCGCCGCATTAAGCGTATTCATTTCGTCGGTATTGGCGGCGCGGGCATGGGCGGGATCGCCGAAGTATTAGTGAACGAAGGTTATCAGGTGAGTGGTTCGGATATCGCGCAAAATGCGGTCACCGACAGACTCTGCCTGCTGGGCGCGAAAATTAATATCGGTCATGGCGCCGAAAACGTGCAACAAGTGGATGTGGTCGTCGTCTCAACGGCAATTAATCTGGAAAACCCAGAAATCCTTGCCGCCAAAGAATTACGTATTCCCATAGTCCGTCGTGCCGAAATGTTGGCCGAGTTGATGCGTTACCGCCACGGTGTGGCGATTGCGGGCACCCATGGTAAAACGACAACCACTAGCCTTATCGCCAGTGTTTATGGTCAAGCTGGGCGAGATCCTACCTTTGTGATCGGTGGTTTACTGAATAGTGCAGGTACTAATGCAAGATTGGGTACCAGTCGTTATTTGATCGCCGAGGCGGACGAGAGCGATGCGAGCTTCCTGCATTTGCAGCCCATGGTCAGCGTAGTGACCAATATCGAAGCCGACCATATGGATACCTACGGCGGCGACTTTGAGAAACTCAAATCCACCTTCGTCGATTTTTTGCATAACTTGCCTTTCTATGGCGTGGCCGTGGTCTGTATTGATGATCCCGTAGTGCGGGAAATTATGCCGCGTATCGGTCGTCATTTAGTGACCTATGGCTTCAATGACGATGCCGATGTGCAGGCGTTGAATTTTAGCCAGCAAGGGCATCAATGCCGCTTCACCGTCAGACGTAAAGGCAAAGATGATTTAGATTTACTGCTGAATTTACCTGGCCAGCACAATGTGCTCAATGCCCTCGCGGCGATTGCCGTCGCGACCGAAGATGAAATTGATGACAGTGCCATCATTCAAGCCTTAGCTGAATTCCAAGGCATTGGCCGTCGCTTCCAGCATTTAGGAAAGTTCGCGACACCAAAGGGCGAAGTGATGTTAGTGGATGACTATGGTCACCACCCAAGCGAAGTGGCGGCGACCATTAAAGCAGCACGTGCTGGCTGGCCTGAAAAACGCTTAGTCATGGCCTATCAGCCCCATAGATATACGCGCACCCGTGACTTGTACGAAGACTTTATTGAGGTGTTATCTCAGGTGGACTGCCTGCTATTGCTCGATGTCTACAGTGCAGGTGAGGCGCCCATTACTGGGGCCGATGGCCGGGCTCTGTGTCGTTCAATTCGTCTTCGCGGCCAGCTTGATCCTATCTTCATTGCCAGCCCAGATCAGCTCGCCGAGGTGCTGCCCGATGTGTTGCAAGAAGGGGATTTATTGTTGACCCAAGGTGCGGGTAATATAGGCGCCCTGTCGCGCCAGTTAGCAGTCTCAGAATTAGGCTTTGCAACGGTTGTGGCTAACGAAGCAAAACCTTGATGTATCGCGTGGGATCTCAGGTTAAAGGAAATTTTGACCAAAAGATTTAGCTCTATATAATGGCCGATTTTCTGTGGTTTTTAGTAGTGTCGTTGAAAGGTGGAAGCAAACGTGTCTTGGAGTGATAAGAGGCGACACTGGCGGGCGAGGATGTCCCGGGTTAATTGGTACCTGTGGAGCGGGATTGGTTTTTTATGGTTAGTCATTGGGAGTTTCGTCTTTGGCGGCTACCAATTGCATAAATTTTTAAATGATGCCAGCACCTTGCCCATTGAGGCGGTTGCCATCAAGGGTGAACGGACTTACACCACGGATAGAGATATACAAATTGCACTACAGGATTTAATGCAGCGGAGTTTTTTCAGTGCAGACATCACCTTAGTGCAACAGGCGTTAGAAGCCTTACCTTGGGTATATCGCGCATCAGTTAGGCGTGAGTGGCCTGCGAAACTTAGGGTGTATTTACAGGAGCAACAACCCGTTGCCCACTGGAATGGCACCGCTTGGCTCAATGTGCATGGTGAAGTGTTTGAAGCGCCATCACACCCTGAGCTTGAATATCTGCCGCAGTTATCTGGACCGGACAGTATGGGCACCGAGGTATTAACCGCTTACGCGCAGGTTAACTCGCTACTGAAGATTAATGGCTTTACCTTAGCCAGTTTGAGTTTAACGCCACGGCATGCGTGGCACGCGACACTAGGTAACGGAATCGTTTTAGACCTAGGTCGAGAAGATAAAATGGCAAGGATACAAAGGTTTATCACTGTTTACCCGCTATTGGCGAAACAAGATAAACCAATTGCCAGAGTGGATTTGCGCTACGACACAGGGTTGGCCGTAGGCTGGGGCGATGCACAAACAAGAGAGCCGATAATTAATGACCAAAAACCAAGATAGAAATCTGATCGTCGGATTGGACATAGGAACCTCTAAAGTCGCAGTGATCATAGGCGAAGTTCTGCCCGATGGCGAAATCAGCATAGTCGGCCTTGGTAACCACCCTTCAAGGGGCATGGATAAAGGTGGCGTTAACGATTTAGACTCCATCGTGCGCAGTGTGCAACGTGCGCTCGATCAAGCGGAATTAATGGCAGATTGCCAAGTATCATCGGTTTACCTGAGCATTTCCGGTAAACATATCGCCTGCCAAAACGAAAATGGCATGGTGTCGATTAACGATGAAGAAGTGACTCAGGAAGACGTAGACAACGTGATCCACACCGCACGCTCGGTGAAGATCCCGACGGAACGTCGCATCCTGCATGTGCTGCCACAGGAATATGCCATCGACGTGCAAGACGGTATTCGCAGCCCCATCGGCATGTCGGGCATGCGAATGGAAGCTAAGGTGCACATAGTGACCTGCGCCAATGATATGGCGAAGAACATTACTAAGAGTGTCGAGCGTTGTGGCTTGAAGGTGGATGACTTAGTGTTCTCCGGCATTGCCTCGGCGGATGCGGTACTGACCTTCGATGAGAAAGACTTAGGTGTGTGTATCGTCGATATCGGCGGTGGCACTACGGATATTGCGGTTTACACCAATGGGGCCCTGCGTCACTGCGCGGTTGTGCCAGTTGCAGGCAACCAAGTGACTAACGACATTGCGAAGATTTTCCGTACGCCGTCGTCACATGCCGAACAGATTAAAGTGCAGTTTGCCTGTGCGCGCAGCTCCATGGTGAGCCGTGAAGACAGCATCGAAGTGCCTTCAGTCGGTGGGCGTCCATCGCGCAGCATGTCACGTCACACGCTTGCCGAAGTGGTAGAGCCAAGATATCAAGAGCTGTTTGAGTTAGTACTCAAGGAGTTGAAAGACAGTGGTTTAGAAGACCAAATCGCCGCAGGTATTGTGCTCACGGGTGGCACAGCGTCGATTCAAGGCGTAGTCGATATTGCGGAAGCAACCTTCGGCATGCCAGTTCGGGTGGCGTCACCGCTACCGATCAAAGGGTTATATGAATACGTGGATCAGTCTATTTACTCCACTGGAGTCGGGCTGCTTCACTACGGTGCAAGACGGGTGATCGAACGTCAATTCGAACGTCCTGAGCGTCAAGGGGTAACCAGTGCTTGGAATCGGGTCCAAAGCTGGTTTAAGGGCGAATTTTAATTTTCATAACGCAGGCAACACGGAGATCAGACAATGTTTGAGATCATGGACACTCACTCAGATGACGCGGTGATTAAAGTCATCGGCGTTGGCGGCGGCGGCGGTAATGCTGTCGAGCATATGGTCAAACACAACATTGAAGGTGTTGAGTTTGTCGTTACCAACACAGACGCACAGGCACTACGTAAATCAAGTGCTGGCTCAACAATTCAATTAGGCCGTGATGTCACTAAAGGTCTAGGTGCAGGTGCGAACCCTGATGTGGGTCGTGCAGCCGCTGAAGAAGACCGCGAGAACATTCGTGCGGCGATTAAAGGCTCAGACATGATCTTTATCGCCGCCGGTATGGGCGGTGGTACAGGTACAGGTGCAGCCCCTGTTGTGGCACAAATTGCCCGTGAAGAAGGCATTTTGACCGTTGCAGTAGTGACTAAGCCTTTCCCATTCGAAGGGAAAAAGCGTATGGCTTATGCTGAGCAAGGTATCGCCGAGCTCGCCAAGCACGTGGATTCGTTAATCACGATTCCAAACGAAAAATTATTAAAAGTATTGGGTCGTGGTACTTCTTTACTCGATGCGTTTGCCGCAGCGAATAACGTGTTACTCGGCGCGGTACAAGGTATTGCCGAACTGATTACGCGCCCAGGCCTAATTAACGTCGACTTTGCGGACGTCAAAACCGTTATGTCCGAAATGGGTAATGCCATGATGGGTACGGGTGTTGCTCGCGGTGAAGACCGTGCGGAAGAAGCCGCCGAAGCTGCTGTGGCCAGCCCATTATTAGAAGACATCGACTTAGCCGGTGCCCGTGGTGTGTTAGTTAACATTACCGCAGGTATGGACATGAGCATCGAAGAATTCGAAACCGTCGGTAACCATGTTAAGGCTTACGCCTCTGACAACGCGACTGTGGTCGTGGGTGCTGTCATCGACCCAGAAATGAGCGACGAGCTGCGTGTAACTGTAGTTGCAACTGGTATCGGTGCTGAAAAGCGTCCTGATATTCAATTGGTTTCTAAGCCTGCGCCTCGTCCAGAGCCAGTGGTTGTGGAACCAAAAGTGGAAGCTTATGTCGAAGAAGTTGCCCACGTGAGTTATGCGGCACCAAAGGGCAACGTAGTGCCAACGGTGGCTCAACCTGCTCCAGCTCCTTCAACAAAGCATGAATTGGATTATCTTGATATCCCAGCGTTTTTGCGTAAGCAAGCTGATTAACAAGAGCATTTGAGTCCAGCGTGTATTCTGGAGTATCACTCGTTGCCGAGCGGTACCACAGGATAGCTGCATTTGTATGACATGGTTAAGTTATGTTATCATGTCATACCAGTGTGGCCGTTTCGCCACTGTTGGGTGTGCAAATATTAAGCTTTGTAATTCGAATAAATACGGGTAACTGAATGATATTTCAAAGAACTGTTCAAAAAATGGTGAAAACTACCGGAGTCGGATTACACTCCGGCAATAAGGTCACCTTGAGCATTATGCCCGCACCAGTTAATACAGGGATCGTACTTGTGCGTACCGATTTGAGTCCTGCCGTTGCTATTCCTGCAAAGGCGGAACAAGTTCGTGAAACCACTATGTGCACGGCTCTTGTCAATGACGAAGGTATTCGAATTTCAACTATTGAGCATTTATTTGCCGCACTCGCAGGTTTAGGCATAGACAACGCCGTAATCGAAGTGGACGCGCCTGAAATCCCAATCATGGATGGCAGTGCGAGTCCATTCGTCTTCTTATTACAGTCTGCCGGTATTAAAGAGCAGGCTGCACCTAAGAAGTACCTAAAGATTAAACACCCTGTGCGTGTTGAGGACGGTGATAAATGGGCCGAGCTAAAACCGTTTAAAGGTTTTAGAGTTAATTTTAAAATTGACTTTACTCACCCAGAGATCGCCCGTAGTCAACAGCATGTGGTGATGGACTTCTCAACATCTGCTTTTGTTAAAGACATCAGCCGTGCCCGTACTTTTGGTTTTATGCGTGATATTGAGTATCTGCGTGCTAACAACCTTGCATTAGGTGGCAGCATGGAAAATGCGGTTGTACTTGATGAATACCGCGTCCTCAACCCCGACGGCCTGCGTTATGAGGACGAGTTTGTTAAGCACAAGATTTTAGATGCATTTGGTGATCTCTACGTCGCGGGACACGCCATTTTAGGTGAGTTCACAGCCTATAAAACGGGCCATGCACTGAATAACCAATTAGTGCGAGCACTTCTGGCACAACAGGATGCGTGGGAGTTAGTCAGCTTTGAAAAAGAAGCCGATGTCCCCGTCAGCTTTACTGTGCCTGGTGGCGCCGTGTTTGCTTAAAAGCGGCTGAGTTTATTTATTACGGCTGGCCAATGAGGCCAGCCGTTTTAGTTTTTCGCCCAGTGTGCCACTCACATTTTCTGCTAGCGCGGCAATATGTTCCGCCGCAACAGGGCTCAGTTCTTTGTGAGCTTGTTTAGGCTTTGCATCATACATTGCTAATCTCGGGTTGACTTTGACCTCAATTGCGGTAAGGATTGGGAGCGTTTCTGCTTGAAGTTGCGCGAGTAGCTTCGACTTTTGGAAATTAATTCGTGCGGCCCAGGCAGCCGAAGTGGTTTCAACTACAAGAACACCCTGGCGGAAGTTAGCAACTTTCAGCTGTTCCGCTATAGGACCTGCGACAATCTGCTTCACATGCTGATCCAGATATAAAAGTAGTTCCGCTTTCTCAGCGATGTCGGGTAATTTGCCCGACTGGTGTAGTAATTGGCTGAGATCTTGAGGGGGCTTTTTCATATGATAATAAGATGGCTGAATTAGGCTATGAGTGTAACAGTATTTATTCAAGGTCGGAATGGCGTCACGCGCTGGCAACCCAGTAAACGCTGGTTGCTCCTTCCCATGTTATTGTTGGCTACTGGTGCCGGTATTTATCAACACAACTCCGCTCGATTTGAAGATCAGCAAGCCAGTGTCGATAACGATCGTCTCGTACGCGAACAACAGAAAAAACAAGTCTTAGAACTGAAGAGTGCTACTGAGTCTCAACTGGCTATGCTAGTGACTCACGTTGCCCGTATGCAGGCAAAAATTACCCGCCTCGAGGCCTTAGGTCAACAAGTCGCCGAACGGAATAAACTGGAGGATGATTTCGATTTTTCATCCGAGGTTGGTGTCGGTGGTTTAAGCGAATTAGGCACAAATATCGAACTTGGACAGCTTATCGATGATATGGATAAGCTCGCCTCACGAATTGATAACAATAATGTTCAACTATCACTACTTGAAACAGTGTCATCTAACCACCATATAGATGAAGAACGTTATGTATCAGGGCTTCCACTCGATAAAGGTTGGTTATCATCGCCCTACGGATTACGTAATGACCCTTTTAACGGTCGCAGAACTATGCATAAAGGCATAGATTTTACCAGCCGAGAAGGGGCTAACGTTGTCGCGACTGCCGCAGGCGTGGTGACTTGGGCTGGGAATATGTTCGGTTATGGTGAGTTGGTTGAAATTGACCATGGTAATGGGCTACGTACTCGCTATGGCCATAATAAAGCTTTGTCAGTGACTGTAGGTGATGTGGTCGCAAAAGGCGATACCATCGCCAGTATGGGAAGTACTGGGCGCTCGACAGGGGCCCATGTGCATTATGAAGTGTTGCGTGGCGGACAGCAGATAGATCCACAAAAGTTTGTCTACCGCAAAGCAAGTTAATTGAAACATTGGCTTCTAGGTTCCATCATGGACTTGGCCTACAGAGAATAAGTGATTCAGATGTTTGGTAAATTACTGACAAAAGTATTTGGTAGTCGTAACGACCGTACCCTCAAAGGTTTGCAAAAAGTCGTTAATCAGATTAATGCGCTTGAAGCCGATTATGAAAAATTAACCGATGACGAATTAAAGGCTAAAACCGCCGAGTTTCGTGAGCGTTTAGCAGCAGGTGAAACCCTCGAAGCAATTATGGCCGAGGCATTTGCCACGGTTCGTGAAGCCTCTAAGCGTATATTTGAAATGCGTCATTTCGATGTGCAGTTGCTTGGTGGCATGGTACTCGACAGTAACCGTATCGCTGAGATGCGTACGGGTGAAGGTAAAACCTTAACGGCAACTTTGCCCGCCTATTTAAATGCGCTGACGGGGAAAGGCGTACACGTCATTACCGTGAACGATTACTTGGCGCGTCGTGATGCCGAGAATAACCGCCCGCTATTTGAATTCTTAGGTTTAACCGTAGGCATCAACGTGGCAGGTCTTGGTCAGCATGAAAAGAAAGCTGCTTATAATGCCGATATCACCTACGGCACCAACAACGAATTCGGTTTCGACTATCTGCGCGATAATATGGCGTTTTCACCGCAAGAACGGGTTCAACGTCCATTACACTACGCCCTAATCGACGAAGTGGATTCAATCTTAATCGACGAAGCGCGTACGCCGTTGATTATCTCTGGCGCCGCTGAAGATAGCTCTGAGCTATACATCAAAATTAACACCCTGATCCCAAATCTTATCCGTCAAGATAAAGAAGATACGGAAGAGTATGTTGGTGAGGGTGACTACAGCATCGATGAAAAAGCCAAACAAGTACATTTCACCGAACGTGGCCAAGAAAAAGTCGAAAACCTGCTGATCGAACGCGGCATGTTAGCCGAAGGTGATTCACTTTATTCTGCCGCCAATATTTCTTTACTGCACCATGTAAACGCAGCCCTGCGTGCTCATACACTATTCGAACGCGATGTTGACTATATCGTTCAAGATGGTGAAGTGATTATTGTCGATGAGCATACTGGTCGTACTATGCCGGGGCGTCGTTGGTCAGAAGGCTTACATCAAGCCGTTGAAGCCAAAGAAGGCGTACACATTCAAAACGAAAACCAAACATTGGCTTCAATTACTTTCCAGAACTACTTCCGTCAATACGAGAAGCTGGCGGGTATGACAGGTACTGCCGATACCGAAGCGTTTGAATTCCAACATATCTATGGTTTAGATACTGTGGTAGTGCCAACCAACCGTCCAATGGTACGTAAGGATATGGCGGACTTGGTTTACTTAACCGCCAATGAAAAGTATCAAGCGATTATCAAAGATATCAAAGATTGCCGTGAGCGTGGCCAGCCAGTATTGGTGGGTACAGTATCCATCGAGCAATCTGAGTTACTAGCTCGTTTGATGGTGAAGGAAAAGATCCCACACCAAGTGCTTAACGCTAAGTTCCACGAAAAAGAAGCGGAAATCGTTGCCCAAGCAGGCCGTACTGGCGCCGTGACGATTGCCACTAACATGGCTGGTCGTGGTACTGACATAGTGTTAGGTGGCAACTGGAATATGGAAATCGATGCCCTCGGTAATCCAACGCCAGAGCAAAAAGCCAAGATCAAAGCCGATTGGCAAGTTCGCCATGACGCCGTCGTTGCCGCTGGTGGTTTACATATATTAGGGACTGAGCGTCACGAATCACGTCGTATCGACAACCAGTTACGTGGTCGTTCTGGTCGACAAGGTGATGCGGGCTCTTCACGCTTCTACCTATCGATGGAAGATAGCTTGATGCGTATCTTCGCCTCGGATCGTGTCTCAGGCATGATGAAAAAATTGGGTATGGAAGAAGGTGAAGCGATCGAACATCCATGGGTGTCCCGTGCTATCGAAAACGCCCAGCGCAAAGTCGAAGCGCGTAACTTCGATATCCGTAAGCAATTACTCGAATTTGACGATGTGGCCAACGACCAACGCCAAGTAGTATATGCCCAACGTAACGAACTGATGGATGCACAAAGTATTGAAGATACAATCCAAAACATTCAAGACGATGTGATTGGTGCGGTCATTGATCAATACATTCCACCACAATCAGTGGAAGAGTTATGGGATGTTCCAGGTTTAGAGCAACGTTTACAGCAAGAATTTATGCTTAAACTGCCAATCCAAGAATGGCTTGATAAAGAAGACGACCTGCACGAAGAAACATTACGTGAGCGTATTATTACTTCTTGGTCTGATGCTTATAAAGCAAAAGAAGAAATGGTGGGTGCGCCAGTACTGCGCCAATTCGAAAAAGCTGTCATGCTGCAAACCCTCGATGGTCTGTGGAAAGAGCATTTAGCTGCAATGGATCACCTTCGCCAAGGTATTCACCTACGTGGTTATGCACAGAAAAATCCAAAGCAAGAATATAAGCGCGAATCGTTTGAGCTATTCCAGCAATTGCTCACAACCTTGAAGCACGATGTCATCAGTGTGCTGTCAAAAGTACAAGTGCAGGCTCAATCCGATGTCGAAGAGATGGAAGCCCGTCGCCGCGAAGAAGATGCTAAGATCCAACGCGACTACCAGCACGCCGCTGCAGAAGCATTAGTCGGTGGGGATGATGGTAGCGACGAGATGATGGCTCACACGCCAATGATCCGCGATGGTGATAAAGTCGGTCGTAACGATCCTTGTCCTTGTGGCTCTGGCCGTAAGTATAAGCAGTGTCACGGTAAGTTAAGCTAGCCTGATACGCGAATCCGTTCTAAAAGGCGACTGTTATAGTCGCCTTTTTTATACCTGCTTCTTTATAAGTGCTTTAACCATCCACGGTATATAAAGCCCTTCGGCTATAAATCCTAACGAGTTCAGTTGCACTAAAATTAACCGCTTTTATCTGTTTTGTGGATAAGTCTGAGGATAAAGAGTGAGTATTTTGTGACTAACTGAATGCATTGAAAAAAGATCAAAAATTCTCAAAAAAGCCCTTGCACAAAATCCGCAGCTCCCTATAATGCGCATCCACTGACACGGCAGACGGCGAAACGCAAGTTAAGCAAAGAAAGCCAAGCAGTTCATCGGTTAGCGAGCTAAACGATGAGTGTTGAGAAAGTTGAAAAAACTACTTGACGCACTAATGGGAATGCGTAGAATACGCA
>NZ_AFOZ01000044.1 GCF_000217915.1 Shewanella sp. HN-41 | reverse complement strand
TCAGTTGGTTAGAATACCGGCCTGTCACGCCGGGGGTCGCGGGTTCGAGTCCCGTCCGCTCCGCCAACATTAAGACGAAAGCCTCATCGAAAGATGAGGCTTTTTTCGTTTCAGCGCTGCAGAAGATCGCGGTTTTGTTATAGCGACAGCGGGTTTTACTTTATTTTTGTAGTTTCTCCCATCCTCAATATAGTTGTCGATTTGAGCATATTTTAAGTATTTAGCGCGTGGTAAACACTTTACCTCTATTTAACTCATCTCTTTTTTTACTATTCTCATCTACTTAATATCATTCATTTTGGTGTTTTTGTTGTTAAGTAAAAACTTAAATTGAAATAATGATTGAAATTGGGTTATTTGCCCCAAGATAGTCTTAAGTGCTGCAGTTTTGTAGCGTCCATCACTGAGGTCAATGCCATGCTTTATGATTTAACGGTTGTACAATTTAGCAAGATGCTGAAAAATTTAAGCGTTATTCTTGAAAAGGGCGAGAGCTTCGCAAACCTCAAGAAAGTTGATATGACAGTGCTATTGAACTCACGTTTAGCGCCGGATCAATTTAACCTTATTCGCCAAGTTCAAATTGCCTGTGATACTGCCAAAATTGGCGTGGCACGTTTGACCGATAACTTAGATACTGTGCCAAAGCACGATGATAGTGAAACGACTTTAGCTGAGTTACAAACTCGTATTAGCTCTGTATTAGATTATTTAGCCACGTTCAAAGTGGATGATTTTGCTAATGCGGCCACGATTCATGTCTCACAACCGCGTTGGGAAGGAAAATATTTAACTGGATATGAGTTTGCTATTGAGCATGCCATCCCTAACTTATACTTCCATATAACAACAGCCTATGCCATTTTACGCCACAATGGTGTTGAAATTGGTAAGAAAGATTACCTCGGCGCTATGCCATATAAGTCGTAAACCTAAGCTAGATGTAGTACTGTTGCGCAGCCTAATGGTTGTGCAACAGCGCTTCGCCGCTCGAGTTTATCAACCTTTCTGCATTATCATCTGTTCTTTCTCTACCTATGTTAGCCGCTTTGTCGTCGGAAAATTTAGGGCTCGTTAGGGTTCTGTTGCGTCGATGAAATAAATCATTACTCAGTTTTTCATTTTGACCTTACGTCTCACTTATTTTCACCCATGTTAGTGCCCCCTAATCTTGTTGGCTTAGGTGAATGATATGGAACGTAAGTTTATGTGTCGCCAAGTTATCAGTTACTTAGATAGTGAATGGTGAATTGACTCATTCTGTTTGTACGTTTTGAGCAGGAATTTACTGGAAGAACCTATTTAAGGTTCTAATTAAAGGAGTTAGCTATGTCTATCGAATCTCAAGCCATCGAGAGTCCTACGGATACAACGACAACTGATTTACCGATGAAGAGCAAGAAAGCAAAAAAAGCCGCTGTTACCAGTGGATTGCGCCTCAAAGACAAGTTGACCCAAGACACTCGCCGCCGAATTGAAATTCTGCACGAGCAACGCCAACTATCCAATCGTTTCGGCGTGGATATAGAAATTGACTAAAGCCATTGGCTTGTCGCTAAGTATTGGATATCACATCTAGATATTTAGCCCGCATGTACAGCTTCACGACGCCCGTCGTGGGGCTTGCTCACTCTCCTTAAACATTCACTTCTTTAATGATTAAATTCATATTCCATTATCGTGACCATCTCGTCCATATAATCTTCCCGTGAAATTGTTGACCAACCGAGTGCCTGGTAAAAGTCTGCTTTGTCTGCGGTAAACAAATAGATTTTTTGTAATCCGAGTGCTTTGGCATAATCAACGACGGCATTGACTAATAATTTCCCCAATCCTTTATTTCGATAGTGTGCATTAACATACACATTGGCCAGCCAAGGGCTTAGGTCGGTTCGGGTATCCATATCTGCTGCGGTTAATGAGGAGGAGCCCATGACTTGATTGGCTTCTTCACAGATAAACATCTTAGGGATGGCGGCGTCAGTGAGGTACTCGCTCATCTGCTCAATGAGTGTGGTGACTGTGGCATCCGCAGAACTTAAATGTGCCCATTCTTGATGATGCCATTGTGCCAGTTGTGGAATGTGCTGCGGAGCCGATTTTAGGTCGATAACTTTCATCTCAATCTCTGGGTTTATGTTATGCAAAGGGCTTAATGGTGCGACGTAGTGGTGCAAATACTAGATTCTACTCGCCTGTCTAAATGATGTGGTGGCAGGTTTGATTGAGCATGGTTTGGCTGAGTATACCGCTTAAGTTGGGAGTGGCAGAAATACGCTGGCTTCGAGTCCACCTTGTTGCGCGTGGCTAAAGCTGAGTTCGCCTTGATAGCTGTCGACGATATCTTTGCAGATAGATAACCCTAAACCATAACCTTGAATGCTTTCATCTAACCGAATGCCGCGCTCAATGATAACGGACAGCGCGGCATCGGAGACGCCTTCTCCATCATCGCTGACTAGGATCCCATAACCTGCAGTGGGAGTCGTTTGTTGTTGGATACGGATCTCAATGCTCTTGCGGCCATGTTTGCAGGCGTTATCCAGTAAATTTCCTAAGAGTTCGAGTAAGTCATCCCTGTCAAACGGCATCACTAAGCCGCTCGTGTAATGGCTATGAATAATGCGCTCTGGGTAGATGCGCTGCATCACTTGGATCAGCGGCGCGAGATCGTCATCGATCACGGTATAACGCCCCGGAGTGGACAGGCCGACTATCTTAGTGCGCTTAAGCTCTCTTTCGATGATGTGGTGCAGGTTTGCGAGCACCTTGTTGCCCTCACTCCGCTGTTCTGGCGGTAGGCTTTCTAGGTAGGACCGTAGTCCTTGTAACGGACGTTTCATTTCGTGGGCTAAGTTACCTAGGGCGTTGCGGGAGCGTTGTACTCGTTGCCCCAATTGGTTGACTAAGCGATCTATCTCTTCTATCAGCGGGATAATTTCGCTCGGCATTTGGTCTGGATTGATTTCTTGCCCTTGGGTGCGCATCTGCCGGATGGCTTCTGGCATCTGCTCTAAGGGTTTGAAGCCGCGTTTAAGTAGCTGATACTGCGCCATTAATAGAATGACAATCGTGAACAACACCGCCGCGCTGGCAAAGGCCAAAAACTGCACTTGGGTCTGTTCTAGCTCGCTGATGTCTTCTGTCACCCACAGGGTAACTAACTGTTCCTCTTTGATAACGGCCTGACTGAACATCAGCCAATGTTCTTTGCCAACAAACTCAGTGGCTTGATGTTGCTCACCGGCGGTCAGTTTTGGCATGTTCACGTTATGGTCGAATAGGGAGCGTGAGCGCAGGTTTTGCTCGCCGATTTGAATCGCAAAATAATGCCCAGAATTAACCCTGTGGTACACATTGGGCAAGCGGTCGGTGGTGAGCGCCCAGGTGCCATCGGGATTGTGATCCAGGGCGGATATCAGGCTGTCGGCATCGTGTTGCAATCGCGAGGCAACAAAGTCTTGGGTTAATATTTGAATACCTTGGTACAGAAAATACAATAACAGCACCATGGCAAAGGTGAGCGTGATCAGCAGATTGCGCGTCAGATAACCCTTGAGTGAATACACGCCTTTTACTCCTTGAGTCGATAACCTTGGCCGCGACGGGTTTCGATATAATCCTTGCCTAAGCGCTGGCGCAGGCGGTTGACGTACACTTCGATGACATTGCTGTCTTTGATTTGATCTTCTTCGTAAATGCGTTCACTTAGCTCGGACTTAGAGACGATTTTGCTGGGGTTGGCCATTAAGTAATGCAGCAGGCGATATTCAATCTTAGTCAGCTCTATGACTTCGCCGTCGACATTGGTGACGGCTTGCTTATCGACATCGAGGGAGACGCCCGCATGTTGTAGCACATTGTCGGCGCGGCCAAAGTGGCGGCGGATCAACACTTCGAGCCTTGCGAGCAGTTCTTCAATGTGAAAAGGCTTACCGAGGTAATCATCGGCACCCGCCTTGAGGCCATCGACCCGCTCATGCCATGCATCGCGGGCGGTGAGGATCAGCACTGGCATAGCTAAGCCCTTTTGTCGCCATTGCCCTAGGACTTGTAAGCCGGGTTTGCCGGGTAAACCGAGATCGAGGATAACGGCTTCGAAGTTTTCTTCTTCGCCTAAAAAGGCGCCGTCGATACCGTTATCGGCGTGCTCGACGGTATAACCCGCCTTGTTGAGGGCGGGAATGAGGCGCGCGACCAGATCGGTATCATCTTCAATCAATAGCAAACGCATCAGTCGACCTTTTCCTTTAGCCACTCGCCGGTTGTGGCGTCAATCTTGATTTCATACACTATGCCATCGTCACGGAGGATTTCGAGTTCGTAGATGATCCTTCCATGTTTTTGCTCGACTTCGAGATCGAGCAGCCGTCCCTTTAGCCGTGATTCATAGCGTTGCATTATGGTGTCGAAGGGCAAAACCTTGCCCTCCTTAACCCACTCGACCACCTTGTTTGAAAGATCATCGTCGTGGGCATTGCAGCTGGGGCTGCTAATCATCCCAACGGCCAAAGCCAGGAATATTAACGGTATCTTCATCGAATATGCCCTTCTCTGCGAGGTTGTGACAATTGCTGCATTGACTGAATGAGCCGACTTTGGGGTTATCTTGCACCATACGTCTTGGGATCTCATCGTGTTTGCGAATAAAAAATGCCTGTTCTGTGATCTTCTGCGGCCCTGCGCCTGCAAGCAGCGGCGTGCTGTTTTTCATCACCTTACCATTTTGCGCCGCATGTTGAACCAGATATTCCTCAATTCTAGCAGTGACTTGAGGATCTAGGCTGGCGTTGTCACCAAAGTGATTCTCAAGATTTGCGGTAATGGCGCGCCACTTGTCGGCGGGGAGTAAGTTCGCGGGGTAAGCCATGTGGCAACTGCCACATTCTGCCGTGTATTCCGCATTTTGTGGAATGGCGCGGCTGAGTTCGCGGCCATCGTCCGCATAGCCTGTGCCAGTTAAGGTTAGGCTGACGCCGATAACCCCAATGGCTAATGCCGCGGCTGTGAGTGATGAACCTAAGAACCAACTAATAGGGTGTGCTTGTTTAGTCATGACATCTTCCTTTTTGTACCGTTACCTTCTGTGGAAGGTATTAATTTAATGAGTGATACGGTCGAAATTTGGTGGTTATTGCAGGCTTAACCAGAGTAAGGCATCGCCTTTTTCCTGCGGCGTGCAGTCGCGTTTAAAGGTCCAGTTACAGTTACGGCTAAACCATTTCTCAATTTTGGCTGAGTCGGTTAACCGATCTGCGGTAATCGATGGCGCCATAGGGTCAATGGGTTTACGGGTATTTTGGTGCATCCCCATGTCGGTGACTTTGGCGGTATGACAACTGGCGCAGCTGCGACCGTCCATATCCTGTAGCCAAAGCTTTTGCCCTGCGGCGGCGCTAAAGGGGCCAGCGCCTTGGGCTTGATAGCTTTGCAGCTGCGTGCCGATGCGCTCGGCGCTAAGTGGCAGGCTTTGCACTTTACTGTTGGCGGCGCTAACGCTGAGGCTAGTCAGCAGCAAGGTGGAAATCGCGACGATAGCAAGGCGGCTCTTATTCGTGTGTCTGGTGAATCTGTTCATAGGGCATTCCTTTTGGGCTGGATGTCTTGTTGCTAAGCAAAATGGCTAATGGATTAATCTTCTTGTTCCACAGGGCGTTGTTTCTTGCCCGTGACCATGGCTCTAACTAAGTTTTCTTTGTGTAACAGGCTGCTGACGATGACGCCGCCAACATGGATAACCACGAGAAACACTGTGAAGTTGGCAAAGAATTCATGGACTTCTTTTATGGCGCCCTCAGGCCAAGTGGCGAAAAAGCTTGTGGCTAATGGGCCGTGTCCGTCGGTGGCGTACAGTGCCATGCCCGAGAATCCCGTGATGGCGATGCTGGCAATTAAGGCTACTATCATCATTGCCCCGGCGGGGTTATGGCCTATGTAGTCTTTGGCTTTGCCTGCGGCGAGTCCTTTGAGGTACACCACTACTTCTTTAGGGCGAGTGACAAAGTTACTGAAGCGCGCATTGTGAGTACCAATCACGCCCCACAGCAGACGAAACACCAGTAAAATTAAGATGCTGTAACCTGCGTAACTGTGGATGGTCATCCACTCATCTTCGCCTTCGGTGAGGTAGGCTAAGGTGAAAAAACCGACGAGTGACCAATGGAATATGCGGATCAACAGGTCCCAGACTTTGATGGTTTGCAGTGTGTTTGATGACATGGTGTGACGCTCCTAAGTGGGTTTAGGTGTAGGCTACTTAACCCAAACTTAAACCTCGCTTAAATTTTGAGGCGCTAACATTCATTGCATTGATGAGGGATAAGTGGTGCGCTTACTCTGGCGGAGAGCCATAAATGTCAACGAAAGCTCGCTTGTTAACCTCTTGGTATTACGGTAGATTCTGCCACCTCAACCGAGTGAAGGGACTAACTTAGCTATGTCTACCGCCGTTATTCGCGCTTTCATCAGCCGCAATCCGAGTCGTAAATCCTTTTTTATTTATGCGGTTTTATTATTTTTGATTGAAGTCTTAATCGCTTTATATGCGCCTGCGGGCGTTATCCGTGGGTTTGTGGGCGATGTATTGGTGGTGATCTTACTGTTTTGCATGGTGCGTGCTGTCGTTCCTGTCGCCCATTCGGTAGAAAAAGCCGCAGCAAAAAATAAAGGCGATAGTATTCAGCGCTTATTTCAAACTCCTTGGCTGGCGCTCGCGGTATTGCTGTTTGCCTTTGCTATCGAGTTTGGCCAGTATTGGGGTTTAGTCGACAAGCTAGGCTTGGGCGGAAATCACTTGGCGCGGATAGTGATAGGTAGCCATTTTGATCCACTCGATCTCGTGGCATATTTTGTCGGCTACTTGATTTTATTGGGCTGTTATTGGACAAGCCGCCAGCCCTAGTATTGGAATCCGCAAGAGCCGCGTGACGTGTGTTTTCGCGGATAAGTAGGCGAGATAGGTAGACGAGATAAGTGGGGTTAGGGGATGCAGCAGATAACGGCGTTTTCACTGCTAACAGCACGTACCGATGGACTTGAGCCTAATCCACTGAAAATGCCTTTGTATTTCAATGGCCAACTTACTCATGCCTTTATTGCTGGTCTAGTGATTGAAGGTCAATACCGCTGCGTTTTACCCAATAAAACCTCGGGGTATCTGGTCATCACTTCTTTTGATTGTCCCTTCGAAGAGTCGACCGAGTTTAGTCTGCTTGATGAAGCGTTTAGGCTCATAGCGACGACATCTTTGGCGCAAATGTATGATTCATTTTTACTGCACTCACACTGGCCCATAGCCGATAACCGCCTGCGGTTGCACTATTACGGTCAGTTTGTGCTGGATTTAGTGATCACAACTGGCAGCTCTTGGCTAACGGCCCGGCCGAAACTTAAGCTGATAGAAGTCGTTGATCCCCAAAGCGATCCGCAAACGGCTGCCGCTATGGCAGAATTGGCTCAGCGTTTAGCGGCCATCGAAAAATCCCTTTAATGTGGGACTAAAAACGGCGTCATCAGCCGATTTAACCATGCCATAAAGACTTGCAGGCGTTTAGATAAATGCCGCCTGTGGGGATAGAGCAAGCTTACAGGCATTGGCGGCGCGGGGTAATTGGGCAGGATCTCGACCAACTCTCCAGTGTGTAAATACTTAGCCACCCCTATGCTGGGAACTTGAATTATCCCCAGCCCCGCCAAGCAGGCTGAGCTATAGGCATCGGCATTATTTACCGTAATCAATTTAGGTAGTTGGATAGTAAGGTTCGCTTGATGAGTGTGGGGATCTTGATATTCAAAGCCTGAGTCAGTGCCACCTAATTGACTGACGTAGTGAACGAGTTTGTGGTTGTGTAAGGTGAGATCCTCAAGGCTTTCGGGTCTACCGTATTTGGCAATATAGGCTGGGCTGACACAGTTCTGCATCTTAAAATGCCCCAGCGTTTTCGCTATCAGTCCTTCTTGCTGCACACTGCCGACACGGATGACGCAGTCGAACCCTTCGGCAACGACATCCACCTTACGATCTGTGCTGCTCAGTTCAATCTCGATATGCGGATATTGCTCAATAAATTCAGCTAGTTTTGGCAAAACTAAATTGCGGGCAATGCCTGTCGACATATCGACTCTGAGCCGTCCCGACACTTGCTCGGCTTGCAGTTGGAACAGGCTTTCTAATTCTTGAAACTCCGCCAGTAAACTCTTGCAGCGCTCATAACAACTCTGGCCATCTTGGGTTAAGCGTACCGTCCGCGTGGTGCGTTGCAACAAGCGCGCGCCTAGAAATGTTTCGAACTGCGCCACTACATTCGACACATGGGTCTTCGATAGGCCTAAGCTGACGCTCGCTTGGGTAAAGCTTTGTAATTCAGCGACTCGCATAAAAATTTGCATGGCTTGCAGTCTATCTTGCACGAGGATTGTCCTTTATTAGCTAACAGTCTTAGCATTTATAGTGTGTTTATCTCGTTAATTGCAAGTAATAAGCTGTGTGCAGTTAATTAGGCCCCAAGGCTTAGGTTTCACTTACAGCGACGATTATAAGGACTGACCATGAACACGACCCCAATTGCAGTTATCACTGGCGCTAGCCGCGGTTTAGGTAAAAACACTGCCCTGAAATTAGCGTCGCAGGGGATAGATATTATTATGACCTATCAAACAAATGCCGCAGCGGCGGCTGAAGTGGCCGCCGAGATTGAATGGCTTGGACGCAAGGCTGTAGCGCTGCCGCTGGATGTGAGCGATAGCGGCTCATTTGTCGAGTTTGCTACCCAAGTTAGCACAGTATTAGCCCAGACTTGGCAGCGAGAGTCGTTTAACTATTTGATTAACAATGCCGGCATAGGTATTCATGTGCCTATGGCGGAAACCAGTATCGAACAGTTCGATACCTTGATGAACATTCACGTTAAAGGGCCGTTCTTTTTGACTCAAACCCTATTGCCGCAGCTGATGGATGGGGGAAGTATTATCAATATTTCCACTGGCTTGACGCGCTTTGCGATTCCCGGATTTGGCGCCTATGCCACTATGAAGGGCGCGGTTGAAACTATGACTAAGTATTGGGCGAAGGAGTTAGGCTCGCGGGGTATTCGGGTCAATGTGCTTGCCCCTGGGGCGATTGAAACAGATTTTGGCGGTGGTGCAGTGCGGGATAATGAACAGATGAACCAGTTTTTAGCACAGCAGACTGCGCTAGGACGTGTGGGCTTACCTGACGATATTGGCGGCGCGATTAGTGCCTTGCTATCGCCTGCGGCCGCTTGGATTAATGCCCAGCGTATCGAAGCTTCAGGCGGTATGTTTCTGTAATGGTGTGATTAATTAATATGTGAGGCAGAAATAAAGAAAGGGCGAATCGCCCTTTCTTATCTATCACTTCTGCGCTGCAATGATGGCTATTACACCATAGTTATCACGTTTAGCAGAACTGCTAATAACTACTGCTGTAGCAGGTTAGAAACGTCCTTTATAGAAAGCCTCTTAGCTAAAGTCCTTCACCAAAGTTCCTTAGAAGAAACCTAGTGGGTTCACATCGTAACTTACCAAGAGATTCTTAGTATTTTGATAATGGTTGAGCATCATCTTATGGGTTTCGCGGCCGATGCCGGATTTTTTGTATCCGCCAAAAGCGGCATGGGCAGGATAGGCGTGGTAACAGTTAATCCACACGCGGCCCGCTTGAATGCCACGTCCCATACGTTGAGCCGTGTTCATATCTCGCGTCCACACGCCTGCGCCTAAGCCGTACTCGGTATCGTTAGCGATCGCTAAGGCTTCGGCTTCATCTTTAAAGGTGGTGACCGAAATCACTGGGCCGAATATCTCCTCTTGGAAGATCCGCATCTTATTGTGGCCTTTCATAATCGTCGGGCTGATGTAATAACCTTCACTTTGGCCACCATCGAGTTGGCAAAGTGTGCCGCCCAGTAGCACTTCTGCGCCTTCAGCCTTACCTATGGCTAAGTAACTTAAGATCTTATCAAACTGTTCTTTTGAGGCTTGAGCCCCCACTTGGGTGTCGGTATCTAATGGATCGCCTTGCTTAATGGTTTGAGCGCGGGCGAGTACTTTCTCGATAAAGCGATCGAAAATCGACTCTTGGACTAACACCCGTGATGGGCAAGTACAGACTTCGCCTTGGTTAAAGAAGGCCAGCAACATACCTTCGACGGCTTTATTTAAATACTCGTCCTCATGGTCCATCACATCGGCAAAAAACACGTTAGGCGACTTACCGCCAAGCTCAACGGTCGAAGGGATTAAGGATTCGGCGGCGCATTTTAAAATGTGGTAACCAATTTCGGTGGAGCCCGTAAACGCAAGCTTAGCGATGCGTTTGCTGGTGGCCAGAGCTTGTCCCGCCTCCGCGCCAAAGCCGTTGACTACGTTAAGAATACCCGCGGGTAATAGGTCTTCAATCAGCTCGAGCAATACCAGAATCGATACCGGTGTCTGCTCCGCAGGCTTGAGTACCACACAGTTACCCGCCGCCAGCGCAGGAGCGATTTTCCATGCCGCCATCAAGAGCGGGAAGTTCCAAGGGATGATCTGGCCGACCACGCCCAAAGGCTCAGGGAAGTGATAACTGACTGTGTTGCCGTCGATATCGGCGGCACTGCCTTCCTGTGCGCGGATACAACCGGCAAAGTAGCGGAAGTGATCGACGAATAAGGGCAAGTCGGCGTTTAAGGTTTCACGCACCGCTTTACCGTTTTCCCAGGTTTCGGCTACGGCTAAATATTCGAGGTTTTGTTCGACCCGATCGGCAATGCGCAGTAACAGGTTTGAGCGTTCGGTGACTGAGGTTTTGCCCCATGCTTCTTTGGCTGCGTGGGCTGCATCTAACGCTAATTCAATATCTTGTGCATCGGATCGCGGGATTTGGCAAAAGTTTTGGCCATTCACGGGTGAGCGATTGTCGAAGTATTTACCATTGATCGGGGCGACCCATTTACCGCCGATGAAGTTGGCGTATTTTTCTTTGAAGTTAACGATTGCGCCTGCGGTTCCGGGTTGAGCATAAATCATAGAATCATTCCTTCTTGTGGATGGCATGCTGGGCGTTGGCGATTTTTACGCTCTGGGCTTCAGCAAGGGAGTCTTGTTGATGCATCTGATGGATGCTTTTTTATATATTTTTTTGTTTTGCTTTAAGCCGATCCTATTGATTGACTTAGTGTTCTCTTATGCAACACCTAAGGCTTGCATACCAATGGTGCATCGCAAGGAGAGTGCCAAACTGGCAAGAGTTGTACACTTGTTGCGCTAACAGTATGATGAAAAGCTCATTTTGCAGATTTGAATAAGTATGGGCACTCAGGGAGAGAAGTGTGTCCTGTGGTCACTTTGTCATCGAACGGCACACTGCAACTGTGCCGAAACGGAACACCGCTCGGGGGAGCACGGCTATGACAGTTAAACCGCATTTACCATCGACACAGGCTTGGTTGGCCGATTCGTGGCAGCGCAGCATTGGCGCTGGCTTATCAGAATTTCAGTTACCCCAAGAGCTTAGGCTCGATGCCAGCGAACTAAAACAGAAACATGAGCAATATCAAATGCTCATTGCATTAGTGCAATCCCATGCCTTGCCTTTGTTCAATCAGTTGATGGCGCATTCTAATAGCCGACTCTTGCTCTGTGATGCTGAGGGTTATGTGCTTAGGCACTGGGGCGTGAGCCGTTACTCCACAAAACTGGCGGATGTAGCTCTGGATATTGGGGTGAATTGGCTCGAGCAGCACAAAGGCACCAATGCGATAGGGACTGCACTTACCGCCAAACAAGCGGTATCAGTGGTGGGTGAGCAGCATTTTATTCGCCAGAATCGTTTTATGAGTTGCACCGCTTGTCCGATATTTTCCCCCCAAGGTGAGATGCTCGGGGTGATAGATATCACCAGCGAGCAGCAAAGACACACCCAGCAGACGCTGATGTTAGTGTCGAGTTTGGCGCAGCAGGTCGAGACCGCACTCTTGTGTCATCTGCCCGATAGCCATTATCGAATCGATTTAGCGGCGCAGCCAAATCTGCTAAATTCGGGTTGGCAGGGCATAGTGATTGCCGACAGTGATGGTCGCATTGTGGGTTGTAATCCCATGGCGAAACAATTGCTTAATCATGCCAAGATCGGCGATGCCGTCGAGCAGTACTTAGGCGATAATTGGAGCCGTGCGGGTGGTTTTAATCAGCATTTAGACTTGCATCTACAGACTCAGCCCTTAAACATTCCCAGCGTCAAGAGTCGGGTGGCGATGAGCAATAAATCGCTCACGCAATTGGGCGTGCGGTTTCGCGATCCTCAACTTGAGCGCGCATGGCAACATGCCAATAAGGTGATCACTAAGCAAATTCCACTATTAGTGCTCGGCGAAACCGGTGTCGGTAAAGAGCAGTTTGTTAAAAAGCTCCATGCCCAGAGTGCGCGTCGCACCGAGCCCTTAGTCGCGGTGAACTGTGCGGCTTTGCCCGCCGAGTTAGTCGAATCCGAACTCTTTGGTTATCAGGCAGGTGCTTTTACTGGGGCGAACCGCACGGGATTTATCGGCAAAATTCGCCAAGCCCACGGCGGTTTTTTGTTTTTAGATGAAATCGGCGAAATGCCGCTGGCGGCCCAGAGTCGTTTACTCCGGGTGTTGCAGGAGCGCGAAGTGGTGCCCGTTGGCAGTAATCAAAGTTTTAAAGTCGACATCCAAATCATTGCCGCAACCCATATGGATTTGGAACAACAAGTGGTGCAGGGGCTGTTTCGGCAGGATTTATTCTATCGATTAAACGGTCTACAAGTGCGGTTACCTGCGCTACGTGAACGGCAGGATATCGAGCGTATTATCCATAAATTGCATCGTAAACATCGCATTGCGGCGCAGGCTATTTCCCCAGAGCTGTTAGGGCAGTTGATGCAGCACGACTGGCCGGGCAATTTGCGTGAGCTCGATAACCTTATGCAAGTGGCTTGCTTGATGGCAGAGGGTGATGACACCTTAACTTGGCAGCATTTACCCGATTATATTGCACAAAAATTAGCGGGCGAGCCGTTAAAAGTAGACCTGTTAAACGCAGAGCCGTTAAAAGCCAAGTTGCTTAGTGACGAGGTTAAGACTAGTCAAAGCTCTGCATCCCATCCGCAGGGTGGCAATATCGCGGTGCAGCCAAATTCTATGTGTTCAACGGCGGAGACTGCAGCCATCAATTCCCTCCATGGGGCGATTTATAGCAATGTACTGCAGGCATACCAAGCCTGTGATGGCAATGTGAGCCAATGTGCGAAGCGTTTAGGGATCAGCCGTAATGCTTTGTATCGTAAGCTGAAACTGTTTGGTATTAAGGGTTAATTTTAGAACGATGGGAAAATACCCATATTAACCCTTCCATACTGACTAAAGGCCTTAACAGCAGGATTTATGTGGGCAGACTAATGTATACCTTTAGGCCATGGGGAACGCGATTTTCGGCTTTAATTTTACCCTTATGGGCGGTAATCGCCGCTTCAGTAATCGCAAGACCCAGTCCCCAGCCGCCGCTCTCTCTTTGTCTTGCCGAGTCGGGGCGGTAGAAAGGTTTAAAAATCGCATCGAGTTCGGCGGGATCTATCCCCGGACCATCATCCTCAATGGTAATGTGCACTTGATTTTCCGTTTGAGTCGCATGGATATGAATATCACTCTGGGCATAGCGAATCGCATTACGCAGCAGGTTTTCGATGGCACGGGAAAGGGATTTAGGAAAATGTGCTAACTCAATTTCTTCATCGATATCGATAGTAATGCTTTTACCTTGTTGTTCGGCCTCAAATTCCACATCGTCCAGTACTTGGCTGAGTGATTCGGCTAACCCAAGGCGGACCTTAGTTTCATTAGTGCTGAGTTTTACCCGCGATAACTCCAACAGCTCTGCGATCAGTTTTTCTAACTGTTCGGCCTCGTAGGCGATGCGGTCGGTTTCCGTGGTTTGTTGACCTTTCTTTCGGGCGAGTGCCAGTGACAGTTGCAGACGAGTCAGTGGCGTGCGCAGTTCGTGGGAAATATCCCCCATCAACCTCTGTTGGTTGTTCACCATGGCTTCAATGGAATCCGCCATGCTATTAAAGGCGCTGGCGAGTTGACCAATTTCATCATTACGCTGGGTTGTTGCCCTATCGACACGGTTACTTAGATCTCCCTCGGCAAGGGCATCAGCACTTTTCTTGAGAGAGTTTAATGGTTTACCTAAATGCCAAGCGAGTATGGCGCAGAGCAACCCCGAAAGTACAATGGCTAAGCTCAGGGTGAGCAGTTTGTTTTCAATAAAGAAGAAGAACCAGGGGCGCGGATGGATATCCGGTAGGCGGCCATAGATAAAATAGGTTTCACCTTCGAGGCTGAATTGATGGGGGCCGAAAACCAATTCGTCTTTAAATTGATGGCTAATAGGTTGTTTTTCTTCATCGGCCATTAGCATAAAGCTGCGAACACCACGGCTCACTCTATTGGTGTTGAGCACTTGTCCTTGGCTGTTCACTAAATAAAGCCGTAATGGTTTTCCCTCCATATCCCTATGCCTTTCCCCGCGGCGCAGAAAATCTGATTTGAGCAGGGCTGGGTTTTCTTGGATGCGTAATGCGACCGTGGCGAGCAGTTTTTCGAGGTGCGGTGGAATGGGGGCCCTATCGTGATTTTGTTGTAGCAATGGTAATAGGCCAACCAAAGCAATGATCAGCGAGCTGCAGAGCCAAAATCCTAGTAATAATTTGATAAATAAGCGATTAGGCACAGTCAACTCCGTCGTTAGGGTAACCAAATATAGCCTTTGCCACGAATAGTCTTCACCCTCGGCCTGCCATCGCTACGCTCGGGGAGTTTTTTCCGTAAATTTGAAAGATGCATATCTAAACTGCGATCGAAGGGCATGAGTTTTTTACCGAGCACAATTTCGTTTAATTCTTCCTTATTCATTAACTCACCGGCGTGGAGTGCGAGGGTATGCAGCAGCGTAAATTCTGTACCAGTGAGTATGATCAGCTGCTCGTTACAGTAAGCCTCTTGACGGGTGGGATCTAAACGCAGATCGCCAAATTCCTGTGCCGGAGTCGCATGAATTTCTTGGGCCGTTAAATGGGAACGGCGGATGATGGCTCGAATACGGGCGATAAGCTCCCTATCGTTAAAGGGTTTAGGCAAATAGTCATCGGCACCGATTTCAAGGCCAACCACGCGGTCGATTTCATCACCGCGGGCGGTCAGCATTAACACTGGGGTTTGTTTATGTTGACGTAGGGCGCGCAGCACTTCGAAGCCGTTTAACTTGGGTAACATTACATCGAGCAAGATCAAATCGTAATCGGTCGCCAAGGCCAATTCCAGGGACCCTGGTTTACCATCGTAGGCCAGTGTTAACTTAAACCCTTCTAGCTCGAGTAATTGTCCGAGGAGTTCTGATAGACCAAGATCGTCATCGATTAATAATATCCGACTCATAGTGTTCCTTAATCTCTCTAATATGGCCTTGCGTACCCGTTTATCACGGGCACTTTCAGTGCTTTGGCTGAGTATACCCGTTTTGATGTCAATTGCTGTGTAGCAATGTAAGCCAAAGTAAAGAATAGGGAATCTGTTATACCTAAGCCACCTCAAGATACGAGTTTCCTGCATCTTGAGGGCAACTTTACAGTGATTTACTCAGGCAACGCTCTCACTTACATATGGTGCTTTAGACTGTAATTGTCGAAAGTGATTCGGCTTTTAAAAGGGTCGTCACTGTGTCTTACTTTGCAACATAAAGTTGAACTATTGAGGTTAACATGATGAAAACATTATCTCCTTTAAAAGCTGGCCTGTTTGCCATCTTAGCAAGCTCCGCGGTATTCGCGACTACAGTTAATGCCGAACCAGGCCAAGGCTGTGACTATCCTCGGGGTGAATTCCATAAACATGGCGAGCGTATGGTTCAGGACGGCATGCACAGAATGTTTGAAGGTTTGGATCTGACCGATACACAGAAGGCTGACATTAAAAAATTGTTTGCCGAGCAGCGCGCCGCGAATAGCGAAGACAGACTGACTAAAGAAGAGCGTTTAGCGCACCGCGCTGAAATGCAGGCGCTGGTCACCTCTGCGGCCTTCGATGAGGCACAAGCTAAGGTCCTAATGAGTGCTCAGCAGGAAAAACGTCAAGCACAGGCCATTGAGCGGATGAAGATGCAGAATCAAATCTACAATCTACTGACGCCCGAACAGCAAGCTAAGTTTAAAGCGAGATTTGAAGCACAAGCTGGTAAAGAACCTCGCGGTTAAGCGGCTAAGCTGATATACAATAGAGTCATAGCTTCCCGATATAGACCCCTATGACTCAAACTTCCCAATACGATTTTTGGGTCAAATTGGCTAGCCGCGCCTCCGTGGCTACCGCTTTGACCCTTATTACTATCAAGCTGTTAGCTTGGTTGTATTCAGGTTCGGCCAGTATGTTGGCATCCTTAACGGATTCCTTCGCTGACGCGCTTGCCTCGATCATCAATTTTATCGCCATTCGTTATGCCATTGTCCCCGCCGATCACGACCATAGGTATGGCCATGGCAAAGCAGAACCCTTAGCGTCCCTTGCCCAGTCTGCCTTTATTATGGGCTCCGCTTTTTGCTGCTGTTTTACGGGGGAGAACGTCTGATTACTCCTGCGCCTGTGGAGCATGCCACCTTAGGTGTAGTGGTTTCTGTGGTTGCTATAGTGTTAACACTGGCGCTGGTGATGTTGCAAAAACGAGCACTCGCCGCAACCAATAGCTCAGTGGTGGAAGCCGATTCATTACACTATAGATCTGACTTATTCCTCAATGCAGCGGTGCTATTGGCATTAGTCTTATCCCAATATGGCTGGTGGTGGGCAGATGGTCTATTTGCGGTATTAATAGCTTTATATATTGGGCAGCAAGCCTTTGATCTGGGTTATCGTTCAATTCAAGCGCTGTTAGACCGAGAGTTAGATGAAGAAACCCGTCAGCAGATCAAGCAAATTGCGAAGGAAGATTCACGGGTGCAAGGGCTGCATGATTTACGAACTCGGCAGGCGGGTAAAACTGTTTTTATTCAATTTCATTTAGAACTCGATGGCAATTTAAGTTTAAACGAAGCCCACAGCATCGCCGATACCACGGGTTTGCGAGTCAAGGCTGCGTTTGAAGATGCTGAGGTGATTATTCACCAAGATCCAGTACAGGTGGATCCAAGTCCAACGAGTTCATAACTGCGAGCGCACTCTTTATTTAAAGCACCAAAGGAGTGGTTATGCCATGGACACAGCAACAGGCTCACCCCTTAGCCGCAAATATGCGGCTAATCTGTCGTTATCATCGATTGTCGACCCGCTTTGAACTGATCGCCGAACATGCCCCCGCCGCTAGCGAATCGAGCGGGGAATGTGTCTCACATATGGCTGACTGTGGGTTGGCCAGCGCCCCCGTTGGCGTATGAAGCGAGCTTATCCTGCGCCAACCCCTGTATTTTTGGCCGAGAACGATTTATTTCAATATTGCCCAGCAAAATTACCGCCTGTTTGTTATGGCTTAATTCGAAGCTGAATCGTTCCTGTATAGAGTGCATTTAGTCCTTACAAACTGTAACCCTCACTATGTGTTTGTTGTAATATCCGCAGCGTTTAGTTATTGGCTTAAATCATTAGGGAAGTATGATGAAAAAATTATCTTTAGTTACCATCTCTTTATTATCAATATTAGCGACAACCCAAGTTTCTGCTGCAACCGACACGACAGGATTTTATGTGGGTGGCGCATTGAATAGAGTAACAGTTGATGGTGATGATTTTACTGACTCTCAGTCAGGTACTGGTTTTGGTGTTTATGGTGGTTATAACTTCAACGACTGGTTTGGTTTAGAAGCTAACCTGTTTGCTACTGGCGATCTAGGTGATAAGGATGTCGATGTTAGCGCTGGTGCACTAAGCTTTACGCCTAAATTTACCGCACAAATCAATGATATTTTCTCTGTTTACGGCAAAGTGGGTATCGCTTCTATGGCGATAGTGCTTGATGGCAATGGTTTTGATGAAGATTTGACTGGTTTTGGGTGGACCTACGGTGTAGGCGTTAATGCTGCCGTGACCGAGCACCTCAATATTCGTGTCAGTTATGATGTCACCACGGGTGAACTGGATGCTGATAATAACTATCTAGGATTAAATGATATTGACACAGATATTAAGCAATTCGCTGTCGGTGTACATTATCAATTCTAATTCGTTGGTGTTTAGCGCATGGAATTGTCGCTAGTCGCCATAGAATAAATTTGTAAAAAAGGGATATGAACATATCCCTTTTTATTATCTATGATTAAGTTGGTGCCGCTATCATTGACGTGAAGCGCTTAATCCATCGACAGCTCTTTTAATTTTCGCGTTAGCGTATTTCGTCCCCAACCTAAACGTTTCGCGGCTTCTTGTTTATGCCCTTGGGTATGGCGCAGCGCAGTTTCCAGCAGAATTCGCTCGAAAGCGGGTTGCACCTCGGTCAATAGATCGCTATTTCCCTCCGAGAGTTTTTGATCTATCCACTCAGTCAGTGCTGATTGCCAATCTTGGCTGCCCTTCGCCGCGTGGGTCACACTCACAGGCTCTTTGAGCAGTTCTGGCGGTAAATCCTGGGGTAAAATTTCCTGTCCAGAAGCCATTACTGTGAGCCAGCGGCAAGTGTTTTCGAGTTGCCTTACGTTACCCGGCCAGGGGAGCTGCGAGAGCTTAGCCGCAGTTTCTTTGGTCATGATCTTAGTTTCAACGCCGATTTCCTTTGCCGCCGAGGCCAGAAAATGGGTGGCGAGCTGGGGTATGTCCTCCCGTCTTTGTGAGAGTGGCGGCAAGTGCACGCGGATAACGTTGAGGCGATGGAATAAATCTTCCCTAAAGCCACCTTTTTGCACTAATAATTCAAGATCTTGGTGTGTTGCCGCGATAATGCGCACATCAACTTGTACCGCGCTGTGGCCACCGACACGGTAGAATTGGCCATCGGCGAGAACCCGTAGCAGTCGTGTTTGCACATCCAGCGGCATGTCGCCGATTTCATCTAAAAAGAGCGTGCCACCGTTAGCTTGCTCGAAGCGTCCTTGGCGCACATTGGCGGCACCTGTGAAGGCGCCTTTTTCATGGCCGAAGAGCTCAGACTCGATTAAATCCTTTGGAATTGCCGCCATATTTAAGGCGATAAAGGGTTTATCTTTGCGGGGGCTGTGTTTATGTAATGCCCCCGCAACCAGTTCTTTACCCGTTCCCGACTGGCCATTAATGAGCACGCTGATGGATGAGCGTGACAGCCTGCCTATGGCGCGAAATACCTCCTGCATCGCAGGCGCTTCACCTATGATTTCGGGGGTCTTGACTTGGGCTTCCTGTGCGGGTGCGGGGCTCTGCTCGGTGGCATGGGTGAGCGCTCGCTCGACGAGGGATATAGCCTCATCGATATCGAAGGGTTTGGGTAGATACTCAAATGCACCCGCTTGATAGGCACTGACGGCACTGTCTAAGTCCGAGTGCGCCGTCATAATGATCACGGGAATATGTGGGTAATGGATTTGCAGCCTTTCGAGTAGGCTGAGCCCATCTGTCCCCGGCATACGGATATCAGACACTATTACCCTAGGCTGGGAGATCTCTAATGCCTGCCATAGGGACTCCGCCGCGGCAAAACTGGCGGTACTGAGTTTGGCGCCTTGGAGCGCTTTTTCGAGCACCCAACGTATTGAACTGTCATCGTCGAGGATCCACACTTGTTCACTCATTCGCATCTTGCTTCCTCATACGGTATGGGTTGGTGCTGTTGCAATTATTTGGCGCTTAAAATCGGTAAAGAAATAATAAATTCGGTATGCCCTGCGCTGGAGAGACAATCGATTCTGCCCGAATGTAATCGGGCAATATTATGGGCAATGGATAGACCTAACCCAGAACCTTGTTCACGACCTGTAACCATAGGGTAAAACAGCGTATCCATTAACTCGGTCGGTATGCCCGGGCCATTGTCGATAATCGATAATGTCAGTACCAACTTGTGTCGCTGTGAGCCTATTGTCACTTGATGTTGGGTGCGAGTGCGGATCAATATTTCACCGCCAGAGTGTTCAAGTGCTTGGACTGCGTTTTGCAAAATGTTGAGCACAGCCTGCTGCATTTGATCTGGATCCATCTCGATATCGGGAATGGACGGATCATAGTCTCGCTTAAGCTGGATATTGGCGGGCAGCGTCATTTCAACCAGTTTGTAAACCTTCTGCACGACTTGATGAATGTTATGCAGGCTATGTTGGGTTGGTCGCTGTGGGCCTAATAGGCGGTCGACTAAACTACGCAGACGATCGGCTTGTTCTATGATGAGCGTGGTAAATTCCTTTTGTGCTGGGTCATCGAGTTCCCTGGATAATAGCTGCGCCGCTCCGCGCAGACCTCCTAGGGGGTTTTTTATCTCGTGGGCCAAATTACGCACTAAAAACTGCGCAGCCTGTTGTTGTGCATCTTGACTCAGTTGCTGGTGGATACGTCTCTGTTGGTCGACTTGGCGCAGCTCGAGCAGACTCAGTTGTGTCTCATCTTCGAGGGGGATCAGGGTAAGATCCACAGTGTGATGCTGGCCATCAAGGGTGACGAGTGGGGCCGTATTTACCGTTAATCCTTGGCTGGCCTGTACGGCATCACTCAGCAACTGCGCTTCGACGCCGAGAATTTGATAATGCTCAGGCAAAGCTTGTTCTACGAGTCTATGGCTGCCAACACCTAACAGTTGCTCTGCTGCTGCGTTGGCATAGCAAGGCTTGAGATCCTTATCTATGACAAGTACCGCGGTTACTAAATGATTAAGCAGAGTCTCTTTGTCCATCGACCATTCCTGAAAATAAAGTTGCACCACTATGGTGCACCAATTTGGTGCAAGCTGCAACTCGACTTCATCAAACGGTTTAATTTATCCTGAACAACCTAATCTATTGTTATTAAATGTTTTAATTTGATTTTGGTTGTTTCTTTGGGGATTGACTCATCCCCGCTTGATGAAGAAATATCTTTCTTGGTGAACTAGATGCAAAGACTTTGCCGTTTTGAGTCATAGCGTCAACAACAATGGTATGTTCACCTCTATCTATGTTGGTGAGTTTAAATATGCCGCTCACTTGGGGTTGGCCAACCACCTGTCCATCGAGCTTTAACACCATCAGATATCGGCTCTTAATCTCGGGAGTCACAATGGCTGTAACTTCAAAGTCGCCATTATTATCCCTGACTGTCGCTTCTTCTTCAGGTGAAGTGATATTGACTTGATAAGCCATTTTTTCAATCACTTGATTGTTAGCGCTTGCATCGAGTTGGGGAGGAGGTAAGGCGATTTGATTCAATGTTTTTTCTTTCAACTCAACCACTTCTGCATTAGGGTGTGGCTCATCTGAGTAGTGGACTTTCCCGTCCTTATCGACCCATCTATACACAGTTGCCTGTGCGAGCATACTAAATAGCAATAAGCCTATGAGTGTGAATGTGCGCATGCAAAAGCCCTTTTATCGTAGAGGGGAAGTTAATCAAGATTAGTCTGTTTGCCATCAAAAATCATGGTGTTTATGATGCGGCGTCGTTACATGGAAGGCGTAAAGTGGGAGCGGAAAGGGGGGATTGAAACTGAACTGGGTTGAATTCGATGAAGCTCGGGCACAATCATGTACCCGAACTCGAGTCATCAATTATACGCTTGCATCGAGTTGTTTCTCGATTTCACTCGCTTTAACCCAAGCGGCATGTTGGGATAATTGAGTGGCATAGCGTTGAATATGTTCAAATTTTATGAGGTCGCCACTGTTAGCCAGTAGCTCCACCACGAAGGACATCATGATATCCGCACCTGTGAGCTTGTCTGCAACCAGATAGGTTTTACCGGCCAACATATCATTGAAGTAGTGGCTTATCTTACTGACCTCTGTCGCCGCATAACCTTCAAGGAAGTTAGTTTTACAGCCATCCTTTTGCACAAACATACGCAGCAATAAGGGCAACATGGCCGAGCTTTCAGCAAAGTGTAGCCATTGCAAATAACTGACATAATCTGCACTGTCTCTTGCTGGTGCTAAGGTATCTGCAGCATATTTTTCAATCAGATACTCAGTGATCGCGCCCGACTCGGCTATCACTTGACCGTCCATTTCAATAACGGGTGATTTGCCTAACGGATGAATCTGCTTGAGTTCGGGTGGTGCGAGAAAAGTCTGGCTATCACGCTGATAACTCTTAATTTGATACGGTTGACCGAGTTCTTCTAGCAACCAGATGATACGTTTAGAGCGTGACTTATTGAGATGGTGCAAAGTGATCATTGGCTTGCCTTTTGACGGTGAGAGTCGATTTTAGCTATCGCACCATTATGGTGCGATAGTACTTTTTTAACGCATTTAGGATACTTGTACGCCTGTCTTTGTTCATTTCAAGCTGAGTGTGTCGTGTATTTATCGCTTAGCCCCTCGCGTTCAGTTGCGCGATGATGGCCTGCGCCACGGCTTCGGATGATCCTGGGTTTTGACCTGTGATCAAATGGCCATCTGCGACGACAAAGCTTGCCCAATCGTCCCCTTTGACATAAGTGCCGCCGTTTTTCTGCAGCATGTCTTCGACCAAAAATGGCACGATATGAGTAAGTTGCACTGCTTCTTCTTCAGAATTACTGAAACTGGTAACGCGCTTGCCGCTGACCAATGGCTTACCATCACTGGCTTTAGGGCGCAGCAGTGCCGCAGGCGCATGACATACGAGCCCTAAGGGTTTATTGGCTTGATAAAACTGTTCAATCAAGGCGATAGAATGTTTATCTTCGGCAAGATCCCACAGTGGGCCGTGGCCGCCTGGGTAGAAAACCGCATCATAATCTGCTGCGTTGATTTCACTTAAGCGAGTGGTATTTGCTAGCAGTGCTTGTGCCTCAGGATCTTTACTGAAGCGCGCAGTGGCTTCGGTTTGAAAGTCTGGCTCATCACTTTTAGGGTCGAGCGGGGGTTGACCGCCCAGTGGCGAGGCTAAGGTAATGTTAAAACCTTTATCTTTAAACTCATAAAAAGGTGAGGCGAATTCTTCGAGCCAAAAGCCGGTTTTTAAACCTGTGTCGCCGAGTTTATCGTGTGACGTAAGCACCATTAATATATTCATTTTCATACCTTTACCTAAGTTGCTCACATCAATACGTGTGAGCTTTGGGTTTAGTTCATTTGACGTTATAGGGCTAAGGTCAAAATGTCACGGCTCATTGCTGGGTCAATGTTGCCATGTTCGCCGAGTGCCACCATGCCGTGCAGTTCAAGCTGTTTCACTAGGGTATCAACGTGGCTGGCATCGAGATCATAGGCAGATAAATGTGTCGGTATGCCCATGGCTTCGAAGAAAGCCTTGGTTTTTGCAATAGCGGCATCGATGCGCTCGTCATCGGAACCTGTGTTGATGTGCCACACTCGGTCTGCGTATTGAAGTAACTTTTCGCGTTTAGCCTCTTTTGTACATTGCAGCAGGGCAGGCAATACGATTGCCAATGTGCGCGCATGGTCGATATCGTACAGCGCGGTCAGTTCATGACCTATCATGTGGGTTGCCCAGTCATGGGGCACGCCGACGCCAATCGTGCCGTTGAGTGCCATAGTGGCGACCCACATTAAGTTAGCGCGAATGTCGTAGTCTTCCGGTTGAACTAGCACCTGTGGACCAAGCTCAATCAAGGTTTGTAACAGACCTTCGGCAAATCTGTCCTGTACGGCGGCGTTGACTGGGTAGGTGAGGTATTGCTCTGTGATATGTACAAAAGCATCTACTACACCGTTGGCCACTTGGCGCTCTGGCAGGGTGAAGGTTTTCGTCGGATCGAGTATTGAGAATTGTGGATAAACCAAGTCATTACGGAATGGCAGCTTAGCTTGCAGTGATTTGCGGGTCACTACGCTGGCGTTGTTCATCTCTGAACCCGTCGCAGGCAAGGTTAATACTGAGCCAAAAGGCATAGCTTGAGTCACTTTTGCACCCCAGCTAGTGAGTATGTCCCAAGGTTCGCCTTCGAATACCGCAGCTGCGGCAACAAATTTAGTGCCATCGATAACAGAGCCACCACCTACTGCGAGGAGGAAGTCGATCTTCTGTTCGCGCACTTGGGCAACGGCTTTCATTAAGGTTTCATAGGTTGGGTTTGGCTCAATGCCATCGAACTCGACGATGAAACGATTGCCAAGTGATTGTTTTACTTCATCTAGCGTGCCTGTCTTTCTGGCGCTGCTGCCGCCAAATAGGATCATAACTTTGGCATCGCTCGGTACTAAAGCATCAATTTCGGCGATAGTGTCTTTACCAAAGCGGATACGGGTTGGGTTGTAATAGTTAAAATTTAGCATGGATGATTTATCCCTTATCACTTTAAGTGAGCTACTTTAAATTAGCAGTGTTAAATGCGCTGCGTTAATTAATCGCCCATCAAATTAGTAGACCAGTCGTCTAATTTGAGGGCGTGAAAATGTATTTTTAAAAATCTGGGCTGACTGATATCAGCAAATATTGGTTTTGAATCGGTATTAAGTTAAAGGGCCGTTTTAGGCGTTAAAATGGCTTTAGTCGTCACTAGCGCACGTTCGAGTGCCGCGGGGCTATGGCCTAACTTGTTCATTAAGCTGGCACCTAACCACATGTGATACAACATTTCAGCGGTCGATTGCGGATTTTGCTCGGCGATTGAACTGTCGTTTATGCCAACTTGAACACAAGTGGTTAACCTGTCGATGATGCCGGCGGAACCTTTAAGCAAGGCAACGCGCATGGCTTCGGATAAATCGGCCACTTCGGCACTGAGTTTCACGACGAGGCATTTTTGATCTACGCAGCCATCGGCTTGTACGTGCAACCATTGTTGCCAGTACTGCATCAAGCGTTGATAGCCCGTCAGTGTTGAGTCATTGAATAATGTGTCTAAATCTAACTGATATTTCTCGAAATAATCAGTTATGAGCGCTTCGCCAAACTGTTCTTTGGATTTGAAGTAATGATAAAACGAGCCTTTAGGCACTTCGGCCGCCTGCAGCAGTAGCGATAAGCCGACGCTGGAGAAGCCTCTGCGGACGATCAGCGTATAGCCGATGTCGAGAATATGCTGGCGAGTGGATTGGGTTTCAATTTTCATGTGGCTTAGGATAAATTAAATTAGACCGGTCGTCTAGTGTTGTTTTTATCGGCAATATCAGCACGCTCGCTTTAGTCTTCATTATGTCGCGAGCTTTAAGCGGCCCTAGTCAGCTTAACAAAACGGCCGGATTGATAGAAAGTCAAACGGATAAAGTATTCTGATATTGTGGCAAGGAGAAATAGTCGGGCGGGACAAAATACCCACAGTGCTGAGATAAATCGTCACTGTGAGCATTCGATTAACCATTGGTATTGAAATCAATCGAGAGGATCAGAGATAACTGCAACAGTACTCTGCAATGGCTGTGTTACGAATTTTAAAGCTGACATTTGCAGCAAGCTCAAACTGAGTACCTGCTTCGAAGGCTTCCCAGGTCGAAGCTCCAGGGAGCAGGACTTCAAATGTACCGCTGGTGACTTCCATAATTTCGCCTTGAGAAGTCGAGAATTCATATTCTCCAGGCAGCACTACGCCTAAGGTTTGCTTACTGCCATCGGCAAAAAATACGCTACGACTGGCCACTTTACCCTCAAAGTAGATGTTGGCTTTTTTAGCGACTGATACTTGTTCAATTAAACTCATTATTAATCCTCTATAAATTGGCTTGAGATGAATTTATATGCATATTTAATAAATTTCAATGCATCATTTGCTGTGTGGTTCTGCGTGCTGAATATAAAGTGATGCTAACATTCTGTTTATAAGTGTTTTTCACTATATCATTTTGTTTGGAATGGTCGGTATGGCCTAGCTGTTATTTAAAGTTATTAATCATTTTTTTATTTAAAAAGAATTAGATAGCAGTATTTTTTGACCTTTTGATGAAAATAATCTGCGCCGCTTTGTTTAGCAGAGATTCTTCTCCTATAGTTTTAGGGCAGATGTAATGCTGCAAAGAGTGAAGGAATGGAATTCGAAGCGCGACAAGGAGTCTCCCCATGGGTTTTACTCGTAAAATTCAGCTGATCAGTTTATTGATTGTCCTATTACCCCTCATATTTGCTACCGCGATAGTGACTTACATTGCTCGGGATGAGTTATTTGCCGAGGCTCAGTCTCGTTTAGTGGCGGTGCGCGAGATCAAACAGCGACAGATTGTCGGTATGTTTCAGGATTTTTCAGATAACTTGCAGGCAGTGAGTGCCGTCATCGCCAGCCAAAAAAGCCTCGATACTCTCTCCGACATAGATGAGACCTTAAGGTCATTAAATAAGTCTTTAGGTTTCTACGATCTGTTTATCATTCGGGATGACGGCACAGTTTAAGGTGTAGGTATTTGCGCTGTATTTGCCGTGTTCAACCTTAGTTGGTGCTGCGAATATGACTGAGCTGGATGTTACACATCCGCCAGAAATGGATTTCTGGCGGATATTTTTATCGGGACTTCAGTTGGTTATCCCATGAGTGACAATTAACGTTTACGCCAAATTGTCATTTCCGAGATGGAATGTTGGAATTTACGTTTAGTCTCGCGGATGACGAAGGGGATCTCCTTCACTGCGACTAGCTCAAATTGGCCGATCAAGGTTTCGGTCAGGCCATCTAAGGTGGTGAAGTTCTCTCCTTTGACTTTAACACCACCTAACCATTTATCCTTCGGCGTATAATCCTCAAGCCAAGTGTATGGCGATGCAATGACAAGATAACCTCCTTGATTTATCCGCTGGCCAATACTGGTTAAAAAGTGCTTAGGATCGTTCAGTCTGTCGATGAGGTTCGAGGCATAAACTAAATCGTAACCAGTGTAGATGGGCTTCAAGTTACAGGCGTCTCCCTGCATAAAGTTGACCTTTTTCGCCTCTCGCTCATATCCCAGTTTCGCGATACTCGCGCTCTTAAACTCCTGTAAGTCACCTTCGGTACGTATGGTGTAGCGTTTCTCACCTTGTTCGGTCAGCGCATAGGCCTGTTGAATAAAGCGTGCCGAAAAGTCGATACCATCAACATGATCAAACACTTTTGCCAGCTCAAAACTGGCGCGTCCAACGGAGCAGCCGATATCGAGTGCTTTGGCTGTATGGGTGAGTTGAATTTCACTCAGCGCTTGCTGCACGCCATTCACGCAGAAGTTAGCGACACCAAAATATTCGGCACCATAGTGAAACTCAAGGTATTGGGAAATCAGTTCATCGGTTTCGTACACGTTGACCTCGGCTATTTGGGCTGGATTTTGTAGGGACTCCACATAGCGAAACCCCGCATGTTGATAGAAGTGACGCCGGAATGCGTAGCGTGAGGAGGCAATGGCTTCATTCCCTGTGGAAATCCAAGAGCCGCCTTTGATGAGGTTATGTTTACCGTCGAATGTCGGGGTCGAGAAATCGTCGTACAGAGGGTGCACTGCAAAACCGTTAAAGCCATCGATAGCCGTTTCTGTCCATTGCCAGACGTTGCCAATAATGTCGAAAAAACCATTATGTTCGAATCGATTGGTTGGGCAGGAAGAGGCGTAATAGGCTAGTGCGATATTACCCGGCACTTCATGCCAGTCTGGCGCATCGACGGGAATATTTTGCCGAAGAATGTACCATTCTGCCTCGGTGAGTAAACGGATGCTGCTTTGGTTCTGCTGGGATTTCCAATTACAGAAAGCCTTAGCTTCGAGCTGATTCACCTCCACAGGCCAATTCAAGGGGAGGGGAATTTCTGTCGTCAAATTGCGTTGCCACCATTTTCCCTCCCGCTGGCACCAAAAACGTGGCATTTTCGCCTGTGTATAGGAGAGCCAGGCTTGGCCTTCTTCATTCCAAAAATGCGCCGTTTGATATCCACCCGCCGTAACGAAGGCGAGATATTCTTGATTGGTGACTAAATACTTTGATGCCTTAAAATCAGCGACCTTAAAGGTTTTATTACCGTATTCGTTATCCCAACCATAGGTTTGATCCGTTTCCTTTTTCCCTAGGGTTATTTTTTGTCCTGCCACGGCAATGAGTTGATTTGGTTCGGCTATGTCTGAGTCATGGCATTCGGGCCAATGTGGGTTGGGTGCGACATGTTCGATTGGCAGTTGGCGGATGATGACGGATGAGGTTTCTAAATGGATACGTTCATGCTCAATCCCCATCAGAATGATCCAGGCTGGGCTCTCCTGAGTGATTGGCAATGATAGTGGCATAGTGTCTATGACCCTGTTAACCACTTCTTCCACCTGTTGACGATATTGGCGAACATCCGACACGCTGGGCCATTGGTAATGGGTGTCATCTAAATCATCCCAGGACATCTCATCGACACCTATGGCAAACATGGATTCGAAGTTGTCATTTACCCTTTCGTCGAGAAATTTGCCGAGTTTGAGTTTGTTGATATAGAAAGTGGCCGTATGCCCAAAATAAAAAATCAGTGGATGGCGTAGCGGTTCGGCTTTCAGAAAGTAGGCACAATCCTGCTGGATAAGATCAAACAGTGATTCGTACAGTGCCCAGGTCTGGTTAAAATATTGCTTTAGTGTTTGACGTTTTTGCACCTCATTATCACCCGTGAGTTTGAGGGATTGAGGGTTTTGCATGTTCGGCTTTTCCATAGGGCAAGCAAACTCCATATTTGTAGGCCTGCAATGCAAGCGTGGTAATGGCTTATCGGTATTACGACTGTATACGCTCAAGCGAGATCTAGGATCATAGTGCCGACAGCAGATGTCATTTTATCTCTTCGTTTTCCCAAACTAACAGAAAGGTCAAGAGAGTCCAATGCCAGTATCCTAGGTTGCATATCAGATGATATGACCTTGTTGTTTAGTCTTTTATTGCAATGTCAAAGGGGAGAGTTCGGGGCTCAGCACAGTAAAAATTATTTTATCCTTGAACAGTATTTTCTCTCCCTAGGTTAAGGCAGAATGATCCCGTCCGTAACATTATTATGCAGGATATAACGGGATGACAATGAACGCATTATGGATACCCGCCTGGTATGAACTTGATCCGTCACTCGTAGTGGGCGTGACTGAGGAGTTTATATTTCATAAACCCGCGACTAACGAGGCATTAAGATTTTACAGCGGAGCCAAGGGTAACCCAGCCGTAAAGGCGACTGGAACAATTTCGGCCATACATCATAACGTCTTGGGGGATATAGAGAGTGTTGATGCTCAGGGGCTTGATTATACTTTAGTTTTAAAGGATGGACGCCGTCTGTTAGTAAATGCAGAGGAAGATCCTGGGCAAATTTACGAGTGGGTTGATGAGAGCTGGCAACCCTCTGATATGGTGGTCCTCGATTGGCAGTTAGAAGTGAAATTGGCCTCTTTGTCACCATTGACACCGATGGGTTAACAGGGGTGTCATTTTAAGGGGTAGTTAGGTTCCGCCACTGTGGCCTGCTGCTCCTCCATCAGCTCTTTCAATAACAGATATTCCTGCTTTATTTGAGCAACGTAGGTGTCGTGAAACTCCAATGTATTAAATTCTTCTAGGCAGAGTCGATAACGCCGCAATTGCTCCTCTCTATCCTCATCGTTATATGGCATTTCCATTAGCCTTGGATTGACTCCATTCTGTATTTCATCCTTGAGTGCGCATTTTAACGTTTTTCCATTAGGTGTTATTGAACGTCCTTGATGACAGTCTAATGACATGGATATATCTGGTGGCTAAATTTAATATTTAGCCTTTATAAACATATTGTTAAATAAGTTCTTGCAGTTTTTACATGATCTGAGTACCGATTTGCTCAATAGAACAATGGGAAAAGGCTTACACAGGCAAAATATTTTGGCTGCATATCCCGCTAGAACCCAATACCAGAGTATTGGATTGTCCCTAAGGAGATTTTGGTCTAGATTGGGGCATTTCTTGTTTCTTAACTGGCGCTTTTTTTCTGCCCTCTGGAGCCGTGTAATGGCGAATATTTTGCTGGTTGCTAACCTCAACTGTGATCGGATTTTATTGCTTGATAAACCATTAAAAACAGGTGGTCGTTTTCATTATCAAGACGGTGGACAAAGGTTGGGGGGAGGTGGGGCGAATACCGGGCTCGGCCTAGTGTGGGCGGGTCATAGGGTTGCACTTGTCAGTCAGGTAGGTCGGGATAAAGTGGGTGATTGGGTCATCGCAGAGGCGAGTACTCAAGGGCTGGATTGTCGTTTGGTGCAGCGCCGTCCCGGTAATACCTGTGAAATGCTGCTCGTGATGACGCCCGACGGTGAACGCACTATTATTCGCCCCCAAAGACCGATATTTGAATTATCTGTGCCACCCAAGTGGCAGCAGTGGGATGCGCTGTATTTTAATACTTCGGCTGAGGGGGCGGTCAGTTGGGCAAAAACAGCACTAGATCATTGCCTCGTTGTCGCCCAATTAGCTAAGGACGATAGGCCAAGACCCTGCCATGTGTTATTGGCATCGGCGAGTGATATGCAGGGGCGATGTGAAACCGCATTCTGGGACTATGGTGTGAGTATTGCTGGGGACTCACTCGATTACTTTGTGGTTACCGATGGTATCAATGGGGCCAAGGTATATACCCAAGATCAAGTGCAGCATGTCCCCGCTGTCCCCGCGAAAGTCGTCGATACCACAGGTGCCGGAGATGCCTATGCGGCGGGGTTAATACATAGCTTGTGTCTGGGGCAGACAATTACCCAAGCCATGGCCGAAGGCGCTATCTGGGCAGCGTTTGCGGTGGCGACAGACAGTTCGATTCCTGGGGATGCACTGAAACAGTATTTAGAGACAAAAGAGTCGACGTAAGAGTTGTTATTTAAGGGTTGAGTCATCTTTCTGTCATTTAGGCTTGGTAGATTAGCCACAGTGACGCATAGCTCTTGTCCTTTAACATTTTCTGATATTTTTCTCCCATCTTGTTGTTTCGCATGTTTTGCCCCGTTTCCCCAACGGGGCATTTTTTTACCCAAAAAATGTTATTTCCCTCAAGAACGTTCATGTTGCTGAAATATTGTGCGGCAATTACATAATTGCGTTAACATTTGTTCAGCTCAAATACTTGAAAAAAATAATAAGCCGTTCAAAGTATGTCGTCGTTGGAGTTAAGAATGGGCAATCATGTTTGGAATGATAAAAAGAAATTTATTTGGTTGTTGTCGGTATTATTATTGACCGCATTTTTAGTCACTAGTGGTATCAGTTACAAAGTTGCCCATGATTCACTCAGTCAGCAAATTGAGAGTAATACCTTACCCCTCACCAGCGATAATATTTACTCAGAAATTCAACAGGATCTGCTGCGTCCGATTTTTATTTCTTCCCTGATGGCCCAGGACACCTTTGTTCGAGATTGGACATTAAACCGCGAACAAGAGCCTGAGAAGCTCATTCGGTATTTAAAGGAAATCCAAGAAAAGTACGGTACGGTGACGAGTTTTTTCGTCTCCGAGCAGAGTCGTAACTATTACCACCCAAAGGGTATTTTAACGCAAATTCAAGATGTTGAGCCAAATGACGCTTGGTACTTTAGAGTGCGTTCTTTGCCTGAGGCTGAGCATTATGAGATCAATATCGATGCCGATACGGCGGATAGGACTAAGACAACCGTATTTGTAAACTACAAAGTATTTGATTTTGAAGGTAAGTTTATTGGTGTTACCGGTGTTGGTTTAGCGGTAGAGAAGGTTAAGTCACTGATTGAGCTTTATCAAAAACGTTATAACCGGCGGGTTTTCTTTACCGATAGGCAGGGGAATGTGACCCTACATGGCGATGAATATGATGGTGCCGATTCATTGCAAACCAGTGCTGGCCTCGACACCTTAGCGACGCGTATTTTGACTAGCCCGAGTGCGGCCTTTAGTTATCATAAAAATGGTAAAACCATCTATTTGAACAGCCGTTTAGTCCCTGAGTTTAAATGGTATTTAATTGTTGAACAGGAAGAAGCCCCACAGGAACAAGAACTCCTTAACACCTTCTGGGGTAATTTGGCGTTGAGTCTAGTGGTTACTCTTGGCATTCTATTTATCTCCAACATGACCCTAGGCCGCTATCAGCGTAAGTTGGAGATCATGGCCTCGACGGATAAACTCACCGGCGCCGCTAACCGGCAAGTGTTTGAAGAGTATTTTCATCGCGCATTGGAGAAAGCCAAGTCGGATCAAGCCGCCATGTCTATCCTGTTACTCGACATAGATCACTTTAAAAAAGTGAATGATAACTATGGACATAGCATTGGCGATCTCGTATTGAAAACCGTATGTAACCTATTGCGCGGTCAACTTAAAGAGCAAGACGTGTTGTGCCGCTGGGGGGGAGAGGAGTTTTTAATCCTAGTGCCAGAAATGGATTTAAGCCGAGCGGCGGAGTTTGCTGAGCAGATTTGTCGGACGATTTCTCAACGGGAGCTTAAAGTTAACGGGGTTCACATCTCTATTACGGCCAGTATCGGTGTGGCGGAGTCTCAGGAGCAGGAACCCGTGGAAGATTTAATTAAACGGGCCGATTTAGCCTTGTATCAAGCAAAAGAGGCTGGGCGTAATCAAGTTGCATTAAATCACTAAGTTATTGAACACTAATGGTTTAATGTGGTCGAGTGTTGTATGCCCGCTTTTTCTCCCAAGACGCTCCTTTAGGGATCCAACATTCTGCTAGCCCGATAGAGTGATTTACAATTTTAAGCTGCTATTTAGTATGGTCTTAGTCGCAGGTGTGTTGAAGCCTCGCCGTGTGTATTTATGTCTTGTCAGCCATTGAGAAGGGAGTTACCGATGTTGTTGGTAAACAAGTTATCTGGATTGTATACAGGGTCAAATATCCAAGAGATTGAAGGGGTTTCTACAGGGATTAACGGTAAGCAAGCCGCAGAGCAACTGATAGTGCATCTCGATCATGTCGAAGGGGATGTCCAAGCCGATCCTAAACACCACGGTGGGCTCGACCGGGTGTTGCATCATTTTCCCCGTGAACACTATGGCCAATATCGCCGTTGGGATTTAATCACTCGGTTCGAAGATGCCCCTAGTATGGGGGAAAACATCAGTACAGTTGGGCTCAATGAAACCCAAGTGAATATTGGTGATGTCCTGCAGATTGGTCAGGTAACAGTGCAGGTCACTCAACCTCGTTCACCCTGTTTTAAGCTAAACCTACAATTTGGCCACAGGGATTTTGCATTGGCCATGCAGCAAAGCCAGTTATGTGGCTGGTTCTACCGAATACTCACCCCAGGAGTGATTCAGTTACAAGATAAAATTGAATTGCTTGAGCGCCGAACCGATATCTGTGTGGCCGAGGCCATGGCACTCTATTTTTCCCCCACCTTTAATGCCAGCGGCTATGATCGTTTAGCTTCCTGTGAGGGATTAGCACAGAGTTGGGTTAATAGTCTACAACGGCGCTTAGCATCGCAAACGGTGGAAGATTGGCAAATGCGCTTATATGGGCCGAGCGGTAAATAAGTATTTATAATGATAAATCAAGGATGACCTTATGATTGAACCCGTTACAAAAAGTGATAGAGATTTTGGCTTACTGGTATACGCCTCAAGCTTTATTGGATACCTAGTGCCGCTGGGCTCAATTTTGGGACCACTGACCATCTGGTTGATGAAACGCGAAGAGTCAGTATTTGTCGATCAATGTGGTCGCAGTTGTTTGAACTTTAAACTGAGTTTGCTGATCTATGTGATTATCAGTGGTGTGCTGGCCTTCATAGGTATTGGATTTATCTTCTTAATTGTGCTCGCTATTTTGGATCTTGTGTGCACTGTGCTTAGGATCATCAAAGCCAGTGAGGGGCAAGTGTATCGTTATCCTCTCACCATTAGATTTATTGCGGTGGATTGAGTGTTAATGGAAATAAAGAAAACGCCTTAGATGTCTCCATCTAAGGCGTTTTTTATGGGGCAGGAATAAAGAGTTACACCTTAAACTTAGCCACTAAAGTATCTAAGCGGTGGGCTAATTGATTCAGTGCGAGGCTCGCCTGTGCTGCGGCTTGAGCCGTGTTGGCGGTGCGTTGGGTGATATCGTTAATTTCAGTTACGTTACGGTTGATATCCTCCACCACGGTCGATTGCTCTTCCGTTGCGGCGGCCACTTGAATATTCATATCGCTGATTAAACCTATGCGGTCACTGATACCAACTAAGGATTGACTGGCTTCATCGACGGCCGCGACCCCTTCATGGGAGCGAGTACGGCTCTGGGCCATTGCCGCTACGGCGCGGCTTGCCTCAGACTGCAGTTTGTCTATCATTCCTTGCACTTCATTGGTCGATGCCGCAGTACGCGATGCTAAATTACGCACTTCATCGGCTACGACGGCAAAACCGCGTCCCGCTTCACCGGCGCGTGCCGCTTCAATGGCAGCATTCAGGGCCAACAGATTCGTTTGCTCGGAAATGGCGCGGATCACATCTAAAATCCCCCCAATGGACTTAGTGTGGGTCGCAAGGGACTCGATCACTTCACCGACCTGTTCCACATCCTTAGATAGTTGATTAATGGTATCCCGTGCACGAGTGACGACCACCTGACCGCTGCTAGATTCAGTATCGGCATCTTTAGCGGCAACGGCGGCTTGGGCGGCATTGCTGGCAATTTCATTCACCGTCGCCCCCATCTCATTGATAGCGGTGACCACCATCATAGTGCGATCTTTCTGCTCGTGGCTGTCTTCTAAGGTTTGCTGGGCCTGATTGGACACATCCTTCGCCGAAAATCCGAGTTGTTCGCTGGTTTGGGCTACTTCAATGACCGACTCTTGGATCTTGCTGATAAAGCTGTTAAATCCTTGGGCTAACTGCGCAATTTCATCTTCACCATTGACGGGTAAGCGTTGACGTAGATCACCTTCACCTTCACCAATATCACGGAACATGGTAGCGACTTGGGCAATAGGACGGCTGACCGAGCCTGCGACCACAATCGCAAGCATAATAAAGCCTGCGGCAATGATCAGGGTCCAAATAAGGATCTGGTAGGCAGCATCTTTTAGGAGCGCAAACACCTCAGCCTCCGGGACTTGGGCGACTAAATACCAATCCATCGAAGGGATATAGCTACTGGCCACAAAGGTGTTTTCACCATTGATCTCAATATCGATTAAATTGAAATCGCTACGATTTAACAATGAACTTGAATTAGAGCCTGAGTACAAGCTGCTGAGGCTGCTCTTACCAATCTGCTGTGGATCCGGGTGAAGTTTCACTTCGCCCTTAGCGTCGACTAAGTAAACAAAACCCGTATCTTCAATTTTAAAAGAGCCGAGTAAACGCACCATATCATCGAGGGATTTGGCTAGACCGACTAAGCCTCGACCATTGGGTTGCTGATAGTTGATAAAGAGTTTTACTTCGCCGTTGGCCTCGGTAAACACGTTTAACATACGTTCTTGGCCACTATCCCGGTAACCAAAAAACCAGCCATCCTGTGCGGGGGTGAGTACGCGCAGAAACCCATCTTGAGTGTAATAGGCGGCGGTTTGTCTGTCGGCGTAGGAAGCCTGGGCCAATTTATATTGACGGGTGATGTCCTTTAATTGAGCAACGACTTGGGCCTCTTGCTCCTGTGGGCGATCGTTTTCGAGCCATTGCAATAGCATTCGGCTATTAGCGAGTTGCTCCGCGGCGTTCATTAAGCTGGAGATATCCAACTCAATTTTATTGCGTATTTGCATCATTAAGCTGGGCATTTCCGACCCGAGCATACGTTGTTGCACGACACTTTTAGCGCTGTTTTGGCTCAATACGCCGACGAGTATGGTCGACAGTAGCACTGCAAATGTCACTGTCAGCAGGATCTTCTGCTTGATGGTGAGGTTATTCAATATCATAAATATCAATATGCCTGTGTTGGACGTTTGGAAATATCGGTCGACGCACTCTTGTACAATAGTGGTTATCGGACAGGAATGTTAAAAGTTAACCTTAGTCTAGGTCGATTGCCGAATAAAACAGCGTATCAAGACATTTATTTGGCCTAACCCGTTGGTCTTGCGGTAGATCTAATTATGTAGAGTATAGATGGAAATGAGTTGCTGATTGAACGCGTGCGATTTTTATGGCGCAATTGTGACCAAAATGTATCTTTTAAGCAAGCAAAAGTAAGGCGTTCATTTGAACGCCTTATTCGTTTAGATTACATATTCGGATAGTTCGGTCCGCCGCCGCCCTCAGGGGTAACCCAAGTGATGTTTTGGCTCGGATCTTTAATGTCGCAGGTTTTGCAATGAATGCAGTTTTGCGCATTGATCACAAACTTAGGTTGACCCGCTTCTTCGACGATCTCATACACGCCGGCTGGACAGTAGCGCTGGGCAGGCTCATTAAACTGAGTCAAGTTAATGCCCAGTGGGATGCTGCTGTCTTTGAGGCGCAAATGGCAGGGTTGATCTTCCTCATGGAAAGTGCTCGACAGATAGACTGAAGACAGCTTGTCGAAGCTTAGCTTGCCATCGGGTTTTGGATAATCAATCTTGCTGTAAGCACTCACCGGCGCCATTTGTGCGTAATCTGGGTGTTCATCACGCAATGTGATAGGGAATTTACCCCCAAACCAGTTTTGATCTATGTAATTGAAGGCGCCACCGAGCAAAGTGCCAAACTTGTGCATTGCTGGACCAAAGTTGCGGGATTTATACAGCTCTTCATGTAACCAGCTTTCTTCAAAGTGGGTTTGGTAACAGTCGAGATCTTTACCGCCCTCAACCCCCGCCATCATAGCTTTGGCTAAGGTTTCCGCTGCAACGATACCGCTCTTCATCGCAGTGTGGGTGCCTTTGATTTTGGCGAAGTTTAAGGTGCCCGCATTGCAACCTATGATAAGACCGCCGGGGAAACTCATCTTAGGTAGCGAGTTTAAGCCGCCCTTAGTAATAGCGCGGGCGCCATAGCTTAAACGCTCACCACCGGTCAGATATTTCGCGATCACAGGGTGGGTTTTATAGCGCTGGAATTCATCGAAGGGGCTTAAGTGTGGATTTTTATAATTCAAATCAATAATCAGCCCGACCGCAATTTGGTTGTCTTCCATATGGTAGAGGAAACCACCGCCGGAGGCGCCATCGGTTAATGGCCAGCCACCGGTGTGCACGACTTTGCCTTGCTCGTGCTGCTCGGCGGGGACTTTCCAAATTTCTTTGAAGCCTAAGCCGTAATGTTGCGGCGTTTTACCGTTATCGAGATGATATTTTTCGATAAGTTGTTTGCCTAAGTGACCACGGCAACCCTCGGAGAATACGGTATATTTAGCGTGCAGTTCCATGCCGGGCATGTAACTGTCCTTGGGCTGGCCATCGGCGCCGACGCCCATATCGCCAATTAAAATGCCTTTAACACTATTATCTTCATTAAATAGCAGTTCGCTCGCGGCAAAGCCGGGGAAGATTTCGACACCCAGTTCTTCGGCGCGAGTGGCGAGCCAACGGGACAAATTGCCTACGCTGATAATGTAATTGCCTTCGTTGTGCATGGTTTTTGGCACAAGGGCATTCGGCATGGCTCGGCCTTCTGTGGCGGAGCTGAGTAGGTAGATTTCATCCTGGGTGACAGCGGTTTTCACCGGAGCATCTTTTTCACGCCAGTCGCTAAACAGTTCATCTAATACCTTAGGTTCGAATACTGCGCCTGATAGAATATGCGCGCCCACTTCAGAGCCTTTTTCTACCACACAGACGGTGATTTCTTTACCTGAATCCTGTGATATTTGCATTAACCGACACGCAGTAGCCAAGCCTGCTGGCCCTGCCCCGACGATAACAACATCGAATTCCATTGATTCGCGTTCCATCAGTTCACCTCTTCCTTCGCGTTTCCCCAATTTTTATCGGGTGTTGTAGTTTGTAAACGGGCGTTTTATTGCTAACACCCACCTTACCTGAAAATAGGGCAAGGGCACAGTGGATAAACCTACTGTTTAGTCTAATTGAATACAAATCTTTGGGTGAGCACTGTCACAGATTATTCACGCCAAGGGGAACTTGGCTAATAAATACCTGTTTAGGGGTATAGCTCGGAGCCACTTTCGGCCTATAATCACGGCTGACGGTTCTCCGAGCTTGCCTGCCTAAGTCAATAGATATGGAGGTGTAGCCGTGGTAATAATGCCACCGGGGTGAGTAAAGAAATGCTCTCACCTCCCACACTTGGAAAGGTGATCATGTCTCAATTACAAGACAGCTTTGGTCGAAAATTTCACTATTTGCGGATGTCGGTCACTGACGTCTGTAACTTTAAATGTAGCTATTGTCTCCCCGATGGTTACCACCCCAATGGCAAGCCACAATTCTTATCTCTCAATGAGATAGAAAACTTAGTATCCGCATTTAGCCAAGTGGGTACCCAAAAAATCCGCATTACAGGTGGCGAGCCTACGCTGCGTAAGGACTTTACCGACATTATTCGCGTAGTGGCCAATAATCCCCACATTCATACCATTGCGACTACCACTAACGGCTATAGACTCGAGAAACATGCCAAAGAGTGGTTCGATGCCGGGTTACGACGTATCAATGTCTCAGTGGATAGCTTAGATCCTAAGATGTTTTATCAAATCACCGGTGAGAACAAGTTTGATGCAGTGATGCGGGGCATTGATGCCGCATTATCGGCGGGTTTTGAGCGGGTAAAGATTAATGCTGTGCTACTGAAGGGGCTGAATGATAAAGATTTACCCCGCTTTTTGCATTGGATTAAACACACACCAATCGACCTGCGTTTTATCGAGTTGATGGAGACGGGTTTAGGCCGCGAGTATTTTCAGGCCCACCATCTAGCGGGTGCCGATATCAAGGCGCAGTTATTGGCGGACGGTTGGCAATTCGATGCCCCAAGCGCCTCCGATGGCCCGGCTCAAAATTTTAGCCACAGCGATTATAAGGGCCGTATTGGTTTGATCATGCCCTATGCCAATAATTTTTGTGCTACTTGTAACCGTTTGCGCGTATCTGCAAAGGGCAAATTGCATTTATGCCTCTTTACCGAGTCCGGCGTCGATTTGCGTGATCTACTGCAACATCCTGATCAACAAGCGGAATTAATTGAGCGCTTACACGGTCAGTTAGCCCAGAAGAAAGAAACCCATTATCTGCACCAAGGCATTACTGGGGGTGACCCAACATCTTGCCTCTATTGGTGGCTAGGGCGGATCTGCTCGCCTTAGCAATAATGTTGGATTGAGCACTGCTAGTTGCACCCTTTCCCTGCGCCTTGATTAGGCTTCATTTTAAAGGAACGCTTTAATGAGCAATGTATTTACCCATATCAATGCCGATGGCAATGCCCATATGGTCGATGTGACCGAGAAGGCCGTGACCGAGCGTGAAGCCCGCGCCGAAGCCTTTATCGAGATGGCGAGCACGACACTCGAGATGATCATGAGCGGCAGTCATCACAAGGGTGATGTGTTTGCCACCGCGCGGATTGCGGGAATTCAAGCGGCGAAAAAGACCTCAGATCTGATCCCTTTATGTCATCCGCTGATGTTGACTAAGGTCGAGGTCGATTTAGAGGCACAGCCCGAACATAACCGCGTGCGGATCACCAGCTTATGTAAATTATCCGGCAAAACAGGGGTCGAGATGGAGGCCCTCACTGCGGCTTCAGTGGCGGCGCTCACTATTTACGATATGTGCAAAGCCGTGCAAAAAGATATGGTGATTTCCCAAGTTCGCCTGCTGGAAAAGCGTGGCGGCAAGTCTGGGCATTTTAAGGTTTAGCGGATCAAAAACGAGGGAAGATTATGATTAACGTGTTGTTTTTTGCCCAAGTTCGAGAATTATTGGGCACGGCCAAGTTAAGCATTGAAGCTAATGAGCAGATGCAAACAGCCGAAACATTACGCGCTGCACTAGCGGCAACCGATGATAAATGGGCCAAGGTATTAACCTCTGATAAATTGCTGGTCGCGGTCAACCAAACGATTAGCCAATGGGATGCGCCCGTTAAAGACGGTGATGAAGTGGCCTTCTTTCCACCCGTTACAGGGGGTTGATATGCGTCTGTTACCCGCAATTCGAGTGCAAGAAGTCGATTTTAGTGTGGCCGATGAATACCACCAGTTAGCCCAAGACGATAGTGATGGTGCCGTCGTGACCTTTATTGGCAAGGTACGGGATTTTAACGATGGTGCTACGGTCACAGATCTCACCTTAGAGCATTATCCGGGCATGACCGAAGCTGTGCTAGAGCAAATTGTCGCCGAGGCGCGCAGCCGCTGGCCACTGAACAAAGTCACAGTGATCCACCGTGTCGGCACTATGGCCCTAGGTGAGCAAATTGTGTTCATTGGGGTGACCAGCGCCCATCGCAAAGCCGCCTTTGCCGCCTGTGAGTTTTTAATCGACTTTTTAAAAACCAAGGCGCCCTTCTGGAAACTAGAAGCGGGTGAGCAAGGCAAAAATTGGGTTGAAGCAAAGGATGCCGATGAACAGGCGGCGCAGTTGTGGCAACACAAAGAGTAGCCGCACGATAGCGGTACTCGTAATAGCAAACCAACTTGCCCGTTCAAGAGCCGCGCGAATATTACCCTAAGGTGACCCAATGCAGAGTCTGATCCGTTTCTTCTATCCCCTTGGTTTAGCATTACTATTCTGCCTGGCGGTCATGCCATCGACCAGCCGCGCAGCGGATAATGCTCCAATTCCTGCCATCGCCGCTGCAGCCAATATCAAATTTGCCTTAGATGACATTGTTAAAAATTTCACCGCAGAAACAGGCCTTAAAGTACGGGTCTCCTATGGTTCATCGGGGAATTTTGTCGCGCAAATTCAACACGGCGCGCCATTTGAGATGCTGCTAAGCGCCGATGAACGTTACATCCATGAGTTGCAAAAAGCTGGTTTCACCCGCGATGAAGGCGTGCAGTATGCTGTTGGACGTTTAGCCTTAGTTGCCCCTAAAAACTCACCGCTCACATTAGATGTCGAACTGACTGGCCTAAAAGCGTTAGTGGCTACGGGCCAACTAGATCGCTTTGCGATTGCCAATCCTGACCATGCGCCCTACGGTGAACGAGCCCGTGAGTTATTGAAAAAGCTCGGTTTATGGGATGATCTGCAAGCCAAGTTGATCTTAGGCGAAAACGCCTCCCAAGCGGCACAGTTTGCGATCAGCGGCTCGACTCAAGGCGGGATTATTCCTTTATCACTGGCGATTGCGCCGCAGTTTCAGGCTCTCGGCCATTACCTAGCTTTACCCTCGGAGCTCCATGCTCCGCTTAATCAACGTATGGCGTTAATGCCTAATGCGAGCTCAACCACCGAGCGTTTCTACCTATATCTCCAGTCAGATGCCGCCCGTGCCGTATTCACTCAATACGGTTTTGGTTTGCCCGTAAGTTAAGGATTTCAATGGATTGGCAGGCGCTTTGGTTATCGGTCAAACTCAGTAGCATCACAGTCTTGGTGCTGCTCCCCCTTGCGATACTCGCTGGGCGAGCCTTAGCCTATCGTCAATTTGTCGGCAAATCTTGGGTCGAGGCGCTGATCATGGTGCCCTTAGTGTTACCGCCGACCGTGATTGGTTATTACTTGCTGGTGGGACTCGGTAGTCAGAGTTGGCTCGGACAATGGATAGAGCAACTGATTGGCCAGCAGTTAGTGTTTCATTTTTCGGGGCTGGTTATTGCCTCCGTGCTCATTAATATTCCCTTTGCTGTGCAGCCTATTCAGCGGGCTTTTGAGGCTGTGCCGAACGATGTTCGCGACGCAGCGGCTTGTTGCGGCATGAGTCGGCTTAAAATATTGCTTAAAATTGAATTGCCTATGGTATGGCCAGGCGTGTTAACTGCGCTGGTGTTGTGTTTCTCCCATGTGCTTGGGGAATTTGGTGTGGTGCTGATGATGGGCGGCAATATCGCCGGAGAGACTAAGACGATTTCGATTTCTATCTATGACAGTGTGCAAGCCTTCAATTTCAATGCCGCTGGCACTATGTCATTAGTGTTATTACTGTTTGCGGTAACGGCTTTGGCGCTGACAACCAGTTTGTCACGGCGTTTAGGAGGTCAGCGTGGCGCAAATCATCGCTGATCTGCATTGCCAGATCCAAAACCATAAACACATTAAACTCAGCGCCGATTTTTGCTGCAAGGCGGGGGAGGTACTCGCTGTGGTGGGACCGTCTGGCGGCGGGAAAACGACGTTGCTAAGGATGATCGCTGGGTTAAATCATCCCGATGCGGGCCAAATCCATTTTGGCGAACGGCCTTGGTTTGATGGCAATACGCGTATCGCCTTGAGCCCACAGCAACGCCATATAGGTTATATGCCGCAGCATTTTGGGTTATTTCCCAATCTGACGGCCTTAGAGAACGTAGTCGCTGGACTTGACCATATCCCCAAATCTGAGCGCATTGTGCGTGCTAAAGATTGGTTAGAGCGAGTGAATCTGCATGGATTACCCGATAGATTGCCGGCGCATTTATCCGGCGGCCAGCGGCAGCGGGTCGCACTGGCGAGGGCGCTGGCTCGGGAGCCTTCGGTGTTATTACTCGATGAGCCTTTTTCTGCGGTAGACAGAGAAACCCGTGAGCGTTTATACCTTGAACTGGCTCGCCTCAAAGAGCAGTTGTTATGCCCCGTGATCATGGTTACCCATGATTTAAATGAGGCCCTATTACTGGCGGATACTATGATATTGATCAGCCAAGGACAGATGTTACAACAGGGCGCCCCCTTTGAGGTGCTGTCGCGTCCACGTAACGAGGCCGTGGCAAGGCAGATGGGTCTGAGGAATATTTTCGATGGTGAAGTGGTGTTTCAAGACAGCACAAAGGACCTCACTTGGCTTAAGTTTGGCGAGCAGTTGATCGCCTGTGACTATGGCAAGGGGCGCCCCGTCGGATCGCAGGTTCGCTGGGTGATCCCCAATCAAGGCATACGATTTAACTCGATATCCAATGGACGTTTATGCCGCAGTTTTAATAAGTTAGATGTTACTATCGACACTATGCTGGTGATGGGTGAATCGGTTAGGCTTATCTGCTATGTCACGGGTACTCAGTTACAACTTAACACCGAAGTCTCGCTGCATTTTGCCCAAAAGCTTGCACTCGCTAAAGGAATGCAAACTACAGTGGCACTCAAATCCGAACAAATTCATATTTTGGAATAATGAGATATTGCATTCTAATGACATTTTTTACCAAGTAATCCAATCCAAAATGTTCCTTCCAACAGCATGCCTAAGATGATGAATACCACGGCGCTCGAGGCACTGCCATAGGCGTAGGCGCCTAATGCCGCGACGAGTAACAAGCTTAAGCTTATCCATCGTGTGACTAATTTCATATTCGCTCCGATTAAAAATGCCGTTACCTGAGTTAGGTTATCTGACTCTAGTTGAGTGCGGTCTATTTGCTAATCCAACTTTTTGACGACACAGATGGACTAAAATACCCGCTAACATTCAATCACCTTGATTTTAAATGGCTAAATTATGGATTTTCACTGAAAATGTCATGCTTCAAAATCCGCAGATGATCAAAGCTTAATCTTGTTTCCATCGGTGTTTCAGCTGGTATTAGGTAGACTTAACACATTAGCCACAAAATGATTGAGTGTTTGGCTTAAAAGCTAATAACTTAGGTGATGTTGAAAGGGGATTTTCGATCCCTTTATGGCTAAACCTGAGTTAAGGCTAACGCAGTGTGATTCTATATCCAGTGGTAGATTTCGGGGGATTGGCTCGGAATCGCGCACAGGGACAATAGGTCCCATCGACATCTAACTGATTGTCTCATAAGATACAAACTTAGCTGATTTATATGGAGGAGCCATGAGACTATGGTTGCTAGGACTCATTTTGGTATCAGGAATTGCATCCGCTGCCCAGAGCCTGTATTCGATGTTAGCCGGTGGGGATTATCGGCCACCGCTGAGTGTTATGCAGCAGGTTGAAAAGGACTTTCAAGGGGTGATTACCGAGTTTGAAATGGAAATGCAAGAGGGCGAATTAGTCTACAAGCTTGAGTTAATTAATCCTTTAGCCAATGTTATCACTCGGTTCGAATACCGTGCCCGCGATGGTAAGTTATTAAAACAAAAGGCGGCTAAAGTGACAGCGGATGAGCTAAGTGAAGTCGAGGCAACGCGACTCATTACGGCTAAACACCAAACATTTTCAAGCCTTATTGCGATGGCGACTAAGGATCATAATGGCTTTTTAACCGATGCAAAATTAGATCATGATTTAGGTATCAGTTACTTAGAGCTTAAGTTGTTGGATGATACCGGCAAATACAAATTAGCATTCGATGTGGAAAATTTACGGCAGCTACCTTTACTCAAGTGGGATTGAAGCTTGTAGAGCCAAGGACTAAGTGAAGATTGAGGAGCGCAGCGTATAAATGAAAATACTTTTAGTTGAAGATGATGCGACAACGATTGACTACATCGTCAAAGGGTTTCTCGAGCAGGGGCATAATATTGAAACCGCCAGCGACGGTCATCAAGGGCTGTTGCAGGCTACAAGCACTCAATACGATTTGCTGATCCTTGACCGTATGCTGCCACAACTCGACGGGTTAAAACTGCTTGCCGCCTTGAGGGCAACGGGGGATCAGACTCCCGTGCTAATTTTATCGGCATTGGCCCATGTGGATGAGCGGGTGAAGGGATTGCGTGCCGGTGGGGATGACTATATGACTAAACCATTTGCCTTCTCCGAGTTATTGGTGCGCGCCGAAAAATTAATGCAACGTGGCCAATCGGCCCCAGTCACGACAGATTTAGCCGTTGGCAGCTTAAGGATGGAGTTGCTGACGCGCAACGTCACCTTAGATGGGCAGGATCTTATGTTGCAGCCAAAGGAATTTCAGCTACTTAAATATCTGATGGAACACGCGAATCAAGTGATTAGCCGTACCTTATTATTTGAGGCGGTATGGGATTATCACTTCGATCCTCGCACCAATGTGATCGATGTGCATATCGCCAAATTACGCCGAAAGTTTGAAGAGCTAGGCCACGGTGAACTCATTGAAACCGTGAGGGGGGCGGGTTATCGCTTACGACAAAGGCATTAAGCCTTACCAGAGTAGCGCCTGGCGCATCACGATTGTATTTTCTACCTTAGTGACTGTGATCATAGGCGCTTTGCTATTTGTTCTATACCGCCAACTGATCATCGAACAACAATATCAAGTGACTCAATATCTTGAGTCAGAAACTCAACGCTATCAACACCTCGCTCGCACGGTTGATCGTCGCAGTTTTGCCGCCCAGATCCGGGCAGCCGATCCCCAAACCGCCCTGATCGCTTGGCGCAATAGTTATGATATGGTCGGCGCCCTGAGCTTTATGCCCGAAGACATGCCTATGTTGCCACAGACTCGGGATTTCCCCATCTTAACCGGTGGTCCAGATAAGCTGCATATTCTGACGGGTGGCCTAGTGATGACACGTTACGGCCCAGTACTCATTGCCACCCGTACCGACAACTTAGCGACATTGATCGATAAGTTTATCAGTGCCGCAGCAACTGCCGTGATGTTGACGATTATCTTGACCTTGGCACTGGGCTATTTGTTTTCTAAGGCGATTTTACGCAGGTTAGTGCAGTACAACCGTTTGAGCGAGCAAATTGAGCGTGGCCACTACAATACGCGTTTACCCCTAAGTTGGCGTCAGGATGAATTCGATATGTTGGCTCTGCAGTTTAATAAGGTGCTGGATATCCTCGAAAATAACCTAATGGCGGTGCGCGGCGCGACCGACAATATTGCCCATGATTTACGTACACCGCTATCCCATATCCGCATTGGCCTCGAGCGGTTGGCCTCGAAATCGACTGATGAGGTCAGTGAAGACTGCGCGATCTTGACCGAGGAGCTAGACCACTGTTTGGCAACCTTCGATGCCATGTTATCCCTGACTCGAATTGAGGAGGGGCAGCAAACCTTAGATCTACAGGAGTTGAGTTTGGCTCAACTCTGCACCGATCTATTGGAAATGGCCGATGCCGTCGCGGAGTCCAATGGACAAACGTTGAGCCTGTCACTGCTCAGCGATCATATTGTTCATGGCGATAAATACTTACTATTCCAAGCTTTATATAATCTTGTTGATAATGCGATGAAGTATTCTGGGCCGGGTGCCCGGATCGATATCATTCAGTCTGGCTCACAAGTCCAGATTTGCGATAATGGCCCAGGTATTCCCGATGAGAGTAAGGAGAGAGTGTTCGAACGCTTAGTGCGGCTCGATCCTAGTCGCCATCTTCAAGGTACGGGATTGGGATTATCTATGGTCAAAGCGATTCTCTCGCGGCACAATGCGCAAATTACGCTTTCGGATAATGTCCTTAGCGATCAGCATACTGGCTTAATTGTCACTATTAAGTTTAGGGCTTAGTCAGTTTTAAAAGCATAGGAAACTGCATGTATCGAATCATAGCCGATGAGGCTGATTTTCTCGTTATTTCTAAATCAGCCCAAGTGCATTTTCACAGTCAGGATGGCACTGCGGGTGTTGTGGCGCAGCTTGAGCAAGATCTAGGGATTAAGCTTTTTGCCGTGCATCGACTCGATACACCGACCTCAGGTCTGTTGATTTTGGCTAAGAGCACAGCCGCTGCGCAGCAATTTACCGGGCTATTCACCGCCCATAAAGTGCAAAAATTCTACCTTGCCTTAGCCAAAGGTAAGCCCAAGAAGAAACAGGGCTGGGTGATTGGCGATATGGCAAAGTCGCGGCGTAGTATGTTTAAGTTGCTGCGAACCAAAGAGAATCCAGCGATTACTCAGTTCTTTTCCCAAAGTGTGGGCGATGGATTACGCCTCTATTTACTTAAACCTCATTCAGGTAAAACCCATCAGTTGAGGGTCGCCTTAGCAAGTTTAGGTGTGCCAATTTTGGGTGACGACCTCTATGGCGGTGCGAGTGCAGATCGTTGTTATCTGCACGCCTATAGTCTGCATTTTAGCTATTGTGACGCCATTGGTGTACAGCGGGATTACGCCTATCTCGATATGCCTTCACAGGGGGCACTATTTAGCAGTGAGCCTGTGACAACGGCGCTCGAGGCGTGGCGAGAGCCCAATGCTTTAGATTGGCCCGATAGATAATAATCTATCCAATGAGGCTGATTTGGCTGATTTGGCTGATTTGGCTGATTTGGTTGATACGGTCACGTCCCGCCGATTTAGCATGGTCCATGGCCCGATTGGCTTGAGTGAGTCGCTGATCAGGTTGGCAGCCATTGTAAAAAGGAGAGGGCACATTGGCGGAGAATAAGCTGGTGAGGACTCGCTCCGAGTTGACGTCAGGGGGCAAGTCACATCAATGCCGCAGTGATTGCGAGGGCGGCGATATCAAATTTTTTACTGTGTTGGAGCCAAAAGAGATACTGTGTATCCCAGTGCAACATGAGAAATCTCAATAAAATCAGAAGAATAATTCGTAGCTTCTGTGCGTAGGTTTTGAATTCGCGGTTGAGATTGACATGATGGATCATCTTACAAACTCATCTTGAAATGCCAACATACCCTAAAGTATTTGCAAATCTAGGGTCTTCCTGCGAAGTTATATCCTGTTGATTTGCTAATAGTCCCCGTTTAAGGATGCTCGGTTATGGATACAAATAAATTACTCTTAGTTATCATTGCGATTCTACTCCCCCCAGTTGCGGTATTTTTAAAGGCGGGTGCAGGTAAAGATTTATTAATAAACATAGTCTTATGTTTACTCTTCTGGTTCCCTGGTTTGTTACATGCACTTTGGGTGGTGACCAAAGCATAATTTTGATTTATCAGCCAGAGTGAAAAAAGCGCAAATTAATGCGCTTTTTTGGCTGCCAATTCCCCTCTACTTAAAATGGTATGCTGTAACCTATGGTTGCAGTACGCCCCATCCCTTTGAAATAACGATCATTTGTACCCATGGTTTGTGAGTAATAGTTGAAATAATCCTTATTAAACAGGTTTTGTATGCCTAGGCTTAGGGTGCCAGTATAGAGTGGCATAGCGAAGGACGCATCGACGGTCGTGTAGCCCTCAAACTCGGCGTATTTGTCCCCCGTGGCGTCTTCAAAATCACGATCCATGAAGTAGTTAGCTTGGACACGGGTTGACATTTCATTATCGAAATTATGGGTCCAGAACAGGTTGATACGATTTGGTGAAATGTTTGCACCATCCAGATCTGTATCTGTTTTGTTGTCACCGTTAGAATCGTATTCACCCCGCTGGATGGCGATATTCATACCCAAATCATCGTTGCTGGTCAGGTAAGCGGTAATATTGGCCTCTATACCGTCGATGACACTCTTTTCCCGTTTCACATCGTAAAATCCGTCACTGTTTAAGGCTAAGCGTGAACCATAATCTGTGGCTGAGCGATAGTAGGCAATCTTAGCACTCAAGTACTTACCTTGATAATCGGCACCAAATTCAACGTTATCCGTCACAATAGGAGCGAGGGATAGGGAGTCTTCTATGCTGGGATTCTCACCGGGGAAGCTATTACCATCGCGTAGAATACGGCCAATGTCCGGCATGCCAAAGCCTTGGTTAAAGCTAGTGTAAAGGCGGATATCTGGGGTGATTTTGTAGGATACGCCGATATTGAATAGGGTCTCGTCAAAACTCACTTCTCCCCCTTCAATTTGCTTATTGCCTGCACCGTAAAGGGTTTTATAGTCATCAACATTGAGTTTAGCGTGTTCGTAACGCACACCGGTTGATAGGGTTAAATCGGTAATTAAATCATAATCTAACTGTAAGTATGGTGCGAAGTTGTCATAGGTGCTTTCGGGTACCCATGAAAGACCCGTTTGCACGAGATCTTGCTCAGTCGTATCACGGAACAGATCGAGCCCATAGGCAGCATCGATACCAGTATCGGCAATATTATTGGCAATCAGCGAGGTTTTTAAACCCCATTTGACCGAAGCGTTGCGGGATTGCTCGTAGTACCAGTTTTCACCCTTAGGGCCCTCACATTGAACGAGTTGGTCGTCATTGGCAAACGCAGGATCGAAGAAGGTCTTGTTACAACCACCACCATATACGGCTTGGAAGTCCTGATTAAACAGTTGTACGTTCAGTTGTTGGCCTGCAATATTTTCGTGGCTGTAGGTCAAACTAGAGGTAGTGACTTGGTTATTGGCGGCCTCCCAGGGTTGTTTTTCTTCCACGGACCCCGTTGGTGTACCATTGGTGATATCGCCTTTCACGGGCATCCAATCGCCATGGTTGTCCATATTGTAATGGTTGACCATTAGCTCTAGGCGTGATTCAGCAAAGTTGTGGCCAAGTTTGATAAAGAAGTCAGTACTTTGGCTATCCATTGACTCGCCTTGAGTCGTATCGACGCCAATAACATCGTGGTTTGCATCATAATAAACCCCATTATTGCGGTAGCTGACGGAGCCTAGCATGTCGATAAATTCAGATTCACCGGAAAACGCATAACTTGCACCAAAGCTCACACCATTAGACTCGAGCGAATCCGGCACTGTGACATCGAAACTCACTTGGTGTTCGTTATCACCAGATGGCTTTTTCGTGATGTAGTTGATGATCCCGCCTTGGGCACCTAAACCGTGCATCGCATTGGCGCCATGAATGATTTCAATCCGTTCTATCATGGCAGGGTCGATAGTCTGACCCGAGCGGCCACCGCTACGCAGTGGGTTCGATTGTGGTACACCATCGATCATTATCAGTGGTGGACGGCCGCGCAGGGTTTCACCCGTGTTGCTCATCTTCTGACGGCTTGGTGAAAAACTCGGCGCTAAATTACCGATAATGGTGGATAAATCCTTAGTAGTGCGAAACTGCTCTTCTAGCTGCACTCGGTCGATGATAGTGACAGTATTCGGAATCGAGCTTGGAGACTTATCCATACGGCTCGCGGTGACAGTGATTTTTTCGATTTCTTTATTTCTGTTGTTACTATCAGGGGTATCCTGTGCCGCTGCAGATTGAGTCAGTGCCGCGAACACGGCTAGGGCAACAAACGAGGTTTTAAACGTCATATAACTTCCTGCATAGGTCGAGTAAGTGTGTTACACCGAATTCCTTGGCATCAGCACATTCCGTTAAATAGCATTGCAAATGATAACGATTTTTATTAATCGATGAATTCTAAGGGAGTACATCTCGATTGTCTAGCCGTCTCATCGGTGGAATTGCTTAGTAAGGTGACAATATTTAGAAGTTGTGATTTATCTTGCAGTGATAGGTGTATTTAAATTGAGGATTAACCCCTAACGCTATATCAGCTATTATCTCAGCCCAATCACAGTCAGCTACAGCCAATAAGCCGACCCCGAGCGTTATATATGTTTGGTGTTGAGGTGGACGGCTATTTGGTACTCCTATGAACCGTAAAAAGAAGATCAATCAAACTCTAAAAAGCAAGGCGAAGAAAGCTAATGCCAAGCTGCGAACCAATAATAAACCCAAATATATTGCCAAGGCTGAAAGAGAAGCCCTAGCGACTGCCATTCAAACAGACATTACGCCACCGGAAACTACGCCTCTGCTTGACGTACCTAGATTAACTCATTGACAAAGATTGCTCGTAAGTCAGTGTCATATCATTTTATTGTGCTTTTAAATACTCGATAGGGTTTTGATACACGGCTTTTTTATAACCCTGAGTCGAAGCATCTATCAGCCAAGGTTTAGGCAATAAACTTAAAATCGAATAGTGCAAATGCGCCGGTTTGCCTTGAGCATTCCCCGTATCACCTACAGCGCCAATGGTATCTCCCTTTGTTGCAATCAACCCCGTATCGGGCGCAATGTTCGCCAAATGGGCAAAATAGTGGATCTGCCATTTAGGGCCAAGGCCAACCACGACCTTACCTCCCTGAAAGAAGTCGCCTCGATAAATAACCAGCATGGGCGTGGGGGCAATGACGGCGGTATTTTTGGGGGCAAAAATATCTATTCCTTTATGCACGCCCGATGCACCCCATGGCTCATACCAAAAGGTTTGGCTGTTCCAGTCTTTGCTGCTGGCCCCCTTAACAGGGATCAGCGGTGTTTCAGGAATAAGACAACCGCCGAGGAGGATCAGCAGCATGGTTATGCCAAGGCGTCTTAGTCGCATATTTATTCCTTTAAAGTTAATTGGTTGCTATTAGTGGTAATCACTAAACTCTCGCCAATTTTCGGGATACTGCAGGCGCTCGGTGTCCGATAGTGACAACCAATAGGGTCGCCAAAAATAATTGCACCAAAAATCGATATTACCCTGCAGGCTACCTAAAGTATCGGGATCGATATCGGGAAAGCTTTCCCATGGATTGGGTGGTGTGGATTTGAAGTTCACTAACGCCATGATCAAGGCATTGTCATTGGTTACTAAATTTATACAAACACCATAAAAATCAATATATTGACTCAAAATCAAACTGGTCTCATTGGTTGAGTGTTCGATAAGCCCGCTAAAATGCTCTGTCAACGCGGGCAAGATCTTAAAGCCCGACTCGCGCAATAACCTGTCTAGTGCCTCTTTGCCTTCATAGGTGAGTAAACAATGCATTTGATAGCCAAAAATATTTGCCTTGGCCATAGGCAATACGGGCGGATAGACTTGCCTGTCCGGCAAGCTGAGGTTGGGCATCAAGGCTTGAGGGAATGCGGTATGCAATTCGGCTTGTTGCTCTGGGCGCTGGAGCCGTTGTTTAAACCAAGCTAACACTGACATTATCTCTCTTACTCGGGGCTGAATATTTTATGTCCTGAAGAATAGAAGCGTCTAGGCATAGGGCAGAAATTGATACAGGTTACTACTTTCGTTGTGTTCTAAAGCGCAGCTCCGAATTAGAGACCCGTTTATCCTGCGATGTTGCATAGTTAGGGGGCTTGTTTAAGTATGCAGATATGGCCCATCGCTGGGCCTATCTTATTGGTAAGTGATTATTTATCTGTGACCATATGCGGTACAACGATCTCAAATTCGGGCCTATTCTTAGGTAAATGGCTTTTCCACCACCCGTGATTCAGTGCCGGACTGTGGGCCAATTCGTTCAGCCGGATACCTTGACCAAACTCGGGTGTCAGTAGCGGCACCCCATAGGCTTTTGTCGCCGCAGCAATTCGCTCTAGTGGTTCGTACCAAGGGTGGAGCGCAAGATCAAAACTGCTGTTATGTATTGGGATAAGGTGGCGCCCCTTCAGATCTAAATGGGCTCGCAGTGACTGCTCTGGTTGCATGTGGATATCCGCCCACATTTCATCATAGGCGCCAGTCTCGATTAAGGTTAAATCGAAGGGGCCGAACCTATCACCAATCTTTTTAAAGCCATCAAAATAACCTGAGTCACCGCTGAAAAACACGTTCACCTCCGGCGATTGAATGACCCAAGATGCCCATAAAGTGTGGTTTTTATCCCTAAGACCTCGACCAGAGAAGTGCTGCGCTGGGGTGGCGATAAAGCGTATGCCACCCAGATGGGTTTCTTGCCACCAATCGAGTGCAATGATCTTATTTGCAGGAACTCCCCATTCAATCAAATGGTTATCAACCCCTAGCGGGACGATAAACATTTGGGTGCGCTCGGTTAGGGCCAAAATACTGGATTTATCTAAGTGATCGTAATGATCGTGGGACAGGATAATACCCGCCAGTGCAGGGATCTCATCGAGTTCAATGGGTAATTTGTGGAATCGCTTCGGACCAAACACTTGACTCGGTGACGCGCGTTTTGAAAATACCGGATCGGTTAACCAATACTGGCCATTGAGTTGTAATAACAGGGTTGAGTGGCTGATTTTATATAGCATAGGTGTCCCATCCGCAGTGGGATTAAGTCGCATTTTACGAATGGGTAAGGCGATGCTCGGGCGTTTATCTGGAATGCGCTCAGCGAGGTAACGCCATAAAATAGCGGGTAAATTACCTTCACCACTGCGCATGTTTGGCGCTTCGTTTCGAAAGCGTTTACCCTTAGTCTGGGCGTTTATATGAGTGTCTGTATAAATGGCCATGGCAAAGCTCCCGAGTAGCAGTAAGGTTAAGATGGCTTTAAGTCGTATTGGATCTGCTAATGTAAACTACACAGTGTAGTTTACATGCGATTGTGCAAAAGTAAACTGGATAGTGTAAAATGTCGGCAAATCATGTTATGGCGTAAAGAATATGACGGACAAACCCGCAAAATTGACGAATTCGCAACAAAAGCGTGTGGCAATCCTCAGCGCTTCGCGGGAGGAATTCATGGTCAATGGTTTTGTTGGCGCTAGCATGGATAGAATTGCCCAGCGTGCAAATGTCTCTAAGCGAACGGTTTATAATCACTTTCCGAGCAAGGAAGTCTTGTTTGATACCACAACCTCAGAGTTATGGTCCCGCACTAAAGAGGCTGCAACCTTAGCCTTTAATCCCGATCTCAGTCTCGAAGAGCAATTACAGCAAATCGCCCGCCGATGCTGGACCTTATATCAGCAGCCAGAGTTTCTCGATGTGGCGCGGGTGGTGATGGCTGAATTTATTCGTTCACCTAGCCAAGCGACCGAAGCCATGGAAAAGTTGGCCAAGCAAGAGGGGGGGCTTGAGGCTTGGCTTGCCGGGGCTGTGGCACATAAAGCTCTAAAAATAGAGGATATTGCTATTGCCTCAACTCAGTTTTGGGGCATGTTTAAGGCATTTGCCTTCTGGCCAAAATTATTCCATATGAAAAATCACGATGATCATCAGCAAGCCATTATCGACGCGAATATTAAGATGTTTTTAGCCATGTATCGGGCTTAATTCAACTGAAAGATAAAAGGCCGAATATTCGGCCTTTTATCTGCTAAGTGACTGCTAGAGTAAGGTTGTCGCCAGCAAATAACCTAGGGTCGATGCCGTACCAACACCAATCAAGCCTGGCATGATAAAGCTGTGGTTAATGATGAATTTACCTATTTTAGTCGTACCTGAACGGTCAAAACCAATACAGGCTAAATCGCTGGGGTAGGTCGGCAGTACAAAGTAGCCATAGCTTGCGGGGAGGAAGGCGATCAAGAGTTTTGGATCGACACCTAAGGCAAGCCCCATAGGCGCAATAGCCGTTAACGCCGCCGCTTGGCTATTGACCAGTTTAGAAATTAAAAACAGTACGAGTGCATAGGTCCAAGGTTGATTTTGCACAACATGTGACAGGTTTTCCTTCAGTACATCCATATGGCTAATAAAGTAAGTATCACTCATCCAAGCCACACCAAAGACGGAGAAAATGGCCACCATGCCCGCTTTAAATACTGGGCCATTGGCAATTTCGGCTGGCTTCACTTTACAGCTCATTAAGATAAATGCACCGGCAATCAGCATCATCATCTGGATCACTAAGTTCATCGATAGGAGCGTATTTTTACCTTTAACTTCAAAGGCGGGACGTAACTCGCTAAAGGAGCCTAATAGCACCACGGCGGCAATGGCGGTGAAAAATATCCCCGTGGCCCAATAGGCCTCCTTAGGGAAGCTCTGGTTGAGTAGGGTTTCGCTCTTGTCATAGATAAAGGCTCTTTGTATTGGATCCTTAATACATTCTTGGAACTCCTCATCTTTATCTAGATCTTTGCCACGGCGCAGGCTCCAAAGGGCCGCCGTCAGTACACCGCCAAGTGAAGCGGGGACCGAGACCATTAGGATTTCCAGCATGGTATAGGCGTGACCAACCCCTTGCTGCGCTGCGAGTATGGACACCATGGAAACCACAGCCACTGAAACCGGTGAAGCACAAATGGCCATTTGGGATGCCACAGAGGCAACTGCCATCGGTCGTTCTGGGCGAATATTTTTCTTCAGTGCGATATCGGAAATAATAGGGAACATGGTATAGACCACATGGCCAGTGCCGCAGAGAAAGGTCAATGTCCAAGTCGTTAAGGGCGCCAGAATCGTAATATATTGTGGGTGACGGCGCAGTAAACGCTCGGCAAATTGCATCATCACATTTAGGCCTCCTGCGGTCTGCAATACGGCGGCACAACCAATTACGGCGAGTATGGTCAGCATCACTTGGACTGGAGGTTGCCCCGGTGCTAAACCAAATACAAAGGTGAGTAAAAATAAGCCGATACCGCTGATAAGCCCAAGTCCCATACCGCCGTAGCGGGTTCCTAGCAGTAAGCAGCCTAGGACCACCATGAATTCCATCAAAATCATTTGAATTACCTCTGTATAGCTTGCCACTGTGGATATTTTGAAAACCGTTTGCGAGTATTTTGCTTGGGGATGGGGCTGGATAATTTGCGCTGGCGCAAGGTGTAAATAAAAAGTGGCATTAGATTTTTCACAAATTTGACCTAACGCTAGAATCACAGTGAAATAAGTAGCATTCTTGTTAACTAGGACCTGATAAATAAGCCTGTGATCGGCATGAATTGCGTCCCTTAGCACGTGCACCTATCAAAATAATGATAACAACAACCAAGGATGCCTTAGTGAAACCTGCAACCTTTAATACGCAAGCCTTCGATGAGTGGATCCGCACTCGCTTTGTCGAGCTAAACTCCGAGCTTGAACGGCTTTATTATCAACAGACGGATCGAGCCAATGTGCTCAATATCGGCGACGAAGCGAAACAGAGGCTCGAATGTGAAGGGCGAGAACTGATAAAAACCTTGCTCGATGAAGGTAATACCGATGAAGGTTTCGATAGTGCCTTCGATTTACTCGGTAATGTCGGGCTCTATATGGCCGCCTGCCGACGCCATGAAATTACCGAACCCTCACGGGAAACCACCTCGCCACTCGTAGAAGCATCGGCACTTGCGATGCACATCGGTGCCTCAATTGGGGTCACTCCGCGCTTTGCCACTGCACATCTGACAACCCATAACCGCGCCCATAATGGCATTTATAAGCGTTTTACCGATTTACCCGATGAAAAACTGTTTGTGGATTACAACACTAAGGGGATCTTGGCCTATAAACGTGCCGCAGATGCCTTGTTAAAAATTCAACCCCTAGGCATTTCTCACCCCATAAGCCATGATTTATTACGGGTCGCCAAGCAAGCATTGCAGGATGTTATCGATTCAAACACACAGTTATTCAATCGGTTAGATACTGAACGCTTCTTTTATTGTGTGCGACCATACTATAAACCCTATCGGGTTGGCTCTGTGGTTTACCGTGGCGCCAATGCGGGCGACTTTGCGGGTATTAATGTTATCGATCTCACCCTAGGCTTATGTTTTGCCAACGAATCGGCTTATTCGCAGATGCTAGTGGATAAGTTTTTATACATGATGCCGGAGGATCAGCAGATCCTGCGGGAATGTATGCGTCGACCTAATTTGATGGATGATTTTTTACAGTCAATGGGCCACTCGAGCCTAGAATGGTATCAAGCTAATCTAAAACTCTTTATCGAAGTCTGTGAATTACATGGCGAGACAGCGATTCAGCACCATAATGAGTTAGTGACTAAATATATTGCCGAGCCATCCACAAGCATGGAGCAGCAGCATTTAGCCAAAGTGACCGCGAGTGGCCCGCCGTTGCATGTGTTGCTAGCCTCTCTGGAAAAATTGCGTGATAGACGCGCTGCCGCCCAGCGTGCTGATATCCGCACTCGATACGATGATCTTAAAAAACTCAAAGAGAGTTTGAGGTAATACGATGTTTAGCGATTTTAAAAAGGATTTTTGCCTTGCAGGCCCAGGGTATCTGTTGAATCACTCCGTTGGCCGGCCGCTTAAATCGACAGAACAAGTATTTAAGGAGGCTTTTTTGCTCCTTGGCAGGACTCTGGGCGCGAACCTTGGGGCCAATGGTTGGCGGTGATTGATGATTTTACCTTTGCCCTCTCTAAACTGTTTAATGGCCAACAAAAGGATTTTTGCCCTCAGGTCAATCTCTCGAGTGCGCTGACCAAGATAGTCATGTCCCTCGATAGATTAAACCGTGAACACGCGGTTGTATTGATGAGTGAGCAAGATTTTCCGAGCATGGGATTTGCCCTTAAAAAAGCGTTGCCAAGCAGTTGCGAGGTGCGTTTTATTCCTAAGGGGTTAGATATTACCGAGCCGAATGTGTGGGACAGCCATATGAGTGCTGATGTGGACCTAGTGTTTGTCAGCCATGCCTATTCCAACACTGGGCAACAGGCGCCACTGGCACAGATTTTCACGCTGGCACGGGAGCGAGGTTGTTTAAGCTTGGTGGATGTGGCGCAATCGGCGGGAATTATTCCGCTAAATTTGGCCCAGTTGCAGCCTGATTTCTTAATCGGCTCGAGTGTCAAATGGCTCTGTGCTGGTCCTGGCGCCGCCTATCTGTGGGTGAATCCCAACATCTTACAGAGTTGTCAGCCTAAGGATGTGGGCTGGTTTAGCCATGAAAACCCCTTCGAGTTCGATATCCACGATTTTCGTTACCATCCAACGGCGCTGCGCTTTTGGGGGGGGACGCCTTCTATCGCGCCCTATGCCATTGCCGCCCATAGCATTCATTACTTTGCCGATATAGGCTCAGAGCAACTGCGCAAGTGCAATCAGTTACTGCTTGATCTGATTGTGGGTGAGTTAGATCAAGAGCTGGTGTCGCCCCGGGAAGCGGATAAGCGCAGCGGTACTTTGGTATTGCAGTTTGGCGAACAGCAGGCGCAAGTGATGGCCGCCCTTGCTAAGGCGAACATCAGCGTCGATGCCCGCAGTCTAGGGATCCGAGTATCGCCCCATCTCTATAACGATAAGGCCGATATTCAACAGTTGCTGGCGGTGATAAAAGCTAATCGATAATGTATGAGGATAAAATGCCCAAACCCTAGTTTGGGCATGTTATCAGTAGACAAAGCGTTAAAGCCGTTTACGGTTTAGCCGCTCGACTATCTGGCAGGCGTTGAGATCATGCACTACGTTGATCACGGTCGAAGGCGCATCGGTAATCGCCCCTATCACCACTAAAATGGGGATTGTCTCCATAGGTAAACCTAAGGTCGTGACGATAAAAATCTCCCCGAGGAAAGCGCCGCCCGGTACACCACCAATAATAAAGGCCGACAAAACCGAAATCAAAATGGTCACCATAAACACATCCACGGTGAAATCTAACCCCAAGAGCGAGTAGATAAATACGATTTTTAAGGCCGTAATAATCGAGGCGCCGCCCTTATTTAAATTAACCAATAATGGCAGACTGATATCGGCAATTTCGGGCCTAATACCCATCTTTAGCGCGGTTCTTAGGGTGACGGGTAAGGTGGCCAGTGAGGAGGTTGTGCCCAGTGCCGTCACCGCGGGTTCGAGGGCGAAGCGCCAAAATTGTTTCACCCCCTGTGCACCACCACCAAGCCAAGCGTAAAGGGTGGAACCGACTGTGAGATAGATAAAGCAGGCCGCCATAAATAGGCCAACGGCGCGAGCAAAGGTGACGACAAGCTGGGGATCTTGGCTCGCCATGGTTGATGCAAAATAGGCGCCGAGCCCCACGGGGGCCGCCACCATAATGATTGATACTATCTTCATGATGACGGTATTAAAGCTGTCGAGTAATGCCGAGACTTTCCTGCCATCCTCCCCGGATTGACCAATCGCGATACCCGTAATCACTGACATAATGATCAGGGCTAAGATATTCGATTTTGATAATAAACCTGAAAAATCATTGGTGGTTAGTAGGCCGACAAAATCCATAGCCCCTGTGGTATCGCCTATGGTTTGCTTAAGATCTAGGGTGACACCTTGAGCAGGGTCGAAGAATAAGGCGAGCCCAATAATCCCAACCGCGGGAATAATCGCCATCACTATCGATACCGCCATGATTGACACTAACAGGGCGCCGAGTTTCTTTAAATCTGTCATCCGGGCAATGGAGGAGGTCACACTAATCGCGACTAAGGGCACGATAATCATAAACAGTAAATTGAGGAATATTTGCCCTAGCGGTTTGAGCTTGAGTGCCATTTCTGGCCAACAGACACCGAGCACGCCGCCGAGTAATAACGCGGTCAGCAGCACTATGGAATCTTTATAAGGTTTTATCTTTTGCCACATAGGTAAACGCCTATTGTTATTTTTATGAATAAGATGTGCCCAAGTGATAAAAATTCATCGTGCGGCATGGACATTCTCAAGCTAGCGAGTCGAGTGCTATAGCGCAAGAACTGATTGTAATTAAACGGCTTAAATCTACTAAATAGTTTTAAGTTACGGCGTCGACGAGGTTAAAAATGATCTCAGAGGCTTCAAGAATGAGGTCATTTATTGTCATTTTTGAGGTTAGAGTTCCGAAAACGGCGAGTACTGTATTATCGAATGTCTATCATCATATTTTTAACCGACGGGTAATCAATATGAACACAAACTTCAAAATAAAAGCGATAGAACGAGATCTATTTTCTGAATTGATGGGCTTAAGTGATCGAGCACTAGAACGGGTCAATGCGAGACGGGTGATTGCCGATACTAAACCTGGTTACCCTTGTCGGGTTTCTTTGAAAGAAGCTGAGATCGGCGAGAGAGTGCTATTAGTACCGTTCAGACATCATGATGTTAATTCGCCTTATCGAGCTTCTGGCCCTATTTATATTCGAGAAAATGCCGAACAAGCTGAGTTGGGTGTGAATGAGATCCCAGAGATATTGACTGCAAGATTACTCTCCATCAGGGCTTATAATCACAACCACGCTATGGTGCACGCCGAGACTTTACAGGGTATTGGATTAGAAAATGCCGTTCGTCAGCAGTTTTTAAATGGTGAAGTTAGCTATATTCAAATTCACAATGCTAATCCTGGCTGTTTTAGCTGTAGCGTGTACCGAGCTTAAGACTAGCTGTGGCAATGTCTGATCAATAATCAAGCCCCGACAATCCGGGGCTTGATTATTTGCGAGTAAAGATTACGAGCTGTAGTACATTTCAAACTCTAATGGGTGAGTTGTACGGCGAGTGAAACCTAGACACCCAGTCGTTAACCTCCGACTAAGCTTTGCTTAAGCCTTTAACAAGGAGGTTTTTATGTTGCGCCTTTATAGCACTCAGATAAGTCCAGCGCCCCCTTCTTAAGATCGGTCACCATTATCATTTTTGTAGCCGAGTCGCTCACAGTGCACTTTCTTGTTTATAAAGAGAGTGTCGCTATGAGGCTTATTTGGGCGTTGTAATTGCGGCAGCCATTGAAACTAAGCTAAATAATAAAATCAATGTGATAAGTTTTTTATAATAACTATTCAATATATTTAATTGCACAGGAAATTAATTAGGCAATGCTTAATTTACGAGGCACAACAAAGAGATGAGTGATGAAAATTAGAAAATAGCAGGAGTTGATTAAAATTTGTGATATCACCCCAGTAAAATGACGGTAATCGGAAGTAAGATGCGCTCTACATTTGGTTAATGTTTGGTTAACTTCCGGTTAATGGAAATGAGAGGTGAATAAGATGCGCCATATAAGTCTACTTCCACTACTAATACCAACAATACTCCTTAGCGCTTGTGGCGGTTCAGATAGTGCAAACGACCCCATTGCAGACACTAAAGTCGGTACTGTTAATATTGCAATTTCAGACTCTCCGATGAGTGAAATCAGCAAGGTCGATCTGGTACTCGATCAACTTGTAATGACCGATGAGCATAACAAAGTTTATACCTACGATATGGACCATCAGAGATTTAACTTACTCGATTATCAGGGAATGGCAAGTCGTAAAGTGATTAGTGATTTGCAACTACCCGTAGGTCATTATCATGATGTGCACTTTACTTTAGTCAATGGTGATGAGGCTGATGGTTGTGCGATTGAAAATGGCCATGGACGATTACCATTAATGGTTGAAGACGGTCACCTTCCGCTGCACGATTTTGTTCTCAATGAGCATGACAATCTGTCTCTTACAATGGAGATCGATCTTTATCGATCAATGCACTTTAGTGATAGCCAATATCAACTCAATCATAATGGGATCTACTCGGTCGATGATCGATATATGGGCCACCTGAATGGCGAAATGGATCCACAATGGATCGCCGACTGCGAAATAAGTAACGCAGATAAAGCCCCTGCTAGCGGTCAGTTTTATCATATGGCTTACCTTTACCAAAATAATGTCACCAGTCTTGAGCAGATGGGGGATATAAGCCCTGATAAAACCGATGGAAAATTCTCACCTGTTGCCGTTTCTCCGATCCACCAAGATAGGAATGGTGACTGGTCCTTTGCGATAGGATATCTGCCAGTGGGGGACTATCGTGTCGGCTATACCTGTCTAGGTCATTTGGATGACCCCGCTCAAGACGACATTAGTCAGAGTCAATTTAGCCTGTTCAAGGATGCAGGTTCAGTTACCATCGAGGAAGGGGGACAAGAAACGACCCATCGATGTGGTAATGGGCACGGTGGTCGCGGCTAGTCGGCAATTACCTGTGGCTGCAGTATTCGTACTTCTATATAAAGTCGTGTCGCCAGCTTATGGACACAGTTGATGGAACTAAAGGACAGCGAGTCACTGTGGAAACGATGACAATAAATATCCCGCAAAGTATAAAAAAGCCCCGATAATTCGGGGCTTTTTCATCTGCGAGTAAAGATTACAGGCTGTAGTACATTTCAAACTCTAATGGGTGAGTTGTACGGCTTACACGCTCAGCTTCCGCAGTTTTCAGTGCGATATAAGATTGGATGAAATCTTCACTAAATACACCGCCACGGGTTAAGAACTCATGGTCAGCTTGCAGGTTTTCAAGGGCGTTTTCTAATGAAGTGGCCACTTGTGGGATTTCAGCCGCTTCTTCCGCTGGTAGATCATACAAGTCTTTGTCCATCGCTTCGCCTGGGTGGATCTTGTTTTGAATACCGTCAAGACCTGCCATCAGCAGTGCAGCAAAACCTAAGTATGGGTTCGCATGTGGATCAGGGAAACGCGCTTCGATACGACGGCCTTTAGGGCTTGGTACCACTGGAATACGGATTGATGCAGAGCGGTTACGGGCAGAGTAGGCCAACATAACAGGCGCTTCAAAGTGTGGCACTAAACGCTTGTAAGAGTTAGTGCTTGGGTTAGTGAAAGCGTTCAGCGCGCGAGCGTGCTTGATGATACCGCCGATGTAGTACAGAGCCGTTTCACTTAAACCAGCGTATTTGTCGCCAGCGAACAAGTTAACGCCATCCTTCGCCAGAGATTGGTGAACGTGCATGCCGCTACCATTGTCGCCAACGATGGGTTTAGGCATGAAAGTCGCTGTCTTACCGTAAGCGTGTGCCATGTTGTGCACTACGTACTTCAGAATTTGGATTTCGTCCGCTTTCTTAGTCAGGGTGTTGAAGCGAGTGGCAATTTCGTTTTGACCCGCAGTCGCCACTTCGTGGTGATGCGCTTCAACGACTTGGCCCATTTCTTCGAGCACTAAACACATAGCGCTACGTAGGTCCTGTGATGAGTCAACGGGAGCAACTGGGAAGTAGCCACCTTTAACGAATGGACGGTGACCTGTGTTACCACCTTCGTAGCTAGTGCCTGAGTTCCAAGCCGCTTCTTTAGCGTCGATCTTAACGAAACAACCTGACATGTCAGTACCGAAACGGACATCGTCAAATAGGAAGAATTCTGGTTCTGGGCCAATCAATACTGTGTCCGCAATACCGGTTGAACGTAGGTATTCTTCTGCTTTCTTAGCGATAGAGCGTGGGTCACGGTCATAACCCGTCATGGTGCCTGGCTCTAGAATGTCACAGCGGATCAGTGCAGTGGTTTCTTCGGTGAATGGATCTAATACAAACGTGGTTGGATCTGGCATCAGTACCATGTCTGATTCGTTAATGCCTTTCCAGCCAGCGATTGACGAGCCGTCAAACATTTTGCCGTCTTCGAAGAAATCTGCGTCTACCTGATGAGCAGGAATAGATACGTGCTGCTCTTTACCTTTAGTGTCGGTAAAACGTAAATCAACAAACTTAACTTCTAATTCTTCAAGTTGCTTTAAAACTGATTCAACTGACATTCTCAAGTCTCCGGTAGGGTAAAGGGATGCCCCTTTTATAATCTTTTAGCCCAAGTGCATTTCCCTGGGCCAAACTTGCAAGCTATAAAGCGATATTTATGCCAATAATTTAAGATATTGATAATTAATGAGTATAAACTTTAATGCACTAAATTGATGTCATGCATGCACTTGTATGGTGCATTTGTCTGTTGCATTTTGGTGCAACAATCCATTTTGGTGCGCGCTGCGACCCGTTCATAAAATCCGATTCGTGCCGATTTTTATTTCATCCCCTTCTGTAACTGCGACCACCTTCTATGGCATCGAATTGTACCAATAAGAGCCGCCAGCTTAGAGAAAGCACAATGAATCTAGCACATAAGGAATGCCCTTGAGTGGTTAATTTTTATCTTTTAGGAAAAAGTTTCTGGCGCTAATACTGTCATAAAACAGTGCGAATTTAAGACGCTATGGTCACGAATCCTGACTGAGCTATCTCATCTCATTGCGGTTTTAGTTCGGTGATTAAATAGTCAGGGGGGACTTATTGGTGCGTTAACAGTGCGTCAAAGCAGATTGTTTTATAAGTGTTCAAAAATAATCCTGTGCGCCAAGGCCGCTCTGGAGTAGAATGGCACGCTTTTTTATGGCGACTCAAGCTAGATTGCTATAACGAATATTGTAATATCCCTATTTTTGTTTGATGGTAAGAGGTTTATCCGTGCTAGAGAATTTACGTAACATCGCCATTATTGCACACGTTGACCATGGCAAAACGACCCTGGTAGACAAGTTGCTGTCGCAATCAGGAACCCTTGCAACCCGGGGAGAAGCTACTGAGCGGGTGATGGACTCCAACGATCTTGAGAAGGAACGTGGGATCACGATTCTGGCAAAGAATACTGCCATCAAGTGGAACGATTACCGTATCAACATCGTTGATACCCCTGGCCACGCCGACTTCGGTGGTGAGGTTGAACGTGTTCTATCTATGGTTGACTCAGTATTATTGCTGGTTGATGCCGTTGATGGTCCAATGCCACAGACTCGCTTCGTAACCAAGAAAGCGTTTGCCCAAGGCCTAAAACCAATCGTTGTGATTAACAAGATTGACCGTCCTGGTGCGCGCCCTGATTGGGTTATCGACCAAGTGTTTGACCTGTTCGACAACTTAGGTGCGACCGACGAGCAATTAGATTTCCCAATCGTTTACGCTTCAGCGCTAAACGGTTTCGCAACTTTAGATCCAGATGTCGTCAGCGAAGATATGACGCCACTGTTCCAAACTATCGTTGAAAAAGTCTCTTTCCCAGACGCTGACGCCAACGGTCCATTCCAGATGCAAATTTCGCAACTGGATTACAACTCCTATGTAGGTGTTATCGGTGTGGGCCGTATCAACCGTGGTAGCATCAAAACTAACCAACAAGTCACAATCATCGGTGCCGATGGTAAGACGCGTAACGGTAAAATGGGCCAAGTATTAGGTTACATGGGTCTTGACCGTACTGAGGTTGAGGTTGCTAACGCAGGCGATATCGTTGCAATTACGGGTTTAGGTGAGTTGAAGATTTCTGACACTGTGTGTGCTGCTGGCGCTGTAGAAGCATTACCACCGTTATCAGTTGATGAGCCAACTCTGACCATGACTTTCCAAGTCAACACTTCACCTTTTGCGGGTAAAGAAGGTAAGTATGTCACTTCACGTAACATTCTTGAGCGTCTGCAACAGGAATTAGTGCACAACGTGGCACTGCGTGTTGAAGAAACCGACAGTCCAGACCGTTTCGCGGTATCTGGCCGTGGTGAATTACACTTATCTATCCTGATCGAAAATATGCGTCGTGAAGGTTATGAATTAGCGGTTTCTCGTCCAGAAGTTATTTTGAAGACTATCGACGGTGAACTGTGTGAACCCTACGAAACACTGACCGTTGACGTTGAAGAAGAGCATCAAGGCACAGTGATCGAGAAGTTGGGTACCCGTAAAGCTGAAATGAAAGATATGCAGCTTGATGGTAAAGGCCGCGTTCGCGTTGACTTTGTTATCCCAAGCCGTGGTTTGATTGGCTTCCAAACTGAGTTCTTAACTGCAACTTCAGGTACGGGTCTAATCTATCACTCATTCGATCACTACGGTCCACATAAAGGTGGCGAGATTGGTCAACGCGCTAACGGCGTATTGATCTCTAACGCGACGGGTAAGGCCCTGACCTTCGCACTGTTTGGTCTACAGGATCGCGGCCGTCTCTTTATCGGTCATGCTGCTGAAGTTTATGAAGGTCAAGTAGTGGGTATTCATGCTCGCTCTAACGATCTGACAGTAAACTGTTTGAAAGGTAAGCAGCTGACTAACATGCGTGCCTCTGGTACTGACGAAGCTCAGGTTCTGACTACGCCAATCACCTTAACGCTTGAGCAAGCGCTTGAGTTTATCGATGATGACGAATTAGTCGAAGTAACGCCTAAGAGCATCCGTGTACGTAAGAAACACTTAACTGAAAACGACCGTAAGCGCGCTAGCCGCGGCTAATGGTGGTTGTGGCCGTCAATGACAGCCACACAGTGAATAATAAAGCCCCGCTAAGGCAACTTAGCGGGGCTTTTGTTTATCTATGCACCTGAACCTTGCGCCTGAACTCTGTTGTTCTCGATACCAACACAATAAACTCTCGGTAATGATTATCTGTCGGTATGGCGGAAGAATAGGTTGCGTCGGCAACTAAATATCCCAAATTAAATCACGCTAGCACAATCAAAACTGGGCCGAGAGTCAGGCCAAACCAGACCCAAAAATCCTTAAATTTATACATATGTTTTCCTAACATTATGCTAGTGATTTTAGTCAGTTAGCTGTAGCTCACAGCCTTCAATCTTCTCATTGTCCCTTGCGATACTGCTGTTGCCATTGTTTGGGGGATAATCCTGTCCAGGTTTTGAAGTGGCGACTAAAGACGGCGACTTCGGCATAACCGAGCTGCAGTGCGAGTTCGGTGATGGTTTGAGTGCCATAACTGAGTTGCTGCTGGGCGATATTTTGCCTGACATCCTGCAGCAGTAAGCGATAGCTTTGCCCCGTCGCTTTTAGCCGCGTCTGTAGGGTTCGCTCGTGTAAACCCAGCGCCGTCGATACCCGCTCGATACAGCATTCCCCCGTGGGAAGCAGTCGATGAATTAAATCACGGGCTTGGTCTGCCAGGTTGTCTGGATAGCGGCTCTGTAAATATTGCAGATGTAACTGAAGGTGGCGATTTAGCGCTTCTTCATCGTGATAGTTACGCCCCAATAATTGCGAAGTTTTGAGTATTACACCATCAAAGGGTTCGCGAAAACGCACTAAGTGGGCAAAGCGTTGCGACTCAGGCCCGCTGGGTTTGCCTTGACACAAATACAAAGGAATAGTGCCGATATTCATATTGAGCAGGTTTGAGACAAACATTGCCAACTGCGCCACGCTCATTTGCATCAGTTGTTCAATGCCTCTGGGGCTGTGGACATTGATCGATAGGGCAAGCCGCACTATGTCACCCTGTGGTTGTAACTGCAACGACACCCCTGAGGCGTGCAGATACAGATAGTCGTTCACTCTAGCAAGCGCTTCGGCCACAGTGGCTGCGCGGGAAACCAGCATAGGTAGATCCCCGAGCACATGCAAAGTTTGCCGCTGCGCCAACATTAAGCCAAACAAGGGTTGCTGACAGCACTGGGCGGCAATTTCCAACAATTCGGCTAAGCGTGGATAGGCGATATAGGTGTTGGGATCGCGAAACTGCGCCTGACGCAATCCTGCCTGCTGGATCATTTCGATGGGGTTTTCCCCCAATTCTAGGACTAATTGCTCAAATTGAGCGACAGAACCACTTCGGACTAGATACATGGGACGCTTAGTTCACTTTGTTATAAGACTCGTAATATATCAAATTTGGCTCGTAAAAAGTCAAGAAGATGTGTAATAAAGCGTCTAAATTAACAACACCTTAATAATAAATTGATAAATATAAAAAGAGGGCCGTTATGCGTTTACTGAATAAAATCGCCGTGGTGACGGGGGCCGCCGGGGGCATAGGGCAAGCCATCATCCGTAAACTACTCGCCGAAGGGGCTCGCGTCGTCGCTGCCGATCTGTCAGCCGATGCGCTCAAGATTTTTAATGATTTTCCAGCCGACAAACTCTCGACCTTTCGCGTCGATGTGACCGACTACAGCCAAGTTGAAGCTATGGTCAAGCATGCGGCCAAGCAGTTTGGTCAGCTCGATATTCTGATCAATAACGCCGGTATTGGCTTGGCTAAGCCACTGTTAGACCATGATCCCGTAAGTGATTTTGAACCTGTCACCAATGTGAACCAAAAAGGGGTGTATCACGGCATTCTCGCCGGTGGACGCCAATTTCAAGCCCAAGGCACTCAGGGGGTGATTTTAAATACCTCTTCTGTTTATGCGCAAATCGCCTCAGAAATGACCTTTACCTACAATGTCAGCAAGGCGGCCGTCGATATGATGACTAAGTGTGCAGCGCTTGAGTTTGCGCCGCTTGGTGTGCGGGTCTGCGCTGTCGCTCCAGGTCGCGTCGATACGCCTATGCTGCGCCAGTACGAGGCGCTGGGATTATGGGAGCACATTCGAAAAGAACAGATGCGTCAGGAATTTACGCAGCCGAATGAGATTGCCGATGTGGTGGCGTTTCTCGTCAGTGACGAGGCCAATTGCATCAATGGCTGCACTGTAAATGCCTCCGACGGCTTTGAAAATTTTAAATATCCACTGCTGGGGTAGTGGTCGTTCGACCCACAACACAATAACAACAATGAGGAATGCAAACATGGCTCTACCAGAAGTGATTAATCATCAAGACTTTTTATTAACCCTCAATACCAATGAAGAACAGGTCATCAAAAATGCGCTGCCGGGCGTCGATGTGTATCCATTATTTTTAGACCCTGAAAACGGCATTTGGGTGATCCGTGCTAAGTTTAAGCCGGGCATCACCTTACCTAAGCACTTCCACACGGGTGTGGTGCATTTCTATACTCTAGCGGGTCGCTGGAACTATGTTGAATACCCAGACCAGCCCCAAACAGCGGGCAGTTATTTGTATGAGCCAGGCGGTTCTATCCACACTTTCCATTGCCCTGCGGATTCCGAAGGTGCCGATGGGGTGATGGTGATTACTGGGGCAAACATTAACTTTGATACCGATGGTAACTTAATGTTTATTATGGATTCAGGCTGGATTGAGCAAGCCCTGTTAGCGGCGGCAAAGGCGCAGGGGATTAAACCTCGTTACATCAAGCCTGGTGCGTTAGCGCGTATGAGCGATGCTGAATAAGGATCCCGCAATGAGCATGAACAATGCGTCAACCATGAATGCACCCACTATGAAAGCAATAGTGATGCAGGATGGTGAAGTCAGCCTGCAACAGGTCGATTTACCCAGACCACAGGCGGGCCAAGTGTTAGTGCGTAGCCTCGCTTGTGGTATTTGTGGCTCGGATATTCATATCACTCGTCACTACAACGAAGTGTTCGATTTCTACCGCAAACTTGGGGTGATGCCAGAAGGCGTCGATAACCACGCTCCCGTGATGCTCGGGCATGAGTTTTGTGCCGAAATTGTCGAGTTTGGCCCACAGACACAGCAAGCCTTGGCACTAGGAACGCGGGTTACTTCTGTGCCTATCTTGATGAGCCAAAATGGTGCGGGGGTGGGGGTGACCCCTGGGGTGAATGGGGCCTATTCTGAATATTTTATTCTCGATGAAGCCTTATTAATGCCTGTGCCTGAGCATTTACCGCCGGAGGCCGTGGCACTGACTGAACCCTTAGCTGTGGGATTGCATGCAGTAAATCGGGGTGATGTGCAGGTCGAGGATGTTGCGCTGGTGGTTGGTTGCGGTCCCATTGGTCTCGCGGTGATCTCAGCTTTACGCTTACGCGGCGTGGCTAAGATTGTGGCTGCGGATTTACAGGGCGATAAGTTGCAGTTAGCCCGTGAATTTGGCGCCACCCATACGGTGAATCCCAGCGAGCAGGACGAAGTCGCCTTCGCCGCTGAACTTGCCGCGGGTCAACGCTTGGTGATTTTCGAATGTGTGGGTATCCATAAGTTGATCGAAGGCTTTGTGCAGCGTGCGCCAGCCAAAGCCACCATAGTGGTGACGGGCATCCACACCGCAAACTCCAACATCAATTACGCCTATGCCACGGTGAAAGAGCTGGATATGCGTTTCTCTTACTACTATCAGCCAACTGAATTTGCGGCCTGTTTAGAGGAGCTGGCACAGGGGAGGATTCCTTGGCGTAAACTGCTCACGGGTAAAGTGGGGATGGATGGGGTATCGGGGGCATTCAAGCAGTTAATGAAACCGAACCCACATATCAAAGTCGTTATTGAACCTTGGCGTAATGGTGAGCTAGAGACGCTCAGCTAATCGCGCAATACTCCAATCAAATGAAGCCGCTAGCTTATATAGCGGCTTTTTTGTTCATTTTTTTCTATTTTTGTTATCCTCGATTGGCTAATTTTTAATCCTGAGCTGGCTCACAAAATCGCGACGTTTGACCGATTTAGATTGTGTTTTACCGAATGTGGCCTAGGGTTAATTGTTGGCCAATCCCGAGTGATGGCATTGTCTTTGTTACCAAATTTGTCTCTTCTGCTGTCACAAGATTGCCAATAAGCCTTGGCACCCTGTAAAGGCTTAAGTTTCGACAGTCGGGCGTCTGCGTAGAGATTTTAGGACGCTCTACTCCCTATTAGTGCAAGCTAAGTAAAGGAATATCTAATGGACAAGACTCAAAGCTCCCAAGGTAAATGTCCCGTGATGCATGGGGCGAATTCAGCGGTCGCCAGCAACAATATGGATTGGTGGCCTAAGGCACTTAATCTCGATATTTTGCACCAACACGATAAGAAAACGGATCCTATGGACCCTAACTTTAACTATCGTGATGCCTTCAATAGCTTAGATCTCGCCGCGGTAAAGCGCGACCTCAATACCTTAATGATCGACAGCCAAGACTGGTGGCCCGCCGATTGGGGGCACTATGGCGGCCTGATGATCCGTATGGCATGGCACTCTGCGGGAACCTATAGAATTGCCGATGGCCGCGGCGGCGCGGGAACGGGCAATCAACGATTTGCCCCACTCAATAGCTGGCCCGATAACGCCAACTTAGACAAGGCGCGCCGTTTACTCTGGCCGATTAAGAAAAATACGGCAATAAGCTCTCGTGGGCGGATTTGATGATCCTCGCGGGTAATGTGGCCTACGAGTCTATGGGATTGAAAACCTACGGTTTTGCCGGTGGTCGTGAGGATATTTGGCACCCCGAGAAGGACATTTATTGGGGCTCAGAGAAACAATGGTTAGCGCCGACGGAAAATCTCAACAGTCGTTACTCGGGCGAGCGTGACCTTGAAAACCCCTTGGCCGCGGTGATGATGGGGCTGATTTATGTGAATCCAGAAGGGGTTGATGGCAAACCCGATCCTCTGCGTACCGCTCAAGATGTGCGTGTTACCTTCGCGCGGATGGCGATGAATGATGAGGAAACTGTGGCCTTAACCGCCGGCGGTCATACTGTGGGTAAATGCCATGGTAATGGTAAGGCGCAGGATCTTGGCCCAGAGCCCGAGGGCGAAGATCTCGAGGCCCAAGGTTTGGGCTGGCTCAATAAAAAAGGTCCCGGTACAGGTGCTAATGCCGTGACCAGTGGCCTCGAAGGCGCCTGGACGACCCATCCAACCCAGTGGGATAACGGCTATTTCTACTTGCTGTTAAATTACGATTGGGAATTGAAAAAGAGCCCTGCGGGCGCCTCACAGTGGGAACCGATTAATATCAAAGAAGAAGATAAAGTCGTCTCAGTGGGCGATCCCAATCGCAAGTTTAATCCCATCATGACGGATGCGGATATGGCGATGAAGATGGACCCAGAGTATCGCAAAATCTCCGAGAAGTTTTATCAGGATCCCGCCTATTTCTCCGAAGTATTTGCCCGTGCTTGGTTTAAGTTAACCCATCGCGATCTTGGGCCTAAGAGCCGCTACTTGGGCCCTGAAGTCCCGAGTGAAGATCTGCTTTGGCAAGACCCCATCCCACGTGTCGACTACCGCTTAGATGCCAGTGAGATTGTCGAACTTAAGGCGAAATTATTAGCCTCTGGACTCAGCGTATCTGAACTGGTTGCTACCGCATGGGACAGCGCGCGCACCTTCCGTGGCTCGGATTTCCGTGGTGGTGCCAACGGTGCTCGTATTCGGTTGGCGCCGCAAAAGGATTGGCAGGCTAACGAACCCGAGCGGCTGCAAAAGGTGCTCAAGGTGTTGACTGAGTTGCAGGCAAGCTTAAGTAAAAAAGTCAGCATCGCCGACTTAATCGTACTCGGCGGCGCCGCAGCGGTTGAAAAGGCCGCTCAGGATGCGGGAGTGAAAGTGACTGTGCCCTTTATCCCCGGCCGTGGTGATGCGACGCAGGCAATGACAGATGTGGAATCCTTTGCTGTGCTTGAGCCCTTGCACGATGCCTATCGCAACTGGCAGAAAAAGGATTATGTGGTTCAGCCCGAGGAGATGATGCTCGATCGCACTCAACTGATGGGATTAACCGCCCATGAGATGACTGTGCTGATCGGAGGAATGCGGGTGTTAGGCACTAACTATGGCGGCACGCGTCACGGCGTGTTTACCGACAAAGTGGGTGTGTTAACCAATGATTTCTTTGTGAATCTTACCGACATGGCCTACAACTGGAAGCCTGCTGGCAGCAATCTGTATGAGATTGTCGAGCGTAAAACCGGCACAGTGAAGTGGACCGCCACCCGCGTCGACCTAGTGTTTGGCTCTAACTCCATTCTGCGCGCCTATGCTGAGGTGTATGCGCAGGATGATGCCAAGGAGAAGTTTGTGCACGACTTTGTGGCCGCTTGGACTAAGGTGATGAACGCCGATAGGTTCGATCTGGCTTAGTCACTGACATTTAAGCTTATCGTGAATATATAAGGTGCAGTTTACTCTGCACCTTTTTATGTCAATTTATCAACAGATTAGAGAGTTAATGGCCAACTCGGTCAATCACTTGGATAAGTTCCATGCGAATATTATCCGGTGTTTGGCTATGCCAGAAGCCCGCTAAATAGGCACCCAGTGGCAGGGCAAATAGCGCCAATAATAACAAGACTAACAAGCCCTTATGGCTAATGCTGTGGCCAGATTTAAGGCTAAAACCGAGCGCCGCCGATTTAGGGCAGGCGGCCACACAGCGCATACAGGCTTGGCATTCGTCGCTGCGAATCGTGGTTTTGGTGTGCACTATGATATTGGCCGGGCAGGCGCGGGTACATTTGTCGCACTTCATGCCCTTGGCTTCAATCAGACAATGCTGAGTATCGCGGCGGATCTTGAGTGGGCTAGCAAAACTTAAGATCCCGAGCATGGCGCCATAGGGACACAAGTAGCGGCAAAAACCTTGGCGACGCCAAGCTGCTAGGGCGAGGATCAGCGCGAAGCAGGCTAAGGTGATGAGTCCTGGCGTCACAAAAAACAGTGCCATCTTAAGGTCGGCAATCTTGTGGTAATTGCCCTGCAGATAATAGGGTATCGACTCGCTGGGCATACCGATGATGATGTAAAAAAGCGCCAGCAGTAATAAATACTTCAGCATTCGTAGTGGCCAGTCTAACCATGCGGGCGGCGCCAGTTCGGCCTTGATAAAGCGTTTGCGTAAGGCGTAGAGGTATTCGCCAGCAAGCCCCAAGGGACAGGCCCAGCCACAAAAGGCGCGTTTGCAGAGTAAACCCGTCAGTAGCACGGCGGCGAGCATTACGGCCGCAGCAGGGTGGGTTTGGTCCCACAGATTGAGCGTCACTATGGCTTTTAGCTCAATTCCGCCAGCGATAGGCAAGAAGGCATCGACGACATCGGGGCGCATCAACCAAGGGGTGATACCTTGCTCTAGTTGTATGACATTGATGCAGTATTGAATGGCGACGATAAACAGCGAGAGGGCGAGCAGATGTTGGCAGCCTTCGCGTAGAGTGTTGATTTTTATCTCGCCCTTAAACTCCGCCGGGGTAACCTTATTGGCAATAAGCGAAAGCGGCAAGGCAATGAGCAGGGCGAGCGCCAAGGGCCAGTAGAGGCTAATCGCCACGGCGCCGAGACTTAAGAGTAAAGTGGTCACAGCCCCCCATTTTTTACCGCTCCAATAGCTTAAGGATGCGATATACATCAGGGCCAGCATCAGGGTAAGGGATTCAATAAAAGTCATGTTAATACTGCAAATAGAATACACGTATCCCATCTGAGTGAGCTTTATAGGATAAGTTTTTGAGCTTAAAGTAAATTCGTGCAATAGATCAAAGATTTATACTATAGATCAACCAAAATGCGCCTTAGCTCACAAAGCAAAATGTCTCACGCTTGCACAAAAGAAACATGAAATGACAGGAAGGAGAGACAGACTGCAAAGAGACAATAAATCCCCTAATGACTTAATTCATTAGGGTTAAACTGTTAATTCTTAGTGAATTCAGGGGAAACTAACAGCTTTATCACTCATTGCGTTAAATGAAATAGCCCTGTGCTCTTGCTACCGATATATTATTGAGCGATATCTATACAACAAAACTCAAAATCCAAAACCCCCAGTCTGTGGAACTCCTATAAAGTGGATAGTGAGTTACTCTTCTTGTAGAGCTTCCCGTGAAATTTTGCCACGTAGATTTTAAGTCAGTGAAGGCTTTAGCCTAAAGGTAAACTTGTTTATACTGTCTTACATTAATATTTAACTTACTTTATGATAAATACTCATTAACAAGATGTGGGAGTGTCTCTTGAGCCAAGAAGAACAATATCTAAAAGAAGCCAAGGCCTGCTTCGCTGCGAGACAATTTTCATCTGCGAGTAGATATGCGCGAAAAGTTATTCGTCGTCAACCTCAAAACCTAGATGCATTATTGATTTTGGCGCAACTCGCATTTGAAGCGAATGATTTCAAAGATGCTGAAAGTAAATTCGACGCCATTTTAATACTTGAGCCAAATTCGGTGAATGCGCTTAGAGGTAAACTGCATTTGTTAGAAACACTGCAGCGTTATTTTGAGCAAATCGATATTCTAAATTGTCTTATCAATATCTTTCCAGACGATCTCGAGTTACACTTTAAACTCGGTATGGCAGCATTACAAATTGGAAATATGGTTTTGGCAACCGACAAGCTAAACTATTGTGCCACAAATCATTATGATAATGCTGCTGTAAAATTAAATTTAGGCCATATCTACAAAGCGACTGGTAATACTCAACTGGCTGCATCTTATTACCATGAATTTATTGTCGAAAAACCAGATAAGAAGGCTGCCGGATTTTGGGGGCTAGCGGATCTGAAAAATTATATCTTCTCAGAAATGGATAAAGTTGCGGTCATCAATGCTGTAAATAATCCTGTGCAGTCTGATGCAAGTCTTGCGCTATTACTGTATACATTGAATCGGATATATGAACAGTCAGGTGAGAATAAACTGGCATTTGATGCTATGGTTCAAGCTAATAATCTCTTAGTGCCACTAAAACCATTTAAAAAGACTTTGTTTATTAACACTGCACAATCACTGATTCACACAAACTTGACTTCACGTATGGCAGTTTCTGAACATCCAGTACCCATTTTCATTGTTGGTATGCCCCGTTCTGGCACTACACTAGTTGAACAGATTCTTGCAAGTCATAGTTTAATTGGTGCCACTGATGAGCTACCCTATATAGAAAGAATAGCGCTAACACTTGACCAAGCAGGTGGCTATGCCAAACAACTGGCCAATTTGAGTCAACAGCAAATAAACCAGTTTCAACAGCAATATTTACAAGAATCAGCTCAGTACTTTTCAGAGGTGCCTTATTACTTTATTGATAAGAACCCCAATAACTTTCTCCATGTCGGTTTGATCAAAACACTTTTTCCACAGGCTAAAATTATTAATGTCATTCGTCATACTACTGACAATGCTCTCAGTGTATTTAAACAATACTTCAGTGTCGGTCATAATTATTCCTATTCATTAGAGAATATCAAAGTGTATTGGGAAAATTATCTTGCATTGATGGAGCATTGGGATCACCTATTTCCGCAGGATATTTATCATCTTTGCTTCGAAAAACTGGTTACTCAGCCTGACGATCAAATTCCTAAGTTGTTGGCTTACTGTGGTGTAGAATTTGAAACTGATTGTCTTAATTTTTATCAATCTACACGACCTGTCTTGACACCTAGTGCAAGTCAAGTTAGACAGCCAATGAACACTAAAGCTATAGGGCAATGCGAAAAATATCAATCATTTATGGAGCAAGACTATCTCGATTTTGAGGAGATTAATGCTAAAGTTAAAAATAGTTTGTTAAGCGAAAAATCTAATCAAAAGCGGTCTATATAGTAAATTATATAGAATATTTAGCATAAAAATGCTTGGATAGGCCGGAGCTTGTTCATCCTCATCGAGATGGATTAGCTCTACTTTGTGCATATGATGTGATTTGACAAACCGCCACCGACAATATCAGCTTTGCTCGCCAGAAAAATACGAGCTACTCATAAGTGTATAATGCGTCAGATAGTTTGCCATAGTGGATTTGAAAAGAGTTACATGGAATGTTATTTTCTTGCAATCTCATTAAAAACCAGATGAATAAATAGCGAATTTTATCTTCTGGAATAAAGAAGTATATCCCAGAAGTGTTAATTTGAAACTATGAAGATGTACCTTAAATAATAACACTGCTCACTATAAGTGAACAGTGTTATTAAAGGGTAGGTCTTTATTGATACTAGACTAACTTAACTTTCCATGACAATTTTTATATTTCTCACCAGAGCCACAATGACATGGACTATTTCGAGTTAATCCTATCTTTGTCGGTTCAGGTGAATTAAGGGGTTTGACAATGCTAGGAGAGGTTTGTTGTGACGTCAAATCTACATTCATTGATGGACCTATTATCAACTGTGCCAAAGTTTTTACTGCTGAAGTACCATTTGTAATGAAGATATTTTTATCAAATTGACTTACATTTTTTAATACTTCATTTCGTAAACGATGAAAAAAGGGCCAGCCAGTTTGATCTTCGCCATATAAGAGCCATAATTCACGCCAATCTGATACAAAATTTCTTAATAGCCTATAAAATTGTATCTTTGTTGATTCAGAACTTACGTGACATAATTGAACATCGGTTATTAAATCAGTCACTAATAATTCTATTTCACCTGGCGACATGATGATTTGATAGTTGTTTTTTTCAGTACGAAGTTTGACCTGTTTTTTAGGTTGATAATTAAGGAGTTTACCCGATATTAAACCATTCTCTGGTATATCTTCAATCATATCCCAAAAGCGACTTGAACCAGCAAAGTCAATGACTAAATGGACTCGGGGTTGGTTACTATTATTTTCAACTTTATGGAATTTCCATGAGTCAAAAATCCAACAATCACCAGCAGCCATATGTATACGTTTATCACCACATTGAAAAATCACAGTTTCGGTGGTAGTTATGGGAATATGTACTCTAACACGTTTATACCAGTGATAGTTAATATCTGAATGTAAAGGTACTTCACATCCAGCATCAAGTTTCATCAATCGAGTTCGACCAACCACTTCGCCAAATGAAGCAATAACTTGCTGCAGATATTCACATCTGAGCAATGCTGACGTTGGCTGCATGATCCCCCTAAAGTCATTGTTAAATTCACCATTGACAGATATTAATGGTATAGCTGAGTTTCCCTTAAAATTCTCATGGTGCGGTACCCACTCAGAATCAGAAAATTGTGCAATCTCTCGCTGCATTCTTTCTAAATCAAACTGTAATGGAAGTTGATAAAATTCACGCTTAAGTTTCATTGTTGTTAACTCATCATTTTACTGGCTAAATTAATGCACCATGGCAATACTTATAACGTTTTCCTGACTGGCATGGGCAAAGAGCATTTCGACTTATGCCTTTATACAACTCTTCCTGAGTAACTCGCTCATGATTCTCTTTTAGAACAATCCTTTCCTTAGATAACGGTTCAATTAATTTTTCGGATAACAGCTGATTAATATGATCTAGTGTCGATTCAATCTTTGGAAAAATCTGTTGTATTGCAGCGGCATTACTTAGCCATTTATTGGGTGCTGGAGGAGAAATCGTATATCGAGAATAGGGTAAATGAGTATCACAAACCTGCTGGAATAGATTATCAAAGGGAATATCACAAAATTGACAAATGGCAGCAAGTTGCTTGCTAGGTTGTGCCACTAAATCACGGTAAGTGAGCATATGCCAACGGGACTTCGGCAGTTTTGATAAACTGCTCATGATCGCATCATTTGCCTGCTGCCATTGAAAAGCGGCTATTTCCTGTAGTGTTTTACCTCTTTGCTGTGCCCAATTCTCTGGAAGTAATAAGGACCAATCTCCAAATCCTGGCAATTGCGGATATGTAACAAATCGATTGGAGCGCCATGCTTCCATAATGCTGCTGATATTTTCCTTAGGATCTCTGACTAAATAGATAAACAATGCATCAGGAAATACACAGTTGAGAAAGTCGACACGTAAACTATTTTTAGGGGTTTTTTCCAAAAATCGTAGGGGCGAATGATGGGGTAAAGAAACGTCAGTACCATCGGCTTTACGCAGTCGTGAAGCAAATCCTGCTCTTAACAGATGAATGATATCTGCTGTAGCATCCTCTTTCGTAAGCGCATTCGAACGAAAACCTCGCATTGCTATATTTAGTTCAGGAATAGTCTCAATGACAGCATGACTTTCACCGCCGATTGTACACAAAGATGTGTTTTGGGACAGAACCTCAAAGAGTAAGGTGCTGCCAGAGCGAGGAGCCGACAAGATAATTATGGGGCGTTCAAAACAAGTATCCAATCGTGTTACTCCGCATTAACAAATTAATTTGAATACAGCATACAGGAACACTGTTTTGACTTCAAAATACACCACTATGTAACATCCTTGTGTCCAAGATGTATGAGTGGTTAATCTTAGATCTGCATTAGCATTGCTTTTTCTAACCGAGTGCTTTTAGTTTTTGGCTTTTTGGTTGTTTATTAGCTTATATGAGCTGCATAGACATGAATTCTGTCAGTACCAACCCTATACAATACCTGACGAATTCCCACAAAAAGATAAGTTAAAATAAGTAGATAAGCTCTTTTATGACGTTAACTTACATGGAGATATCGAATTTATTTATGTTCGTATGACCTACCTGTTCATCGTGACAACGAAGCAATCCATCATTCATATCAATTGATCTGACTTAGATGAGCGTAAGCAGAGCTTTCTTAATTTGTAGCTCATGGTCTGTAACGCTCTACGAAGAGATGCGTCCACTAAGTAAGTGATTGAAGCCAAAACTCATCTACTGTTTTATTACAAAACTAAAAGCTATGCTGCCCAATGGCTGTAAACTTACCTGCGACGCTGATGCTGGTTTAGGTATTACTTGGGATTATGTGGGGCGATTTCGAGATAGAACACACAGCAAAAAACATTGTCCATAAAAGACTTATGTACTTAAGTCTGCACTAGAAACCAATGGTTTGACGTTTTTCGCTCCATTTAAGCCTCGGCTAGTTATTTTCAAACGCACAGCGAAAGGGTGTAAAGATAACACGGCTAAGGGTGATAAGGCCAAAGGAGGTAAACGGTTACGAGCCAATGCCAAAAGAGAGAAACAGCCTTGGCTACTTGCTCATTGTGTCGTGTCAGTGTTACTGCCAAGAGAGGGTTAAAATTTGTGTAGCAAGGATGCAGATAGGAGAAAGTTATAGGAATGTAAAAATAGGCCTAAAGATGAATGGTAGCAGTACCCGAATAGCAAATCGGCTCGGCGTATTGCGGCTCACGACCTGCCTATCCCAGTTTATTGGCTTGGGAGCATATAAAAATAGGCATTTAGATAACTAGCTTATCGGGCTTCGACTCATTTCTACTGCGCTGGAATACACATTATTGCGGCCATTGTGTTTAGCCTTATAAAGCGCATTGTCAGCCAATTTAACGGAATATTCTAGGGGAGAATTAAAGGCAACGGCTGCAACCCCTAAACTCAAAGTGACATTGAATTCCTGCTCATCTTCAACTGTAAAGGTAAGTTTGTTGGCGGCGACGCGAATACGTTCGGCACACAGATTCGCTTCGGCGAGGGAAACATTTTGCAACAGCATAATAAATTCTTCGCCGCCGTAACGCGCGACGATATCGCCTCTACGTGCGTGATGTTTGAGGGTCTGGGCGATTTCGAAAATAACTTTATCCCCCTCCAAATGGCCATAGGTGTCATTAATCTGTTTAAACAAGTCGATATCACAAATAATGATGGCCATTGGCTGGTGTGCTATCTTTGCCTGCGTAAAGGCAAGTTCAGCTTCCCGATGGAAATAACGTCGGTTAAATAAGTGGGTGAGCGAATCTGTCGCCGCTTGATATTTAAGCTCTTCCTGCGACGCTTTGATTTCTTCGAGCAGACGGATGCGATAGGCGATGATGAGAGCAAGCACTAACGCCTCTAGCATAATGCCCACACCGACTCCGTGGCTAGAGAGATAGCTAAACTCGGCGCGGCCTTTGTAAAACATCACCGCTAGGCCGCTAAAACCGACGAAAAGACAGTGGCCGAGGAGAAAATATTTAGCGATGGGATGCCGCTTCATTACTAACGAAATCGTCACCGTGAGTGTGGTTAGCATCATCAGGGCTGCCAAACTGCTGGAGTAGCGCAGCGCACCGATGATATCGACCACGCCGTAACAAAACTCGGCTACTAATAGGGTGAGCACAAAGACGAGGGCGTAATGCTCAAACCGATAATGTTGCCGAGTCTCGAAAATATCCATCATAAACAAAATCAAAAAGATGGGCATGGTCATCAGGGTGAGATGCCAATACAGGCTGGCTGAGCCGTAAAACTGGAATAACTCGGCGACCAGCCCGTAGGAGAGAGCAATCCAAATCCCGCCCGAGATTAAGTAACAGGCGTAAAACAGATTATCCCGTTGGCGTGAATACATAAATAACAACAGGTTATAGATGATGAGCGCCAGCAGCATACCTACCATCACGGCGATATCGGTAAAACTGCCGAGCAACGCCCGTTGCGATTGTTCCTTGTTGTATAAATCGATTGAAAACCACTGGTGAGAAAAGGAAACGCTTTCAACGTATAAGGTTTTCTTTTGCTGCGGCGCGAGCGTGATCTCAAATACCGCCGCACCACCATAGATCCAGCCATAGGTGCTAGGGTCATCGAGGTCGAGTATTCGACGCTGTGTCTCTTGCCCGTCGACCATTTCGTAGAGTCCAACTTGGCGGTTGTGATAGGCGTAGGGATGGTGCAAATAGAGCTTTTGTTGTGTATCGCTGGGATTAATTAGTTGAATCTTAGCCCAAGTTTGGAGTGCGGAAGTGCCGAGCGAGACCCGATTGCTTGAGTCAACAAAGGTTTGCTGCATGACCTCGTTAAACGACATGTTTCCCGAGTGATCGACAAAATAGCCCATGGGGAAGTCCGTTAGGCTGGCGGTTTCATCTTGCCACTTAATCACCGATGTTGTGGCGGTCGCTGTAAATGAAATCCCCGTTAACAGCAAAGCCCAAAAAGTGATTAAACCTACCCATGTTGTACGAGCCATACCAATTCTCTTTTTATTTGTTACTAAATAGTATGCCATACAGGTCAGTGTATCGTACTGAAAATGAAAAAAAATCCGTTAAAGCCTATATTGCAGCCGTTATTAGGTCAGGACGTGTTGATAGCGTTAGCGAAATATCTCCGTCAATTTTCTGCTTGCAAGTGTTTGAACTGTTTAGGCTTAACCAGATGGTGAAATAAACTGCCAGCATGGGCTAAATACTGGCAGATGGTATCGGAAGGAAAGGGTTAGTTAACCTTTTGAGTTCTCTAGGGCTTCGATAAACTTGGTCGACTCGTTGATCGACTTATTCATCTCTTTGATAAGGCCAGAGATATCCGTCTGTAGGTTGGCAAATTCCCCTTTGATTGCGCCAATCGCTTGGGCATTTAAGTTATGCTTTAAATACAGCATATTGTCTTTCATGGCGGTGAGGATGGGCGGCATTTTAGACTCGGCTCGGCGCATGGTTTTCATTAATTGTTCGTAGGAGCGGCGGGTTTCCTTCAGCTTAGTTTCGCTGTTGCGGCGCAGGTTAGCTTTGCTGATTTCGCCGATTTCGGCTTGCCACTCATCAAACAAGGCTTCGGCTACATCTTCTACTTTATCAATGCGATTGCTGACATTATCGGCGGCGCTTTGGGCTGACTCGTATTCATCTTTGGCCTTATTGTAGGCCTTTTCGAGGCTGCCGCCATCGTGGTTGAGCAGTGCCTGCATCTCCTCGAGTGCCGAGCTGAACTCTTTTTGGGCATCCTCTTGGGATTCTTTCGCGGCTTTCACTCTGTCGACCATAATGTCGCGCTTATGGTAACCGACTTTTTCCATGGCGCCGTAATAGGCCGTTTGACAGCCAGTGAGTAGAAGGCTGGCGGCAACAAGGCTAGAGGTGATGAGTCTTTTCATTGGATGTTCCGTTGCTGAGTGAAATGAAATTAATCGGCCTTAAATCGCGCCGCATCGATAATGCTCCACAGATGAAAAATCGCCCCTATTACGGCGGGGACAATCAACCACCAGAGGGCATAACCGACCACGGTAATCACAAAAATAACAGTGCGGCCATGATCCTGCCCTGTAGCAGTTGGCCTAATCCTGGAAAAAATAGACTGGCGATAGCGGCGATAACATTGCCAGCGGATCCTTGTTGAGACATCAATTCACTCCTTAGACTTGTAAATTAAGTGTTTATTGTACGAAGATAACGAGTCTATACCAACAGAATCAAGAGAAACCCGTGACTAAGAAGATAGAACTGGCACAAATTCGCGTCCTATTCCTCGGGATCTGGCACTTCCTGCTGCATTTAAGACAAAGATTAGTCGAGGATCAAATTAATATCCGTGCCGGACACTTAGCCTATGTCACGCTATTGTCACTCGTGCCTCTGGTCGCGGTGACTATGTCTATGCTATCGGCCTTCCCTGTATTTAAGGGCATTCGTGGTCAGATAGAAGGTTTTGTTTACGAAAATTTTTTGCCCGCCGCTGGCGACACAGTGCAAGTGTATATCAATGAATTTGTTGGCAATGCATCCAAGGGTACGGCAGTTGGTATTGCGGCGCTTGTTGTTGTGGCGATTATGCTGATTTCCGCGATTGATAAATCCCTCAACAATATCTGGCGCACCAAAGAGAAGCGCTCTGTGGTGGTCGCATTTTCTATGTATTGGATGGTGATCACCTTAGGCCCTGTCTTAGTGGGCGCCAGTTTGGTGGCAACTTCCTACGTAGTCTCGTTAAAGGTCTTTGAAGAGCAGGCCCTGTCGGGGATGGTGCCTATTTTTATTGCGCGTCTACCTATGTTGTTTTCCGTGGCGGCTTTTCTGTTGTTATATATGGTTGTGCCCAACCAGAAGGTGAAGTTTTGGCACGCACTCTTAGGGGCGATAGTGGCGGCGCTTCTATTTGAATTAGGTAAAAAGCCTTTGCCTTATATGTCACTCAGTTTCCAAGCTATGAGGCCATTTATGGTGCTTTGGCCACGATTCCTATCGTGTTTGTATGGGTGTATTTGTCGTGGATGATAGTGTTACTCGGCGCTGAAATTACAGCGGCTATGCCCGAGTATCTGGATTATGAATCGAGTACGGATGCGAAGGAGACAAATCTGGATGGCCAACCGTTAGCAGGTGTGGAGTGCATTAAGGTCAATGAAACAGGTGCTACGACAATGAATAAACAGCAGGTGAGTGACAAGACTGGCGTAAAACCGGAATGATCTTATCAGTGTCAATTAGGCTATGACCCATAACTCCCACGCTTTTCCGCCTTTTATTCGCCGTGACTGGTTTAATGTCGGCAACGGTCAACGGCTGCATTTAGCACAATATGGGAATCCCCATGGGATCCCCTTGCTATATTTACACGGTGGCCCCGGTGCGGGAGTGGATACCAGCGAACTCGCTCTATTCAATGGCGATCATTATTGGATTTTACTGCTAGATCAACGCGGCGCAGGGCAATCTTTACCTGCAGGCGAGTTGGTACACAATCATTTAAATGGGCTTATCTGCGATATTGAGGCGATTCGCATTCACTTAGGTATTGAACGCTGGTGTTTAGTCGGGGGGTCGTTTGGTGCCACACTCGCCCTCATATACAGCGGCTTGTTTCCCCAAAGGGTTATAGCACAGGTTCTATGGGCGCTCTTTATCCCATCGGAGGCAGGGATTGAATGGCTCTATGGTGGATCTGGTGGTGCCCGTTTACACCCCCAGGCCTATCGGGATTTTTGTGATAACGCCTCGCCATTGCAGCCTATTTTTGAGCACTATCGACAAGGGCTTGATGCCGCCGATGAGGCTGCGCGCCATCAATTTGCCCGCCGTTGGATCCATTGGGAATTAACGCTCTCGGGGGCAAAAGGTGTCTTGCCACAACGTTTATCGTCTGAGTTATTAGCGCTCGCTAAAATCGAGTTGCACTTTGCGATAAATAATTACTTCAATACACTCAGTATGTTGCAACGGGTGATATCTAATATCACAGCGCGTACCTTGCTACTACAAGGTACACAAGATGCGGTGTGTCCCGCTATGCTCTTAAATGAGTTTTTGGCCGAGGTAGGAGAGCATAACATCGAAATTCGCACTATTGTCGAGGGAGGGCATTCGCTCAATAGTGAGATTTTATCCCTCGCCGTCACACTCGAAATCCAGGCCATGTGGTCGTGGATAAACCGACAGGAGTGAGTATGAAACTATTATTTATCATTATGGGTGTGTTGGGTTTAAGCGCCTGCAGCACAGCACCTTCGGCATCGGTTGCGCCGACTCCCACCCTTGAAACTAAACCGCTTGATGAGCGAGCGCCAGTGGCTCCTAAGGTGGTACAGTTGGCGGGGCTGAGTAATGATTTGGCCGCAGAAGCCTTGTATTATGCCTTGCTCAATGCAAATTATTTGGTGACTAAGGTGGCATCGGACAAAGTGGCAGTACAGTTTGGCGATAATCAGTTTATGCTAGAGCCGAGCATGAATGCCGCAGGTATCGACCGAATTTTAATGAACCGTTTTTATGCGGTGCATCCACAGTTGCAGGCCAGTCAAGAACTCCCCAGAGTGATAGGCGAGCTTAATGCCAAGCTTAATTTCGCTAAATTTGTACTGCGCGACCAAGGGGCGGTGATCCAAATCCAGGGCACTGTGACCTTTGCCGATAAGGTCGAAATCGAGGAGCTGCGCCGCTTTATGCTATGGACCGATGGCGGCTTGGCGCAAATCGCCCTGTCATTGCCCGAAGGTGTGGAGCAGTATCTGCGTCCTATCCCCTTGATGCCCGTTGTGAAGTCTTAATCTAAAGGAAAAGTTGTGATCGCCTTAATTCAAAGAGTGAGCCGCGCCAGCGTGGTTGTGGATAATCAAACCCTAGGTGCAATCGATAAGGGCTTGTTAGTCTTGCTTGGGGTTGAACGGGAAGATAACCGCGAAAAAATGGAAAAGTTGGCCACTAAAGTAATGAGTTATCGGGTGTTTTCCGATGAAAATGGCAAGATGAACCTCAACTTAACTCAGGCGGGCGGCTCGCTTTTAGTGGTCTCTCAATTTACCTTGGCGGCCGATACTGGCCGTGGCCTGAGACCGAGTTTTTCGGGGGCGGGCACACCAGAGCAAGCGCTTGGCCTGTATGAAGAATTTGTCGCCTTTTGCCGTGCTAAAGGCGTGACCACAGAAACGGGGCAATTTGGTGCCGATATGAAGGTCGAGTTGGTCAACGATGGCCCAGTGACCTTCAATTTGCAGGTGTAACCTAAAGGACAGTGTGCCAACGGCAGTAAGGACATGCACATGGATGAACGACTGAATCAATTACGTCAGACTTGGCACAGTACCATTCCCGTTAGTGAATTTATGCAGATAGCGCCAGTCTCCTTTGCGGATGGCGAGTTGCGCGTGACTGCGCCACTAGCGCCGAATATCAACCTGCATCACACCATGTTTGCTGGCAGCATTTATACCATGATGACGCTCACTGGCTGGGGCATGGTGTGGTTGCAACAGCAGCTTCAACAGGTGGATGGCGACATAGTGTTAGCCGATGCCCATATCCGCTATATGGCGCCAGTCACCTGTGCGCCCGAGGTTAAAGTGCGTTGGCCAGATACGGATTTAAGTCCGCTGCAACGGGGCCGCAAAGCCAAAGTAAAACTTGAAGTTCAGCTCTTTTGCGGCGAAAAACTCTGCGCCCAGTTCGATGGTTTGTATGTCAGTGTGCCAAAAATGTAAAACCTTTCTAAAAAATCGAAATTAATCTCAAATTTTATCCGCTTTTTTTCTTTTTTATGGGCGAATAGACTAACGCCATAGAGTTGAGATATTTCATCTGACTCTGAGCTAATTACCTATTTTCGGAGCAGATTATGTCTAAAGTCTTAATTTTAAAATCAAGTATTCTTGGCGGTTATTCACAATCTGCCTTATTAGTTGACCACTTAATCGGTAAATGGGAAGACCAAGGTGCGACCATCACAGTTCGCGATCTGGCGGGTAAAGATGTGTTGCCTATGGTTGATGGTGAAATTGCCTCTGGCTTACGCGGCGGCGACGATTTAACCGCTCGTCAGCAAGAGATGCTCGATCTGTCTAACACCTTAGTTGAAGAGTTAAAAGCGAACGATACTATCGTGCTCACCGCGCCTATGTATAACTTCAACATTCCAGCACAACTGAAAAACTGGATTGATTTTGTGGCCCGCGCCGGTGTGACATTCACTTATACCGAAAATGGTCCTAAAGGCTTAGTGGAAGGCAAACGTGCCGTGCTGATCACCACCCGTGGCGGCGCCCATAAAGATGGTCCAACGGATCACATTGTGCCTTTCTTAAAAACCTTCCTCGGTTTTATCGGTATCACCGATGTGGAAGTGGTTTATGGCGAAGCGCTGAACATGGGCCCAGAAGCCAATCAAAAAGGTATCAGCGAAGCGAAACAAAGCCTCGACCAGTTAACCGTTTAATCGTAAAGATAATAAAAAATGCCAGCTTAGATGCTGGCATTTTTGTTTATGCGGAAACTCCATTATTCGCAAAGCTTACAGCCAGGAGACATAGCGCTGGTTTCGATATAACGCACCTTAGTACTGGCTTGGCCGCGGTTGCGGCTAATGGCGAACCGTGTTTCGCGAACCGATTTCTGAGCCTGTTTTTCCACTTGGCGGGGTAGCGGGCAAGTAGTTGTCATTTGCAGCTCCTCATGAATTTCTTGTATGACTCCTAGGCTAGTCGTTACACCTTAGATTAGGTTGGCTGGCAGCAAACCAGATCCTTTAGCGAACCACCATTGACCACGCACTCAAACCCATTGGCCCTTAAAATATCGCAGCCCTTTTGGGCGCGAATACCTGCGCCGCAGTAAAGCACAAAGGGATGCTGTTTATTTTCAACCTGGTGCAGCCATTGGTCGAGTGTCGGTAGCGGCACGTTGATGGCCTGAGGCAAATGACCCGAGGCAAATTCCTCCGGTGAGCGCACATCGATGACGCGCGCACCCTGATCAATCAATTGCCAACATTTTTCACCATTGCTGCTGCCAGATAATTTAGCCAGTAAAGATTGAAACATAGCTTTGCCTCTATGATTAGAAAATTTTCAATAAGTTTATTCTAATGGAATGGCGGGTGCAAGCGGCAATCTTTCAGGCCTCTGTTTGTCAGCTCTGATCTGTTGCAGGCGTCTCCCTGTGGTAGTGGATAAGATCATGAAACACCACGGGTTGGTCGTTTAAGTTACGGTAACCATGGGGTTTATCGGCGGCAAAACGCACGGCTTCGCCCTGCTGTAAGCACTGCCACTGACCATCGACTAACACTTCCATGGTGCCGCTCAACACGATCACATGTTCGGTTACACCCGCCTCATGGGGCTCGGAGAGGCGTTCATAGTGCGGCAATAGGGTGAGTTCAAACATCTCAAAACCAAAGCGTGGCTCGAAGGGAAATAGCGACGCGACTAACATGCCGTCGGTCGCAGGCTTTTGGCGTAATTCATCGGCTTTACGAAAGACGGCGCCCTGACTCTGGGGCGTGGGTTCGAGAAAGGTTGAAAGCGAGATATTGAATCCACTGGCAATTTTCCACAGGGTGGCAATGGTGGGGCTGGATTCACCGCGCTCGATTTGCCCTATCATGGCCTTGCTGACGCCAGTCTCTTGGGCGGCCTTATCTAAACTCCATCCCATTTGGTTGCGAAGTGCTTTGAGCGTGGTGGCGAGATAGCTGTTTATCGTCTGCACAGTGGCCCCATTATGTTGATGAAAATTTAGATTGTACGTTATAACGCACAAGTGCTATCTTGTCCATCTTGTACGTTATAGCGCACGAGATGGTTGATAACAAACACAGTGATAAGCACAGGAGTAGGGATATGTGGCGCGATGCTTTAGGACTATCAAAAATATCGGCGGGCTTTATTGCTGTGCTGGTGGGCTATAGCAGCTCGGCGGTGATTATCTTTCAAGCGGCACAGGCTGTGGGTGCGACACCAGCACAGATGAGTTCATGGTTGTGGGCTTTGGGTGTGGGTATGGGCGTGACCAGCATAGGGTTATCACTGTACTACAAGAATCCTATTCTAACGGCTTGGTCAACACCGGGAGCGGCGCTGATGGTGACTAGCCTAGCGGGATTGAGCGTCAACCAAGCCATAGGCGCGTTTCTGGTGAGTTCGATTTTAATTACCCTTTGCGGGGTGGCGGGCTGGATGGATAAACTTATCCGCATCATGCCGCAGTCGGTGGCTTCAGCCATGTTGGCGGGGATCCTGCTGCAATTTGGCCTAGGGCTATTTCAGGCGATGCAGACTCAGCTGAGCCTCATATTAATCATGCTGTTAGTGTTTGTCGTGGTTAAGCCTTTTGCGCCGCGTTACATCATCCTGCTGACCTTGCTGGTGGGTATCGGCATGAGTTTTCAATTAGATTTGCTCAAGCTAGATGTCGTAGAGTTGCAACTGGCGATGCCGGTTTGGACGACGCCTGAGTTTTCGCTGGCGAGTGTAATTGGTGTGGCGTTGCCGCTGTTTGTGGTGACTATGGCCTCGCAAAATATGCCGGGCGTTGCAGCGCTGCACGGTAATGGCTACAGGCCGCCAATTTCACCTTTGATTACCAGCACAGGATTAATCGGAGTTATTCTCGCGCCCTTTGGTGGTTTTGCCTTTAACTTATCCGCCATAACAGCCGCTATTTGTATGGGGGATGAGGCGGATCCCAATCCTACTACCCGCTACTGGGCTGCGGTGTGGGGCGGCGTATTTTACTTTATCACTGGGTTACTCGGCGCCACTGTGGTTGGCCTGTTCTCCGCCTTCCCTAAAGAGTTAGTACTGGCCATCGCCGGATTAGCCCTGCTCGGCACTATCGCCAATAGCCTTACCGCCGCATTAGCTAAAACGGAAGATCGCGAGGTAGCGGTGATCACTTTCTTAGTCACCGCATCGGGTTTTAGTGTGCTGGGTATCGGCAGCGCATTTTGGGGTCTGCTATTTGGATTTATTATTCATGCATGGCAAACCAAAACACGCTAGTTAAAGGGCGCGTGTTTTGGCGATTAGCATCTATGACTAAAAGATCAGATTTTGTAGGCTGCCGCCTTAGTTTGATAGGCGCTAGCGATTTGGCTTAATGCGAGCGTTCCCGATGAGAGTTCTTTAACTTTAGTGGCCAATTCATTGATCGCATGGGCGTTATCGATAATGTCTCCCCCAATGTGAGCGAGCACTTGGCTCTGGGATTGGGTGGTGTGTGCCACGCTCTCACTCGATACGGCAACATGAGTGATCTGTTCCGAGCGTTGGGCGAGACCATTGGCGATTTCACTGGTGTGTTTCAGGTTTTCAATTGTGCTTTGTTTGCTTAAGTCCATTGATTCGACAGTCTTAATCATACTAGTGTTAAGGTGAGTTAAGACCGTGGCGATATCATCGGTTGAGCGGCCTGTACGTTGTGCTAAGGCTCTGACTTCATCAGCAACCACGGCAAAGCCACGGCCGCTTTCTCCTGCTCGTGCTGCTTCAATAGCCGCATTGAGTGCGAGCAGATTTGTTTGCTCCGAGATGCTCCGGATCGCTTCGAGTAATTTAGTGATAGCACTGACGTCTGAGGTCAATTCGGTTAAAAATTGAGTCACTTCTGTAGTGCTTTGCTCCAGTTTTTTCATATCTTCCATAATATTAAGCGCGCTCTTTCTGTCTTCATTACTGGAGTTGGCGGCTTGGCGTGCGCTTTGCGCCGAGTCATGGCTATCGGCTGCGGCTTGGCTGATCTGCTGAATGACATTTTGCGTAGTATCGGAAATTTGTTGTGCCTGTCTATTTTGCGCATGCACAGTGTGTTGAGTCTCGTCACTCAGTTGTTTTAGGTGGTTAGTAGTTTTTGCCATATCGACAGCAATATCGCGGTAGTCGGAGAACACTTGGGTGAGTTCTTCGAGCATAGTATTAAACGCCATTTCAGCATGATTTTTGGCAGGTACGAGCCGAATAGAAATATCTTTAAACTCAGAAATTTGCTCAATCGCATCTGCAATGCGCTGATTTGCGGAGGATTCAATGCGCATCATCGAGGCGAGTAAGATCAGAATCCCCGCTTCGGCGGCGGCAAACAGGGCATGCACAAAGGTGATATCCCAAGAGCACTTACCAGCAAAAAGCATGATGGCAACCTGATTGATTTCCACACTCTGCATTTGCATGTAAGTGAACAGTACATGGTGTACTGCAACGGTCAGTAATGCTGCGACAATCGGCTCCCAACGTTGGTAAATCAAGAAGATCGCCATAGTGGCGAAGATATGAAAGTGCATTTCAATCATCCCCATTTGGGTCTGAATGAGCAGGGCGGAAACCGTCATCATGATAACGGCGGCCACGATGGCAAACATAGGTGTTGCCTTCAGCAGGCTGTAACTTATTTGGGTGATGAGCGACACGGCAATCGCGGCCAAAATAACAAAGCTCATCATCTGAGCCCCAACAAACCCACTAACGAGGAGGATTGGCGCCTGAGCGAGAAGCAGACGATATAAGGTCTGATCGTTTTTAGCTGTCGTTGAATTATTCGATAAGTTATTCATGTTGGTCTGCCTAATTTGAAGACATCATAGTAGTGAGATCGGCTCGTAGTCGTTCAGTAATAAGCTGCTGTTGAGTATAGGTTTTTTTAAGCTTTCCCGTGGGCGAAACTAAATAAAGATTGCCTGTATGCAGATTAATATCGCTAGTTTGATTCGATATTTCAGCCAGTTGCCGCTGCAAGGTTTCGAGTTGCTCAGGGGTTAACTCGGCACTATAAAACTGCGCGGATTGACTATCGATCATTTGCGCTCTGAGGGCTGGTAGGTCCTTTTGAGGATCGATAGAGATGAATAGAAAACGAATGTTTGTTCTTTCATTTTCAGTGAGTTGTTCCATCAGTGAACGCACTTGATGTATGCGAACAGGGCAAATTTGTGAGCAACTCACAAAGCCAAGAAACAGATAGCTTGGTCCCTTAGTCCAGTCACTAAATTGGTGCGTTTTGCCGTGAATATCCTGCCAAGTAAAATCAATATCAGTATCTTGATGGGTTTCAATGCCATAGCTTCCCGATATCGCTTGGTTGAGATAAGCAATTGTGGGAAGGATCAATAGGGTCATGGCCACGATTAGCACTGTGCTAATGAATGTACTGATTCTTTTCATATACTTCTTATTTAATACTCTGAAATGTAAGTGATCGCGTCAATTAGCAATTCCATTGCATTAATTAGAACTATAGTATTCTTCGGCTATCTTTCATTAAAAGCGCTAGCGATTTTTTTTGGGCGGCAAAGGTATGTTGAAAGGCTTGAATGGGATCATTTTAAGTTAACGTTATCAGTGCAGAGATTGGCGTTGCGCATGGTAAACGGCTTTCGTACCGTTTACCACGGCTTAAACTTAGATTTTCTTCGTCATAAACACGCTATTGGGATCGAGTCGATAATCGGCAAAGGGGCCACAGATTTCGAAGCCAAATTTGCTGTAGAGTAGGCGAGCTGGATTGAAGAAGTCCATCGAACCTGTCTCTAGACTCAGGCGTTTGACGCCTGCGGCTTTGGCATCGTTAATTAAGTGCTGTAATACCTTAGAGGCTATGCCTTGCTTTTTATAGGGCGCGGCGGTGCGCATGGATTTGATCTCGGCGTGCTCGGCATCTAACCATTTTAGTGCACCGCAGCCCGCTAAATTGTTGCCATCCCATAGGGTCCAAAAGCGAATATTGGGTTGACGCAGACCATCAAGGTCTAATGCATGCACACTCTCCGGCGGAGAGGTTGCCCGCATATCGTCGAGGTGCTCTTGCAGCAAAGCCGCTATCTCTGGCCCTTTAAGGTCATCTAAGATTATTTTCATGGTCGCTTTCATCGTGGCTTTCATGGTGAGTCTCATGGCAGATCGGGTGCTCCCTATTATTTTGGCTTATCCATAATGGCGTCATCGCTTTGTTATATGTTTGCCAATGCGCCGTAGTGGATAAGCAAAGGGTAGGCCAAGAGTTTTTGCTAAAGGGATGATGCTTCACCCCTTGGTTTTTTCGAGAGGCGAGCAAGGAGGAATGCTGTCCTTGCTTTTGGACTTTTAAATAAAAGTCAAAGTTGTGGGGCTTCACCCTGATTTTTAATCAAGAGTCGACCAAGGAAGGCTGCTCGTCCTATCCTCCTTACTTTTTATTTTTACAAGCAGCCAAGACGCCCAACGGAGTTGAAAGCCCCTTGTGCTCATTGCCAAATTTGCTATCGCTTCCGAAGGATGCGCTTTACATCCATGTAAAGCACCCCAGTTCGGCAATCCTTGCCTCTCGCTCATAAGCGCGAAAATCATCGATTTTTATTCGCCCCTGCACCTGCGAAAGCTAGCTCGGCATCCATGCCGAGACTCACGCAATTTGCCTACTCGCCCTGCGGCAACTCCTAGGGGATGGTGTATTCCTTAGACTCTAGTGTTATTGGTCAATTATTAAGGAGTAAAGTTATATCCCATCTTTTTAAATGACAGTTTTATTTTCTATAGCCAAAATTTACCGTGCCAAAAATTGACGCGGTAAATATCTTCTTGCTTTCTTTCTTTGTGTCGCAAATAGTTGAACATGATGCAATAACGGTGATAACTTGCTGTCATGTTTAAAGAAGTTTGCCCTAAAAGTTCAAACCCTAATGTATTTTTATTTGGGTTTAACGAGAAGTCTGGGTAAAACCCAGTAGGCTCAGTAGGACATAATGACTAAACCCTATACCAAAACCTTGCAAGACGAACTTGATTGGAAGCTTCTCGATCAACTGCACGGGGCTGTCGCACAAATAAGCAGCTTTTGCTTCGAGATAAAGAAATTTTGTGTTACTACATTATTTATAGTGCTAACCCTCATGGCAAAGTTCACATCAGACAAGCTTGATCATTCGCTATTTGTTGCCGGCCTCATGATACCTTTATGTTTTTGGTTTCTAGATGCGACCGGTTATTTCTATCAGGTCAAACTACGAGGAACAATGCAGGCAATTCGCACTCGTCTTGCCTCGCAAAATGATCAGAAGCTAATTGTTACTACTGAGGTGCAAATTATCGAACCATCTCGAGTATCAGCCTCTACATACAGACGAATTGTCGCCGCGGGGTTCAATCACTCTATGTGGCTCTACATATTGCTAGTGGTTATCAACCTATCGATCTGGTTTCTATACTCAGAGGGATTTATTAAATGAAACTTTTCGTTAGCTACTCGCGTAGAGACGGAGTAGTTACCACAGAATCCCTTCGAGCTCTGGATGCGCATCTACGACAAGTGTGTACACCGTTCATACATTGCTTGCATGACTCGGGCTCACGCTGGGAACAGGTGCGCGTAATGATGGCGCTGCTAGCTTCACACGCCGTTCTTCTAGTGGAGTCGCCTGCGGCAGAAGCCTCAGGCTGGGTACGTTTAGAACTATTCGTCGCACGATTACTTGGTCTACCGTTAATGCGCCTGCAAGCCGGCGACCTAACAGATTCCCAATAAATTCAGTCGCATAAGGCGGCTTGCTGACGTGGTAAAGCCTAATAAGTGGTTTAAGTCGCTTGTACGTTCACTAGGGACTGACTGAAGCCGGCCTCTTAACCCAACGCGATAGGGCAAAAATGGATAACCTCGAAAAAGTCCGAAAACTTATTCCGCTGTGGTATGCACACCGGAAATGGGCAGAAGAACTTCTTGTCCGTGTATTTGATTTGGAATCTGCTGAAGAAATATTGAAGTCAGAGATCCGAGGAAACAAACCAATTCCTGGTACAAATTGGATGTATCGAACTCACGGAATTGGAGTTGATATATACCGAACTGCAGATGTCGGCGGAATTGACTTCGATTTCAATAAATCAGAGCCTGATGCATGGCGTTTGCAAATATTCTTTGAAAAGCAATATAACGAAGGAAATCTACCTTTCGCAGAGTATCGAGAGCTTTATGAAGATGAAGAGTTACTTCAATGTTTCATAAAAATGGTATTAGAGGAGTATGTACTATAAAAATGGTTCAAACCCTTCGCTTCGCTCGTTGAGACCGACTAAAGCCTGTCTCTTAGCTTAAAAATTGTAATATTTATGAACCATTAAGCTTTTATTTAACAAGATATCTATTGTGATTTTTTCAAAGGGATTGGCGAAACCTGCCATCGCTAAATGTTAGCTCTAGTCTTTGAACCTAAGGTTACGCAGATGCTCGAAAGGCAAACCATGGTGATTGGTGAGACGACCGTCCGCCCCATGGACGGGGCGGTCGAGCATCCAGGGATGGACTTGCTGCGTGTCGTCGAGCCGGTACCATGGTTGGCCTCACTCTGAACAATATCTATGTTTAACTGCCTCTTCGCCTTCCGTAACTTTCGTTTATCAACTTAGATTCCCTAGGTTTCTTTCACAGTGTTGTGAGTGAATGTCATGGCAAGCCTGTATAGGCGAATATCAGCAAATGCTAAGGACAATAGCAAATTTTCTTTTAATTTAAAAAGTGATCCAAACGGATATAAAAATGGCCGAGTATAAGCTCGGCCATGATTTGTTCTATTAAGCTTAAACGGGTAGGTTTAGTAGTATTTCTTCAAATAACTCTCGGCGTAGTTTTTGAGTTTTTTGTTTGAGCTCGCGGTTGCCATATTTTCAATCACATCGCGGTAAGCGGTATTCCCTGAACTAGCTAGCGCTTTGGCCATATTGGCATAGGTGTCGATGGCGAGTTTGTTATCGGCCATTAAGCGAGGCGTTTTCAATTCGTTACTGAGTACGGCTAGGATAAAATCATCGTACTGACGATCATCCATGATGCGTTTGGCTGCCAGTCGCATCAGCTCTAAATCATCGCTGCGTAGTGCATTGGCAAGGGCGTTATTTTGCTGGCTTTGCTCGGCCGTATATTGGCTTTTATCCGCCAAAATAGCATTCCATTTTTTATATTTATCTAAGTTCTCTAGTGCTTGGGTTGCGTATTTTTTGAGTTTTTTGTGATAGCTTCCACTGACTATATTGTTAAGTGTCTGACTATATTTGCGATTCCCTGAGTATCCTAAACCTCTAATCAGCCAAGCAGCATTATCAATGTCGACGTTACTCGTTGACATGGGAAGTGTGGTTTGAAGTTTATTTTCTAATAGATCGTAGATGGTAGGATCCGTAATTCCTCCCACGATCAATAAATTTATAGCTTGTTTTTGTTGATCAATATTTCCACTGTTGATGCTATTTATAATGTCAGCAATTTGCGAATCTTGGTCACTGAGTAGACCAGCCTTAGAGATTGTAATCTCGGTATGTTGAACAGTACTTAATTCGATTGTTTTTCTACGAATAACGGTTCATTGGTTGGGGACCAAAATTGCGAAAACTCAACCTGTCCAAGGTCAGAATAAATATAAATAGTTTTAGATTTAGGATCGTTAGGAACCTTACTAGTAATACTGTCTGGTTGCCCTAAAACTTTAAGGACATATTCTCTACTTACACCTTGTTTAATATTGGAGAAATAATCTTTTCTTGATGCGTCATTCTGGCTTTTAATTAATTTTTGAGGCCGAATTGTGGTTGCTTTATCTTTTTTTCAATGATATCTGAAACGACTTCACCTTTAGTGTTTTCTAACCAAACTGCAGAATAGATGTCACTAAGCTTGCCACTAACAATATAGTTTTCATTTGCTTTTGGGGTGAATTGAATAGTGCCTTCAACAAAGTGATTTTTATCTGAAAAAATTTGAAGTACCGGTGCTGCGCTATAAACCTGAGCTGCGATATGAAGCTGAATAGGTTGTGCAGTAACTGCACGACTGGCCCCCAGTGTTGTTAATCTTAAGCCTTGTCCCATTGAGGCATTTTGTGTCGCCATTAGACTATTATGAACACCTTTATCATTAATTTTATCAATATAAAAAATATTTGCGGAACTGTTATCTATTCTTGATAGTGTATCGTCAACGGTTGCGGTTTCACCTACATACCCTTTGGGGACAGAAGGGGATGTCGCACTACATCCTGCTAAAATTATCAGTAACAGGTATCCATAAATTTTTTTCATTACACTTTCCTTGTTATGTGTTGTTATCTAGTCCAGCGTTTAAAAATCAGTGAAGTGTTGATCCCGCCAAAGGCGAAATTATTACTCATTACATAATCGGTTACGAGCGAACGAGGCTCGCCGCGAATATAATCTAGCGCCGCGCATTCAGGGTCGATATTGTCGAGATTGAGTGTGGGCGCAAACCAACCCGCATTCATCATCTCGATACTGACCCAAGCCTCTAACGCGCCACAGGCGCCTAAGGTGTGGCCTGTGTAGCTTTTAAGGGATGAGATTGGCAAATCCGCACCAAATACCGCATGGGTTGCATGGGTTTCGGCAATATCACCGCGGTCAGTCGCCGTGCCGTGGGCATTTACATAGCCAATGGCGCTGGGCTCAAGCTGTGCATCTTTGAGTGCTAACCTGATGGCGATTTCCATGGTATCGCTATTGGGCTGAGTGACATGCTGACCATCGGAATTAGTGCCAAAACCGACTAACTCAGCATAAATCTTTGCGCCACGCGCCTTGGCGTGTTCCAGCTCTTCGAGCACCAGCGTACAGGCACCTTCACCAATCACTAGGCCATCGCGGCTCGCATCGAAGGGGCGCGGTGTGAGTTCGGGCGTCGAGTTTTTAGTGCTAGTGGCAAACAGGGTATCGAACACCACGGCCTCGGTGGGGCAGAGTTCTTCACCGCCGCCCGCCAACATTAAGGTTTGCTGACCGTATTTGATGGCCTCAAAGGCGTAACCTATGCCTTGGCTACCCGAGGTGCAGGCGCTGCTGGTGGTATGAATGCGCCCCTTTAAGCCGAAGAAAACACCGACGTTCACCGCTGTGGTGTGCGCCATCATGCGGATATAGCTAGTGGCGGTAACGCCCGACATATCGCCGGTTTTCAACATATCGCCAAAGGCGGTAATAGGATCTGTGCTGCCCGTGGATGAACCATAGGCAATGCCCATTTCACCCGAGGATACGATAGGGTCATCCAGTAATCCCGCATCGATTAAAGCCAGTTCGCTGGCGCGGGTTGCCATAATGGAAACCTTGCCCATGGAACGAATTTTCTTGCGCGAATAATGGCTTGGCACTTCAAAGTCAGTAATGGGCGCGGCTAAACGAGTGTTGAGCCCGTCGTATCTATCCCAGTCACTCATAGTGACGACACAGTTTTTCTGCGCCTTAAGACTCGTCGCAATGGTCGGCCAATCATGGCCTAGGGCGGTAATGCCGCCAACGCCTGTGATGACCACTCGTCTACCAAAGCGGGTTTGATTTGTCGGCTCGCTCATTTAGATCATGCCTCCATTGACCGAAATCACTTGGCGAGTGATATAGGCGGCATCGTCAGACATTAAAAATGCGGCTAAGGCGGCGATTTCATTGGGTTTACCCATACGGCGCATCGGCACTAACTGCTCGACCATATCCTTAGGAATATCGGCCACCATATCGGTTTCGATTAAGCCGGGGGCGATACAGTTGACGGTAATTTTGCGTTTTGCCAGCTCTAATGACAACGCCTTAGTCGCGCCGATAATACCAGCTTTTGAGGCGCTGTAATTCACTTGGCCACGGTTGCCCGCAATGCCAGAGACTGAGGCTAAGGTGATGATACGTCCACCTTTGCGGCCTTGTACCATAGGCATCACACAGGGGTGGATAACATTGTAAAAACCATCGAGGTTAGTGTGGATGACGCTGTCCCACTCGCTTTCCGTCATGGCGGGAAAGGCGGTGTCGCGGTTGATGCCCGCATTGAGTACGACGCCATAATAGGCACCATTGGCCTCGATATCAGCTGCGATGGCGGCTTTAACAGTTGCGCGGTCGGCGACATCAAATTTCAACAGGCTCGCATTCACCCCAAGCGCGCGGATTTGCGTGGCAGTGTCATCGGCAGCGGTTTGGTTGCTGTGGTAATGCAGGGCGATATCGAAGCCTGCAGCGGCGAGTTTTAGGGCGATGGCTTTACCTATGCCTCGGCTCGAACCTGTGACTAATACTCTGTTATTCATCTGTTTTCTCCACCCCATTTGGCTTTATATATTGTGCTGGGGGTTAATGTCCTAGGGGCTTATTGGTCGCGTCTTGATCCCCTGTACCTTGATTTCCCGCAAGATAGGCTTGGGTGTCCTGGGGTTGAAATACATTCACATTGGCTTCGGCCACTAAGGTATTATCTTGGTCGCTACCCGCTTCGGGCATAAGGTAAATCTGGCAATCGAATACCGCTAATCCCGATTCCTCTTGATAGAGGCGTTTCACATGGGTGCGATAGGTGCGCCCGAACTCATACTGCTTGGCATGAAGCGCTAACTTGCGCGACCCCAATAGAAAACCCACGCGGATTTTATCATTGCGCAGTTTTGCTTCTACTCCGGCGAGGGCTGCAATACTTTGAGCCATATATTCTATACCCACATAATTGGGTACGGCTCGATGTTTATCGTCGAAGTAGGGGCTCTGCGCAGTGATAGTGACTTCGGTTACTAAGATATCGCGTTGATAAGCAATGATCTTATCTACCAAGATCATCGGCGCCCTGTGGGGAATAAAGTCGGTAATATCCTGTTCGGCAAAGGGTAAATTGAATTGAATAAAGGGCATCATACTAGGCCTCATTGCGACAAAAAATCAGGCTGGCATTACTGCCGCCAAAGGCGAAGGAATTACTCATCACATAATTAAGGGCGCCTTTTGCGGCGACTTGATGGCGTTCGACTAAGGCAATGGAAGGATCCTGTGGATCGACTTGTCCGTCCCATTGATGGGGCGGCAGGGCCTGGCCGTGATTATGTGCAGAAAGTAATAAGTAGCAGAAGGCGGCTTCGATGGCACCAGCCGCACCTAAGGTATGGCCGACTAAGGGCTTAGTTGAGCTGCATGGCGGGGTGTTGGCGCCAAAGACTTCAACCACGGCGCGGCTTTCCATCGCATCATTTTTGGGCGTCGCTGTGCCGTGTAAGTTTATGTAATCGATGTCTTGTGCAGTAATGTTCGCATCCTGCAATGCTGCTTGCATGGCTTTGATCGCGCCGGCACCTTCGGGGTGCGGTGCCGAAATATGATGGGCATCGCTCGATTCGCCAATACCCGCCAGCATGACATCGGACTCGCCCAACGTCAGGACGAAAAGCGCCGCGCCTTCGCCGATATTGATACCATCACGATTGATACTAAAAGGATTACAGTGGCCCTTTGATACCGACTCTAAGGCGTGAAAGCCATTGACTGTGAGTTGGCAGAGACTATCGACACCGCCGACAATCACCATATCGCAGAGGTTCGCATTGAGTAAGCGTTTGGCACTGGCAAAGACTTTTGCGCTGGAGGAACAGGCGGTTGAAATCGTGTAGCAAGGGCCATCTAGCTGAAAATATTGACGCAAAAAATCGCTAGTGCTGCCAAGTTCCTGCTGGAAATAGTGGTAATCCGCTGGAAAGTGACCGTGTTGATTGCGGTAGCTCAGTGCCGCTTCACCTTTAGCAATCCCCGAGGTGCTAGTGCCTAACACAACGCCAATACGGGCAGGACCCAAATCCCGTTTAGCCTGCTCAACCGTGGCGCTAATTTGCTGCGCGGCGCATAACAGTAACTGGTTATTGCGACAATCGAAATGGATGAGTTTTGCAGGAATCGCCGGTAGCACCACCGTCACTGGTGCCACTAAGGTTGGGTGCTCGAATAGGAGAGTATCACTGCGCTGCATAGCGCGGGTATCGCCGGCGATCAGGCGGTCTAAAACCTGCTGGGGATCTAGCCCTAGCGGGGTACACAATCCAATCTGTGTAATGGCGACTCTATTCTTCATTGCGTATCGTTTATCCAGCGGCTAAATCTATTAAGTGATTAAATAGGTTGTATTTCTAATTCAAACTTTGCCTGTGGCATGGTCAAATTAATATGGGCTTGCCAGAGCATATCGCCCGTGCCCTGTCGGTAATTTATCTGTAAAACCTGTGTTTGCTGGCCGTTTTTACTGATCAAGGTATCTTGGCTATAGATCTGGCGACAGGGCGACGTATCGACAAGTGTGTCTCCAACCGTATCACAAAGGCCAGAAACTAAATGGCCGCCTTCCAAATGGGCACGAATACTCTGCTCAGGCCAATAGATCAGTTGCATCATCGCCATTAAATATTCGGCTTTAAAATTGTCGCCCAGCAGCACACTTTGTTCACTGCTGAGTGTATTCCCATCATAAACCAAGGTAAATAAAGCCTGTCCGAGTGGCGCTAAACCAACGAGCGTCATGCGCTCACCTTCTAGCTCCAACTGGGTGAGCAGTTCGTGGGTTTCATCACCCACCTTAATACTGACCTTTTGACTAAAGGATTGGGGCGTAGATAGGCCCGTTTTACTCTCGGTTTGCTGACTGGTGATGACGGCGGGCTTTGCCGTCGGCTTAGTCAAAGGCTTATCGGTCGCGGGGGCAAAGTCATGGGGCAGTGGCGCCAAACAATAACGCATATCCTTAGCGAGCCCGACGCAGGTCTGCCTGAGCAGCAGTTCGCTACAGCCCGTTAGCCCAAGGCCTACGAGCAGCAGGGCGGGGAGCACTCGCCATTTTGCATTAAGGTTTAGCGACATAGGGTTATTCCTCGTCGAACTCTGGGATTGGAGCCTGTTGTTGGCACAGTTCGACTATCATGTTCAGGCGGCGCTCCGAGTCTTTAACGAAGGGATTATTGGTATCCCAAGCATAGCCCGCCAGAATGGAACAGATCATCTGCTTGATACGCTCGTTCGGTTCTTCATAGAAAATAACATCTTGAAAGCGGCCATCATACCAAGCTTGCACATAGGTGCGAAAGGCATTCACGCCCTGCATCAAAGGTGCAGAGTAATCGGCTTGCCAGTCAACCACCTCACCATTGAGTTGTTTCGTCACACATTTTGCCGCCATCGACGCCGATTGCATGGCGATAGTCACACCGGAGGAAAATACCGGATCGAGGAACTCACCCGCATTACCCAGTAGGGCGAACTTGTCGGTTGCAAGGCGTGATACGTTGGCAGAATAACCTTTGAGCGTGGCGCATTCCTGTACCACTTCAGCGTTTGCCAATAGGGTTTTTAGCCCGGGTTCTTCATTGACTATGCTCATCAATTGTTGTTCGAGTGAACCTTGCAAACGCTCAAGTAACTGCGGTTCGGCAACCACGCCGAGTGAACAACGGCCGTTGCTAAAGGGAATGAGCCAATACCAAATGTCCTTATGTTCAGGGTGGACACTGATCAAAATCTTATTACGATCAAAATTAGCATCGCTGATGTTGTCTTCCACATGGGTGAAGATGGCACTGCGTGGTGGCAGGCAAGACGGACTTTCTAAGTCGAGTAGGCGCGGTAATACGCGACCAAAACCGCTGGCATCGAGCACATATTGGGCACTGATTTGATACCGCTCGCCCTGTTCATTGCGCACCGTTAAGCGTGGGTTTTCGGTTAACTCTATCGCCTCGACGGTTTCGCCGTAACGGATGTCGACCCCTTGGCCTTGGGCGGTATCGGCTAATAGTTTATCGAAACTGGCACGCTGCACTTGAAATGTGGTGCCCGGCCCAGGGGTAAATTTATCGGTAAAGTCGAAGGTGGTGTAAGTGCCATTACGACGAAAGGCGGCACCATTTTTATGCTGGAATCCGGCGGCATTGAGCGCATCTAACATGCCCGCTTCTTCAATAAACTGCATGCAGCAGGGCAGTAAACTTTCGCCGATAGAGAAGCGAGGAAAGTGCTGTTTCTCTAACACCAGCACACGCTTGCCTTGTTGGTGTAGTAGGCTGGCGGCGATGGCGCCCGAAGGTCCTGCGCCGATAATGGCCACATCGACGGCAAGTGAATTTGGCATTGCCGGTAAATCGTGAGCGGGTGTAGGCATGTAAAGTACGTTCCTTGTCATTATCAGGACTTTTTAGTCGTTAAAATCAGTGGCGAAAGTAAGAAGGTAAACCCTATGCCCAGCGACAGGGTTAAGCCAAAGTAATGAATCGCTTGGGTCTGGCTAAAGGCGAGCAAACCAAAGGCCAATAGGGTCGAGCAGGCGGACATAAACACCGCCATCATCACTGCCTTACCGTGGTTTTTGGCAGAGGCAAAAAACAAGCTGTAGTCTATCCCAATCCCAAAAACTAAAATGAGGGCGAGTGCATGGAATAGGCTCAGCGGTGAGCCCGTTAAGCCTAAAGTTGCTAGCGTGAGCAGGGCCGCAAGGGCTGGCACGGCAACCACAACCGCCGCTTTTTTCATGCCGAAATTTAGGCTAAACAACAAGAGTGCGATGCCAAGTGCTAGGGCTAACAGCTTTAGGGTTAACAGTCGATAATGCCCCATGACCGCGGAAATATCCGCTACTTTGTCGATAAGCTGCACGCTTTCATCGTTGGCAAAGCGAGCCTTAAGGGCATCGATTTGCTGAATGCCACCAAGGAGGACTATGGCTCCATAATCGGCACCATACTCAGCACCATAATCGGTGGCCTTGTCACTCGGCGTTAGCCATAGCGGCGCGAGTCGCTTGCCGGCCTCTAGCTTAAAGAATGCTGCTGGCGTGATGTACTCTGTTTTCGCGGCCAAATAGGCGGCTTGCAGTTCTGGCTTCAGGTTTTCATCTAACCCAAGGCTGGTGAGCACTTGCTCTAGCTGAGTTTGATAGATTTCGCCCTGTAATCGATAAGCCGTATCTTGCCTTTGATGGCTGGGCAGATACCGGCTGAGGCTGACATAGTTGCCTAACTCTTGGTTTGTTATGGCGGCATCAAGCAGTGGTGATACTCGCTCAAGCTGTTGCAGCAGTGCTTCTTCACTCGCGGCGCGTACCAGTAAGAATTGATTGTCTGTGCCGCCGCTGAGCAGCTGCCTGAGCTGATTTTCAGGTTCAGTCACGCTTGAGGGGCTTTGCTGCAAATGGCGAATATCGTCATCGACGGTCAACTTTGTTACACCACCCAGACTCCACACTAGTATCACCAAAGCAAACATGCTCATGCCTAAGGGCGTGGTCAATCTGTTGGATAACTGAGTGAGATTGGCAAGGTAAGTCCCCGCTAATGCTAACGGGCGGGAGCCTGCGGGTAAACGACTGCCAGCCAATAGTGGGTAGGCGAGAATGAGAGTGAGATAGGCCCCAAGCAAACCCGCGGCGCAGAAGATAGCGACTTGCTGCATGCCGGGAAACGGCGCTAAACCTATGCCGACGTAAGCCAAGGCGCTGGTGATAAAGGCGAGTGTCACCGTTGGGAAGATATATGTCACCGTTGCCTGTGCGCTGCGCTCACTATCGCTTAAGCGCTCGCAGTAAAAATGAAAACTGTAGTCGATGGCAATGCCAATCAAGCTAGTGCCAAACACTAAGGTGAGTAAATGCAGCTCGCCAAACACGCTTAAGGTAAAAGTCACTGCGAGCAACAGCCCGCTGGAAATAGTCACGATTGCCAGCAGTAGCGGCATCACGGATCGAAACGCCAGCCAGACTAAGGCTATCACCCCAAGTAAGGACGCGAGGCCGAGGATCGATATTTCACTCTTGGCGGTTTGCGTTGCCGCAAGGGCATGAAACAGGGCGCCAGCCTTAAGCACATTGATATCGGGGTAGTCTTTTTCAACCGCATCCAAGGCTGTTGTTAATGCCGCCATCTGCGCTAATTGCGCATTGGGATTAAAAGCGCTTTCTCGCCCCTTTGCCATGACGACAGCGGCAACATTATCACCTTGATTCGCGAGCAATATCCCTTGGCTGGCTCTGACGTTTGAACTCGGCGCGAGGGCGAGCAAATTGGCTGGGAATAACAGCAGCGGATCCTGGGCGAGCAAGTTGCTATTGGCGTAACTAAAGGCGTTGTAAAGCTGCGCTGTGGCCGCATCAAGCAGACTTTCAATATTTGGGCTTGCTAACGCTTCGGCTTGCGGCGCTGTCAGTAATTTAAATCTGTGGGGGAAATAGAATTGCCCTAACGCTTCGCCGAGCTGCATATCGGCGCTGCGGATATCTGTGAGTGCAGCATTTCTGCCAGTTGCAATAAGGTCAGCTTCAAGCTTTTGCATCAACAGCTTAGCCGCAGCGATTGCCGTGGTTTCATCCTTGGCGACGAGCGCAATATAGACTTGGTCGGCGAGCGTCACTTCAACTTGGTTAAGGGCGCGTTCTGTGAGTTTATCCTGTTGTAAATGCGGCAGCATGGCGAGAATATCGCTCTGCACCCGAGCACCGTTTTGCCACAGTTGCAGCGTCCACAGACTTACAGCCAACATCAACAGCAACCAAATAACGAGGCGCCACTTGGGGGACGATTGCATCAAAGCTTGATTGGCGCGCGCGGCGAAGTTGGAGGCCATTGCTAAGGTTTACTCGCCTCACTCGTCAACGCATATTGCGCTAATTCTGCCTCGCTGAGAGTGCCTTGGGAAAGCGCACTAAATTCGATGCGGGTCATATCCTGTAGGGTCACATTCGGCGCGGCGCTTAACAGCACTAAGGATTGCAACACATCGCTCCCCTCTAACACCATATTAGCGATGGCTTTTTTCATTAAGGGATCTTTGGGCGTTAGGCCTAATTGCCATTGGCCGTCTGGACTCAAGTTCTCTGGGCTTAACTTCTCAAGGTTTAACTTTTCTGCGCTCAATCTGTCTGTGATGAGGAAGTGCAGCTCGAAGTTTTCGCTTAAACCGGAAATATCCCCGCCCAGCATAGCGCGCACTAGGCTGGGTAATAAATCCCCCATAGCGGCCGCGCTTGCCGAGGCATCGGCCTTGCTGACTTGGACTCGACCTTGGCTATCGCGCTGAATAAGTTGCTTATCTTTTAAAATCAGCAACGACTCAAAGGGCTTTATCTGCTGCCAGATCAGCCCTTGCTCTTGGTCGAAGATAAACTGGCCTTGGCTGATTAACGGCTTTTTGAGCACCTTTAACTGCCGAGATTGCACAAACTGGCCTCGCACCGTTTCGCCCAAATTAAGTTTTTTACTCAGGGCCACAAGCTGCGCGGTATCGGCACTTTGGTTAAAGAGCGCTTGATAAACGCCGGGCTTAGCTATGGTTTCAGCCTTGAGTGGCAGGCTTATCAAACCACAAGCCAAAGCACAAACGGTGCAGAGGAGTAATGCACACTTCGCCAGCGCAGGGTTCTTCGCTAGTACTGAGTTCATTAGCCTTCAACCTTGGCGAGCAGGGTGGCGATTTTGTCTCGGAATACCGCTGGGGTAACAAAGCACAATTCTTGGGTGTTCATATCGACCGCCGCCTGAATGGTATAACCCTTAGTGATGCGGGCACCGGTTTCAACGTCTCGAATTTGATAATTGATTTTTAAGCGGTTTTCCCATTCGACTAACTCGGCGCGCACTGTGATTTTTTGCTCGAAGCTGCTGGCCTTAACGTACTTAATCTGCAAATCGACAATCGGCCAAGCGTAATTCGATGCCTGCATCTGCCGGTAGTTATAACCCAGCTCATCGAGCAGTTTACAACGGGCTATTTCGAAATAGCGCAGGTAATTGCCATGCCAAGTGATCCCCATGGAATCCACATCGTGGAAGGGAATTTGCATTTCCATATCGATAGTGAGCAATGATTTCATCGGCACACTTCCCATTCGCCCGCTTGGATTTTAGCTATGGTTTGGCGCAGTACGGCTTCGAGCGGCCTATCTTCGATTAAGGTATCAAAATCGGCGCGCACTTGGGCGAGGGTTTTCGCCAATGAGGGGGTGAGCGAGGCTTCGTCTAACTCATTTTGCGCGATGCGCAGGCCAATGCCTTGGGTCATGGCGAGTAAGGCTGCCGCCGCGACTTGTTCGGTCAATTGCAGCACGCGCATACAGTCGCGGGCGGCGATAGTGCCCATGCTCACCTTGTCTTGATTGTGGCATTCGGTCGAGCGTGAGAATACGCTGGCGGGCATAGTGTGCTTGAGCGCTTCTGCCGTCCAAGCCGACACGCCTATTTGCACCGCCTTAAAGCCGTGGTTGATAGCGCGGCGCGCGCCAGTCGAACCCGAAAGGTTAGCGGGTAAGCCATTGTTAAACTTAGGGTCCATCACTAGCGCCATTTGGCGATCGATAAGATCGGCTAAGTTGGCGACTGTGTTTTTCAGTGAGTCCATCGCAAAGGCGATATGGCCGCCGTAGAAATGGCCGCCGTGGAGAATATGCTCGCCTTCACCATCGACAATCGGGTTGTCGTTGGCGCTATTGACTTCGGTTTCGATAAACTGACGCATAAACGGCAGCGCATCCTGCAATACGCCGATAATGTGCGGCGCGCAGCGGATGGAATATCTGTCTTGAAGGCGATCGGAATTGCGCGGATGTTCGTGGTGATTCAAATCTTCCCGGATCCAGGTGGCAATTTGGTTTTGCCCCGGATGGGGTTTAGCGGCAAATAAGATTTCATCAAAATGGTTCGAGTTGCCTTTTAGCGTTAACGAGGCCATGGCGGTAATACGGCTACTCAAGCGGGCCAGATATTGGGCGCGCTCAAAGGCTAAACAGGCCAAGGCCGTCATCACTGCCGTGCCGTTCATTAGGGCTAAGCCTTCCTTTGGGCGCAGGACGTGCGGGGTGATGTTGAGTTTAGCGTACACATCTTTAGTCGCTTGGCGCTCGCCGTTATAAATGACCTCGCGCTCGCCGACTAACACGGCGGCCAAATACGACAGCGGCGTTAAATCACCACTGGCGCCGACCGAACCTTCCTCTGGGATCACTGGCACTATGTTGAGGTTCAGCATGGTTTCGATGCGCTTTAATAGCTCATAGGTCACGCCAGATTTGCCAATGGCTAAGGAGTTTAAGCGGCAAGCCATCACAGCGCGGGCCTGCATTATGCTTAAGGTCTCGCCTAGACCGCAGCCGTGGAAGCGGGTTAAATGCAGTGGCAATTCGTGGACCAGATCTAAGCTCACATTGACTGTGCAGGAGTCGCCATAACCTGTGGTTACGCCATAGACCACGCCTTCTTCGTGCAGCAGGCTGTCGATAAAGCGCGCACCTTTTTGGATATAAGCTTGGTAATCTGCATCGTCACAGAGTTTGACTTTAGCACCCTTAGCAACGGCGACGACTTGCTCTAATGTGAGTAACTGGCGGCCAAATTCGATTGGCGACTCAGTGGTTGTCGTGTAAGTAACTGCGTGGCTCATAAATGCTCTGTCCTGTCTGTCTTATGATCCTGCTCTGGGATCGGCGATGATGCTGAAGTTGTCGGTAATAAATTGGGCTGTACTAACTGTGATGGGGTGCGCTGAAGCTCGCTGTCTTTGCGCCAAAAATCGAAGAAGTTAAACCATTGCAAAGGCTCGCGCCGAGCATAGTATTCTAAGCGTTCACTGTAGCGATTCACTGCCTGCTGTAATCTGTCCATTCTACCTGCCCTAGGGCCCTTAAGCGTTTCGGCGAAGCGCTCTAAATGCACCCGATAACGCCCTTGTTCCCGCAGACAAAACATTAAAAATACAGGGCAATCGAGTAAGCCCGCCAAAATAAACGGCCCCTGCGGAAACGCGGCATCTTGGCCCATAAAGGGTGCATACATGACGCGGCCCTGGGTATTGGATGAGGTTCTATCCCCCGCAATCACCACCAGTTCACCGTCCTCTATCTTTTGTTGCAATAGCATAGACGTCACAGGGTTAAGCTCGGTCACTTGAATAAGATTGAGCGTGCTATCTGGGTTTAATTGCTTGAGCACCTTATTGAAGTTTTCCGCATGGCTAGTTAGCACCATGACGTTGACTTTGACTTTACGCTGGTGGATCGAAATGGCGCGGCAGAGTTCTAAATTACCGAGGTGCGACACCAATAATACGGCGCCTTTGCCGCTTTCGAGCTGGTCGGCCAGCACTTGGCGGTCGGGAAAGTCCACTTGGCTCAATTGGATACGATCGCACCACGCATCGATTCTATCGAGTGCCGCATTGCCAAAGGCTAAAAAGTGATTCAGGCTATCGCGCCAGCCTAGGCTTTGATTGAGCTTAGGATGTTGCGGTTCAAGCGTTTGCACGCGGCGCAGAAAATCTAATGAGGCTTCACGGGTGACTTTACCCGTGAGGAAGAAATAGCAAATCACCGGATACATAATGGCGCGGCACAACCAATGGCCACCGAAGCGATAGCTCTCGGCTAATAGTTTGATGCCCCAGTAACTGCCGCGTTCCTTCATGCTCGACCAATGGGTCGCGGTATTATCTGATGCCATCGTTTTGGCAGATTGTTTGCGGCGCAGCAGCAGTGGCAGACGCTTTAACATGCCGAAAAACAGTCGTGTGTGCAGCTTAGTGATACGCACATTATCGGCCACACCTTGAAAATGACTGACGCCGCCTTCGGGATAAATCACCTTAGTCGGCTGAAATAAAATCTCCACCCCTTGCCAGTAGAGTTTGACTAGGATTTCGATATCAAAATCCATCCGCTCGGTTAAGGCTTGCTGGCTCAATAATTGCTCGGTGGCGGCTAAGGGATAAACACGAAAGCCACACATAGAATCTTGAATATCAAAGCTTAGGGTTTCGACCCACACCCAAAAATGGGTTAAGTAACGGCCATAGAGCCTGCCCTTTGGCACGGATTCATCGTATTCAGGTTTGCCCGAAATCAGCGCATCGGGTTTAGCCTGCGCCCTTGCAATCATTGCCGGAATATCGGCTAAATTATGTTGACCATCGGCATCGACCTGCAACACATGGCTAAAGCCATCGCGGTAGGCACGGCGCAGCCCTGTCATCACTGCGGCACCCTTACCACGATTGTAGGGATGTTGCAGCAGCGTCACCCAAGGATAGGTTTGGGCTAAGGATTGCAGCAGATAACGGGTTTCATCATTGCTGCCATCGTCAATCAAATAACAGGGCAGATTCAACTGGGCGAGTTTGGCCAAGGTCTGGGCAATCGCAGCGCTGTGATTGTAATTGGGGATCACTAAGGCGAGCTTGATAGGCGCCGACTCAACGAGGTCGCTGGGAAGCGTTAGCACTGGCTCGCTCCACTATTGTTGGCATCGGAAGGCTGGCTCAATGGTGTGGAATCAAAGGCGATACGGCCCGACGCGTAACGGTTTTCACCGTCGCAATAGGCGAAGGTGAGTTTTCCCTTAGCGGCATTATTGCTAATGCTTAAGGTGACTTCTTGACCCGGCAGTATGAGTTGCTGAAATTTAAGCACTTCTAAGTTAGCAACCGCCTCTGAATAACCGAAATGTTGGCAGCCTAAACGCACCGCCCAATCTAATTGGGTCACGCCTGGCAGCACGGCTTGTTCGGGGAAATGGCCGTTAAAATACTCAAGGTCGGCCGCCACTAACAGACGTAATTCAATGTTATCAATGCCGATATCGGAATGCAGGATCGGCGGTAAACTCGATTTAATCATGGTCAAATAACTCGACTAACTGGGCAGTGACACGCTTACCCTGAGTGTTAAGCGGTAAAATATCGGGATAACGCCAACGGCGTGGCAGGGTGACGCGCTCAAATTGGGTCAGCAAATGTGCTTTTAGGGCATTGTTAATGCTGAGTTTGCCCTGTTCTTGCAGCACGCTGCGCCCTAGTGCCGACAAAGTCACCACTGCGCCCAGTTGGGATTTAAACTGCGGCAATACTACCAGCGCGGCTTGCTCGACATAGCTGTGGCTGCACAGGAGTGTTTCCATCTGCGCCAGCGACAGGCGTTTCTCTTCGATCTTAACGATGCGATCGAGTCTGCCTTTGAGTCTAAACTGACCATTTTCGGTCGGTTCGATTTTATCTTCACAGCGCAGCCATTCATCGTCGGCCAAGTAGGGCGACTTTAGCAGCAGGGCGCCGTCGGTCGGATCTTGATCTATCGTTATCTTATCAAATACTTGCCAAGGTTCATCGGCCTCATGCTGACGGCGATAGGCGATGCCGCCAGTTTCTGTGCTACCAAAGATTTCGATGGGCAAATGCCCGTAGCATTGGGCGACGCCTCGGGCGGCTGCAAAGCTCAATGGTCCGCCAGAGCTAAACACTAAGCTAGGTGAACGTAGTTGCCGTTCGTGTTCTAGCGCCTTAGGCAGACGCGATAATTGCGCCGGGCTACTGATCAAGCACAGGTTTGGCAGTAAGGCGGTGTAATAGCTTAGGGTTTCTGGGTATTCAATCTGCTCGCTTAAAAACGGTCGACTGGCGGCGAGCGGCCACAGAATCTTAAATAATAGGCCGTAAATATGCTGGTGGGACACAGTTGAAACCACACTGCAATGGGGTAAATGTTCGGCAAAAGTTTGCTCTAGTACCGACACTTCTGAATCCAGCTGTCTTAGCGTTTTACGTATTGCCTTAGGTTCGCCGCTGCTGCCTGAGGTAAAGAGCACTAACTCACCTAGGTTTTCACTCACGGGCCATGCTTTACCGGGTAGGCTCAGCTCTTTCTTCAGTAGGATAAAGGCGTGGCTTTCGCACAATGGCTTGTCCGATAAGATACCTTCAAACTGATGGGTCAACTCGCTCAGCGTGCCGGTTTGGGTGTTGGCTGGTAGGATAATTTCCTTGCCCGCTAACAACGCCGCACATAAACCGACGGCAAACAGATCGCTGGTATCACTGGCGAGCAGCCATTTTTTCTCGGGCGTGGTGAGCAGTTGTTCGTAAAAATATGCCACCTGATTAGTAAATAATGCACCTGTGACTATGTCGTGGTGATTAAAGCTGATCAGTTGTTGGGCAAAGGGCCCTTGGGTTAACCAGTTTTTGAGTAGCTGTGTCATGTTTTCTTCAACCAAAAGCTGCGATATAACCATTCCCCGCCGAGGAGCAGTCCCATGAGTACGTATGCAATCAAACCGTTATACAAGGTCCAGGTTGCTAAGCTAGTAAAGCCTGCGGTATAAGCCGCCATAGTGCCATTGAAGATAAATAAGCCGCACCAAAGTAGGGTGACTTTTTTAAGGTACCCAATGGCTTCATCCGGTAAATCGGGTTCTTTCAAGCGGGCTAAACGCTCGATCATGCATGGGCCAGTGTGCAGTGAATAACTGAACAGCGCCAGCATAGTGAGATTTATCACCACAGGGTAATACAAAAGCCAGTCGCTGCGCTTGGCAAGATAACTGCCTGCCGTGAGCGCAATTCCCACCAACAGTGGCAATACTAATGCCTTAACCCTTTGCTTTTGTAGCATTAACCGCACTATCAGCAATAAACACAGCACTAGCGCTATGCTGCCGGCAGGCAAATAATTCAGCCCTAAATACACGGCAACCGGATAAGCCAGCAATGTGAGGGCGGTTAAGACCTGTAGCAAGGCTCGCATTAGTCTTTAACTAACCCTTCGATGGCATTAACGACATCGTTGACTGTACGAACTGACTTAAATTCATCGGGTTGGATCTTTTTCCCCGTCAGTTGCTGTAGCTTAATTACTAAGTCGACGGCATCGATACTGTCGAGATCGAGTTCTTCATACAGGCTGGCCTCAGGCGTAATCGCCTCGGCATCGATTTCAAATTCGTCCACTAAAATAGTGGTCAACATAGCGAGGATTTGTTCACGATTTTGCATATTCCTCTCCTATGGACGTTGGGATTCGATAAAGCTAGCTAAGCTGGCAACACTGTGGAAATGGGCCTTAGTGGCATCCGAGTTCGCTTCGATTTTGACATCAAATTTTTTCTTGATGGCTAAGCCGAGTTCGAGGGCGTCAATAGAATCTAGGCCAAGACCTTCGCCAAAGAGTGGCGCGTCGGTTTCAATATCATCAATACTGACGTCTTCAAGATCGAGACAGTCGATGATTAACTGCTTTATTTCATTGTTTAAGTTCATAATTGTTTTCGAGTTGTTGTTTATAGTAGTGTTCAAGATCCCGCGTCAGCTGCCGGGCCATTTTTGCATGCTCACCTAAAGCCGCTTGGTACTTCTGGTAAGGAACTGTTGCGCCGATTTCAACGGCCATCCCCATGGTTTGCCTTGGGATTTCATACCAAGGCTGCTCCTTTGTCAAACCACGTACATTGGTACGTAAAACCACTGGTAAAATATCCGCTTCAGCCCTTAGGGCAATATTGGCGGCGCCGCGGGCAAAGTGGTTAATGGTTGCGCCAAAAACCGTGCGTGTGCCCTCGGGGAAGATAATTAAATTGGTGCCTCTTGCGAGCACCTCGCGGCAATCCTCTAACATGAGTTCGGCGCCGCGATTGGGGATATAACCCGCGCAGGACACTACACCCCGTAAAAACGGATTGCGCCACAACCCCTGTTTGACTATGCAACCCGCATTGGGCATGAGGCTTATCAGCACCACGACATCCACTAAGCTGGGATGGTTGGCGATAACGATAACGCCTTTAGCATCATGTAATCGTTGTGTATCGTGGCGGCTGACCTTAATCACGCCCGCCCAAGTGAGCATGGAAACAAAGCCTTTGAACATCAAATGCACTGCCCTTTGTACCCTAAGCATCCGCACCTCGGGTTTGCCCGGCCAAAAGCGCAGCAGCGGCAAAATGGTCAAGGAGCTTAATAAGCCGCCTAAACCAAAGGCAATATAACAACTCACACCACCGAGCCACCTAGGTAGATAATGTAGCCCTGTGCGGCGTGGCTCTGGTGTCGTATAAGCTACATTGAATCCAAAATACTCTTGCTGGCGCTGGGCGGGATTAGACATGCTCTAGACTCCAATGCCAATGGGACAGGCAGCCTGAAATATTTTGCGCTGTCGCAAGGGCGTGGATAAATGCGCCATAACTTAGGGGCGTTGCTGCTTCAGATATGCGGCTCAGGGTGAGCTTGGCCGAGGCGGGGGCATCGAATGGCGCGAGTTGTAGACCTAGGGCCAAAGGTAATTCAAATTCTTGGGTAAACTCATCGTATACAGGCGGCACAGGGTCATCACCGAAGACTAACAGCAAGGGTTCTGGCGACTGGTATAACTGGGCGAAGGCTTCAACCATAGCTTGTGATAGGGTTTCTGTACCTGCCGCAACTGAGGTCGACGGTGCGGTATTGGCCGCTACTATGCCGAAAATGCCACTGGCGGTGTTGTGCACCGACTGGCTGAAACCTAAGGGAGATAAGGCTTGTTTGGCGATAATGTCTTCGAGTAGTCCAATAGTGCGTGGCAGCTCGCCGTGGCGCGAGGCAAAAATCGATCGACAGTTTGGTGCCATATTGCACTGAAACCCCACCTCTAACATCATCTTAGTCAAGCGACTAAAGCGGCGACGCTGCATGGCTGGCACTTGTTTGAGTGCCGGGGCCGAACTCTCTGAAAGTGTGGTATCTGAAGGTGTTGTATCGAGACTGGGGGCAGCCGAATCTTCGTGCCAACTTTGCCAGCTATCACTATGCGGATATTGAGGCGTCCATGCGCCCCAGGAGAGAATGCTGAATGTTAGTTGCACTACTTTGCCTCGACACTAGTTTGCAGCTGTCTTAGTTATCCCTAACTAAGTTAACACTATGGTGAATGGAGCGGTCGTTGGCTATTTACGCTTTGGATATATCGCGTTCAATCCGCCTTTTAGTGGGCGCCATTCTACACTAAGCCCCCCCTTTTTATGAAGCCATTTGCTTAATGTGGGTTAATAAAATGCAATCAAGCTCGCGTGAGTCACAGTTGCATAACATTCTTTTCAGTGTTGTATTGAGTTCGGCTGGAGCAAATTAATCAAAAAGGCGCACTAGGCGCCTTTTAAAAGTAGTCGTTAGGGCAATTACTGCGTTAATTGATTTTCGAGTTTACGCAGTGCAATTTTTACTTTGCGGGTATTTTCTGGCCCCATGCGGATCAGCAGTTTTTGCGCGCTGGGTAGGGCTTCTAAATTAGGGTCAACAAATTGATAGTTAACACTAATAGAGTTAAGTTCGATGGGATCTTCAATAATCGGCGCCGCGAGTAACACTTTAATCGCCTGCAGCATTCGGTCATTGAATTTAGCGTTACTGTAGCCAAGTTCCGCAAAGGCTTCGTCGAGTAAAGGCGTCAGTTGCTTATAGGTATTCATTAAGCTCTGCTCATCCATGCTGGCTATCACTGTCACGTAGGCGTCATATCTGTGGTAACTGTCGGGGTTTAAATAGACCTTGTTGGTGATTTCCGACACAGTGAAGAGTTTTTCAGGCCCTTTAATTGGGCTCACCTTACGGGTTAATTCGCCCTGGGCCAAGTTATCCACAAACACCACAAATTGACGGGCGAGATCCTGGGTAATTAACGATGATCCCACGACATTGTTATTGATGATGGCGAGTGCTTTTTGGTGAATAAATTCATCACTCTCCGCCAACGAGGGTATAGGTTCAACCACGACAGCAGGTTCGGCCTCGGTGGCTGGGTTATCGGTCGTCTCCGCTACAGTCGTATCGGGTAGGGTTGGTGTGGTTTCTAGCTCGGGTGTGCTTTCGAGCGTCATGGGCTCGGATGAGGGCGCTTCGGGCAATACAATAGGTGCATTCGGGATCAATTTAGGCGCGTCTGAACCACCGCTATAGTAATAATATCCTCCGGCGGAAAGTAGCACGACAAGCACTATCGCAAAAAGCGCGAAGCGATTGCTGCTAGAGGAGGTCTCTTGAGGTGTAATTCTATCATCTTGATTAACTTGCATTTTACATCCTTCGCTTGAGCGTCAAGGTAACGTGGTGAATACATGCAGCTAACATTAGAGTGCAAGGACGGACTTATTCGAAAGCCGTTGGTTCATTTTGCAAGTTTCCATGCGCTTGTCTATAGCACCTAGCTGAACATATAGCATTTATTTTGTGTATTGAGGCGGATACCGCTCTTAGATTTATTACATTTACTGCCTAAGCTTGCACATACTGCTGCCTGTGCCCTAGCCAGCGATGAATGATGGCATCTACTCGCTCAGGAGCTTGCTGCATCACATGATTCGCCAGTTTTTGAATGTGGGGAATTAGGGCTTGATCCCGTACTAGGTCGGCAATCTTTAGCTCGGCCAGCCCTGTTTGTTTGTGCCGAGCACTTCACCTGGGCCGCGAATTTCTAAGTCTTTTTGGGCAATGACAAAGCCATCATTGCTTTGTCTGAGCACATTGAGTCTTTGGCTGGCAGTGTGACTCAAGGGCGCCTTGTAGAGTAACACACAATGGCTGGCGATGGCGCCGCGACCGACCCGTCCACGCAACTGATGCAGCTGCGCTAGCCCCAACCGTTCGGGGTTTTCGATGATCATTAGGCTGGCATTGGGCACATCTACACCTACCTCAATCACTGTCGTCGCCACCAGCAGATGAATCACCCCCGCCTTAAAGTCGGCCATGATTTGCTGTTTTTCGGCACTTTTTAATCTGCCATGTACTAGGCCGATATTCAGCTCGGGTAGGGCGAGGCGCAGCTCTTCGGCCGTGTCTTCGGCGGCTTGGCATTCGAGTACTTCGGATTCTTCAATCAGAGTGCAGACCCAATAGGCCTGACGTTTGTCTGTCATTACGCTGCTGCGGACTCGGTCTAACACTTCATTTCTACGTAGATCGGGGATGGCGACTGTGGTCACTGGGGTTCGCCCCGGCGGCAGTTCATCGATAATGGAAGTGTCGAGATCGGCATAGGCCGTCATCGCTAACGTGCGCGGGATCGGCGTTGCCGTCATGATCAACTGATGGGGGTGGAACCCTTGAGTCACCCCCTTTTCCCGCAACCCTAAGCGTTGGTGTACACCGAATCTATGTTGTTCATCGATAATGATTAACGCGAGTTTATTAAACACGACATGCTGCTGAAAGATGGCATGGGTGCCAATCACCATATGGGCTGCGCCGGATTCAATATCCTCGAGGGATTGGGCTCTCGCCTTGCCCTTGAGTTTACCCGCAAGCCAGCCCACCTTTAGCCCGAGGGGCTTAAACCAGGCGGCAAAGTTGGCCGCATGTTGCTCGGCCAATAACTCAGTCGGCGCCATCATGGCAACTTGGTAACCATTTTCAATTGCCTGCAGTGCGGCCATCGCCGCGACTAAGGTTTTACCTGAACCTACATCCCCTTGCACTAAGCGCATCATGGGATGCGGTTTTTCTAAGTCTTTACCTATATCGGCCACGACTCTTTGCTGGGCACCTGTGGGCTTAAAGGGCAAAGCGGCGAGGAAGGGATTGAGCAACTGCCCAGTGGCCTGCATGGTGACAGCGGCATCTAAATTACTGCGCTGCCTTAGGCGTAACATGCTGAGATTGTGGGCGAGTAATTCTTCCTGTACGAGGCGCTGCTGGGCGGGATGTTGGCCTAACTCTAAATCGAACTGAGAGATCCCCGCGGGAGGGCGATGCAGCATCTGTAGTGCTTGTTTAAGGCTGATGTTGTTCGGTTGCAACTGCGGTGGTAACAGCTCGGTTAAGCCCCCCTCTTCCAGTAGTGTTAAGGCTTGTTCGGTCAGTTTTATCCAGCTCGCCTGTTTTAAGCCCTCTGTGGTGGGGTAAATAGGCGTTAACGTATCGCTTAGGTGAATATCTTCACCGGAATACACCACTTTATATTCTGGGTGCACAATTTCAGCCTGATGGCTGCCACGGCGGACTTCTCCGTAGGCACGGATCATCAAACCATTTTGCATGGCATTACGCTGGGCGACGGAAAAATTAAAGAAGCGTAGGCTTAGACTGCCGGTTTCGTCGCGCACATTACAGACCAACATGCGTTTACGACCTTGAATGATTTGTGTCGATTGAATTTCGGCTTCTATGGTGCCGTAACTTCCTGGGCTCAGGGCGGCAATGGGATAAATTTGAGTTCTGTCTTCGTAGCGCAGGGGAAGGTGAAACAGCAGATCTTGTACTGTCGTGATGCCAAGCTTGGCCAGTTTCTCGGCGACCCTTTTAGCGACGCCTTTGAGGTCGGTGATCGGAACAAGATCCAATTGCTGCAAGTCGTTAGCACTCAATCACTGTGAATTTATACATATACTAACAGAGTATATGCGTAAGGCAATCTTGGGGGCTTGGCTATTGCTGGCCAGTCTATAAATATTCTGCACATAAAGTATACTTTGTATCGTTTTGTGGTTTAATCGAACTATCTGTTGCTATTGGGGATTTTTAGGCGACGATGCGGTAACAGGATTGTGAATCGATAATTAAAAAGTGATCTCGGATGAAAGGATAACGTTTGGGGGAACACGATCTAGGAGATCTCGCCTATGCGTTTATGGAAATTATGTTGCCTCTTTGTGTGTGGGCTTTCTTTTAGCGTATCGGCGGCCAAACTCGATGTTGTGTTCTTTAATCCCGGTGCTGCAGAGGACAGTTTTTGGGGGGATGTCGATAAATTAATGTTATTCGCATCGACCAAGCTGGATATTAATCTCAATATTATTCACTCCGATCGTAATCACTTCAAAATGATCACCCAGTTCGCTGAATTATTAGATAATTCTCCCTCTCTTCCGCATTACGTCATATTGGTCAATGAAAAACAGTCCGCACTTAAAATGCTACAGCTGCTTTATCCGTATCCTATTTATGTTCAGTTAATTTTAAATGATATCTCCATTGGTGAACGTGATAGCTTGCTGAAGGATCCCCATTGGCAGAAATACCTATTACCGGCCATTATTCCCGATAATTATGTGATTGGTTCGGCAACTGCTAAATCTTTGATGGCCGATTTAAAAGGCAAAGAAGCTAAGGTTTTATTAATTTCGGGCGATAAGTCTACGCCAGCATCTGTGCTTCGTACCCAAGGCGCCCATGATTATTTCTTTATGCAAGATAGTGCAACTGTGATGCAAACGGTTTATGGCCAGTGGAGTGAGGATATTGCCTATGGTCAGGCGTTGACCTTGCTTACCCGTTATCCCGATCTCAATGTGATTTGGACCGCCAGTGATCGTATGGCAATAGGTGTACTTAAGGCATTGAAAGAAAAGGGACTGAAGTCGGGTGAAAAGGTATTCGTCAGCACGATTAACACCTCACCGGAGATTTTAAATCTGCGCCGTGAACATGCGATAAGCGTACTCGGTGGTGGGCATTTTTTGGTGGGAGCCTTAGGCTTAGTTCAGTTGCAGCATTATCATCAGACTCAAAAATATATCCCCTATGAAAGGGTCGCGTTATTTGATGTGCTCAGCCCCGATTCGGCTTTCTATCAAATGCTAGTTGCGAGGGATTGGCCCACCATTTTTCAGTCTGAAATTTTGGATAAATTGTCGCGACAATAATAGCCAATAGGTCTCCATGAAACATAGAAATCATTCCCTTAGTCACCGAATGACACTCACCATTATCGGTGTGAGTTCATTTTTTGCGGTGTTAACTATGCTGGTGCAACTGATATGGAATTATCAGGACAGTATCGACGATGCGACGGCAGATATTCGGGAGTATTCTGAGTCTATTCTCCCTAGCATTGCCAAATCACTCTGGGATGTCGACCGTAGCTTGCTATCCGATTTGCTATCGGGCTTAGGTATGATACCCATGGTATCGAGTGTGAATTTGGAGAGTATTGACGGGGTCGCTATGCAACTAGGGAAACCTGTCCGTGACACTGATGAGAGCCAAACGCTTTTTCATTATGCGATTGAATATCAAGAGCACCAGATTGGGACTCTTACCGTTGGGTTAGATACGAATAAGCTGTACTACGAGTTATGGCAGCAGTTGATCATTATCGTCTTTGGCAATGGGCTTAAAACCCTACTGATGATTTACCTAATCCTCACTCTCGTACGTTTATTGGTCACGAGCCGTTTGTCTGCATTGGAACGTTTTACCAACCAAATCAATCTTCATTCCCTTAAAAAGCTGTCGGTTCCCGAGGCGATTGTGGCAAACCCCGATGAGATTGGCCATGTTGCCCTGTCGCTGCAGGCCATGTATCAGAGAATTCGCAACGATTTAGCCTTGAATAAGCGGCAGCAGCGGGCGTTACAGCAACAGCAACACTTGTTGGAACGTCTGGTCGAGGATCGCACTCAAGAGCTCAATTGGCAGTCGCAGGCGAACCAATTATTGGCTGAAATTTCACTGCAATTTCTCAATATGGATACGCTCAGGCTGGATGAAGGCTTGGTAGAGATCAGCCATAAAATCGGGGTGTTATTTGATGTTCAGAGGGTGAGTATTGTCGAATTTACTCAGGGAGAGGCACAGTATCGCAGTCTGTGGACGAGTGAGTCTACTGGGGAGCAGATCCAAGGTCTTTCCGTTGAAAATATCGTCCTACTGGTGCAAAAATTGGAAGTAGAATCGATCCTAGTGATTGAGGATATTGAATCTTTAAAAGCTCAATCGCCGAAGGAATATGAAGCGATGCGTTCGGTTGGTATATGCGCTATCGCCGCTTTTGCGATTAAAAATGCGGGTAACTTGCTGGGATTATTGTCACTGTCAACTGCGACTCGCCCATTAAATTGGAACATGCAAAAGCACATCATGTTGACGCAATTTGCCGCCGCATTAAACGAATTGCTGTTACGGGCAGAGAAAGAACGACAGATGTTGGGTTTGCAGCAAGCCCTCGTCTCAGTGAATGCACAGTTGCAAGTCATGGCTGAAACCGATGAATTGACGGGATTAACTAATAGACGCCCCTTTACCCACACCCTAGAAGCAGTATTGCAAGGCAAAATATCCGCTGGGCTGTTAATGTTGGATATCGATTACTTCAAGAGTTACAACGATACCTATGGTCATCTAGAAGGGGATACAGTGCTAAGGCGGGTGGCTGAGGAGTTAATGCGCAGCGACATATTGCCGCAGGGGGCCTTACTCGCAAGGATTGGTGGCGAAGAGTTTGCCATCGTGCTCGAGCGAGTCACGCCGAGCCAATTGAGGGCGATTGCCACCCAATTATGCTACCAAGTTGCAGAGTTAAATATTCCCCATAGTGGCTCGCCAATAGCTAAAGTGACGACTAGCATCGGCGGTGTTTACCTGGCGCTCGATACCCTATCTGGGCTGAAAATGGCGGATGTGCTTCGCCGAGCGGATATGTGTCTTTATCAGGCGAAGGACCGAGGTCGTAATACTGTGGTGGTCGAGATAAATCCATGGGGCTAAATCGCTTTTATTGAGCGAGTTTCTACGGGTTTATTTCTGTTTTTTGCCTGCTATAATTGCCGCCCTTTATTCCCAACCTTTAGGTCTGAGCGTGTCAAAACGTGGTAAAAATACGGCAAATGCGGTGTCGGTTTTTAATATCGATGATTTGTCTACTTGGCAAAAGTACCGTAAAGGTTTGTGTGACACTTGCCATGCCACTTGCTGTACTCTGCCCGTCGAAGTCACGGTCAGTGATTTAGTCCGTATGGCATTAGTGGATGAATTTGAAGCCGAAGGCGATCTAAAAGCCATTGCTAAGCGCCTACAAAAAGCCCGCTTAATTGATAATTTTAATCATAAAACCGCCATTTTTACCCTAGCACGCATGGCGAATGATGATTGCTTGTATTTGGATAGCAAAACCCGCCGTTGCACTATTTATCATCAACGCCCCGAGACTTGCCGTAATCATCCTCAAATTGGCCCTAAGCCAAATTTTTGTCCCTATCGCCCGCGGGCGTGATCTGTTGAGTGTTCAGGTTTACCCAGTCGTTGAGCTTTATGTAAGAAGCTGATGTAGTAATTCTTTTATAATTATCTATTTATAGATTCTGATAAAATAATTAACGGGTGAGTTTTCAGCCTCTTTGACACAAATATGTCACTTAAATGATGGAAGCTCGTCGCATTACAGGCGGGTGGCGAGAGCAGAGTCACGCATAACTGAGTGATTAGCAGATATACTATACCCAAGCTGCCTGAAGATACGAGTTTCAGAGCGTCTAGGGTGCTTCAATTCAAGGCGCATCAATGACAGAATGTCGGCCACCTTTTGAATGGATGCAACACCTAGACACAGATACTGTGGGTGCCGATGACGGATCCTGCCAGAGTAGCAGAGGGAGTAAGCCGGGTTTATCGAGTTAATTGCTGGAATCGCACAGCTTCCCTATCGTCCAAAATTCAACTGACACGCGGGCCTTAAAGCGCGGGTCGGTCCTAGTTAGTCCAGTGTTAAACAAAAGGTGTTACATGAGTCTCTTTGATAACGTGATGATTATATTGTGTTTAATCGGCGCGAGTTGCTTCTTCTCTATGTCAGAAATTGCCTTAGCCGCTTCGCGAAAAATTCGTCTACGTCAGTTGGCCGATGAGGGCGACGCCCGAGCCGAGAAAGTGCTGCATTTACAGGCTCATCCGGGGAGCTTTTTTACTGTGGTCCAAATTGGGTTGAACGCCGTCGCCATTATGGGTGGTATTGTGGGCGAGTCGGCTTTTCGTCCCTATTTCTATCAATTTCTAACGCCTTGGATAAGTGATCCTTGGCTAAGTCAAGTCAGCTTTTTACTGTCATTTGTCTTGGTTACCAGCGCTTTTATTCTGGTGGCCGATCTTATGCCAAAGCGCATTGCCATGGCGATGCCTGAACCCGTTGCCTTAGCCGTTGTTGGCCCCATGAGTATCTGCATTACGGTTCTTCGACCCTTAGTGTGGTTTTTTAATGGTATGGCGAGTGGCATTTTTAAACTGTTGCAAATTCCGACGGCTCGTAATGACGAAATCACCTCCGATGATATTTATGCCGTGATGAATGCGGGTGCCGAAGCCGGGGTGCTGGATAAGGGTGAGCAGCAAATGATGGAGAATGTGTTTGAAATGCAAACCGTTTCAGTCACATCTGCCATGACGGCCCGCGAGAGTCTCGTGTACTTTTTACTGCAGGACAATGAAGAAGATATCAAACGTAAAATTGCCGAAGACCCCCATACTAAGTTCTTAGTCTGTGATGGTCAGTTGGATATGATCAAAGGTTTTGTGGATGCGAAAGAGCTGCTGATCCGAGTGATCAATGGTGAGAAAATCACGCTCAAGGACAGCAGCTTAGTACATACCTCCCTGATCATTCCCGATACCTTGAGCCTGTCAGAGGCGATGGAATACTTTAAAAATAGCCGTGCCGACTTTGCGGTGGTGATGAATGAATACGCCCTAGTGGTGGGGATTGTGACCACCAACGATTTACAACGTGCCGTGATGGGCGCTTGGTCGCTGCATGAGAGTGAAGAGCAAATCATCGCCCGCGATAGCAACTCTTGGTTAGTCGATGGGGTAACACCTATTACCGACGTGATGCGCGCCTTCGGCATAGAAGAGTTCCCGCATAATCAGAACTACGAAACCATCGCAGGTTTTATGATGTATATGCTGCGTAAAATCCCTAAGCGTACGGATTTCGTCAACTATGCTGGTTACAAGTTTGAGGTGGTCGATATCGATGCCTATAAGGTCGATCAGCTTTTGGTCACTCGTATCGATGCTAGCGATAAGTTGATGTCGCCAGATACCTAAATTGGCTCATTTTATGATTGTCTAGCGGGGCTGAGTCAGCTTTTTTAAGGCTGTTGCCCCGCCTAAATCACGTCTAAGAAAGCGCTCAGTATCGGGTCTTCCAGCCGTTTTAGCTTGCAGCAGCAACCGAGTTCAAAGGGCGGTATCGCAACCGGCGAGGCGAGCAACTGGATTCGATCCCGTACTGGGCTGTTATTGATCACCACTTCTGGGCTGATACTCAGGCCACAACCTAGCGCCACCATAGAGGCAATGGCTTCTTGTCCCGAGACTTGGGCGTAAATATTGGGGCTGATGCCCATTTGTTTAAACCAGTTATCGGCGCGGCGTCGTCCGGGACCATGGTCGGGGATAATAAAGGGCACGCTCGACCAATCGATGGGCGTTTGGGAAATCTGTTGCTGCACAGCGCAGCGTATGGTTGGAGCGATGATCGACAACGGCACATCATCAATTTTGGCAAAGTGTAAACTGCTGGGAAAGGGATCCGGCAGGGCGGCGATGGCGATATCGGCGCGATTCTGCTGTATTTCACTCAAGGCGTTGGCTGCATCTCCCGTTGTCAGGGCGATTTCCACAAAGGGATGCTCCTGACGAAAGAGATCCAGTAAATGCGGCAAATGGCTATAGGCTGCTGTCACCGAGCAGTACAAGTTGAGCTTACCGCGCAGCACATCCTGCTTGAGATCGATGCTGTGTTTAAGCGTACTCCAATGGTTTAATGTCTGTTCGGCAAATAACTTAAACTCGCGTCCTGCATGGGTTAAGGTCACACTGCGATTGTCCCGCTCGAGCAATTTAGCATTCACTTCCTCCTCTAATCTTTGCAGTGCTCGGCTTAAGGTCGATGGGCTCACATGCATCTGCTCCGCCGTCTTGGCGAAGTGCAAACTGTCACATAAGTGCAGGTACAATTTGAGGGTACGAATATCCATGTGCTTATCCTGTTTAGGCTCGGCTAGTTAAGTGGCTGAGGGGAGATGTATCCGATTTGCCACTAACAGCACGTTGCAATAAATGCAATATTAGGTTTCGAATATATCATTTTAAGCAACGATAAGCATGGGGTATAGTGATTTCAATCACAACCATTCCTTAACATAGCGTTTAGTTTGGTTGGGTCCCCCATTCCTGACTTAAAGGTGGTATCTCAGATGGCTAACTATTTTAACTCTCTGAATTTACGTCAACAATTAGCACAGCTTGGCCAATGTCGTTTTATGGATCGTTCTGAATTTACCGACGGCTGCAATTACATCAAAGATTGGAATATTGTTATTTTAGGTTGTGGTGCTCAAGGGCTTAACCAAGGTCTGAACATGCGTGATTCGGGTCTGAATATCGCCTACGCCCTGCGTCCTGAAGCCATTGCCCAGAAGCGTGCCTCATGGCAAAAAGCGACCGATAACGGTTTTAGAGTCGGCACCTTTGAAGAGCTGATCCCAGATGCGGATTTAGTCTTGAACTTAACACCGGATAAACAGCACTCAAACGTCGTTAATACTGTGATGCCACTGATGAAGCAAGGTTCTACCTTGTCTTACTCCCACGGCTTCAACATCGTTGAAGAGGGCATGCAAGTTCGTCCCGATATTACTGTGGTGATGGTTGCTCCTAAGTGCCCAGGTACTGAGGTTCGTGAAGAATACAAACGTGGTTTTGGCGTGCCGACCCTTATTGCGGTTCACCCAGAGAACGATCCAAAGGGTGACGGCTTAGAGATTGCTAAAGCTTACGCTAGTGCAACGGGTGGCGACAGAGCGGGTGTTCTACTGTCATCCTTTATCGCCGAAGTGAAATCGGATCTAATGGGCGAGCAGACTATCCTCTGCGGTATGTTGCAGACGGGCGCCGTCTTAGGTTACGACAAAATGGTCGCCGATGGTGTTGAGCCTGGCTATGCGGCCAAACTTATCCAGCAAGGTTGGGAAACCGTTACCGAGGCGCTTAAGCACGGTGGTATCACTAACATGATGGACCGTCTGTCTAATCCAGCCAAGATAAAAGCCTTTGAAATAGCAGAAGATTTAAAGGAAATTCTCCAACCATTATTTGAAAAGCACATGGATGACATTATCAGCGGCGAATTCTCTCGCACTATGATGCAAGACTGGGCGAACGATGATGCGAACTTACTGCGTTGGAGAGCGGAAACCGGCGAAACAGGTTTCGAAAATGCGCCCGTATCGAGCGAGCATATCGACGAACAAACCTATTTCGACAAAGGTATTTTCCTTGTCGCTATGATCAAAGCGGGTGTGGAATTGGCGTTCGACACTATGGTGTCTGCGGGTATCGTGGAAGAATCGGCCTATTACGAGTCACTGCACGAAACCCCACTTATCGCCAACACGATTGCCCGTAAGCGTTTGTACGAAATGAACGTAGTGATTTCAGACACCGCCGAATACGGTTGCTACCTGTTTAATCACGCCGCCGTACCTATGCTGCGCGACTACGTGAATGCCATGTCACCTGAGTATCTAGGTGCGGGTCTTAAGGATAGTTCCAACAGTGTAGATAACCTGAAACTCATTGCCGTCAATGACGCGATTCGCCACACAGATGTGGAATATATCGGTGCCGAGCTTCGTGGTTATATGACTGAAATGAAAAGTATTGTTTGAGTTAAATTGACCAAATAGATGCCAAGACACTAAGGATAGGTGCTTGGCATTGTTGAAAATTTTACCTGCTTCGTGGGCTGTCGAGCGGGCAACAACGACATGAGTTAGTCGGCAGTGCTGCTAACTAACGCGCGTTTGATGGGGGTTTTACCTTGTTGTTTTGCATTGTCTCGGCAGGGAAGCTGAATTTTTTTTGACAAAAGATCTTTTTTATTGTGTTTGGCTATCACTTTATGGTAAAGCTAATAGCTCGCAACGGGCAGGGCCCAGCGACATTATTATTTAAGCAATACTCATATTTAGAAAACACCGATTAGGAATTCATATTGATGTTTAACCAAGCTGCCAAGCTCATTCTCGTGATTATTACCGTCGTGATTATTAAATCACAGCGGGGGCGGCGCATGGCGAACTGATAGACCTAAAAGGTTAAAAGTTTCGAAAGAACCCCCCGCTCCGAAAGGACCGGGGGGTTCTTCGTTTCTGGGCCTAGAGTTAGGCTTTAAGTTTCGAAAGAGTAAAAAATCGAGTCGATTTTCGGCAATGTAGGATTCAGGTAGCGAGAGAAGATATGGAACCAGGGCAAATGATCAGAGGCGCAGACGCGGTAATCAAAGTGTTAGCGGCACATGGTGTTACCACAGTATTTGGTTATCCAGGCGGCGCCATCATGCCAATATATGATGCCCTCTATGGTAGCCCTGTCGAACATCTGCTCAGCCGTCACGAACAAGGCGCCGCCTTTGCCGCCGTAGGATACGCCAGAGCCAGCGGTAAAACTGGCGTGTGCTTTGCGACTTCAGGCCCTGGCGCGACTAACCTTATCACCTCGCTTGCCGATGCACTGCTTGATTCAGTGCCTATCGTGGCCATCACGGGCCAAGTCTCTACCGCCGTTATCGGCACCGACGCCTTTCAAGAAATCGACGTGCTGGGCATGTCACTGAGCTGCACTAAGCACAGTTTTATGGTGACAGACGTCAACGATCTGATCCCAACCTTGTACCAAGCCTTCGAAATTGCCGCATCCGGTCGCCCTGGCCCTGTGCTGGTCGATATCCCGAAGGATATCCAAATCGCTCACCTCGAATACCGCACACCCCTGCTGGCAGTGATGAATGAACCCCAAGCCGAGATGAGTGATATCGACGCCGCCCGTGCGCTGTTGGCTGAGGCCAAACAACCTATGCTGTATGTCGGCGGTGGTGTCGGCATGGCGGGCGCGGTCGATCAACTGCGTGAGTTTATCAAAGTGACGGGCATACCTTCGGTCGCGACCTTAAAGGGGCTTGGCAGTATCGCCCATGGCACGCCTAGTTACTTAGGCATGTTAGGCATGCATGGCGGCAAAGCGGCTAACTTAGCGGTACAGGATTGCGATTTACTGATCGTGGTTGGCGCCCGTTTCGACGACCGAGTCACCGGCCGTTTAGCGAGTTTTGCCGACAAGGCCAAAGTGATCCATCTCGATATCGACGCCGCCGAACTGGGCAAGTTACGTATGCCTGAGGTGGCGATCGCTGGTGATTTACGCCAAATCCTCCCCGCCTTAGCCATGCCGATGAACATCACGCCTTGGCTGGCCGAGGTTGAGCACTTATCCCGTAAGCATCAATGGGATTATCAACACCCCGGCAGTTTGATCTACGCCCCCGCACTGCTGCGCCGTTTAGCCAATAAATTACCCGAAGACAATGTTGTTTGTTGTGATGTGGGCCAGCACCAAATGTGGGTGGCCCAGCATATGTGGTTCCGCCGCCCTGAAGATCATCTGTCCAGCGCGGGTTTAGGCACTATGGGCTTTGGTTTGCCCGCCGCCATTGGCGCGCAAGTGGCCCGTCCCGATGCGACTGTGGTGACTGTGTCTGGCGATGGATCTTTTATGATGAATGTGCAGGAACTGACCACCATCAAACGCCGCAAGCTGCCAGTGAAGATAGTGCTTATCGACAATCAAAAGCTTGGCATGGTGAAGCAGTGGCAGCAGCTATTTTTTGAAGAACGCTACAGCGAAACGGATTTATCCGATAACCCAGATTTTGTGCAATTGGCCTCCGCCTTCGATATTCCCGGTCGGACGATTTTTTCTTCCGACGAAGTGGAAGAAGCCTTAACCGAAATGTTAGCGGCTAAGGGCCCGTATTTGTTACACGTTGCAATCGACGATGCTTTTAACGTTTGGCCACTGGTGCCCCCCGGCGCATCAAACAGCGATATGATGGACGAAATGGAGAAACAAACATGATCCACTCTCTGGAATTAACGGTTCAACAACGCCCCGAAGTGCTTGAGCGTGTCCTGCGCGTGACTCGCCACCGTGGCTTTAGGATCACCCAAATGCAGATGCGCATGAATGACGACGCTAGCCTGTCACTGGATATGGAGGTCGATAGCGAACGCGCCATCGAACTGTTAAGTAATCAGCTGAATAAACTGATTGATGTGACTCAATGTAAGGTATTGTTACCGCTGAGCTTGCAGCAAACGGCGAATGCTTAAGCATGCGCCATGTGAATTAAGAATACGATTTTCGATTTAAGATAAAGGATACAGTCAATGCCAAAGTTACGTTCAGCTACCAGTACCGAAGGCCGCAATATGGCGGGTGCCCGTGCGCTATGGCGCGCCACAGGGGTGAAAGACAATGATTTTGGTAAGCCGATTATTGCGATTGCTAACTCCTTTACTCAGTTTGTACCGGGCCATGTGCACTTAAAAGACATGGGCTCACTGGTGGCGAGCGCCATCGAAGAGGCGGGCGGTATCGCCAAGGAATTCAATACGATTGCCGTCGATGACGGTATCGCCATGGGCCACGGCGGCATGCTTTATAGCCTGCCATCGCGCGAGCTTATCGCCGACAGTGTGGAATACATGGTCAACGCCCACTGCGCCGATGCCTTAGTCTGTATCTCCAACTGCGACAAGATCACCCCCGGCATGTTGATGGCTGCGCTGCGCCTGAATATTCCCGTCGTATTTGTCTCGGGCGGGCCGATGGAAGCGGGCAAGACTAAGCTGTCGGATAAACTCATCAAGCTCGATTTAGTCGATGCTATGGTGGCGGGCGCCGACTCGAACGTGAGCGATGAAGACAGTGCCAAAATCGAGCGTAGTGCTTGCCCAACCTGCGGCTCTTGCTCGGGCATGTTTACCGCCAACTCGATGAACTGTTTGACCGAAGCCTTAGGCCTGTCACTGCCGGGTAACGGCTCTATGCTGGCAACCCATGCCGATCGCCGCGAGCTGTTTTTAGAGGCGGGTCGCCGGGTGATGGTGCTGGCAAAACGTTATTATCATCAAGATGATGAATCGGCATTGCCACGCAATATCGCAAACTTTAACGCCTTCGAAAATGCCATGACCTTAGATATCGCCATGGGCGGTTCATCTAATACCGTATTGCATTTATTGGCCGCCGCGCAGGAAGCCGATGTTGATTTTACTATGGCGGATATCGACCGTATGTCGCGCTTGGTGCCGCACCTTTGTAAGGTCGCGCCATCGACGCCTAAATACCATATGGAAGACGTGCACCGCGCTGGCGGCGTGATGGGGATTTTAGGCGAGCTCGACAGAGTCGGATTACTGCATACCGATGTGTTCCATGTGGCTGCCGATGAAGGTGGCAATTTGAAGTCTGTGTTGGCGAAATACGATGTGATGCAGACGCAAGATGAAAAAGTAAAACACTTCTTTATGGCGGGGCCTGCGGGCATTCCGACCACTAAAGCCTTTAGCCAAGATTGTCGCTGGCCGTCACTGGATAACGACAGACAAGAAGGTTGTATCCGTAGCCGTGAGTTTGCCTTCAGCCAAGAGGGCGGGCTTGCCGTATTGTCGGGTAATGTGGCCGAGAATGGCTGTATCGTTAAAACGGCGGGTGTGGATGAATCGAACCTGACCTTCGTTGGCTCGGCGCGCGTCTATGAAAGCCAAGATGACGCAGTGGCGGGCATTTTAGGCGGCGAAGTGGTGGCGGGTGATGTGGTGGTTATCCGTTACGAAGGCCCGAAAGGCGGCCCGGGTATGCAAGAAATGTTGTACCCAACCAGTTACTTAAAATCACGCGGGCTAGGTAAGGCCTGTGCGCTGATCACCGATGGTCGTTTCTCCGGTGGCACTTCAGGATTATCCATCGGTCACATCTCTCCCGAAGCTGCGGCGGGCGGCACAATCGCCTTGATTGAAAATGGTGATCGCATCGAGATTGATATCCCCAAGCGCAGTATTAAGCTGGCGTTAACTGATGCTGAACTCAATGCTCGCCGCGAGGCCATGTTAGCGCGTGGCCCAATGGCGTGGAAACCTATAGGTCGAGAGCGTTTCGTGTCACTCGCGCTTAAGGCCTACGCCATGCTTGCTACCAGTGCCGACAAGGGCGCGGTGCGCGATCGCAGTAAACTGGAGGACTAATTATGTTTACTGCATCTATGTTGCCACTCGCATCGCAAACTCAGGCGGATTTAGCCCATTTTCAGTTGGCACAAAGCTATCTGCAAAAAATCCTGTTGTCATCCGTGTATGACATAGCGAAAGTGACGCCGCTTTCAAGCATGAACAAGTTATCGGCGCGTTTAGGTTGTCAGGTATTTTTGAAGCGCGAAGATATGCAGCCAGTGCATTCCTTCAAGTTACGCGGTGCCTATAACCGTATCGCCCAACTGACGAAAGAAGAATGCCAGCGCGGTGTGGTGTGTGCTTCGGCAGGCAATCATGCTCAGGGTGTAGCCATGTCGGCGGCGAGTCGCGGTGTGGATGCGGTGATTGTGATGCCGGAGACGACGCCCGATATCAAAATCGATGCGGTGCGCCGTTTAGGTGGCAATGTGGTATTGCACGGCCAAGCTTTCGATCAAGCCAATGGTTTTGCGATGGCGATGGCCAAAGAGGAGGGCCGAGTCTATATTGCACCCTTCGACGATGAAGCCGTGATCGCGGGCCAAGGCACTATCGCCCAAGAGATGTTGCAGCAGCAGCGCGATCTCGAAGTGGTGTTTGTGCCCGTGGGCGGCGGCGGGCTAATCGCGGGTATCGCAGCCTATTACAAGGCGGTGATGCCGCAGGTGAAAATTGTCGGTGTCGAGCCAGAAGACGCGGCCTGTTTAAAGGCGGCGATGGAAGCGGGCGAGCCAGTGACGCTGGCACAAGTCGGTTTATTTGCCGATGGCGTGGCGGTGAAGCGTATCGGCACTGAGCCATTTAGAGTCGCTAAACTGTATGTGGATGAAGTGGTGACTGTGACTTCGGATGAAATCTGCGCTGCGGTGAAAGATATCTTCGAAGACACCCGTGCGATTGCCGAGCCCGCTGGGGCTTTGTCCTTAGCTGGGCTTAAAAAATATGTCAGTGCCAATGCTAGCGGCGACAGCGGTAGAGGTGAGAAAGTCGCCGCGATTTTAAGTGGTGCGAATGTGAATTTCCACAGTCTGCGTTATGTGTCGGAACGCTGCGAACTTGGCGAGCAAAAAGAAGCGGTGCTGGCGGTGAAAGTCCCTGAACGTCCGGGAAGTTTCTTAAAATTCTGTGAGTTACTCGATAAGCGGGTGATGACGGAGTTTAACTATCGTTTCAGTAGTCGCGATCTGGCCGTGGTGTTTGCTGGCATTCGCTTAAGCCGAGGCCAAGGCGAGCTGGAGCAAATCATCGCCACCTTAGAGGCCAATGGTTTTGAGGTGCAGGATTTATCCGGCGATGAAACCGCGAAATTGCATGTGCGCTATATGGTCGGCGGTCATCCACCTGAGCCCTTAGAGGAGCGTTTGTTTAGCTTCGAGTTCCCCGAACATCCAGGCGCGCTGCTGAAGTTTTTAACCACTTTGCAGAGCAAATGGAACATTAGTCTGTTCCATTATCGGAACCACGGCGCTGCCTTTGGCCGAGTGCTGGCGGGATTTGAAGTACCCGCGAGTGATGCCTTGCCGTTCCAACAGTTTTTAACTGAACTGGGTTTTGTCTATCAAGAGGAAACCCAAAGCCCTGCCTATCAGCTGTTTTTAAATGCGGGTAACGGCAACAAAGCCTTATAGCGTTAGCTGTGATGCAGCATTGCTGCTCGGCACTATGGCATCTTAGGCAAAGTTAGGCACAAGTTAGATCAAAGTTAGGCTAAAGGAGGGGCGCACATGCGCTCCTTTTTGTGGTAGTTTTGTAGACTTAATACTCTAGCCGCCGATTAATACGTCATAGTTAAGTCACTGACAATTCACCCGTGACGATTAGGACGTAAAGGCGAAAAAACAACGAGACCTCGACCTGCACGCATTAAGGAGACATGATGTTACCAGCACCGCATTTTACCGCTTTTAATCCTCCTCGCCGTATTTTGATGGGGCCGGGCCCGTCGGATGTCTATCCCGAAGTCTTAGCCGCACAGGCAAGGCCGACAGTAGGCCATCTTGATCCATTGTTTGTCGGCATGATGGATGAGCTTAAGAGCCTGATCCAATACGCTTTCCAAACTAAAAACGAAATGACCATGGCGGTATCGGCGCCGGGCAGTGCGGGTATGGAAACCTGTTTCGTTAACTTGGTCGAGCCGGGTGAGAAGGTGATTGTGTGCCGTAATGGGGTGTTTGGTGAGCGTATGCGCCAAAACGTCGAGCGCATGGGCGCCATTGCCGTGCTGGTGGATAACGAATGGGGCACACCTGTCGACCCTGCTGCGGTGGAAGCGGCGCTGAAAGCCAATCCCGATGCCAAGTTTTTAGCCTTTGTGCACGCCGAAACCTCTACTGGCGCGCTGTCCGATGCCAAAACCCTGTGCGCATTAGCCAAACAACACGGTTGCTTATCGATAGTCGATGCCGTGACTTCCCTTGGTGGTGTCGAGTTAAGGGTCGATGAATGGGGCATTGATGCTATCTATTCTGGCAGTCAAAAGTGCCTCTCCTGTGTACCGGGTTTATCGCCCGTGTCTTTCTCGCCTGCGGCAGTAGAGAAACTCAAGAATCGCAAGACCCCAGTGCAAAGTTGGTTCCTCGATCAAAGCCTAGTGATGGCCTATTGGACCAGCGCGGGCGGTAAGCGCAGTTACCATCACACTGCACCAGTGAATGCGCTGTATGCACTGCATGAGTCCCTGCGTGTCCTAGCGGCCGAAGGTTTGGAAAATGCGTGGCAACGCCATCACGAAATGCACTTAGTGCTACGTGCTGGGCTGGAAAAGTTAGGGCTTAACTTTGTGGTGGCCGAAGATTCACGTCTGCCACAGCTTAACGCAGTTTATATCCCCGCAGGTGTCGAGGATGCCGCTGTGCGCACTCGTTTGCTGAAGGATTACAACCTCGAAATCGGTGCAGGCTTAGGTGCCCTTGCGGGTAAAGCATGGCGCATAGGTCTAATGGGCTTCGGTGCCCGCCGCGAGAATGTCGCCTTATGCCTCAAGGCATTAGAAGAGGTCTTAAGCTAATATGCCAAGATTACGCCTTGTCCTTTGTGGCCTAATGATCGCTTTGCTCAGTGCCTGCTCGGTGAACAATACCAGCAATGCGTCCTGCGATTTTGTGCGCGGAACCAACAATAACCAAAGTATGCGTGAGGCGAGCGGCCAAGATACGGGCAGCGCCGATGAACGACAAAAAGATGTCGGTATCGGCTTCTTGAATGTCATCTTCGGCGGTATCAGCCGAGCACTTTCTTCCGATAAGTCATCGGATGGAAAGTGCGTGTAACGCTGTGGGTTATCTTTGAGTGTTAACAAATCCCCGCAATGCGGGGATTTTTTAATTTTGTTAATAAAGTCACTTTTGGCAGCAGGTGATATTGATTAAGCACTGTCATTCCAGTGACACGCCAACTTTGGTTTAAAAATAAGTTGTCCCTGAGGGCTCGACGGCGGTATCTGCTGTATATGGCTAGATTTATAACAAGAATAGAATGTCGCGATCACATTGATGTGAATGAGCGACCATGCCGCCAACGGTCACTTCCACGACAGTGCTTAATTCCGTTCAACCAGTGGTATGCCTGATAGTCTGTTATTTGCAATTATGCATTTCGAGAATTAACAACGGGCGGCTCGATTAACTTCTGTTATTTATGAAGGCAGCTGTATTCGCTGATATTAATTAGGCTGGAATGGATGCAGCACTTTCTAAGTAATTGATTTGTTTTTGGATTAGTCCGCAATATATCCCATTTTTGTTCAGTATGAGTGAATCATGGGAGCCTATTTGACTGATCTCCCCCTTGTCCATCACGACGATTCGTTGGGCTCGGCTAATTGTTGAGAAGCGATGGGTGATCATTATCGTTGTCCTCCCCTTCATCAGGTGCTCAAGGCCCTGCTGCACCAGATATTCATTGTGCGCGTCCAGAGCGCTGGTCGCTTCATCGAGGATCAGAATATTGGCATCCCTTAAGATAGCCCGGGCAATGGCGATCCGCTGTTTTTGCCCACCGGAAAGCTGCACCCCGCGATCGCCCAATTGGGTGTCATAACCACAGGGAAGCTTACAGATAAACTCATGGGCATTGGCGTGCTTGGCCGCTTGGATCACTTCTTCCTCCGTCGCCAGGCGATCTGAAAGTGCGTATTGAATATTTTCCAGTATGCTGCCGGAAAAGAGACTGGGCTCCTGTTCCACAATGGCAATATTCCGCCTTATGGCATGCAGGCTCAATGTGTCGGCATCTACACCATCGAACCTGAGTTTACCCGAGTCGGGTGTGTAAAAACCCAGTATCAGACTGGCAATGGTCGATTTTCCTGCACCGGATGAACCGACCAAGGCTATTTTTTCTCCCGCAGCTACGGATAAATTAAACCTTCTCAATGCCTTGTTTTCGGGGCGAGTGGGATAGGAAAATTCAACATTTTCAAAGGCTATCTCGCCCCTGAATTGGGGTAATTCCGCTTCGCTTGGCCCTTCCGGGATCTGTGGCTGAAGGGAAAGCAATTCGAAGACTCTTTCCGTTGCCCCTACGGCTTTCATCCACTCCCCCCAAAACCAACTCACCCCGGATGCCGACATTGCCACCATGGCGGCATACAGAATGAAACTGGTTAACTCTCCGATACTCAGCTGGCCTTCAAGCACCATCTGACCGCCGAACCACAGAGTAACCAACAAGGCCATGTACTGGATAAAGCTGGTGACGCCCTGAAATCCGGCGAAAATACGGGTGTTGCCTAGAGATAAATCCTGGGTTTTATCCGTTGCCGCTCGGTAGCGTCGCTTCGCCCCATTTTGCTGACCAAAGGCATGCATCAGGCGAATATTGGCAAAGCTTTCCTGGGCTATATGGTTACAGTCGGCCAGATTGTCCTGAACCAGCTTAGATCTGCTGCTCACCATTTTGCCCGCTCGACGCGCAGCCAATATGGATAAAGGCACGACCACCAACATCAATAAACTAAGTTTGGGAGAAAGCATAAGCAGCAAGACGGCACCGCCGATGCAGGTCAACAAGGAGCGCAGCGCGATCGCCAATGCCATGGTCAGGGTGTCTTTCAGCACTTCGACATCGGCAGAAAGCCTATTACTCAAGTTGCCGACATTATTGCGATCAAAAAAACCTATTCCTTGGCCAATGATGGCGCCATAGAGCTGCTGTTTGAGTCGAGTCACTATTAAGGTCCCCGCCGACTCAAAGAGGTAGTAGCGCAGTGAGGTCGCAGCTGCGTGGATCAAAAATACCAGTATCATGACCAGTCCAACCCAGGTGAGCCAGTCACTTTGCTGTGCCTTCACCGAGTTATCGATAAAGTAGGCGACTGCCTTGGGAAAACTGAGCTGGATGACCACCGTGACCAACATGACAATGAAGCCCAGCAAGAGCCGATAAATATAAGGCTTGATCAGCTGCAGCCTGAGGCGGTGCAATTTCCTGGTTTCCAGGTTCATAATGCAGGCTCCGCTTCCGATAAGATGTCATCCATCTGCGAAATAAAGCTGAGCCAGTCATCGTCACCGATAATTCCACTGGCCTGTAACACCCGGTTTTCATCCAAAAACAAATAAAACGGGGAAGCGCTGCGGGGGTTCAAACTTTTGCGTACTTCGCTGTCCATAGCCACCGCAAGGCTTAACAGGTCGGTGTCGGCCAAAAACGCTTGCAGCTTATTCGGGTGCTCAGATGCAACCAACCACATCACCAGCTCCGCACTATTCAAGGCTGCTTGTATGCGGCTAAGTTCCGCAAGCTTGCCATGGCACTCCTTACATTTGGAGGATAAGAACACCAGAACCGTCGGTTTATTTACCGAGCCTACAGGCGTCTTACCCACTAAGGTTGTACCTGAAAAATCAGGAACCGGCTCCCCAACGGGCAAGGTTAAGGGGACGGCATTGACACCTAGGACATGCATAGTCCGCATCATGTCGAACAGCCGGAAGGTGAGCACCAAGTTAATTGAAACCGCAAAGATAAGGCAAGCCAGGACCCAATGTATTAACCCTATGTCCGTCATATAAAATCCTTAGGCGTCATGGCGCAATAACGCGGCGACATCTGGCAAATGTATCGTTATCTGAGCAAGCATGAATGCACAGCCAAATAGCAGCCATTGGGAGGCAGGGACCAGAGTCAAGGCACTCGATGTAAACGTGAGCATGATGAAACAAGCCGCTATCAAGATCAAAGCGCGATAAAAGTCATACGCGTTGACATGGCGGTTTTCCCAGCCAAAACAATGACAGCTGACCAAGCGGTGCTTGATCAAAATTGACGCTATGTAGAGGGCGAAGGAGACAAATAAAAGCAGTGCAGCCTGCATGGCCAAAGCTCGCCAGGACCCATCAATGAGCAACATGGCCGCCAACATCCATTCTGTAGCCACCAGGCCAAGTGCCGAGAGCAAACGCCATTGCACAGGCACATTTAAGGTATCCGCCAGACTGTCTCTAAACCTGGCGAATGAGTTTGTCTTCCCCCAGGCGGCAAGCACAAGTACGATAAAGATAAACAAACGACAAAATTCGGCTAAATAAATCAAGACTTACCTCACTATTTTCCAGCAAGGAGAAGGCCTTTCCGGGTGGCACCAGCGCCCGCGGGTTTCATTGGCAGTGGCTATGATGGCATCACACCAACCTGCGTCCAATGACTCACATGCGCCCGGGCCCAACTTGGCGCGGATCTGTTCAGCTATTTTCCAAGCCGTCGCATCGACCAGAGGAGCCTGCTTCATCTTCAGCCCCAACTGGGCCAGTTCTTCCCGGGTAATGGCATAAGTGTGCGAGTGGTAACCGTACTGGAGCTGTTCAACTAGCTTGCTGCGTATGCCTTGTTCCTGTTCCGGCAGCTGAAATGCCAGCAACTGCTCACCTATCTGTTGCAACTCCAGCGTAGAGCGGTAAAAGGACGTCAAGGTCGTCGGGAAAATGCTGTTACACAGATGGGATGCCGACTGAGCCTTCACTTCATCGTCGTCGAGCTTAAACCAGTCCCGCATCATTTGTGAAAACAAGCGCACATCCTGAGATGACAGGCTCGACGGAACCTCCTCATGGTTTGAGGCGCCCGCCTGCAAGGCGGGATCTATCGGCGAAAAGATAGCCAAAGGCCCGGCAATAATTTCATGCCCGGACAGACACAACAAGGTTGCGGCAGATTCGCAATGATGCGGTACAATAAAGCAAAGGGTATCGCAAAATTCTCTCAATAAAAGCGCAATACGTCTGACAGCATTCACTATGCCACCGCGGCCGTAGAGCACGACATCCAGTCGCCTAACATGCCCGAGTTGCTGCAAGCTGTTATAGAGCGCCGGCAATAACTCAATATCGAGTTGACTGGCAGCGAGCACCAATACTTTGCTGTCTCGCTGACTTTCCAACCTCTTAATGTCATCCGAATTCAACATTGAGCCCCCTCTATCAAGCAATCGGCTAATGTGTTCATCATGGTCAATTCGGGCACCAGTTGCTCAACAAACCAAAACTGCCCACCTGGATTGTTTTCCAAGAAGATATATTCATCCTTCGGCGTCACTATTAAGTCCAGAGCGCCATAATTGAGGCCGTAACTTTTGACAAACTCGCGGCAACGCCGCTCAACATCCAGTGGAAGCAGGATGGCGCTGTAGGGGATCTCCACACTGAAATCTCTGAAATCTGTTTTCGTGCGCTCGTCCAGCTGTGAATCTATTTTCGCCGCAAACACCCGCTCACCTATCACAGTCACTCTCAGCTCATAGGCTTTTTCTATGTGTCCCTGAAAATGACAGGGCACATGGGCGATCGCATCCAGCTCGTCCATGTCCAGATCGCTAATCACAGTGGTCGGAATGCCATCGGACTCCCGCTCTGCTTGCGATACTTTATCTGCGGCTAAGAAGGATGACGACATCGCCTTGAACACCATGTCTCCCTCCAGCGCCTGCTTGAACGACTTGACGGCTTGCGGCGTGTTGCTGATGATCGACGGCGGGATGGCGAAGCCCAGTCTGACGGCCCTTTTCATCTGCTCCCCCTTGAAGCTTGCCCCGCGCATCGCCAAGGGGTGGCTCATCCAATAGCAGTCGAGGCCGTACAGTAAGCCAAACAGTGTGTGGTCGGTTTCTTCAATCGCGTAGGCATTTTCCTGCGGCCCCAAATCCGGACTGAGAAACGCAAATTCCCCTTTCTTACGCAGCCACACGGATCCTATATCTTCGATCGCGAGCCTGTCCCCCGTGGGCAGATGTTCAATAAAACCCTCGCACCCATCCTGGCTGATGTGTTGATGAAACTGATAATCACGTGGAAATGTATTCAGGTCGAGGCGAAAAGGCTGATGGCCTTTGGCTGTCAATATGGGAGTGAGCACCTCGACATGAAGATCATCGCTGTTACTGACGATTAAAATCCGTTTGCTATTCATAGACCACTTAAATGAGGGAGTAGAAAAATCGAAGTGTGGGAAAAAATTACCCCGGCCTGAAACCGGGGACTTTCTTACGGCTTAATTAGCAATACATGCCGGTGTCGCTGTAACGTGGAGCATGTCCATTACCCGCAGGCGCCAAAGTACATCCGGCGATTGCCACGCCGTCACGCGCTTTAAATTGCACATTCTGTTGTTGAGAAACGTGAGCCTGTTGCTTTTTTTTCAGCAAGTTTGAAAGCGAAAAGTTTTTTATTGCTGTTCATGCAGTTAATTCCTTTTAATTTTTAAGTGGCAGTAGAAAAAGAGCCGCGAGGAAAAGACCTCAGCTGAAAGGAGAGGTCTTTTCTTACTGTTTATTAGCAGTACATGCCTGTGTCGCTGAATCGGACCAATCCTCTACCTGTAGGATCTGTGCACCCAGCGATTGAAACGCCTTCACGCGCTTTAAATTGAGCATGCTTTTGTGAGGAAACATGAGTCTGTTGCTTTTTTCTCTGCCAGTTTAAAAGCGAAAAGTTTTTTATTGCTGGTCATATTGTTAATTCCTTTTGATTTTCAAAGTAAGTGTTTAAGTCAGAAGCCCCTGTCCTACAGCTACTTCACAAGTCCTTCAGTTGTTTTTATAACAATCAAGTGAATTAAAATCAACACAAAGTGTTGTTACTGTTAACGTGAGTAGCATCCTCTTTTGTAGTTGTTATGGATACTCTGGCAAAGATATGAGGGTTTCGATGGTTTGTTGTAAGCATCAGATGAATTACATCTTGGCTAAATTGACCTGCCAAGATAGACGGTGGCTGAGATCGCTGTTTGGCTAGGATAACTGCGTTAAGCCGTGCTCAATGTAATCACTGTAAATATAGCCAAAGCCTTCGGTGAGAGAACTATTGCCTTGACTCACTGGGAGTGTCAAACATGGCCTGATTTCTGTCTTATGGGTTTAATCCGAAGAGGGGATGTGGTACGAGTGTCAGCCTGAATGTGGGGCCGGAATGTTGTCAATTAAAGTCATTAATCAGTCAAAGTTGAGCCCTAAATAATGATAAAACAAGTGATTACCAATCATAAAGGATAGACCATACATATCTTTTTACTATGGAGACTGTGTTAATAACTCATCAAAAGATATACCAGTTTAGATGTTTACTTTGATCTTTACATTGTGCTTTGGGTCGTTCTATCGAGCAGGATGCACGAAAGTTAACGGGATTAAGCACTGGCGTGTAAGTGGCCGTTAGCGGCATGGCCGCTCTTTCACGTCCTGTGATCGCGGCATTCGCACTTCCGTGTGCAGCAGATGCCGCCGTCGAGTCCTCAGGGATGACGTATTTTTAAATCCAAGTTGGCGTGTTACTGGAATGATAGCGCTTAATCCCTTCTCATGTCACAGAGTCTAATGGTCATATCTTTTGACACATTCTTAGTTGAGTCATGTTGAACAATCAGGGACGAAGCCCCACGACTTTGATTTTGATTTCGAAGAACAAACGAAGTTTGTAAGCTTGGCCTCCTCTTTTGCCAGTTGACATATAATGTCACACGGCTATGATGCCAGCACCTCTGGTTATACAAACAAAGATCTTATAAATGAAAAAGTTATTTATTATGTTGGCGATGATTTTTGCGGTTAGCTTGGTTGCTAGTCCAGTCGTTGAAGCGAAAAAATTCGGCGGTAGCAAATCTATCGGCAAGAGTCAGCAAACCGCGCAGGCTCAACCTACGGCGACCAACACTGCCACCACTGCCCCTACACCTGCGGGAGCGACGGGCAAAAAAGGGATGATGGGTGGTATGTTAGGCGGATTGTTAGCGGGTGGCCTATTGGCGGCATTGTTTATGGGCGAAGGTTTTGAAAATATTCAATTTATGGATATTTTGATTATAGGTTTAGTGGCATTTGTACTGTTCAAAATTGCCCGTACTCTGATGGCCTCAAAAGCGGGGACGCAGCCAAGACCCGCTTACGCTGGGGCTGGCCAACCCAATCCGAATCTGCAGCGCCAAGCAACTGAAGCAACGGGTTTTGCCACAGGTGGCAGCAATGGTTTTGGTCAAGCGACCAGTGATGTTCCCTTCAATTTACCAGCCGGTTTTGATTTGCCTGGCTTTTTGGAAGGTGCTCGTAGCCATTACAAAACCCTGCAACTGGCGTGGAATGAAAACGACTTAAGCAAAATCCAAGAGTACGTTTCCATTGAACTATTCAATGAACTCAGCAACCAACGCCGCGAATTAGTGGGCGATCAGCACACAGAAGTCATGTTTTTAGATGCTGAACTGGTCCGCGCCACGCACAATGCTACTCTTGCGGAAGTGAGTGTTAAGTTTAGCGGCCGCTATCGCGATACCGTTGAAGGCATAGAAGAGGACATTAAGGAAGTATGGCATTTAGAGCGTAACCTAACGCAAGCCAATTCACCTTGGTTAATCGTCGGTATCCAGCAGTAATCAGCCCGTTTTAAAAGCAGCCTTAACTCCTTGAGGCTGCTCTCTTCATTCCCCTCTCTGTATCCCCTAGCTCCACAGTCAATATTTGGCTCTATTGGCAAATAACAAAGATATGCCAGCCTTCTTCGGCTTTGGCAAAAATCCCTAATATATCAGCCGTTGAAAGGTATTCGACGGGTGGCGGCAGGAGAGTGTTGGTTGAATTAACCGTTCTGGAACTCCTGCCATTTACCGCTATAGTTATGATACTCATCGGAATGGGGCACTGTATGCGCTTGAGATTATTGTTAATCAGTTTGCTGATCCTGCCGACCTATGCGGTATCGGTATCTTTAACTATTGGTAGTGCCTTAAATCGTCCTCCCTATATTCTCGAAGATACTGGATCTGGGCTCGAAATCGATATCATCAAGGCCGCATTTAGGGAAATGGGATTGCCTGTGAACTTTAAGTTCTATTCCCGTAAGCGCCAGCTTTTATACTTCAATAAAGAACGAGTCGATGCTGTAATGACCATGAGTACACTCAATGGTGTCAGAGGCTATTGGTCTGATAGTTATATTGAATACACAAATGTGGCTATCAGTTTAGCGAGTCGGCAGTTAAAGATTAACTCAATCGCGGAGTTGCAAAACTACAGCATAATCGCCTTTGAAAATGCCCATATATTGCTTGGTCCCGAGTTTGCGGCAGTGGCAGAAAAGGCCACCTACAATGAAGTGGATAATCAACTGAGCCAAAATAACATGTTGTATTTAGGGCGTGTTGATACTGTAGTGGCCGATCGTTATGTGTTCAATTATCTCAATAATTTCGTTGAGAAGAATCTAGACTCTCAGCAAGCTGTGAGCTATCACTTAGTCTTTCCTCGTACACCTTATCGAATGGTCTTTCATAACTCTGTGGCGAGGGATATTTTCAACCAAGGGCTCGCTAAAATTAAGGCCAATGGCATTTACGAGGCATTAGTGGCTCAATACTTAGGGAGTGCCTAACTCATCTTCATTCTTTGTCACCTACTTAACGGATTGTTGGAACAACGCTAAGGGGTATACGCAGTGGTTCTTATTCTTGTGCCACAGCTTGTTTTAATGGATAGATCTTACCGACCAAGAGTACGCTAGAGCCGCTGATAATGGCCGCCAAAAAGGTGGAAAAAAGCACATCCTGTGGCCAATGCATACCCAATAACATTCGACTCAATCCCATCGATATCCCCCAACCTAATAGCACTGTGGTGAATAGGGGTAACCCAGCCAACAGCAAGTAGTAGCTTGCGGTAAGCACCAGAGTCACAGCAAAAATAGTGTGTCCAGAGGGGAAGGAGTAGCCAATTTCATCTTCCCAATGCTGATGGATATGCGAGTCCAATTGCATCTGTGGGGCGGATATCTTCAATTGTTCCAATGCATTGGACATTGCCTGTGAACGAGCCTGTTTATCTAGTTGATAAAAAGTGTCGAGGGAGAAAACATCTTCCCTGGTCCTAGGCATCTGTTGCTCAGCTAAAAAAACTAGATTGGGCCTAGGTTCCTTAAAATAGGATTTAAGCGAATGATTCAGGCTCAAGCTAATGACTTGGCTGAGACTTATCGCCATAAATAAACTGATAAAAAATGTTCTGGGTAGATAGCGATAGGCAATAGCCAACACACATAAAACGGTGGCAACCCCGTAGGGTGCAGTGCCGGTGAACGTGATCCAATAGAGGGCCTTGGCTAAGGACGATTGCAGATCGATCAATGGAAATAGTTGATTCTGTGTTACTAAGAGCAGAGTAGGAATGGATGCAAGTAATAACCAAACTAGGCCTAAGCGTCTAAAAAGTAGAGTATTAAGAGTCAAAATAGGGCCTCTTCATAAAACACCACAGGCTATAACATGGGATTGGCTTTGCCAATAAAAAAATCCCGACAGCCAAAGTGGTCGCTGTCGGGGGTCTTCAAGGGTGGAACAGTTGGGCGTTATTGCGCCGTGTTCTTAGGTTGATGCCTTGTTACAAACATCAAAATCAGCAGTACCACTAACAGTAATCCGGTGCCCATCAGCAGGGCGTAATCTTCTAATTGCAGTATCGAGTACAGCACCGCGTACAAGCTCACCAACATAGTCCCGACAATCGCGCCACGTTTAAGGCTTGCGGTGGCACTGCCCACATAGGCGGACACCGACAGCACAGGAATACAGGCGGCGATCAGATAGGCCTGTAGGAAGGCAAGGTGCTCCGAGAGTGACAGTAGCAAGAGGTAGAACAGGGCCATGGCGCTACCAACCAGCATATATTGCACTGTGCTGAGGCTGGTCTTTTGGCCCAGTTCAAAGATAAATAACATGATAAAAGTCAGTACGATGAACAGCAGACCGTATTTTACCGAACGCTCAATCTTGCCGTAGTGGGTCACGGGTTCGAACAGAATCGCATTGGCTGATACTTCAGTCAGGGTTGATTGGTTACTCTTAATAAATTCCTGCGGGTAATTACGGGTTAAGTGGCTGATATTCCAGCTAGCATTAAAGCCATTTGGGGTAATCTCCCGCTCGGCGGGTAATAATCCCTTAAAACTGGGGTGAGGCCAATCCGCCTGGATATTGATTAAGGTTTGTTCGCCTAATGGCAGAGCGCTAATCGACTGTGAGCCGCGCAGTGTCATCGCAAAGTCCACACTAAAGTCACTCGACTCACCGACTTGTACGCCTTGGTTAAAGCCTTTTTCTAGGCCGCCTGTGGTGCCTAAACCTGTGCCCGACATGAGCGAGCCTGAGAGTAAAACTGAGTCGCCTTTAACTTCAATTTTTTCCACTTTATCAATTGCTTGATTCGATGATACCCCAAAGACTAAACGGGCGTTTTTATTATCGAAGGCGATAAGGTTTGGAATATCATAACGGTTTAAGCGAAAGTCGGCCTGCCCCTTAAGCGCCGCGTTATACACGAGAGATTGGTAAATGCCACGGGTACGGAAATCGTGTTTTAAGTCTAAATCGAGGGTGAGCTTTTTCGGCAGGATCACTAACTCATCCTGATAGGTTCGCTTAACCTCATGGCGAGTTTTACCATCGTTACTGACTTCTTCCTGCATCACAAAATAGCTATAGGGGATGACTAGCACTGGCCCAGAGAGGGTCTGCTGCTCGCCCCATGAACGGCCAATTTCATCGACCACACTGTGGTAAAGCGTCTCGCGATCGGACGTCATGTCCATAATGATCCCGAGTGGGATCAAGGCCATAATCGACAGTGTGCCAATGGTTAAGGCTTTTAATAGCGTGGTGTTTTTCAATGCTACGCCCTTTGCCGTGGCAGGTTGTTTCTGTGCTGAATCCATATCTATTCCTTGATCTCGATTGAATTTTTTCAGCAGTGCACGCACCACTAAATAGGTTGCGCCACCAAATAGCGCCAGACTAAGTAGGATGAGTACCCCAATAATAATGTTGAACATTGAATTTCATTCCCTATGAAATACGCTCGAGCATCAACAGCAATTTGCTGGGTTAACTCGATATCATGGCGGGTATTAAAACAGATTTGCTCGCGGGAGTTGCGGGCAAGTTACTGATCAATAGTGGCAAAATTATGGCAATTGCCTTATGTGCACTAAAACCTATTTGGAACTGGTGCGCTTTTTACCAAATTTGGGGTGTTTGGCCTCATAGTCATCTTCCTTGCGAATATGTTTGAGTAGAGCCTCAAAACTTTGTTTAAAGACGTCGATCTGTTCTGAATAGACGGGTGCATGATGCGAAAACCAATGGTGTTTTTCACGCTCACGATTATTGCTGTCGGGCCAAATACGTAGTTCATACTCATCGCCTATCACCACAATGACATAATCGATGGCGCCATTGGTAAACGTAATGCATTGGGGCAGATACACTGACTCTTCGCCCTTGAATAAGTCGTACCATATGGCTTCACTGCGCCAAGAGACTATGGGCAATGGCGCCTCGATGGAGCAGCCAATGGATTGATGCTTGTTAAAAAGGACAGACTTAATATCCTCCATGGAGAAAGGTTGCAGGTCGCGGTTCTTTTCACCGAGTGAGTACAACATATTCATCAAAAATGGCAGTTTAGTGCCATTGCCAGTTTTACGGCCGCAGAGCTGTGCTTCGCGGTAATAGATATTCATTCATCAGTCCTTAATGACGGTCAGAGCTTAAATTGACTCAATTTCGAGGCATTAAACTCTATGGCTAGTAAAGCATAGCCCTTAGGGGGTAAATGCCTTATGTTATCCAAATCTGGCGTTGAGTGAGTAGGTTAACGCGCATATTTTAGTAAGTGCAAGTCTGATAAATCGTAAATGGTACTGATTTTTAATGTATTAGTCCGGTGTGAAACTTTGTATCTGGTGAGTTTGGAGCGTCGATGTCTAGTCCCTTTTCCCCCCGTGAATGGTTACAGCTTAATATGCAACAGCAAGGATTGTTGCAACCGCAGGAATCTGTTCCCGCGCTGATCTCGCGCCTCGGCTATGTACAAATCGATTCCATTAATGTGGTCGAGAGGGCGCATCACCATGTACTGCATAGCCGGATGCCGCAATACCAGAGCGGTATGCTAGATATCGCCTTGGCTCAGGGGGACATCTTCGAATATTGGTCCCATGCCGCGGCGTATTTACCTATGGCCGATTATCGTTTCAGTTTGCAACGTAAACAGCAGTTGCAAAATGGCGGCAAACATTGGTTTGAGCCAGACGATAAGGTGATGCTGGAGGTGCGCGCTCGGATTCGCGCCGAAGGGCCTCTCAAGGCCAGTGACTTTGAACATGCCGAAGGCAAAAACGGCGCATGGTGGGACTGGAAACCAGCGAAAAAGGCCCTAGAGCAACTCTTTATGCGTGGCGAGTTAATGGTAGTTCGGCGGGAGAAATTCCAAAAATGCTATGATCTCACCGAGCGTGTGCTCCCAAGTTATATCGATACCCAAGCGCCGAGTGAGGCCGAATTTGCCCGCCACTTAATTGAGCGTTACCTCGATGCCCATGCCTTTGGTTCGGCGGCGCAAATGGCGTATCTACGTAAGGGCATAAAAGCGCACGTGTCCGAGCAATTAGCCGTAATGCAGTCCCAAGGCGAGTTGGCAAGCTTTAAGGCTGAGGGGCAGTGGTATTTTTATCGCCCCGAGTTGCAATTAACTTCTGTTATGCCTAATCGAGTCTGGTTACTCAACCCCTTCGATAATCTGTTAATCCAGCGGCAACGCTTAAAGCAATGGTTTGATTTTGACTATCAAATTGAAGTCTATGTGCCTGCCGAAAAACGCCAATATGGCTATTACTCCCTCGCTATTCTGTGGCGTGACTGCTTCGTTGGCCGAGTGGATGTCAAAGCCGAGCGGCAAAGTGGTTTACTGTTATTACAACAGTTGACGCTGGAAGAGGGATTTGATGGCATGGATGAGGACTTTTGTGCGGCATTTGAGGTGGCAGTGACTGAGTATGCGCGCTTTAATGGCTGTAGCCGTTGGAAATTAATGAAGGCTAACCACAAGGCATTTAAACAAAAATATGCGCGCCAGCAAAAGCTTTAATCGGGAGCTTTACCTTTATCCGTGCTCTTGTGCTTAATCGGTGCATCCATCCAGCGAAAACAAAGATAGAGTACTGCCAGATATAGCAGCGGCAGGGCGGCATAGCACAAGGATAATGATCCATTGTCGCCCCTCGCTAACCAGTAGCAAGGGATGTAAACCAAGGGATAAGCCATGGTTCCCCATAGAAAGCTTTTATTCATCAGCCGATAAAACCAGTGCACTTTAATCGTGCTTGGGCTGGCAAGCCCCATCAAGCTGGCGAGGACCACAAAGGGATAACTGAGTAGTGGCAGGCCGCCAAGGAGCAACAACCCCCAAAGGAGATTGTCCTGATAAAATGAGGTGCTTGCGGTATCCATTGTCTTATTCCCTACGATTCGAACTCGAGTGCTTAGGTCTAGGCGCCCACAACTATTCTCACTCGTTAAGCCCTTGCTGCATCTTAAGCCAAAAGCTTTGCTGGCACAGATTGCTAAAGGATTTTTGCTGCGGCGAAATCGCGATATCGGCGGTTACGACTCGGTAACTCAGCCAATAATCTCCACAAACCGTGTCTGACTCATCGGCCTGTTTATCTTGCTCGCTTAGGAGGCTAACTACTACTCCGTTGTCGAAGTGATACAGGGTCAGTGATTCGCAAATCTGTGCATTGTCGTCCCGATAACTGTGCTGCTCTTGGGTGTGGCTCACCACCGAAATCGGGCTAGGATAGCCTTGAATGGCGAGGATATAGCTGGCGAGTGACTGCATACAAAACTCGGTGTATTAGGTTTAAGGCAATAGAGTCTAAAACGACTGTCATTGATAGCAAAAAGCACAGCTTTGAGTCGCTGTGCTTTTGTATTCCGCGTCACCACTAGCTGTTGAACTATGTCGACAATTAACTCGTGGCGAGTGTTAATCCATGAGGAGGGATTAATCCGCGGCGTTAAGTTTTTTCTCAAGCTCGTTAACTTGCGCCTGCAGCGCTTCTAATTTTTCGCGGGTTTTCAGCAATACATGTTGCTGCACATCAAATTCTTCACGGGAAACCATATCTAACTTGAGCAATTGATTTTGCAATACTTGCTTGCTGCGCTCTTCAAATTCACCGGCAAATTGCTTCAGCCCGCTGGGCAAACTGTCACTGAGTTGTTTTGCCATCTCTTCGATTTTCTTTGGATTGATCATGATCTTGTCCGCCTTTTTACTGAATGGATGAATTGTAACTCAGTACGTTAGCTTTCAAAAGTAAAGCCGAGGCTTGGGCAGTGCCCAGGTGTACGATTGAGCTGTCCATCACGGTGCAGTGATGACGATTGGAAGGGGATTTGTTAGCCTTAAAAGCGTCGATTCTGCTATGATCTCTGCCCCCTTCTGCTACTTGTTTGGATATAACGCAAAGATGAAACTCAATCCCGCCCAAAACGATGCTGTTCATTACGTTTCAGGCCCTTGCCTAGTGTTGGCGGGGGCGGGCAGTGGTAAAACCCGCGTTATTATCAATAAAATCGCCTACTTAGTTGAAAAATGTGGCTATAAGGCCCGTCATATTGCCGCGGTGACTTTCACCAACAAAGCTGCCCGTGAGATGAAGGAGCGGGTGGCGCAATCCATGGGACGTAAGGAAGCCAGAGGGCTGTGGATTTCGACTTTCCATACTTTAGGGCTCGAGATCATTAAACGCGAGCATAAGGTCTTAGGGTTAAAGCCTGGTTTTTCGCTGTTTGATGATCAAGATACTTTGGCGCTCCTTAAGGAACTCACCCAAAAAGAGTTAGATGAAGATAAAGATTTACTCAAGGCGCTAGCAAGTGCTATTTCGAATTGGAAAGGCGGGCTAGTTATCCCCGATCAAGCGCGTAAGTTGGCTAAGGATGAACAACAGCAGTTATTTGCTATGCTGTATCAGCGTTATGCCCAACATATGAAAGCCTATAACGCATTGGACTTTGATGATCTGATCCTTTTGCCTACGCTGTTACTCCGACACCACGAAGAGGTGAGAACTCGTTGGCAAACCAAAATCCAATATTTGCTGGTGGACGAATACCAAGATACCAATACCAGTCAATATGAAATGGTGAAATTGCTGGTGGGTGAACGGGCTCGTTTTACCGTGGTGGGGGATGATGATCAATCCATCTATTCATGGCGTGGCGCTAAACCGCAAAACCTCGTTTTATTAGGTAAAGATTTCCCTAAACTTAAGTTGATCAAGCTGGAGCAAAATTATCGTTCCAGCCAGCGAATTTTGCGCGCCGCCAATATACTCATTGCGAATAATCCTCACGTTTACGATAAGGCGCTTTTCAGCGAGCTTGCCTATGGTGAGCCGCTGCGGGTGCTATTTGCCGCCAATGAGGAACAGGAAGCCGAGCGCGTGGTTGCCGAGATAGTGCGTCATAAGTTTGTTGGGCGTACTCAATTTGGTGATTATGCGATTCTGTATCGGGGCAATCATCAGTCCCGTTTACTCGAGCGCGCATTGATGACAAACCGTATTCCCTACAAGCTCAGTGGTGGTACATCATTTTTTGCCCGAGCAGAAATTAAAGACATCATGGGGTATTTGAGGTTGGTGGTGAACCCCGATGATGATAATGCGTTTTTGCGTATCGTTAACTTACCTAAGCGTGGTATTGGTCCATCGACCCTTGAGCGCCTAGGTAATTTTGCCAATGAAAAGCACATCTCTATGTTTGCCGCGATCTTTGAGCCCGAGCTAAATCACCATTTGCCACCGGCGGCTATGTCGTCCTTGTATCAATTTGGTCGCTTTATTGTGGAAACCGGAGACCATGCGCAACGTGGCGAAGGCGTTGAAGCGGTAAAGCAGCTTATCCGCCAAATCAATTACGAAGACTATCTATACGAAACCAGTACCAGTGCTAAGGCCGCCGAAATGCGGATGAAAAATATCTCAGAGCTTTACCGTTGGGTGACGGAGATGCTTGCTGGCGATGAGTTGGATGAGCCTATGACCTTGCCTGAAGTCGTCAATCGGCTCACGCTGCGGGATATGATGGAGCGTAATAGTGAGGACGAAGGCGGCGATCAGGTGCAGCTAATGACCTTGCACGCCTCAAAGGGGCTGGAATTCCCCTATGTGTTTATGGTCGGTGTTGAGGAGCGGATTTTACCCCATCAAACCAGCATAGATGAGGAAAACGTCGATGAAGAGCGCCGTTTAGCCTATGTGGGGATCACCCGTGCCCAACGAGAACTCTGGTTTACCCTATGCCGAGAAAGGCGTCAGTTTGGAGAAACCATGCGCTGTGAGCCAAGTCGCTTCCTACTGGAGTTACCACAGGATGATGTCGTCTGGGAAAACCGTAAACCCCAGCAAACGGAGCAGGAGCGGATGCAGACTGGGCGAGCCAATATTTCTAACTTAAGAGATATGTTTAAAAAATAAAGGCTTCGCTAAATTTTTATTTATCCAAGAGCAAAATCAAGCGCAGACTAGCTGCGGACTTTCCAGTATCGTAAAAGTGTCGGTTAAGGCACCTCCTTGGCCAAATTGGTAACCAAGTGAGCTAAATATATGTATTTGCTCTTGGTTTGTGAGTCCGCTGGCAAAAATTAGTAGATCTAACGTGGATGCGGTTTTTTGATAAGCAGATATCAGTTTAATATGCTGCTCGTCCTGCAGTTGTCTGGCGATATTCGTGTCGAGTTTTAGGGCCTTTATGGGTAAAAATAACAAACTATTCAATGAACTATGACCAATACCATAGTGACTTATCCCTAGGTTAACTCCGAGCTTTTGTAACAAACCAAAGCCATTAATATGATTTTCAGTTTCTTGAACTAAGGCTTTTTCATTAAAGAATAACCATAAGCGATTCAGGTTAAGCCGAGTTTGTTTTAGAGTGTTTTTGAGACTACGCAATACATGCTTATGTTTAAGATGTTGACTCGATAGCAATAAATGCAGGTCGAGCTGGTCGCCATGACACCTGAGTAACTCAATATAGGCGTTATCTAAGGCGGTAATAGCGTACTTATCTAATTCAACCATGAGGTTGACTTGCTCTGCCAACACACAGAGTTGCTCCTGCTGTATAGTGCCCCGGTGGGGATGCTCCCAAAATAAACGGCACTCTAATGCATAGGTTTGCTGGGTCTGTAGATCCACTATAGGTGAATAACTCAGTTGTAACTCATGAGCTTGCAGCGCCAGCCTAAAGTCGTTTTCAAATGCGGCATCTTGCATCGCTTGCTCGGACGAACTGTCGTCAAAAATTACATAACAACCCTTACCATTCGCTTTCGCCTGATACATTGCTGTATCGGCATTGCGCAGCATTGACTCACTCGTGTCTAGCCTATGATTGCCGCTAATGGTTATGCCTATACTGGCGCCTGAATTGAATTCGCTCGTGCCTGACTTGTAGGGTTGGGAAATTTTTTGGATCACTCGCTCTGAGACATCTTTTGCATCATTAATGCTGTTGACACTATCGAGTAGAATGACAAACTCATCGCCACCGAGTCTGGCTAAAGTATCATTACTTCGAATGCAAGATCTGAGGCGGCTAGCCGTTTCAATTAAAAACCTGTCGCCTTCGATGTGGCCTAGAGTGTCGTTAATTTGTTTAAAGCGGTCTAGATCGATAAAGAGCAAGGCAAATTGGTCCAAACTGTGGCGGCGGACATGTTTGATTGCTTGACTTAAACGTTCCATAAACATGGCGCGATTGGGGAGGCCTGTGAGTGCATCGTGCTTTGCATCATGGACTAATTTGGCCTCCATATTGCGACGTTGGCGGATCTCTTTTTCAAGATCTTTATTTAATTCGGCTAAGGCTCTTGTACGGGCGATCACTTTCTCTTCGAGTTCTTCATAGCTGCGTTGTAGCGACTCGGCGGACAGTTTTTTCTCAATAGCGGTACCAATATGCTGTGACACAAAGGTCAATAGCTCTAAGTCTTTAATCTGATAATTTTGCGTCATGCTAAAGCTATAAATAGTTAAGGCACCACGCACTTGATCATGGATAAAGAGTGGAATGCCTATCCATTGATGCATAGTCTGTGTGTGGTTTAACGAGGGCGCTTTCGTATAGAGTTCACCAGAGGCAATCAGGGCACTGATATCACTCTGATCCAGTAACAGCGGACGTTTGTGCTTAAGCACGTATTCGGTGAGCCCATCTTGCAGTGGGCGAGTTCCTGGGTGCCCGTTACCCTGTTGGGATACGTAGAAAGGGAAGGTTAAGTGGGTTTCTTCCTCATTAAGCAAGGCGATATAGCAGTTGTTCGCCGGAATTAAATGGCGGATAACATTGTGTAACTGAGCGTAAAAATCGGGGTTATCTGTGCTTGAGTTAGCAAGTTCTGCTATCTCAAACAGAGACTTTTGCAGACGCTCAGCCCTACGTCTCTCATAGACTTCTTGTTTAAGTTTATCGTAGGCTTGGCTGAGCTCTTTGGTGCGTTGTTGTATGGCTTGTTCTAATTGTTCTTGGTGTTTAAGCCTTTCCATAACCCCGGAGATATGGTGACAAATAAAGGTCATTAGCTCGACTTCAATATCGCCATAATGGACATTGGTATCGTAGGTTTGTACCACCAGTACACCAGTGACAATATCTTCATGCCTAATAGGGACGCCTAACCATAAATGACAAGGGGAGCCTAAGTTCACTATTTGTCCTGCGGCGACGAGTTCATCAACTAGAGTGTCATCACACAGGAGTGTTTTGCCTGTTCTAAATACGTAACCAGTTAGCCCTTGTTGTAATAAAGTTGAGAGTGATTGTTCTGGATAGAGTTGGGATGGGTGAGCATCTTTCTCATCGGCAAAGAAAGGTACCGTTAACCCGCCAGTTGTGGCATCGAGAGTAGCAATAAAGAAGTTATCGGCAGAGATCAGTTGTTTGAGATGTTGATGTACACCCAGATAGAATTCTTCTAACGAGGAGACTTGTGTCGCGATATTGGATAATTCTAGTAAGGTGTTTTGAATGATTTCGGCACGCTTATACTTATGCGCTAGATATTTTAAGCGAATAAGTCGTTTTTCTAAGCGTTCAATCTCTTTAATGCGAGGTTGAGCGGGTTCATCTTCATCCTTAAACATGATACTCACTGGTTAGATCTATCTATGTTGTTGCCAAACATTATAATTAACATGAAATACCGTAACATCCAAGTCATATTTAAGTGGTGTTTCCGATGAAAAAGTATACTAATGCATCAAAACTTGAGCAGTCAGTAAAAAAAGTGCAAAACAGCTATAGACTCAAGGGCTATTTGTCCATACTATATGCGGCGCTAACCAAGGCGAGCGCCCATAGCTCAGCTGGATAGAGCGCACCCCTCCGGAGGGTGAGGCCGAAGGTTCGAATCCTTTTGGGCGCACCACTTCCGCACAGCGTTGTGAGCTTTATGGTTGGTGAAGTAAGTGAAAATCAATGGTGATTGTAGCTCAGTTGGTAGAGTCCCGGATTGTGATTCCGGTTGTCGTGGGTTCGAGCCCCATCAGTCACCCCATTCATTTACTGTGATGTAAAGATTTTAATATTCGGTGATTAGCGCAGTCCGATAGCGCATCCAGGATTTTTGGATAAGAGCGGACCAGAGGGTGTGACCCTTAGATAACAGTTTGACATTCGGTGATTAGCGCAGTCCGGTAGCGCATCTGGTTTGGGACCAGAGGGTCAGAGGTTCGAATCCTCTATCACCGACCACATTATTCGCTTGACTAGCGCGCTTGATTTTTCGAGTAAATAGTTAACAGTTTAACATTCGGTGATTAGCGCAGTCCGGTAGCGCATCTGGTTTGGGACCAGAGGGTCAGAGGTTCGAATCCTCTATCACCGACCAAATAGTGAAAAAGCCTCAGCATTCAATGCTGGGGCTTTTTTGCATTCAGTCTTTTATATTTCCAGCTAACAGGCCCTCGATATTGAGGGTGAGATCGTAATACGTGTGCTTTGGCTGAAAACCAAATAGTAAAGCTCTCGAAGGAGCTTTACTATTTGCACGATTGACTTCCCTAGTCTAGGTTTTCTGGCGGTGCAATAAAGCCTTGATAAGCATCCGTTCTTAATTCATTAAAGCGTTCAAGCTGCGCCTTTTCCTGAATACCTGTCACTATGACCTGAATATGTAAGCCCTTAGCTACATTGATGATTGCACGGCACAATTCACCATTATGTTGCGCTTCATCGTAGTAGGAGAAGGACTGATCTAGCTTCACATAACTGGGTCTCAGTTCCTGAAGATACGTCATAGAACCGAACTGACGACCAAAGTGGTCGATACCAAATTTAGCGCCATTGTCGCGAATAATTTTGCACAACAGTAAACAGGAATCTAAATCGCTATAGACACCCGCTTCTGGAATTTCGAAACAAATACGTTCAACATTAGGGGCGTTACGTAGGAAGTGATTTAACCATTCATGGAATTGGAGATCACTAATACTTTGGTGTGTTAAGTTTATCGCTACAGGCTCGTAACTACGTTCGAGTAGTTTTTGCTCGTAGACGGTTTCAATAAGGCATTTATCGAGCAACGCACCGAGCGATAATAGTTCGATATAGGGCATAAACTGTCCTGCATGAGCCAGTTTATCTCCAAGTTCTAACTGGCAATATAACTCTCGTTGAGCTATGCCATTGCCATCGCAAAATTGAATGGGTTGCCATCTAAATTTAAACTTCTTATTGCTGATTGCATGGCTTAGGTTGTCTCGCCATTGTTCGCGAGTAAATAGCTGTTGCTCGGTCGTTTCAAACCAATGGAAGGTTTTGTTCTCCTTGAGGGCTTTTTGCAGCGCATTATCCGCTTGTGCCAGAATATCGGAGACTTTCATTTGTCCAATCCGTTCGGCCACGCCGATGGCAAAGTTTTCATTTGGCTTGCAGCCTGCCTTCGATATTTCCTGATTGATGGTGCGAATTAAGGTTTGAAGATATTTACTTATCTGTTCATGCTCAACCTCAGTTACGAGGAAAGCAAATTCAAAAGCGGCAATACGTGCGATGACCGAAGGCGTGATTTCATTTAATTGCTGTTGGAATTTTTCGGCTAGAATGCGAATGGTTTCATCCCTTACCTGATAACCATATTTGCTATGAACTTCTTCAAGCCAATCGAGCTTAGCGAGAAAGAGTGCTCCACTACTAGGTTCACTTAACCAGCCGTTGAGTCTACTCACCACATATTGTCGATTCGGTAAGCCTGACGCAGGGTCTACTAGGTTTTTCTTACGTAATGCGCCTACTTCTTCATCCAAGGATTGGAAGACCTGCTTAAGTTGGGCAGACATGCTGTTAAAGGCGGTGACAAGGTCCTTTAACTCTGTGGTTTTGGGTAGGGGCATATCAGGGCCAAATTGGCGGTCGGCAATACTTTTGGCGTGATCCGATAAATCATGTAAAGGTTTTAGAATCCAAGTCAGCCCTAGTCTGGCGGTAAAAATAGCGACTAAAAATAATAGAGAGAAGGCGATAATGGTATTTGACATAATCCGCCATAACTCATGGTAGCCAAATCCAGGGTGCGCAGTAATCTCAAGTTGTGCCAGTTGCAGCCAACCAGAGGTAATAGTGCTTTGTTTTTTGATCGTTTTAAAGAGGTTTAAATTGATAAACCATTGAGGAACATCTTCAATTTTAAGGGGATTATTCCACTCTTGTTGCTTGCCGTCGACCATCCATGTCAATTTGACATTTTGGTAATAACCGCCTTCAAAAATCACATTAACTAGGGTTTCTGCAGCCACTGTATCCCCGGCCTGAAGCGCTGGGGTGAGCATAAGGCCAAGCGAAGTGCTGACGTTGTTTAGATCTGACTCCATTTGCTTGGTTAAAAAGCTTTGAGTTTCAGTGAATTGCACATAACCAAGGCTTGCAACCACTAGCAAGAAAAGGCTAAAAAGCAGCGAATAAATCTGTCTAAACAGTGTCATCTTTGATGCTACTCCAGTTTCAATTTGGGTTGCCTGAGTCGGTCTACCCCTAACCTATGATTAAGGTCATTCCATTTTTCAAGTCGTGTTGACGAACCAGCTAAAACGCCTCGTCCTTGTTCTTTGTTAAGCCATAACTGTTTACCGTTGAAGCTGTACACAGGTAATAAGTCTGTGCGTTGAGTCGCCGGTTTTATAACGTGATCGAGATTATCGAGGACGAGGGGAATTGATGAAGGGGTCTCATAGTAGGCTAATACCATATGATACTGATTAACACTGGTTGCTTTAACCATAGTAATTCGCATCTTATCTTCTGGAACCCCTAGTTGGAGTAACGTAAAGTACTTCGCTATCGAAAAATCTTCGCAATCCCCACCATTCACACCAATAAATTCCATCGGTGTGGCCCAATAATTCGACTCTCCCCATAACTTAATGTCATCAACAAAACGAAACAAATTAAAAAAATTGTTTACTTTAAATAGTTTGTCTTGCTCGCTCACAGAGACCGATTCCGACAATACCTTGAACCAAGCCCTAGCACGCATACCCGCGCGTTCACCGTAACGCTTTTCCAGTGTGGAGGTAATCCTCGCTTCATCTAGGGTTTGAGTTGGTGCGGCATAGAGGCAGCAAATGCCTAATGCCGACGCTATGAGGCTTAAGCGGCAGACTCGCAAAAATGAAGCTTTATAACCAAGTCTGCCATTCATAGCCTATTCTGCTAACCCTTATTTTGTAGGTTCATCGACGGAATAAATCGTCCATTTCATATCGGCCGTCGTATCATCCCCCGTGACTTCCGCAACAACACGGCGGTTACGGATCTCAGCTTCAGGCGTACGTTCTATAATAATAGGACGGCTAGGCCCATATCCAATAGCGGTTAATCTACTTCTATCAATACTGAAACGTTCCGCAAGTACAGCGGTAACCGCATCGGCGCGTTCCTGCGATAACACAGCATTACGTTCATCGGTTCCAGTGCGACTTGTGTGACCTTCGATAGTGACTTTAGTCGTTGGATACTGGCGCAAGAAGACCGCAATATCCTCGATCTGAGGATAATAATCAGGCGCAATATAGGCGGAGTTATTAGGGAATAAAATATTTATTTCCTTTCGCTCATTAATCGTCTTAATGTTGCCGCAGCCATAGTTATCGATACTGGCACCCTTTGCCGTGTCGTTACAACGTTCACGGGCTTCGATGACCCCATCTCCATCTTTATCAGATAGATCATTGGCTTGAGTAGTTGTCATTTCCTCAATATTAACTGTATCTCGTACCGAACAGCCAGTTAAAAGAGCGATACTGATGAATAGGATTGTAGTTTTCATTGGTTGGCGCCTCCTTCATAGTTACGCTCTCCACGCCATGCTTCAGGGCGAGTGACTCTGAGTGAGTCGAGTAAACGTCCTGTGGAGTTGAGTACGCGATACTTTGCCGTAATTTCATCGTATTCAGCCTGTAGGTAGTCTTTACGGGCTTCGAAGAGTTCATTTTCAGTATCAAGTAAGTCGAGTAAGCTGCGTTGGCCTAGGTTAAACTGTTGTGCATAAGCAGATTGAGTGTCTTTTGCTGCCATAACATGGTCACGAATATATTGCTTTTGTGGAACAAGCATTTCAAACGCGTTCCAAGCTAGGTTTACGCCTTCGACTACTTCACGCTGAGCGCGTTGACGTATTTCTTTTGCTTCGCCGAGTTTATATGCCGTTTCTTTTTCACGGGCAAGATCTTTACCGCCAGCAAATAAGTTGTATCTTACTCGTACCATGGCCACTATGTCGTTGCTATAACCGCCCACATTCTGGCTAGGTATAACACTGACACCATCTTCACCGCCGATATCGTTATTCCAGTTACCATTCAGTTCTAATGAAACCTGAGGGTAATAGTTAGCTTGTACCGATGAACGTTCATTTTCTGCCGCACGAATATCATTCGCAGCGGACTTAAGAATGGGGTGATTTTCCTGTGCGACCGCTAAACCAGAATTGAGATCCTTAGGTAGCATATCGGCATCGGGAACGGGTTGAATTAAATCAACAGGTTCAGCTTCAACCACTCGGATGAATTGGGCCTTAGCGTCGAGGAAATTATTGCGTGCCGAAATGACATTCGCATTAGCACGTGCAAGACGACCGGTAATTTGGGATAAATCTGCGGTCGAACCTAGACCAGAGTCAGTACGTTGCTTGATTTGATCGTAAATTTCTTTATGGCTATTTAGGTTCTTCTCCGCAAGTTTTAACACTTCATCGGTGCGCAAGTAATTAAGGTAAACTTTACTGACATCGAGCGCCATATCTTCAGCAGCTGCGAGCAAGGCCCACTGGTCTGCACTGGCTTCAAAGCTATAACGATCAACTTCACTGCTTGTGTAAAAACCATCGAATAGCATTTGCTTTAAACTAACGCCAAATTCTCCGCGGTTTAGCTCTGCCACACCGTTACTATCGACATCGCCTACATTTTTTCGTCTACGTGTTGATACACTATCAGTTTGTTCATAACCATAACCGCCAGTAATATCAACTGTAGGCATGTAGCCTGCAATCGCTTGATTAACTTGCTCTTCTCTAGCCTTGAAGCGATTGAACGCAACACGTAGATCCGGATTGGTATCGAGTGTATGCGCGACCGCTTGCTCTAGCGTCTGGCTCTGCGCCGATAATGGTAATAGAATAAATGACAGCACTATGGCTATCTTTGAACATCGAAATTGTCGTCTTACTGAAGTATTCATTGCAAACCTCCCGGTTTATAACAGGCTTAACGCTCTCTGAGCGCAGTGTCCTTAGCCCTTAAAATTGGATTTAAAATGTACTCAAGAATGGATCTTTGCCCTGTGATGACATCAACCGAGGTTAACATCCCTGGGATAATTGGCATCTCCGTGCCATCGTCTTTGATTAAACTCGATTCTTCTGTTCTAACCCGAATAAGATAGAAACTATTTCCTTCTTCATCCTGTGAAGTATCAGCGCTGATATGTTCTACCGTTCCCTTAAGGCCGCCGTAGCGAGTAAAATCGTAGGCGGTTACTTTAACTACTGCTGGTAAACCTGGATGTAAAAATGCGATGTCCTTCGGCAGGATCTTCGTTTCTATAAGCAACTGATCCTCGGAGGGAACGATCTCAATAATATCTACACCAGGTTGAACAACACCACCTAATGTATTGATATGCGTTGTTTTAATAGTGCCATTAACAGGAGATGTAATAATAGCTTTACTGACTTTGTCCTGTGCACCAACTTGGGCCTCATTCATGCGTGATAGTCGCGTTTGAGTTTCGTTTAGTTGTGCTCTAAGGTCTGCCGCATATACAAATACTGCTTCACGACGTTTTAGGATCGCTTCATCTAACGCGGCTTTCAGTTTTGGCCTGAGCAATCGTAATGAATTAAGTTCCCCTTGTGCGTCGTTAACCGCCCGTTCTAATTTTAGCAGCTCAACTTCAGGTACAATGCCTTTTTTTGCTAATGGACGGGTGAGCTCCAACTCGCGAGAAATCAGTTGCATACTCGTTGTTAGCGTCGTTGTTTTAGAGGCAAGATCATCGATCTCTTGTTGGCGTTGCTGAATTTGACGCACAAGAATTTCGAGTTGGTTACTTAGGTTATCTAAGCGGCCGTTGTATTCTTCTTGCTGCCGTTTGACTAATGCGGGCTCGGCGGTGACTATATTCTCGGGGAAAATCAACGCCTCTTTGGTAATTTTGACTTGTTCTCGCCAATCTGAAGTCATATCTGAAATCAGTATGCTATCGAGTTCTGCCCGCATGCGAATGGCATTGGTTTTTAAACCAAAAACCTCTTGTTCTTGTTGGGCAAAATCAGAGCGGAAGCGAGTATCATCAATGCGCACTAAGGGCTGCCCTTTAGTGACTATTTCACCCTCTTGCACATAAAGTTCTTGCATGATGCCGCCATCCAAACTTTGAATGACTTGCACCTGTGAAGAGGGAATTACTTTGCCTGAACCTGTGGTGACTTTATCTAATTGGGCTAAACCAGCCCAAAACAAGAAACAAACGACCATGGCAGCGAGAGCCCAAATGATTAACCTATGCCCACTGGGGGCATCGGTCATCATGGCGCCATAGACATCATCGACCATATCAAGATCGTTTGCCGTTAGGTGTTTACTCATTTTTTAACGCCCCCACTCACGAGGCCAAAATTGAGCTTCTCTAATACTTCTGACTTGGGACCATCGGCCACAACATGACCGCGTTCGAGCACGATAATGCGATCCACGAGTTGTAATAGGTGCATTTTGTGCGTAATAAGTATTAAGGTTCTGTCTTTACTCACATTTTGCATTGAACGAATAAACTGTTGCTCTGCACGAGCATCTAAGCTTGCTGTTGGCTCATCCATTAACAGGACTGGTGGGTCATTGAGTGTCGCTCTAGCTAACGCTACAGTTTGCCTTTGTCCACGGCTAAGTGACATTCCACCTTCACCAACTTGTTGATCTAGTCCTTCGGCCTCGAGATGGGTAAATTGACTTACCCCTGATAGTTGCACTGCTCGTATCAACTGATGTTCTGTGACTTGGCGAGTGCCAAAGAGGATATTGTCCCTAATAGTGCCATGGAATAGTGTGACGTCTTGGGGTAAATAACCAAAGTTACGGCGTAAATCACTTGGGTGAATTTGAGCTGAATCGACACCGTCATAACGTAGGCTTCCCATTGTGGGTTGGAACAGCCCGACTAACAGTTTGGCGAGAGTGCTTTTTCCCGAACCATTGCGGCCGATAATGGCGATGCGTTCACCTGGATTGATTGTCAGCGACATTGGATGCAGTACAGGTTTTTCTGAGCCAGGATAACTAAAGCCAACATTATCAGCGTTAATCTTACCCAATAGTCTTAATTTGCTAACTAAATGTCCTTTGTTTTCAAACTCATCCTCTTGCACCATTAACTCATTAAGTTGACGTAATGCACTGGCGGTATGATTTGCTCGGGTCATAAGGCCCGCTAATTGCGCCATAGGCGCAATAGCACGACTCGATAGCATCACAGCTGCGATGATGCCGCCCATTGAAATCACGTTATCGGCAACGCGATAGACCCCCAAAATCACGACACAGACAACAGTAAATTGGACGATAAAATTGGCAAGGTTTGATACTGAATTAGAGAGTTTTTTTCGACCTTAATTGCCAGTTTGCACTGTGCCCTATCATCTGTTGCCAGCTTCTTTGAACTATACCTTCAGCGCCATTTGCCTTAATGGACTCAAGTGCAGAAAGACTTTCAATTAAATGCCCATGCTTAAGACTCGAGAATTTATTACCTTCTTCAATTGCAGCTTTCAATTTGGGCTGAGTGTAGAGTGTAAAACCGATAATGATTAAACCACCAATCACAGGAATCGCGGCCAGATCGCCCGCAACGATATAAATAATAATGATAAAGAAAAGCGCGAAGGGCAGGTCGACTAACGTGGTTATGGTTGCCGAGGTTAAGATTTCACGAATATTGTCAAATTCACCAAGCTGCTTTGCCATACCACCAATACTGGGGGAACGCTTTTCCAAAGGAATGCCGATCGCTTTCGCAAATAGCCGAGATGAAACTATGATGTCTACTTTTTTGCCTGCAACATCAATGAGATAGCTTCTTAATTGTCGCATTACAAGATCAAATAAATAGGCAATAGATGCCCCTATAGCCAAAACCCAGAGAGATTCAAAGGCGAGGTTTGGGACCACTTTGTCATACACATTCATGATAAAAAGCGGCGAAACTAATGCGAATATATTGACTAATATGGATGCAATTAAGGCATCGCGATAAATAGGTGCTGAATCCCTTAGTGTTTGGACGAGCCAGTGAGTTTTGTTATCGTGTAAGTAAACATCGAAACCCATATCGCCACGGTATTCTTGTTTAACCAAGAATAAATATCCAACATATAGGGCTTCAAGGGACTCAATATTCAGAATTTCTTCACCGCCAGTCTCAGGCAGTTGAATTACAGCTCGATCAGATTCAAGGCTAAATTCACGTAGTATGCAGGCTTTCTTATCTTTTAATAATAAAATGCAGGGGAGCAGTATAGGCGATATTTCATTCAGCCCCTTACGAGATAATTTCGCCGCTAAACCCGCACGCGACGCCGCTTGTGGAACCAGATCTGGCGTTAATACTGAACCAGACAAAGGCAGCCCTGCCGCAAGCGAATCGCTTGAGCACGGGTTTCCAAAGTGCTCAGTGAGGAGCACTAAACAATCTAGCAATGGATCGACTATCACTCGCTGAGAAGCGGAAATAGTCCACTGCTCAACTCTTTCTGACGCAGTAGCAGGCACCGAGTTATCTATCCTTTGATTTCCATTTGATTATCAGAAGTATGGTCCAAGATGGCCTATATTTCTATAGGCCATTTGAACTGATTTATTAAGGAATTATGGTGCCATTATGATTATTGGGGTCTAGAGGTTGAGTCAGTCCCTGTGGTGCATCTGGTATGACTGGTGCTGTATCTATAATCAGAGGACCATTGCCATTAGAGCCTAATAAGCCATTGATTATGCCAGCATTATCAATTGCACCATATTGGCTGTAGAGATCAACCCCATCGAGAATGATGTGTTGCTCAAAGACTCCATCTTTATTGGCGTCGATATCAATCACGGTTGACCCATTGTCTAAGCTAAAGTTGAGATAGTTTTCCAAAGTATTGGCAGTTTCACCTTGGAGTAAATCACTCAGATCTAACTTATCTTGGTTGGCATTAAAGTCCATTATATGGTCGGTGCCGTTATCAGCATCCGCATATCTCCAGACGAACTTATCGGCCCCGTCATCGCCCCGCAATACATCATCACCGAGACCGCCTATCAGAGTGTCATTGCCTGTGCCACCACGGAGGGCATCATTGTGGCTTCCGCCATCAATATAATCATTTCCAGTGTGTCCATAGAGGATATCGGAGCCTGATTGACCATAAATTCGGTCATCACCGCTACCGCCGTTGACTATATCGGCCTGCTTAGATGACACATCATTGGCTAACAATAGACCGTCATTATCAACAATCTTATTTGAACCAGTTAGGGTACCGGTCATGATGTGGTGATTTAAAAGGTCATTGACGGACAATTCCAAGTAATCATCAGAACCATAATTGGTTGTGCCGGTTTTGCCAGCATAGATCACATCGTTACCTCTACCGGTTTCAATATGATCGTTACCGTCGCCGCCACTAACAACCTGTGCATCAGTAGTGCTATAACTCTTCTTATTAGATCCCGATGTTATAATTTCATCACCGTTACTATTTGTGATGATGCCATTCTGACCACCGCCAAAAGTCACATTTAATATATTGTGGTTAGTTGCTCGTTCACCATCGCTAACCACCATAGTGTCATTTAAGCTAGATCCTTGAGTCGTGAGTGCATTGGCGTCAGCAATATTGATACCGTCTGCATTTACTGGGTTGACATTGATCTTTAAGGTTGCGCTTGAAGTATCTCCGTCGCCATCCTGAATAGTATAAGTAAAGGTCTCTACCGCACCTGAGGCAGGAAGCAGGTTTGCGCTTGCAGTCAATTGATAATGGTAGGTTCCATCAGCATTGAGCACGAGCGTGCCATACACACCATTAATGGTTGAACCTACGTGGCCAGAGACGCCAGAACTCGTGTGATCACCACTAGCAACCCCAATAATTTCAAGTGCATTATCGGCGCCAATAGTGTCATTGGTGAGCACATTACCATCGGAATGAGGCAGAGTATAACCATCCCCTGCAACCATGCGAACGACTAGTTGATAGCTGGTTGCTGCATCCTCATCAGTATAAATTGAGCTGACAATATTGCCATTACTATCTTTAAAACCAATGACTTGCATTGTGTACATTTGACCTTCATAGTTGAAAGTCACACTCGTTTGACCAACTGTCACTATATCCCTCGGGTCGGAACCGTCATTGGGCGTTTCATTATGACTAAAATTCAGTGTCAAGGTTACAGGTGTTACTACGCCATAAGCATCTGTCACATTAAACGTTATTTGCATTGTTGCAGCTGTGATAGACGAGCCTGAATCAATAGGGTAGTTATAGTGCGTGAAAGTTCCTAACACTATATCTTGGTTTAACGCTAATGTGCCATTCAGCGCCGCATCATTATCGACAAAACCATAACCTGATTGGCTACCATCGGTAGAGCCCCAACGGAGTTGGTCGTTACCGCTATCGTTGTCTGGGCCATCGAACTTGCGAACATACCAACCACCAGTGGTGTCACCCCAGTTGGCAACAATGCCTGAGAAGCTAAACGAATCGGTAACAACATCTAGTTGCGCCGTATCATTTTGGGCAATATCCACATCATCGGCAACTGTGACTGTGACTGTCGAATGTGCTGTATGACCTGCAGCATCAACCGCCACCACTTGAATGCCATTAACGGTTAAGCTGTTGGCATTTACGCTATGGGGGAGATTGGTCAGCAATTCAGCAGTAACTGTGACATCGCCTTGTTCCCCCGCATTGATACGATCCCAATCTAAGGTTAAGCGAAGCGCCTCTCTACCATAGACGGTACCTATTAATTGACCGACACTATTGAGTGCCCAATGGATTTGGGCGTTAATACCTACGACTGAAATATTTGTTAAGTTACCAAATTGGAAACTGTCAATTGAGTTGCTACCAGATTTAAAGCTCAGAGTTTGTACTGTTGTATCGTTACCATCAGTTGGTAATACGTCTTCATACAAATACACTTGGGCGTTAGGTGTAGTGGCAATAGGCTGTGCTGCTGGGTCAATGGTGACAGTAAAGTGACCATTTCCAGTAGAATCACCAAATTGCACAGGATCCCCATCGTTATCGGTAGCGTTGTAAGAAAACTCAATATCGATAGGATCTTCAGTCACTATTGTGTTAGCTGAAACATCTATGACTTGGAAATCACTACCGCTTTGATAACTAATAGTGATCGAAGTTATGTTAGAGCCATTCTGAGCAAAGGCTTCGAATTCTAAAGTTCCATTGATTTCGATCAGTTGGCCACCATTGGTCGAGCCATCGGCATATGTAATTAATACATAAGCGGTAGATACACTATCATGGGAGCCATTTGAGCCAGTACCTAAATTGATAGTTGCAGCACTTGTACCTGCGGCACCATAAGCAAAATTAATTGATTCGCCAGTAGATATTGATGGATCGCCTACACCAATACCAAAACTGTTTGAGTTTACTTTGTGATTACCACTACCGATGCCAGTTATGGTGATGAGCGTATCCTCTACGCTAGCATTACCATGAGTATCAAGCGATCCATCTGTTAACACGTAATAGGAGTCGCTGGCGCCAGCTGTTATCCCAACAAAGGATGCAGTGGTGGACTTATCTAGTTGTATTTCCTTTAATAATTCAAGCTGATAATCATAGTTACCATTGATGTCCGTAACTGCTGTTAAGGTAAATACCTCCTCGCCAGCATTGAAAACACCATCGTCATTAATATCAGCCCATGCAGTTAATGTATTACCTGACATTGATGTCTGCAGTGGAATTCCATCAAATAATAAGCCTGTAGTAACTATGTTAAATTCGATATCACCTAGACCGTCTGCACCAGGAGCGAGTAAATCGCCACTGATTGTTCCGCTGCCGTTAAGTATGTGTTGAATGAGATCTTCATCGACTTGATCGACCGGAGAGTCGTCTTCAATGTTTATCTCAAAACTACCAGTCGTTATTTGGCTTCCATCATCAACAGAAATGCCAATTGTAATGGGGAGATCATCTTCCCCTGCAGTGTCGGCATGATCAATAGGCCCTAATAGTGTTACTTCATATCCCCAAGCACCAGATGAATTACCGATAGGCGCAGTTAGGGTTATTGTTATGATCGGAACGTTTGTACCCACAACATAGCCAGTGAGAGTATTGCCACTCCAAGACCAAGCAATATCTTCTCCTCCCGAGGTCAGACCCGTTGGGCCAGAAAGCGAAACCGTTAACGAGTCATTATCAACGTCAGTGATATTGATTGTGCCAGTCATGGAACTCAAATTGGTGGTATCACTATCGCCAACAGTATCTTGAATTCCGCCAGTTAGTCCTTCTTCAGATACAACAGCATTATCGGCCGAAATAATCACGGGCGCATCGTTGACCGGAGTGACATCGAGGGTCAAGGTCGAGGTGTCATTGGCACCTGAGCCGTCGGTCAAGGTGTAGGTAATGACGGGCACGGGGCCAAAGTAGTTGGCCGCTGGGGTA
>NZ_AFOZ01000045.1 GCF_000217915.1 Shewanella sp. HN-41 | reverse complement strand
TAGCATTGTGGTCCCACCTGATCCCATCCCGAACTCAGAAGTGAAACGCAATCGCGCCGATGGTAGTGTGGGGTCTCCCCATGTGAGAGTAGGTCATCGCCAAGCGCCTAATTATATCTGAAAAGATAGATTTTCACTTTTTGAGAAAAGTGAAATTAAAAAAAGAATAGTCATCACTGATGATAAAGAATTGCTGATATGGCTCAGTCGGTAGAGCGCATCCTTGGTAAGGATGAGGTCCCCAGTTCGATTCTGGGTATCAGCACCATTACAATCTAGTGTATTTTCCTAGAGACAAAATTTGCTTGGTGACAATAGCATTGTGGTCCCACCTGATCCCATCCCGAACTCAGAAGTGAAACGCAATCGCGCCGATGGTAGTGTGGGGTTTCCCCATGTGAGAGTAGGTCATCGCCAAGCATCCAAATAAACACCAAAGCCCTAGCATAAACCGCTAGGGCTTTTGTGTTTATCCGCTGCGCGAAAATTTACCTCAATGTCGGTCAATAAATGCTTCTCCAATATTGACACTTCAACCATTCATGGCGGTCGCCCGCCGCTAAGCTTGGTCAAAAATAGCATCCTGCATTTTTGACATTCGGCACATCCCTATGCCTCGCCCAGCTGCACAAGAAATTGCTCCGCGTGACTCATTATCAAAATGCTGTGCATTTTAGGCTATGATGATTCGCCCCCATGTATCCCTCTGGAGATAAAAGAAAGTCAATCATCGCCAAGCGCCTAATGAGCTCTGAAAAGAGATGTATTGAAGCCAGCTGAATAAGCTGGCTTTTTTGCCTCTACCATTCAGAACTTTATAAAATCCTGCTTTAAATCCCTACTTATCCAATCCACATTGAAGTTTGATCACCACAGCCTAATCTTTTGAGCACATCCTTATCACGCGTTTTATACCGTTGATGCTGATAGAGCCATTCCTGCATGGCTACAATTCCCATAATAGCTTCTACCTTTCCTATCCTGTTCCATCGATGATTACAACGGAGTGAAGCTCAGGCTTAGTGCGCTGAGAAACCAACGCTAGATGTTGGCAGGGCTTTTGTTTTATCGATTGTCAAACAGAGTTATAGCCAATAAATAGGGGGAGTTGTCGTTTTACTCAATAGAGAATGATGAGTTTTTACCAAAGTGCAGTTTGTCGTCTAGAACAGCTAGAATTCCTTGCTCTGACCTAAGCATTGACGTCGATTAGCTGTTAGCAATCGGAGTGCATTTACGACATTCTGGTATGAATAATTCTGCTGAAATCATAAATTAGATCGAAGATATTTTGCTGTTAGATGCAGTTAGTGTGGATAAGTCTGGGGGTAACAAGTGGGTATGATGTGTCTAGTTTAGATAATCAGAATTAAATACAAAAATCCTTTAAAAAGCCCTTGCACAAAACGTTTCGATCCCTATAATGCGCATCCACTGACACGGCAGACGGCGAAA
>NZ_AFOZ01000046.1 GCF_000217915.1 Shewanella sp. HN-41 | reverse complement strand
TTGGTCGACCACGGCCAATTTAAAAGCGAGGGAATAATCCCGTTGAGTTCGTTTGGTTGTTGATTTCATTACACTCTCCAAATAAAGATTGAAAAGTGTCAACGCTATTTAGGACGGGTCATTTTTAACTAAAAAGGCGCATTGAATGCGCCTTTTTGCTATCTGCGATTAAGGAATAAAAGTATCAGGCCTGAGATTGAGCCAACAGTCTGGATAAGGTCACTTGCGTCTCTTTACCTTGCTTATCTAAGAGGATGATCTGGCCATCTTTATTGGCAAAGTCGAGGGTGAGGCTCGCCTGAGCATCGGCCGTTGTCCAAGATAAGGTTAGTGTGCGTTCCTTTGATGCCATCGTAAAGCGGCCATCGAAGGCTGGGCTGCTATTACGCAGTTTAATCAGCTGAGTCAGCGCCTTAACGACAGGTTTCTGTAACGCTTGCTGCACTTTTTCACGGTTCAAGTAAGGACGATTAATATCGCGCCCGACATGGGTTTGGTTGAGCAGTGCCATATCATTTGGAATCGCCAGCAGACCCGCGTAATACACCTGCGGAATACCCGGAGCGAAAAATTGAATCGCCCGCGCCATCAAGTAATCTAAGTCATTCTGGCCGAGGGCATCGTAATAGGTGCAGTTGATCTGATACAAATCGACGTTACTCGCAGCCGCACCTGTGGCCTGTAGACTCTCGCCCTTGCTATTGCCGTGTATGGTTTCAACCAGATTATCGATTTGATTTTCGGTTAATAATCCGCGTAGGCCATCCATGGGGCCGACATCGATAATGCCGATGCCGTCGTGGGTGTCGAGTACGGTAATGCAGTTGCGCGGCGCCATTTCGAGCCAATGGGTCAAGGCTTGGCAATCTTGGCTAAACAGGGTGTGCAAGATGAGCGGTGGCAGGGCAAAGTCGTACACCATGTCGACCCGCTTGGCGATCTCGACCTGAGTCATATGGTGCGAATGGATTTCGGCTAAGGTTGTCATGCCTAACTCATTGGCTTGCTGGGCTAATTTATCCACAAACTCGAAGGACTCTTCAATCATAAAGCAGCTAGTGCCGGGCTTTTTAATCGCATAGCCCGCCGCATCTAAGCGGATCAGATTCACTTTACTGTGGTCGAAACGTGCCAACACTCGGTTTAAATAATCTTTACCCGCGGCCGAGTGAACATCGATATCGATTTGATTGCGGGTAAAAGTGGTCCAAAATTCTTCGGTCGAGCCATCGGCTAAGGTGTAAGTGCTGAAGCAACTGCCAGGGCGTGGACGATAGATAGCGGCTTGATCTTGCTCGCTTAACCCTTCAGGAAATACCTTGTCTTTGGTTAAAAATAAATCCCAGTAAGCCGATTGTTTGCCGTGCTTGAGCACGTCTTTAAATTCTGGCGACTCGGCGGACATGTGGTTAACGATAAGGTCGGCCATGATGTCATAGTCGTCACCAATGCGTTTAACGTCATCCCAATTGCCTAAACGTGAATCGACTTGCACATGGTCTATCGGATCGAAGCCCGCATCGCTGCCGTCAATGGGAAAATAGAAAGGCAAAAGATGTACGCCGCCGAATAGATCTTGCAACTCGTCATCGAGCAGCGCTTTAAGCTCCTTGAGCCCGGCATTGGTAATCCTGTCGACATAGGTGATCAGTTGCACTTGGTTTTTCATACTTTGCCCACGCTTGAGTTGTCTTTTTAGAGTAAAGGTTTATGGCAATCGTTAATTGATTGCACAACTAAACTTAATCGATTAAGTTGTATATTTAACCAATATGAAACATTATTCAAGTGGTTTGTTGGATTTTTGAGTTAGTCTCAAGTTTTGGGGGAGGCTGGCTCACCGCTGTACACAAAAGCCGAAATCCTTTCAGTATGCTGTCACTAGCCCCTGAGAGGGAGTAGGTATAATAACGATAAGGTGAAATGGTATGGTTAATGATTCAAAAGGTTGCGATAACCGCAACCACACCCGTATCCGGGTACTCACATATTTGATGTTTTTCATGTTCGCAATGACCTCAGATGCCGTGGGCGTCATTATTCCTGAGTTGATATCCCAGTTTGGTTTGTCTATGTCGCAGGCCAGCGCGTTCCACTATATGCCGATGATTTTTATCGCAATTAGTGGACTGTTCCTAGGCTTCTTGGCGGATAAGATTGGGCGTAAGTTGACCATCCTATTGGGGCTATTATTATTCGCACTCGCCTGCTTCATGTTTGCGTTGGGGGAATCTTTTTACTATTTCCTACTCCTGCTCGCCCTTGTGGGTTTGGCTATTGGTGTCTTTAAAACTGGCGCACTCGGGCTTATCGGCGACATCTCGACCTCCTCAAAACAGCATTCGAGTACGATGAATACGGTGGAGGGCTTCTTTGGTGTCGGCGCCATGATAGGGCCGGCCATCGTCAGTTATTTACTGATCAGCGGCGTCTCTTGGAAGTATCTGTATTTTGGGGCGGGTTGCTTCTGTTTAGTGCTGTGTTGGTTAGCTTATCGGGCGGATTATCCACAAATTAAGCGTTCTTCGACGGACGCCATTAACCTTGCCAGCACCTTTAAGATGATGAAAAACCCTTATGCATTAGGGTTTTCACTCGCGATAGGCTTATACGTTGCCACCGAAGTGGCGATTTACGTGTGGATGCCGACCTTGCTGCAGAGTTATCAAGGCGATTACACCACGCTTGCGGCATATGCCTTGAGCATCTTCTTTACCTTGAGGGCGGGTGGGCGCTTTTTAGGTGGCTGGGTGCTCGACCGCTTCCCTTGGCAGCAAGTGATGTTCTGGTTTAGCTTCGCGATAAGTGCTTGTTATCTTGGGTCAATGATCTACGGTATTGAAGCCGCTGTCGTCTTGTTGCCCTTGTCTGGGCTATTTATGTCGATGATGTATCCCACGCTTAATTCTAAGGGGATTAGCTGTTTCCCCGTGGATCAGCATGGCTCTGTGGCTGGGGTTATCTTGTTTTTTACCGCAGTGTCTGCAGCCGTTGGGCCCTTGTTGATGGGGTTAGCGGGCGATATCTTCGGCCATGTTAAATATGGCTTCTACCTCGCCACTGGTTTTGCCATTTTGTTGTGCCTCCTGAGCGGATTTAATCTCGTTAAAGATCCTTCACGCCATGTGTTAACTTTCGATGCGCACTAATTTGGGCCGTGACAGAAAATATTTTTCTGTCACATTTCTTTAATTAATCAATACGTTGACTTAATAGATCCTGAGTGCGAACCAAAACTGTGCAAAAAATGCACTTGCTTTTTGTTATTAAGTTGCTAACTTGTTAACTTAATCGATTAAGTTGGTTGCGGCTTAAGTTCAGTATGATCTTGAACAATCACTAAGATGGTTTTTCGATTAACAACAATTCGGTAGGTGTAGCCATGGGGAGAGTGGGCTGCATCTCAAATATGGGTGGGGACATAAAAATGATAAAAAGCACATCACAGAAATTCTTGTTAAGTACATTGGCCGTGTTGGTGAGTTCTCACCTCTGGGCCGTTGAAGCACCTCAACAGGAAGAAGCCAAGCAAGACGCGTTAGGTTTAGAAAGAATTACAGTGACTGGGGTTGCCCGCGGCACTCGGGTTATGGATTCGAGCGTGTCCGTCAGCAGCGTGTCACTCGCCGAGCTTGAGGTGAGCACACCACGCTCATCGGCCGAGGCATTTCGTATTATTCCGGGGATGAAGGTTGAATCTACGGGCGGTGAAGGTAACGCTAACATTGCCGTCCGTGGCTTACCTGTGGCGTCTGGTGGTGCTAAGTTCCTGCAAATTCAAGAAGATGGTTTGCCAATCCTGCAGTTTGGCGATATTGCCTTCGGTAACGCCGATATCTTTTTACGTCTAGATTCAACAGTGCAAACCATTGAATCTATCCGTGGTGGCTCGGCATCGACCGCGACCAGTAATGCGCCCGGCGGTATTATCAACGTGATCAGTAAAACGGGCTCCTCTGATGCGGGCAGTGTTTCTACGACCTTAGGGCTAGATTACGATACATTCCGTACCGATTTTGAATATGGCACTAGCATCAACGACAGTCTGCGTTTCCATGTGGGTGGTTTTGTGCGTACGGGTGAAGGCCCACGCGACGCCGGCTATAACGCCAACAAAGGCGGCCAGATCAAAGCTAACTTAACCAAAGAATTTGATAAGGGTTATGTTCGCCTGTATTTCAAACATTTAGACGATAAAAGCATTGGTTACTTGCCTATGCCTATGTACTCGGATGGCAGCTCTATCCCAGGCTTTGACGCTAAATCCGATGCGATTCAATCCGCTTATTTCCAATCAACCTTGAGCTTAGGTGCCGATGGCGAACGTCGCCGTGGCGATATGCGCGATGGCATGAATCCTGTGGTTGATTCTGTGGGTTTAGAGGCGTCCTTCGATTTAGGTAACGATTGGCAGGTAGAAAACCGTTTCCGTTTCTCCGATGTGAGCGGTAACTTCATCGCGCCATTCCCCGCCGAAGTGGCGAACGGTAGCGATATCGCGACCAGTATTGCAGGCAACGGCGCTAAGTTGATTTACGCCAATGGACCAAATGCGGGCAATCCTATGGATGGACTCGCCATGCGTATCCATACGTTCGACGTCAAGATGAATGACTTTGGCTCAATCGTAAACGACTTCAAATTGACTAAAACCTTCGACGATACCAGCGTGACTTTAGGTTATTACAATGCGGTGCAAAACATCAGCATGGCCTGGATGTGGAACTCCTATCTGATGGAAGTGAAGGGTGATAATGCCGCGTTATTAGATGTGGTTGCCGCCGATGGTACGGCGTATTCCGATAATGGCCTCTATGGTTATGGCGTGCCTTACTGGGGAAATTGTTGCCAACGTAATTACGATACCGATTACAGCATTAAAGCGCCTTACCTCGCGTTAACCTCGAGTTTGGGTGACTTGTCCCTCGATGCCAGTGTGCGTTATGACAGCGGTGATGCCAGCGGTTATTACGCAGGCGGTGTGCAATCGCAAGTGGATATGAATCTCGATGGGGTGATTTCAATCCCTGAGCAGAGCGTGTCTTCCATCGACAATGCTAACCCTCAGCCAGTCAACTACGATTGGAGCTACACCTCTTACTCATTAGGTGCTAACTATCAATTTTCCAGTGACTTAGCTGCCTTTGGTCGCTTGAGCCACGGTGGCCGCGCCAATGCCGACCGTCTGTTATTTGGTAAGGTGCGTGCCGATGGTTCGGTGGCGAAGGAAGATGCGGTTGATATCGTTGACCAGTACGAGTTAGGTGTTAAGTACCGTTACAATGATCTGTCTGTGTTTGCGACGGCGTTCTACTCAGAAACCGAAGAGCAAAACTTTGAAGCCACTAGCCAACGTTTCTTCGACCGTAAGTACAAAGCGAAAGGTATCGAAATCGAGTCGGCCTATTTTATCGGTGACTTTGACTTTAGGGGCAACTTAACTTGGACCGATGCTGAGATTGCTAAAGATGCATTGACACCAGAAGTGGTGGGTAACACCCCAAGAAGACAGGCTGATTTTATCTACTCTTTGATGGGCCGTTACAACTTTGACCAAGGTTCAGTGGGCGTTAACTTAATTGGTACTACGGATGCTTATGCTCAAGATAATAATGATTTAAGTTTCGACGGCTACAACCAAGTGAATGCCTTTGCGACCTACAATCTGACCGAGGCCATGAGTGTGTCCTTAAACGTCAACAACTTGTTTAATGCCACGGGTATTACTGAAGCGGAAGAAGGTTCAATCCCAGATAACAATATCATCCGAGCCCGTACCATTAATGGCCGCACAACCAGCCTGACGCTTAAATACGAGTTCTAAGTTGATGTTGCTACAGAAACTGTTTTTACAGAAAAAATGCTAAACCCAAAGCAGCCCATGAAAGTGGGCTTTTGGTTTGATAACAGAATACAAGGTGGGAGTAAAAATGACAGTATTACTCAGTTTCGGTGAAGTGTTAGTGGACTTGCTGCCAACCGACGCCACGGGCAAATATCATCAGCCGATTGCGGGTGGCGCACCCGCCAATGTGGCCGTGGGTTACGCTAAACTTGGCGGTAAGAGTTATTTTGCTGGTGGCATCAGCGCAGACCAATATGGGGTCATGTTAAAACAAGCCTTAGCGGAGCAGGGCGTGGCGACCGATTATCTTGCCGAAGTGCTAGGCGCTCCTACGGCAACTGTGCTGGTGAATTTAGATGAACGGGGTGAACGCACCTTTGAGTTCAATCGTGATGGCACCGCCGACATGCGCTACAGCAATCAGCATTTCGACAATATTCCATGGCAGGGGATTGATATTTTTCACCTTTGCTCTAATACCTTTACCGAAACCGCCATCTTTAACACTAGCCTTTATGGTGCGCGTTGTGCCGATGCGTTCTCAACCTTAGTGAGTTTCGATGTGAATCTGCGTTTATCCCTGTGGCAGGATCCGTCCTTGCTAACCGAGCGGGTGGAGCAGTGTTTTCGTTACACTCAAGTGTTGAAAATGAGTCGTGAAGAAGCGGATTATTTAGCACAGGCAAGAAAAAACAGCTTTGAAGATTATTTACAGTTCTGCCTTGCCCAAGGGGTTGAGGTAATTTTGATCACCGATGGCGCTAATCCGGTGCAGTGCATTACGGCGCAGTGCAGGTTTAGCGTCCCAGTTCCCAAAATATCAGCCGTCGATACTACTGCTGCGGGTGACAGTTTTATCTCAGGTTTTCTGTTCGCCTTAGGCTTAGACTTGGAATACGATTTAGCGTATTTAACCTTGAAACAAAGGCTCGAAAGTCAAGCGCACTTAGAGGCGGCGGTGGTATTTGCCACTCGCTGCGGCGCGATTACCTGCGGGCAAAAGGGCGCGTTCCCCTCCTTACCCACACTGGCACAGGTTAGCTAAGCGTTACTGCATTCACCAGAAAATCCAAGGTGAGCCTATGGCGTTTGCCTTGGATTTTATGTCTTTTATATTTTCTGCCCGCCGTTTTTCAATAGCATAGCGCGAGCCAAGTCACGTTTTAGTCGCCCCCTTTATCGAGCATTTATGCTATTTTAGCTGCGACTTATGGTCGAAGCTGCATTGGTTTCTTCCATGCTTGATGTCGACATTTTTTTCGGCATGGTTTTATTTCAACATCATTGGGGATGTCCTATGAGCAAAGCAAAAATCGGTATTGTGACGGTAAGCGATCGCGCCAGCGCGGGGATTTATGAAGATATCTCAGGCAAGGCGATTATCGACACGCTAAGCGACTACCTCACCAGCGAGTGGGAGCCGATTTATCAAGTGATCCCCGATGAGCGAGATGTGATTGAAGCGACACTGATCAAAATGGCCGACGAGCAGGACTGCTGCTTAATTGTCACCACCGGTGGCACAGGACCTGCGAAACGCGATGTTACCCCTGAGGCGACCGAAGCCGTGTGTGATCGCATGATGCCAGGCTTCGGTGAGTTAATGCGCGCCGAGTCATTAAAATTTGTGCCAACGGCGATTTTATCTCGCCAAACCGCAGGTCTACGGGGTGATTCGTTGATCGTGAACTTGCCCGGCAAGCCAAAATCGATTCGCGAATGTTTAGATGCCGTGTTCCCTGCAATTCCTTACTGTATCGACCTGATGGAAGGGCCGTATTTAGAGTGCAACGAAGCCGTGATTAAGCCCTTTAGGCCTAAGGCAAAATAGCTTTCACCGTTGTTCCCTATTAAACCCAGCCTAGCTTGGGTTTTTATGGTTTCTTGATTGGAGTGTGCCTTGATATTTGTTCGTGAGCAGTAGCGTAGAAATCCCGGTCGCAATAAAGAGCACGGGTATTGCCACAAAATGCGCGAAGGCGTTGGGGGCAATGCTGAAGTTTAACCAGAGCAATAGTGCCCAAGTGATGCCGAGTAGGCTCAAGGCCAGCGCTCGCTTAAGGTAGTTTATCGATGGCTGCGTCATAGTGTCATCCTTTCCTTTGGAAGTTTGAGACAGTCTAAAAATTCTGCAACGGGGCTTGAAGTGTCGTTATTGACAATTTAAGGGTGAGTAGTGACATTTTGCTAAATTGCACTAGACTCTAATCAATACTGGTGCGAGGGGGTGGAGATGAAAAGGATCACTATTTTTGCAACTAATAATACGGTTGCCAGCGGGATTATTGGATTTCTCGATGTGTTTAGCTTCTGCAATACCTACTGGCGGCGAGTGAATCCAGAGGCCAACGAAGACCTGTTCGAGTGCAAAGTGGTGTCGAGTCACGGCGGGGATATCATAACGAATCAAGGGATTAAAGTGCCTGCGATTGGGTTGAATACGCCGAGTGATATTCTGCAATCCGATGCGGTGATCTTAGCCTCGGCCATGGTGACCAATAAGAGTGAGTTCCAAACTTATCTCCATGATTTTGACCCTTTATTTGAGCCGTTGCGGTTATTCGCTGGATCGGGCAAACCCTTAGCGGCCTATTGCTCCGGCACCTTGATCTTGGCGGCGTCGGGTTTGCTCGATGGACGCGAGGCGACCACGGTTTGGTGGCTGAATGAAATGTTTCAGCGCCACTTTGCCAAGGTGAATCTACGCATGGACAAACTGGTGGTCTCCGACGGGCATGTGCATACGGCGGGGGCGACGACCTCGAACATGAGCCTCGCCCTGCATTTAGTGCATATTCTGGTGGGGGAACAGCTGGCAAGTCAGATGGCTAAAATTCTACTGATCGATCCTAATCGTCAATCCCAACAACCCTTTATGACGATGGAATTAATGGCATCTAGCCATAAGGATGAAGTGATTTGGAATGTGCAGCAATGGATGCAGCATCATTTAACCGAACCTCTGTTACTCGATGATATTGCTGATAAATTTGCCCTTGGTAAACGTACGCTTATCCGTCGCTTTAAGAAAGCCTTAAACGAAACCCCCGCCAGCTATGTGCAGCGTCTGCGGGTGGACGAGGCAAAACGTTTATTGGAAACGACCAGTTTAGGGCTAGAGGAAGTCGTCGTGCGGGTGGGGTATGAAGATGTCAGCTCGTTTCGCAAACTATTCATTCAGCTAACGAGCTTGACGCCTCGGGCCTATAGGCAACGCTTTAATACTCAGCAATACGAGTTTAATAGCGATAATTGCTGTGAGGCTGAGCTGCATTAAGCGCTATTTCAACGCCTCAATCTGCTGCGCTAACGAGTTATCTGTGGCGCTGTTATCTGTGTCAGTGACGATGCGCTCTAGGACTTGTACTCGCTCGACTAGCACCTGATTTTGCAGACTCAATTGTGTGAGTTTATCTTCAAGTTGCCGATGATTACCGCTACCCAGTTGGTGTATTTTCAAGTAATGCTTAAACATCTCGGTCGCGCTCACGCCGATGACAAAGGTCACCATAATGACCATTAACACGTATTCGTTTTCCATCACTGACTCCTTAACCCGATTTAAGGGCGCAGTGCGCCCTCTGCGGTTCGATAGTTTTATAATCCGAAGATGACCTTTTCACTCTTTAACGATTTTTCCATGCCGAACGCTAACACTATGGCGATGGCAAGTGTGCCCAGTGTTGATACCAACAACTGCAGCAAGTTCATGTCCTTGCCTTTAATAAAATCCATTAGCGCTTGCTGTTGGCCCGATACGGGCAGCCACTGCAGGACATCGGGTGCGATGTTGTAGCTGGCCGCCATCGACAGGGCTAAGGGTACAAACAGCACCATGGTTAGGTAGGATTGGGCTTCCTTAAAGGTTTTTGCCATAAAGGACACAAACAATTGCAGGCAGGCGGCCATCAGCGCGACTGGGATGCCGACCACTAACATCAAGGCGATAAACTCGCTGGTAATGCTGACACTAAAGCCGAGTTCCTGCCAAGGTACATAGGTATAGGCGATTTTCGATACCAACAGGATCAGCACTAATCCTAAGAGTGCAAACAGACTCACGGCGATGATTTTTGACAGCACTAATTGGCGAGTCGTCAGCGGATGGCTGAGTAACAGTGCTAGGGAGTTACGTTCACGCTCGCCGGCGCTGGTATCGATGGCCAAATTCATCCCTGAGATAAATACCGAGTAAATCATAGTGAAAATCGCGATACCTAAGATCATCCCACCCTTAGAGTCCGTGGTCGCTTGGTCGTGAATATTGACCTTAAGCGGCTGCATCACGCGGGGATCGATACCGCGGGCGATAAGGCGTAGGCTGCCCATTTCTGTGCTGTAGGCCTGTAGTTGTTTCTCGAGTCTGCGGATCGAGTTTTGCAGTTTTTCATCGGAGTTATCCGCAACGATAGTGATCTCGGCGCCTTTGCCTTGGTTCATCTGCGCGGCATAGTCTGGGTCGATGATAAGCTCTATGGCTTTAAGCTCACTGTCCTTCGTTTCACCACTGCTAATGCCTTTATTTGATAAAAAACGGACGAGATCCGGTGCCTTATCGGGATTTGTGATGGTGATTTTCAAATCATCGGGGCTGGTTAGCTGGCCAATTAACACTAAAAACAGGCCGCACATGATCAGCGGCGTGCCTATGGCGTAGTAGAGCCCCGCCATTACCGAGCGCTTATCACGGGCCGCATCGATGAGTTCCTTGCGAACCATGGCGATTATCTTATTCATGCTGTTATTCCTTTAACGGTTTTCTTAAATACCAAGCTTTTAAAGATCAATGTATTAATGGTTAAAGCCCGCGGGCGTAGTTGGGGTTGAGTCATCATGCCGCTATCCCTTCATCCGTGCCGATAAGTTGAATAAAGGCATCTTCGAGTGAGGCTTTACCCGTTTGGGCACAGAGTTCTGCAGGGCTGCCAATGGCAACGACGCTACCCTGTGCCATCACGATCACTTGGTCACACAGTGCGGCGACTTCCTGCATCACATGGCTGGAGAACAGCACGCAATGCCCTTGATTTTTAAGGTCGATAAGAATGTCACGCAGCAGGCGAGTGCTCATCACATCGAGCCCTCTAGTCGGTTCGTCGAGGATGATATTACTCGGACTGTGGACTATGGCCTGTGCAAGGGCGGTTTTCATCCGCTGCCCCTGGGAGAAGCCTTTGCAGCGGCGGTCGCTAATATCTTCGAGGCGCAATTTAGCAATCACTTGGCTGGTAGCCTCCTTGGCTTCGCTGGCGGATAAACCGCTGAGTTCGGCAAAGTAGCGGATATATTCCCGTGGCGTTAAGCGTTCATACAGACCGAAGGGGTCGGGGAATAGTCCGAGTTGTTGTTTAGCGCCGATAGGGTCGATGGCGACATCAATACCTTCAATTTCGGCCGTGCCCATATCGGGTTTAAGCAAGCCAAAAATAGTGCGTAAACAGGTGGTTTTACCCGCGCCATTAGGTCCGAGCAATCCCGTTATTTGGCCGTTTTGTGCGCTAAAGCTTAAGTCCTTGAGTGCCTGCACATCACCTATGCGTTTGGAAAGATTGGATACTTTGATCATGGCTTACTCCTTGGCCCCAGTGCTGGCGTTATTATCAGTCGTTTTTGTGCTGGTCACAGCAAGTGGCTCTACCGAGCTGGCATTCAAATAAAAGCTGCGACGCACATCTTTCTTCAAACATTCACCGTCGAGATCTTTGACCGAACCCGAGCGGACGAGATCGGCGATAAGGTTATTTGCGCAGGATTGATAGGCCACGCCGTGGGTCGCATAGGGCGCGATAAAGTGTTTAGCATTGGTGAGTTTTTCCATCGCCAACTCGCCCCAACTTGGCGGTGTGGCGGGGTCGATTTCACCGGATAGGAGTAAGGTCGGAATATCGCTGCCGATGGGCTCGCTAAAACTGGCATCCACAGCGGGGACTTTCCAGGCAGTACAAGTGGCTTCTAAGCCTTCGAGCATAGTTTTGCCCATAAAGGAGTGTTTAGCCTGCTCGCGCATTGCGGGGGTGATACGGTGCATATCTTCACCACAGACCACGGAGGCGTGCATGCCCATTGCCATGCCTGCATTATCTATGGTGAGGGCATAAAGCCCTAGAAGCGGTTGAAAGTTATTTTTAGCCGCTTGATGAATCGCATGGGGCACAAGGGCGCGCACATTGGTTTGATACAGCGCCATACGGATTGCGCCGTAAAACTTACCCCTCGTCATAGTCAAAATGGTCTTTTCACCCGTGACAGGGTCGGAGATATTTTCCGTTATCGGCGCGTTGGCGAGCGAGGCGGCAACTTGTTCAAACTCGGCTTTAAGCTCTGGGAACTGGGCATGGCAAGCCGCGGTTTCTTGGCAATCCTTAAATAATAACTCGAAGCCACGGTCAATCGATGCGCCAATTTCTAACACACTTTGCTGCATTGGCACTATGCCGTCTAAGGTCACAGTGGCTAAGTGCTCTGGGTATAGGCGCATATAAAGTTGGGCCATACGAGTGCCGTAGGAAATGCCATACACATGCAGTTTTTTGTAGTCTAAGTGTGCCCGTACGGCTTCGAAATCTTTGATTGCATTGAGGCTGCCGTATTGGCTGACATCGGCATCGATTTTAGCGAGGCATTTTTGTGCTTCGGCTAAGCTATCGACATTATCGTCATCGAAGGACAGGGCAGATTGCTCCCCTTGGTCACACTGCAATAGATTCGAACGGCCCGTGCCCCTTTGGTCGATAAGCAGGATATCCCTTTGCTGACGCACTTTGCTCAGCATGGCATTGAAGCCTGCGGCATTGTCTATGGCCGATTGTCCTGGGCCGCCAGCAATGGCCAGTAAGGCTTCCTCATGGTTGGTATTTTTCACCGCGGGCAGTACGGCGTAATGCACTTGGATCTGTTTACCATCGGGTTTGTTGGGGTTTTCAGGCACAGTCACAAAACCGCAGTCTAGACGATCCGATACGCCTTCCACATAGCAAGCGCCTGCCTTGTCTGTTGCTTTTATATCTTGTTTTTTTACATCACTCGCCCAAGTTGCCGTACTTGCCATCGCTAACAGGAGTGCGCTCATACTTAAGATGTGTGTGCTTAAGATACGAGTGTGCCAGGTGACCTTAGCGCTATGCCGTGGCCAAGTTAGCCCAGGGCGTTGAACGGCGTTGCTGAACTTCCTGTGTATCATAGGACCTTTCCTTTTTGCATTTCAGGACGAATGTGTTAATTTAAATACCAGTGTATCGGTGTATCAATGTATTAATACAGTGTGTAAAGGCTAATGTTAGAACTTTTAAATGTCAACCCCAGTAGTGGTGAACCCATTTATAAACAATTACACGAGCAAGTCGTGCGCTTAATTGTGGGTGGCCAACTGCAGGTGGAAGATGTGTTGCCCTCTGTACGCCAGATTGCCGAGCACCTCGCGGTCAATCCAATGACGGTCTCCCGCGCGATTCAGCAGCTTGTCGATCAAGGTTGGCTCGAACGCCGCCGTGGTCAAGCGACTCGGGTGGCGCCGCGAACCGAGGCTATGACATCGGGCGTGAGTCTGCTCGAACCCCAGCTCGATGCTTTATTATCTCAGGCTAAACAGTTAGGCGTTAGCCAAGTTGAGTTACTGAAATTGATCGACGAACGCTGGCAAGATTAGCCATCAACCCCAAGTAACGTATCGATAAATAGAATAAAAAGGATGACATTCGATGGACCAAGCGCATACCCCAATACTTGAATTTAGCCGAGTGAGCAAAGTCTTTCGCGGCAAAGGCGCGGGTGAAAAGTGGGCGCTTAAGGATTTATCGTTAACTCTGACGGCGGGCATGGTGGTTGGGCTGTTAGGACAAAATGGTGCCGGCAAGTCGACCCTAATGCGCTGCGCCTTGGGCATTTTGGCGCCGGATGTTGGCAGTATCACTACCTTAGGTGAAACGCCCGAAAATCTAACTTCACAGTTGAAGGAGCGTATTGGCTATGTTCCGCAGCAACCCTTTGGTTATGAAGGTTTTACCATTGAACGCGCCCTCGATTTACACCGCAGCTTTTATCCCAATTGGGACAGGCAGTTAGAGCAAGATTGGCTAGTACGGTTTGAGTTAGATGTCACCCAACAGGTGCAAAGATTATCTGTGGGGCAAAGGCAATCGTTAGCCTTGATTATGGCGATGGCCTATCGACCAGAACTCTTGATCCTCGATGAACCCGTCGCCAGCCTCGACCCCATAGTGCGACGTAAGTTTATGGTCGATTTATTCGATCTCGCCCTCGAATCCGGCTCTGCCGTACTGTTTTCATCCCATATCACCTCAGATCTCGAGCGGGTTGCCAGCCATGTGGCACTGATAAAACAGGGCGAATTGGTGCTATTTAAGGAAATTGATGCCCTGCGGGAAGAGGTGCGCTTACTCACACTCACGCCCGAAGCGGTATTGCCCGAGTCGATCACTGTGCTCAGCCGTGTAGGCGATTCTGTGCTGGTGGATTTGGGGGAGCATGGCGCGCCAATCGTGGGCGTGTTGAAGAATGAAGCCCTCAATCTGGAACAGCTGTTTATGGAGCTACACAGATGAGTGCGCCTGAAGTTAACCTTATGCCCGCAGCGACAACAAAAGGGGCACCTCAGAGGTTAAACCCGTTTAAGGGCATGTTGCGCCTTTGGTGTTTTGATATCGGTAGCGTGAGCTTTTTGGGTACTGGCTTACTGGGAATGGTCTTAGGTTGCATTACAGCGTTGCAGGGCAAAAGTGACAGTGCTGAACTGTTGTTTTCTATGGGAATCGTTTCAAGCTCGGCGGCGGTAGCATGGCAACTTATACGTTTGATGGCGAGCGAATGCGCCCAGTTAATTCCCCATTATCGCCGCCATATTTATATCCAAAGTGCAGTGGTGTTAACCAGCGTATTTGGCATAGGCGTTTTGTGCTGTTTGGCCTTGGGGTTAACTTCGAGCCTATCCACCTTAGTGTTGGCCTTGGTGATGAGTTTTGCCTTTATTTGGCTTTGTTTACTCAGCACTCAGTGGTTCTACGCTTCGTTTTTACTGTTTGTCTTAGTGCCATTTATCTCCTTGATGACGGCTCATACTCCCCTGTGGTTAAGCCTGATTGCGCTGGTGGTGTTAGGCGGGTTGATAATTCGTGTCTGCAGTGCTTTACCTTGGCGAGCAGAGGCGAGAGCGGTCTATCTCAACGGCCTCGAAATGGGCTGGTTTTGGCTGCCCAACCTGCAATCTATGCGCATCTTGAGTCGTTTCGAACGTTATCTGCATCCAACTAATTTCTTTATCGGCCCTATGCTGACGATTTTACTGCTGCTCATACCAGCAGTCTGCCTAGCGCTTGGAGTGTTATCGCACCAATTCCATCAGAATTTCCCTGTATTACTGCTGTTGGCACAGTTCAGCGTGATCATGTGTTCGCTGGTGCATTGGAGCCGAGTGCAGCGTTCGCGATCGACCGAAACCCTATTGCTGATGCCAGGGTTTGATGGTCGAAAAGGACTCATTGCGGCTTTTTGCCGTGGGCAGCAACGACTGCTGAATGTGGTGGTCGGCATTATGCTGGCCTGTAGTCTGCTGCTGGGTTGGCTCAGTGGTGATCTGAATATGCAGTTAGTGGGTCATCTGGTGCTCAGCACTTACTGGGCCTGCGCTTTGACCTTAGGTTTTGGTAGTATGTGTCGCCGAGTGTTGCATGTCACGCTCACTATGATGGTTGTCGCGGGACATTCCCTTTGGGTTTCCATCAGCCTTGCGTCTTTACGGGATGGCGGCAATCTAGGCGATTGGTTTATCTGGGATATGCTCTTAATGATACTTGGGAGCATAGTCCTGTTTTGGGGCAAGAAAACCCTCTGGAAGGGAGATGTCATTAGCGGCTAAACGGATATAGATTGCGATATTGGGGCTCAGTTTGCACAAGATTAGAGCAAAAACTCTTAGTTTTTGGCTGGCCTTCAGGTAGAATGCTGCAAAAGCGGTACACTTGTAAGCTAAAAGGTGAGTCACTTATGTCTCTCGAACAATATCATGTAATTCGACTCTTACAGCAGCAGAGCCAGTCCCTAAAGGATGCCATAGCGCTGGAAGGTTTTGAAATGGCTGCGCCTTGGCATAGGGTCAGCTGGCATGCATTCGATCACATCAGCAGCAAGATTGCACAGCTGTTGATTGAGTTTGGCGTACAAGTGCAAGACCGTTGCGTCATCCTGTCGCAAAATTGCCCCCAGTGGACCTGTGCCGATATAGGCACGCTTAAAAGTCGCGCCATTGTGGTGCCGATTTATCCCACTAGCACCCTCGAGCAGGCGAGCTTTATCGTTAACGATGCCGCCGCTAAAGTGATTTTTGTCGACGATGCTAAGCAATATGCTATGGCCTGCGAGCTGCAAAAATTATGTCCCAGCCTAGAGCAGATCATTGTATTCGATGCGAGTGTGACTCTGGCTACCGATAACGCCGAGCGCCATTGGCACTTAGACGCGTTGTTAGCGGGCGATGCTAAAGACATTAAGCAAGAAGTCGAGCTTCAGCAGCGTTTGCAGGCGGCCAATCTCGATGATTTATTGACCTTAATTTATACCTCTGGCACCACGGGCGATCCTAAAGGCGTGATGCTGGATTACCGCAATATGGCGTCAACCGTGCGTCAACATGATCAAAAACTGGCCTTCAGCACGGGCGATGTGTCCTTGGCTTTTTTACCCCTGAGTCACGTGTTTGAACGGGGTTGGAGTTTCTATGTGCTTTGCCGCGGTGGACATAACGTCTACCTGCAAAACACCCAAAGAGTGAAAGAGGCAATCAGTGCCGTGCGTCCACATACTTTGTGTGTGGTACCGCGTTTCCTCGAAAAAGTGTATAGCGCAGTGCAAGACAAAGTGGCTAAGTCCAGTGATGGCCGTAAAAAGCTGTTCGCTTGGGCGATGCGTGTGGGTGAGCGTCAGTTCGAGGTGGGTCAGGGCCGCGCTAAGGGCGGTTTATGGCTGTCGCTGCAATGGCAACTTGCCAATAAACTCGTCTACAGCAAGTTACAAGCTGTGCTGGGTGGTCGCTTAAAGTTTATGCCCTGCGGTGGTGCGGCGTTGGACGTGAATGTGGGCGCCTTCTTCCACGGGATTGGTATTCCGGTACTTTGCGGTTACGGCATGACGGAAACCAACGCGACTGTGACCTGCAATACCTTAGATAATCGAGTGCCTGGCTCGAATGGTCAGCCATTATTGGAAACCGAAATCAAGCTAGGCAAAGATGATGAGATTTTAGTCCGTGGCGCCACTGTGATGCGCGGCTATTACAATCGACCAGAAGACACCGCCGCCGCCTTTGAGGATGGTTGGTTAAAGACGGGTGATGCGGGGCGGATTGACGCTAATGGTAATTTATTTATCACAGATCGCATTAAAGAACTGATGAAAACCTCCAACGGTAAATACATCGCACCGCAAAGGATCGAAGGTACCGTGGGTCGTTGTCCCTTTATCGAGCAAGTGGCGATTATTGCCGATGCGCGTAACTATGTGACCGCCTTGATTGTGCCAGCGTTTGAGTCACTGGAAGCGTGGGCGAAGGAGAAAGGCCTCAAATACGAGTCGCCTTTAGAATTGCTACGCCATAGTCATGTGGTTGAGCATTTTGAACAACGTCTCAAGCAGTTGCAGCATGAATTGGCGGGTTTTGAACAGATTAAAAAGTTCACGCTGTTGCCAGAAGCTTTCTCGATGGAAGCGGGGTTAATCACCCCAACGCTCAAGTTGCGCCGCAAGATGATTTATCATAAATACGCCCACGAAATTAATGCTATGTACAACAACTGATTGTTAAGTCATTGTTACTAAAGGCTGCTGTTGCGGCCTTTTTTGTTTCTGCTACTTCCTGAAGCGCTTAACTTAGCTTAAAATTCGCTCCGTTTACTGGTGCGCACGAGGCGCAAGTTATCGGTATAAAGGGCGTAGTTTAAATGGAACTTTCGATTCGTAGTCTTTTCGCAGCCACTGCGGTGTTGTTGTCTGCTTTTTCTGTCACTCCTGTGGCTGTCGCTGCAGATTACGACAAAATCGTCCACGGTCCCGTGGATTTACCCAATGGCCAATGGCTGGATTTCTACCAAAAAGATCATCAAGTATGGAGCGAAATGCTCTATGGCGATGCGCCCGGTGTGCGTATCGATGACTATGGTCATGCAGAAATCGTGGCGGTTTTTTATCTCGATTTTGATAAAGGCGGCACCAAAGAAGTGATCGTCATGCTCAAGGATGCCGATGGTCAGCATCTGCGTGGTTATGGTTTTGAGGGGGATGAGCTCACAAAACTCCCCCGTCTACAGGCTGTGCTCGATGAGGTGGCGCCGACCTTAACCTCGTTTACCGTGGGTAGCGTTCGTAAAGTGTTAAGCCAAATTCCACCGCAACAATACCGTATGACCTATGAGGCTGATGCGATTGCAGACCCCGCGATTAAGGCGATTGTCGATGGCTCAACTCAGCTCAAGCCGACCTTAGTGGGTTATCGTAATTCCGAAGGTTCTCCCGTCGATGTGAAGACCGCCGTCGAATATAAATTACGTTATCCACTCACTCGCAAGGATAAAGATGGCCAAGGCCGCGAGCATCAATATAGCTTAGTGACGACTTTTGACCGCAGTGGCTATAGCGAAGAAGACGGTAGTTTTGTATTGGTGAGTGTGGCCTTTGAGGCCGATGACTTTGACTGGCTTAAAAGTGGTGGTGCCGATATTCCTAAAACAGGCCCATCCTATGATTTTATGAGTATGGGCATGGGTAGCACTTGGGCAGGGCTTGCCAGTGAAAGTTATTATACCCAAGGAGTGCTCGATGGCCCCTATGCAGCCTATGATGGCCGCAATGGTAGCGTGATTTACTCTGGTCACTACAAACAAGGCAAAAAAGTCGGTAAGTGGATGGAGAGTGAGAACCAAGCCATGTATTGGGAAGGCGAGTATCTTGACGGTAAAAAGCAAGGTAAATGGATTGCACAGTCGATGTTCGATGAGGCCGATAACTTTGGTTTTGCCCACTACAATCAGGATGTGCTCGACGGCCCAACTGAAATCTACACGTTAGATTACGAATCGAGTACCGAAGGCGCTAAGCAATTGTCTGAAAAAGGCATTTATCGAAATGGCGTAAAAGATGGCGAGTGGCTTGAGGCTGATGGCAGCAAAGGTCAGTATCAAAAGGGCGTTAAACAAGGTCCTTGGGTCGATAAAGTGACGAGCGGACATTTTCGTGATCAAGTCGGCGAAGGTGCCTACCTTGCAGGAAAACGCACAGGCCCTTGGGTATTTAAGGCCGAAGATGGAACTCGTACAGAAGTTAGCTATATCAATGGGTTGCGCCAAGGTGAGTCTAAATCATTCGATAAAAATAATCTGATGTTTAATGCCCGCCATTATGAGCAGGGTAGGCTCAATGGCCAGAGTATTTGGTATTCAAGTCCGAATGTTGTGGTGGATGTCTCTAATTATCGTCAAGGAGAGTTGGATGGCCAGCAAATGCGCTTTAATCCCCAGAGTGGTGAGCTGACTGAACTAACGAGTTATCAATTCAATGCAGCGGTGGTGCTTAAGCCTTCCCACGACGAATGTATTATGCGTGAGAATCCCTATGAAGGGGATTGCGAAGGGGTGATTAATGGCAAAAATGAAGCCACCTCATCGATAAAACACGGCGAGCAGCGTGAATATTTCGACAGCGGCAAATTATATAAATTGTCCTATTACACCAATGGCTTGCTAGATAAAGATTACCAGTACGATTCCAATGGTCGTTTAAAGTATTTGAAAACCTACAAAGCGGGTAAGGAATACGGCCCAAGTATCAGTTATTCCACCGATGGTGGTTACTCGCTCTCTCGATATGGTCAGCAAGTGAATAACCGTCTCTCTGGCCCCCATTACACTTTCTATCCTAACGGGCAAATAAAGGATATCTGGAACTATTGCCAGCAAGAAGGTGAAATGTGGAACGGTGAGCCTTATTACTGGGATAACGCCATTGCGCGTTGTGGTATCCAGCGGGAGTATTTTGATAATGGTGCCGTAAATTGTATCGAAAACCTCGACAGTAATTATGCTGTGGATAAAGTGTGCTACGACCAGAATGGCAAGTTATCGACGGAAATGTTGCGTATCGATGAACAACATGTGGTCCATAAGCGCTATATCAAAGGGGTGATTTATCAGGAAGAACCTGGTTTTTCGGATTTTTCAACGGTGATCAAAGGACGCAAAATTTATCACTTAGAAAACCCTAAAAGCCATGGGGTGTTTAAGTCCTACGACAGCAGCGGCAAGCTAACATATGAGAAAATATATGATATGGGTAAGGCTGGCTGTATTAAAAAGTACGACGCCAGTGGCAAGCAAACCCCAGAAACGGCGAGCTGTAAGTTCTAGGTTTTGGGGCTAGTGGCTAGAACCTGTTTCGTTTAGGATTAATGGATGAGTTTGCTGGTTTGGCTTAATTGCGATAATCACCACGCTCTTCCATTCATAAAATAATAAAAAGGAAGTTTGCATGTCAGCCACCGAATATAGCCTAGAAATCCACCCAAGATTTACCGAAATAGATGGTCTAGGACACATTAACAACACAGTGATCCCCGTATGGTGCGAGACGGCTCGAGCACCAATTTTCGAGATTTTCAATCCAGAACTGGATTTACACCAATGGAATCTGATAGTTGCGGGTTTTAACGTGGCATTTATTGCCCCAACTTACTACGGTAAGAGTGTAACAATAAAAACCTATGTGAGCCGCATCGGTAATAGCAGCTTCGAGTTAACACAAACCTGCTGGCAAGCTGGCAATAAAACCGCCGAAGTGAAAACCACACTCGTGCATTACGACTATAGCTGCGAAAAAAGCCGCCCTATCCCTGAAGATATCCGCGAAATACTCGCTAATTTAAGTGGTGAAAGCGCTTAAACTACCTACTCCTAGGTCAGTGCAATTGCAATTGCACGACTAAAGCGTTAATTTGTCGACCCGCTAATTGTGATGCAGATCACTTAATCTGCATCGTTTCATTTTTACCGGCTCGGATTAACCATGAGATTTTATTTCACCCGCATGCGTTCGAAGGATATTTGTCCACCAAGGCAACCGCTTAAAAAGATTGTGTGGTCATGGATTGGGGCTTTCTGTGGCATCTATTTAGTTGCCAGCCTAGCGACTTATATGAATGCCAATTTTATGGGGACCATGTTTGTTATCGGCTCTTTTGGCGCTTCGGCTGTACTCGTGTACGGTGCCCCGCTGGCGGAGTTTTCTCAACCCAGAAACTTGATTGGTGGCAGTGTGTTATCTGCCTTAATTGGGGTCGCCGTTTACCAAGTCTTTGCCGATTATATGGTACTTGCCTGCGCCTTAGCCGTATCCCTATCTATCGCATTAATGTACCTGACCCGCACCCTTCATCCCCCTGGTGGTGCAACGGCATTGATCGCCGTGATTGGGGGTGAAAACGTGCATCAACTCGGATTCCTCTACGCGCTAATGCCGGTGTTTTTAGGTTCAGTATTGCTTCTGCTGGTCGCGCTGGTGGTTAATAATCTCTCCACCGATCCTAAGCGTCATTACCCAGTTTATTGGATTTAGCTAAGTTATAAATGAGCGCAATTGTTATTGCGCTCATTTAGTTTGATTTCTCAGATTAAATGCCGCTTGTAATCGCTATGTTCCGGAATGCGAACGCTCTTCTTCCTTCAGAATAATCTAAATTAAAGCCAAGTTTTTTAATTACAGTGGGATTGGATTCTGTGGGATATTTGAAAAATAGTTTCAAAGATGTCGAGGACTTTTTGGTCAGTGAAATTTTTTGGTAAGACCGTATGAACTCATTCGCTACATGTATACGTTCCAACTCGGCTTTTGTATTCTCTTGATCGAATATTCTGGTGCCACCGACGCCACTGATTTCTAAATCTTCATTTGAAACATTACGAACATCAAGATTACAGGTGACTTGGGAACCTGATTTAGAGCAGTATTCTAATTCGATTTCTAGACCAGCTTCTACTTGTACAGAGGCATAGTTGATATGTTCTTCTTTCTCTAAAAAGTAGTTACTAAGTGAAGATGAAGGAGCATAAAACTCTCTCAGGCTTAAAGACAGAGCACCAAGCATGGCAAATACAAATACGTAATATCCATATCTGTGCCACGCATTTCTTACCTTTGCATGACTAACTAATCGATTTACTATGAATAATATCGCAAATGCGGATATTAAGGCTAAAAAAGCAAAAATAGCCTGATATAGAAGTAATCCATCAATATTTAGTTGAATAAGTTGTTTTAAAAAATCAGAACCTCTGAATGTGGGAGCTAATACTGCTAGCAATGTCAGTAAAAAGCTTATTAAGGTGTTCGAGTCAGACATGTATTCCCTGAAGTTTTTCTTCTCAGTCTTAGCATTCAACATATCATTATTCATTTTAAAGCAGCTCGTAAAAACAATTTATATTTGCAGAGTATTTTAATATTAGATAATTAAATGTAAAAATATTTATGCAGAAGTTGCTTATCATTTCAAAAACTTCTGCACATACCAGCAGCTGGCTTGGATAGCCAAATCTTGGCTTTTGGCCCACCTTAAGCCGTGGCGAACTAAGCGTTCGGCAAGGCCTTTGCCGCGCAGTTCATTGGGGACAAAGGTGCGATTAAAATCGATATTCTTGCCGCTTACTTGGTATTCCAATACGGCTTCATAACCCTCGAAGGGGATAATAAAACGCTGTTTATCCTGTTGATGTTCAATGGTTATTTCATTTTTCACTGTGTCTGACATACATGCTTCCCTCTGAGTATGACCTAAAGTGTGCTGGCAATTTAACCATGGACTCGGTTAGCTTACGCTTGTTCGTACTGTTTGAGAATGGCGAGCAATTCTGTCGGTAGTTCGGCTTTTTTACCGGTTTTAAAGTTAAACATCACGGCGACCGAGGTGCCTAAGGTGGTTACGGCCTGTTGCTGTTTACTAAAAGCTTGATAATGCATGGTAAATCTATCGCTGTGAATATCGCTGATGCTAACACTCACCAATAGAGTATCGGGGAAAGTCACCGGGCGTTTATAGCGGGCCTGATTCTCGCTGATCACTGGGCCAACACCGGATTTATACAGGGCATCCAGCGGGAAGAGGCGATTGAAGAAGTCGATACGGGCCGTCTCAAAATAACGGAAATACACCACATTATTTACATGTTGCAGGGCATCCATTTCACCCCACGCGACGGGGATTTCTGTGACTATGGGATGCTGCGCGAGAAACTTTTCCATTGTACTTTCCTGTGTATTTTGCATTGAATTGCCTATATAAAAATCCGAGTTGAAACGCTCGTTTAAGATGGTCAGACTAGCAGTATAAAGAACGAGCGACAAGCGTTAACCTCAGTGAACAGCTGGATGAGACTTGTTGGGTTAAGCTGTTTTTTTCAATTATTTTAATGGATTAAATACTATGTATATCGGTGCAGTGGCAAAGCAAACTGGCTTGTCGATAAAAGCAATTCGGTTATATGAGGAGTGGGGGCTGATTCGTGCGCCGCTGCGCAAGGGACGTTATCGCACCTATGACACAACCGATATTAACCAGTTATTGTTGATCAAAGAAGCCAAAACCTTAGGCATCAAACTCTCACAACTTAAGGCCTTGTCGACCGAAGGGGATCAAGCGATACAGCTTGAGTCAGTACAACAGTTTCTTCTGAGCATAAAAGCCGATTTTCAAAGGCAGATTATCGAGTTAGAAGATAAATTAGTCCGGCTCGATGTTTGTATTCATGGTTTAGAGTCCTGCGAATCACCAGCTTAAACTCTGGCTTGACTCTCCCCTTAGGGGCAGGGTTTATGCTGTTTGCCACATTGACTGTTATAGGGTTTTATCGTGGCAAAAAAGATTTTAGTGATCAGTGGTAATCCTAAGGCGCAGAGTTTTTGCGAGCATTTGGCTGAAACCTATGCCCAAGCGGCAGCAGATAAACACTCAGTGAAAATCGTCAAATTAGCCGAGCTGAATTTTGACCCAAATCTGACCCATGGTTATCGTCAACATCAGCCACTCGAAGCCGATTTACTGGCGTTTCAAGCTGATATCCAGTGGGCCGAACATGTGGTGATTATTACCCCGATTTGGTGGGGTGGTATTCCGGCTAAGTTTAAGGGCTTAATAGATAGGACATTTTTATCTGGGTTTGCATTTCAATATGAGAAAGGTAAATCTATACCCGCTAAGTTGTTACGGGGTAAAACCTCGAGAATTATCATGACCATGGACACGCCGCCATGGTATTACAAGTGGTTTCAAGGTTCGCCAGCGCTTAAACAACTTGATACCGCCACCTTAGTTTTTAGTGGCTTTAAGCGAGCTAAGTCTAATATGTGGGGGCCTGTGATTGCTGCTAGGGAGGCGCAATTGCAACAATGGCGAGCGCAGGCGCAGCGACTAGGAAGCTTAGGATTATAGAATTTAATAGCAAAATAAGGAGTCACATGTGATTAAACAAGTGGGCAATACTCTTATTCAACCGAAGCACAAAGCGTCTTGTCATTGTGGCGCCGTGGTGTTGGAGCTTTCACTGCCTAATGGCATCGAAAATCCTCGTCGCTGTGACTGTTCCATCTGCCGTCGTAAGGGCGCGATTGTTGGCTCTGTACCGCTGGCGGGGATCAAGATCCTCAAGGGTGAAGATGTGCTGAAATGCTATGAATTCAATACCAAAACCGCCAAGCACTACTTCTGCTCCCTCTGTGGTATTTACACCCATCACCAGCGGCGTTCTAATCCCCATGAATATGGTTACAACATTGGTTGCCTCGAAGGGGTCAATCCATTCGAGTTAGGCAATGTGCCCACTAATGATGGCGTTAACCATCCTGCGGATCGTTAGATTATGAACATAGGTCAGTTTGCTGCACTCACTGGACTGTCGGTGCACACGCTCAGATATTACGAGAAAATCGGCCTGCTGCGGACTGTGGTGCGAAATGCGAGCGGGCACCGCGACTATGCGGAGAAAGAGGCACAATGGATCGAGTTTATCAATCGCTTAAAAGAAACGGGCATGCCACTAAAGCAAATTTTGACCTATGCCGAACTGCGTGCTCAAGGCGATACAACCGCAGGCCAGCGGCAGCAATTGCTTGAGCAGCATGCCGCACAACTGGCCGAGCGTATTCGCCAAGAGCAGGCGCACCTGATCGCCCTCGAGCAAAAAATCCGCTATTATCAAACACATTTTAGTGACTAAACTTAACGATTCGGCGCCGTCGCTAAGTTCCTCGTTTAAGAATGAATCGACTAATATTATTCGCTTTTATCTGTTGCTGTTGTCTTTCTACTTCATCACAGGACTGCCTATATTATTCATCAATCAGCCGTTGACTTAGAGTTAACTCTAAGGCGTAAGCTACTTCTGTGGTCCAATCCAAAGGAGTCAGAGATGAGTAATAAAAGGTATGTGCAGGGGTTAGCTAAGCTGACTGAAATCGATGGCGAGGCGGGTGAGAAAGTGATCGGCAGTCTGGCAAATATTTGCCCCGACTTGGGCAAGTATATTATCGAGTATCCTTTTGGGGATATTTATCAGCGTGAAGGGCTCGATCTTAGGACGCGGGAGCTAGTGACTGTCGCGGCGCTCACAGCATTAGGGCATTGCCAGCCACAGTTAAACGTCCATATCAACGGCGCGTTAAATGTCGGTTGTGCACCGCAGGAAATCGTCGAAGTGATACTGCAAATGTCTGTTTATGCTGGTTTTCCCGCAGCGTTGAATGGCATGTTCGTCGCGAAATCGGTCTTTGCCGAGCGGGAGTTAAGTGTTGTTTGAGTTCATCTTGAGTCAGGTTCATAACGCTTTAGTGAAGCGATCTTAAGGTCGCTTTGATTTTACTCACTGGTATTACTTTCAAATCCATTTAAACGGCTTTTCTGTTCCGAGTCATCGACATAGAATCTCGTGGGAGATTCATTTCGTCGCTAAGGGATGATTCGGCAGGTTTTGCTAGTGAATTGCTAAAGTTAGTCGCTACACTGGCATAGGTGACATGAGCGTCGCCATAGGTTTTGCAGCTTACATCGGCAACTGATGCACATCTTAATCGTAAACGGAATTTAAAATAACAATGAATTTAGGTCATTACACTGAATCTGCTCGTCAGCACTTACTGCAAGTCACCCAGCCTTTGCCTAGCAAGCTCCAGCTAGGATTGAGCAAGTTGTGGCGTCATTTTAGCCAAGGGTTCGCCAAGTTATCCTTTGCGCAGAAGTTGTATCTTATTGCCTTGATACTCGCTTTTAGCTCCAATTGGATGGGGCAAGTTGCCTTGGTTGCCGTGATCGCTATGGCCATCGAGTTCTGGCCTGTGTTCGAACGTGTCTGGCACAGCCTCGCGGGCAAAGCTGTGTTACTGCTGTTTTATGCCATTATTGCCAACTTTGCCTTAGGATGGTCTGGTGCCATAGTGAACGAAGTGGTTGGCGTCTCGGCAAGTCATCTGGATTACACCCATAACTTGGCGATTTTACTCTATATGCCCGCTTGGTTTTTGATGGTGAGTGCGATTGTGCTACTGGCATTGCAGCTGATTATTCCTATTTATTTAGTGTTGATCTTTTTACTTAAACCTTTAGGGGTCAAATCGTTACGGCTCACCTCGCATACCTCATTTCGTAAAACAACCTTTTTGATCCGCATTGTGTTAGCGTCTGTGGTGCTGTACCACTTGAGCCTGCTTATCGATTTAGAGGGCAGTATTGAAACGTCATTTGCCGACTTAATCACGGCAAGCCAACAAACCTCTGAACAGCGTGCCATTGAACCAGCATTGGGACTGATACCGGATGCAACAGGGGGGACTAAGGCTCCAGCCCTTGATTTGGTCCTGATTAAGCCAACCCTTGAAAATGACCAAGGTGCTAATGCACGGGTGCCAAGCACCGAAGAGCTCGAGGAGGAAGAACGCAAGCAAACCTATGCATCGGTGCGGGTTCAATATCAGCACTTAGTGCGACAATTGCTAGCGAGTTTTGCCTTTACATTCGAGGCCAATAGTCGTTCACGGTGTGAGAAACCCGCCGAGTCTAATGTGATTGAATTGAATGATTACGAGATATTACAGATCACGCCGGATAAAAAGGCGCATTATGGTTATCGCTTTGAAGTGAAAAAGTGTATCTCGGCTGCGTTTCCGTTGGTGGCGAAGAGTAGCTAAACAGTCGAATAAAAAAGCGACCTTCTGGTCGCTTTCGTTTTATGGACTAAGTTAGCTAGTGGAGTGAGTCGCTATCGCGTTATTCGATCACTAGCTCATCGAAGCTGCTGATTTTGCGGAACTCACCAGTACGTTGTTTGCTATCGCGTACCATTTGGTAGGTCATCATGCCTGCAGCCTCGGCGGCTTTTAATTCTTCAACCACATCGGACACAAATAACACTTGTTTTGGACTTAAGCTGATAGTGTTGAGGATATTGCAGTAAGCCTGCTTATCTAATTTGTTGCCCGTTCGGGTATCAAAATGACCGTTAAACATCGCAGTTAAATCGCCGCCATCGCTGTGGCTAAATAACAACTTCTGTGCATCGACAGAGCCCGATGAAAAGCTGTAAATGCGCAGCTTTTGCGCACTTAAACGTTTCACCGCTTCAATAAAGTCGGGGAAGATATGGCCCTTAAATTCACCCTGGGCGTAGCCTTGTTTCCAAATTAACCCCTGCAGGGTTTTAAGTGGTGTAGCTTTACGATCTTCGCTGACCCACTGTTGCAAAATTTCGGTCACGCGCGCTAAGTCCGCATCGGGCTCTAGGGCGATATCTTTAGTGTCACAGATACAGTTTTCAACCAATACATTGTGCTGGTTCTGCGCTAAAAAGTCTGGCAAGGCTTTGACAGAATAGGGGAATAGTACATCTTGGATAAAGTTTAGGTCTGTCGTGGTGCCCGCTGTGTCTACGACTATGGCTCTGATACCCATAATGTTTTGATACTCCACAATATGTTGGCTTAAAAATGCAACCCCGATCCTAAGCGTTATTGGCACAATTGGCTAGTGTATTTCGACAGCTATCACAGCCAAAGTAGGTATGCTTAATGTGCGTCATGGGCTTGTCTGAAGGGGGATGCCGCGATATCGAATTTACTTTCTATAATACGAGTGTTAACTTTGGACTATACCCATCTAGTTGATTTTCAAGGAATGAAATATATGCGTACGCTATTAATTCTGCTGGTGATTTACAGCTTTGCATTCGTTAATGTGTCAGCAAATGCCGATGATACCCTCCCCGCTCAGCCACAGATGTTAAAGATCAGTTCGAGCCTGTTAACTGAGCCCGCTGACTTTAAGGTGACATTGCCGGCCAGTTACCAGTCGAAACCTGATAAACGCTATGTGGTGCTGCTGGATTTACATCCTCGTAGTCACGGCTTTCTCGCTGGGATGGAAGATTGGATGAGCCATAACGGTGGCTGGCCTTGGCAGGAAACGATAATAGTGACGGCGCCAGATGGTCATGCAGGCTTGGGGGAGTTAAAAACCTTAGCCATTAAGCAGCAAGAAAATCAGCAGTTTTTAGATTTTATGGAGCGAGATCTACTGCCCGCCATCGATAAGCAATATCGTACTAATGGCTTTCGGATCCTCAATGGCTTCACCGGCAATGCCACTTTTAGTCTCTACACCCTGTTGAATCGCCCAAGCCTATTTAATGCTTACATCGCCGCAAGTCCCGTACTGGATGATAACTACGCCTTTGTGATGGCAGATGCAGCTAAGAAGCTCGCAGGGATGAAAGGCAAGCCAAGATTCCTTTTTATGAGCACTAGCGACAGTGATTTCGAACAAAATCAGTTAGCTGACTTTGCCAAGCTTGAAGCCATCATCAAGGCGAATGCCACGGATTCACTCGACTACCGCATCAAGCACTTCGATGGCACTTACTATATGACGCAACCCGTTTTAGCGACGGCTTATGGTATCGAAGCTATTTTTAACGATGTACACCAAGTGCTTAAGCCTGACTCGACCATTTCACTGCAGGGGGCGGCTGCTATTTTGGCGCACTATAAAACGCTCTCGGACGACAAATATGGTTTTGACGTGCCCGCTACCGATTCGCTTATCGCGTTGGCAAGGTCTTTCGAGGCGACCGATCCCGACAAAGCCATAGATATTTATCAGCAAACCTTAAAAGCGATTCCTACTGCGTTCGAGGCCAGCCATGCATTGGCAAGTGTATATGCGAGCCAGGGTCAGCTGGCTAAGGCCATTAAGTATGAAAAGCAAGCGCTTGAATTAACTGATCATCCATTCTTCAAAAATAAATACAGTAAACAGTTAGCAGAGTATCAGGCGAATCAATAAGCCTATTCACTGTGGGCGCGAACATTTTTGCCTAGTTGCTCTCTGCGTATTACGCATAGGGTTATGGTGATCATAAGACTATGGTCTTAATAGCTAAGGGAAATTTTGGCTGTTATTGTAGCTTTACTATCTTTCGACTTAATTTATTCACCTTTATGGTTTTAGGGATTAGGTCGAGCGCGCCCTGCAATGATGAGACAGTTTATGAAATATTTACCTGCATTCGGCTTAGGTATTCTCTTGGCGGTATTGAGTTTTGTCAGTTTTGCACTGGTCGCCAGTGCCGGCTATATGGTTGCCTTGCTCGGCAGTGTCGCTAATCTTAGCCACGATAGCCCTGCCTACCTCGGTTTGGGTGCCCATGATGCTGGGCTGTTAATCTTGCTCTCGGGGCTGATACTTTTCACATATCAGCGGCTTTTTCCTCGATTGCCATTCGATTGGTTTGCCGCAGTGGCCCTGCAAACCCCACTGGGTTTAGTGGTGCTTTGGTCCGATGGTATTTCCTTTAATCTGACGGATTTTTACGGCGTAGCCAGAGCCTTAACCCTCTTTGCGGCAACCTTTGGCGTATTAGTGATTTTTGGGTTATTACAGCGCCACAACCGGCGGTTTTCGCATGCAGTGTGAGCCGTATAAAAGACGTTGAATGGATGTTAATGGCATAAACACCGCAGCATTTTTTGATGTAGGACCTGACACAGGTTGGCCCTGTGGTGATCTTTGGGGTACTAAGGTCAATTGGCGAATAAAACGTTTAAGTCTTTAAATATTCAGGGGCAGTATTGGACTGCCCCTGATTTATCTTGCTGGTTTTACAACGCCCTAAGCCGTTGTTGCGGGAGCCGTTGCCGCTTCGAGCCACTGATCAATCTTTTGCTCTAATAGATCCAATGGTAGGGCGCCATTTTCGAGCAGCCTGTCATGGAAGACTTTGATATCAAACTTATCACCAAGCACTTGTTTGGCTTTTGCCCGCAACTCGATAATTTTTAGCTCACCCAACTTATAGCCCAGCGCTTGCCCCGGCCAAACCACATAACGCTCGATTTCGCCCGTCGCCTCGGAGCGGTGGATTCCTTCCGTTTTAATCGCATAATCAATCGCTTGCTCGCGGCTCCAGCCTTTAGTGTGCATACCAGTATCGACCACTAGACGCACGGCGCGGTGCAGCTCAGATTGTAAGCGGCCAATGTTGTTGATGGGATTGTCCTGGTAGATCCCCATCTCTGCCGCGAGGCGCTCGGCATACAGCGCCCAACCTTCGCCAGCGGCATTAGAGTAAAAAATGGTGCTCAGCAGCGGTAAGCTATCCGACAGACCGATAATGGTTTGCAGATGGTGGCCAGGGTTGGTCTCATGATAGGTCAACGTTTGCAGCGAGTAAGATGGCAGTGCGGCCATATCGTACAGGCTTATCCAAAATGTCCCCTTACGCGTACCATCCTGGGAAGGCGCATCATAAAATGCCCCACTAGTGGCCGCGGCGCGGCTGTCGGGCACAGCTTCAACTGCGACTTGTTGGTCGGGTAAACGGCCAAACCATAGGGGTAATTTGGCATTGACTAGTGCAAGATCGGCTTGAATATCCGCCATTAACTGCTGCTTACCTGCGGCGGTATCAGGGTAGAGATATTTAGGATCCTGTAGCAGTGTTTGCATACGCTCACCCACAGACCCTTTGCGATAGCCGACTTGTTTCAGTAAAGCGTCCATTTCAGCTGTGATACGGGCGACCTCTGCTAGGCCGAGCTGATGAATTTCCTCGGCGGTTTTATCCGAGTTGGCAAGATGCTTAATCATCGCCTGATACAACTTAGCCCCTTGGGGTAAATGACCTATGCCCGCAATGTGAGATGCCTTTAACCGCACGCTTTGCAGCGCAGAGATCAGCTGGCGCGTGGCGGGGTAATACTTAGTCTCCACCAGTTCGGCGGCAGAGTTCGCCAACGCCTCACTTTCTGGTACTTTGGCGGCGGTTAATTTGGCTTTAAAACTGCTGACTAAGGGATGCTCATTAGCATGATGTATTAACTGTTGTTGTAAATTGGCTATCGTCTTATCGATAATAAAATCCGGTGGGATCACTCCCATCTGCACATCTTGAGCGAGTTTGTCGATTAAGGTGCCCATCGCCGCGGGATACAGGCTTAAACGGTTAAGATAGGCCTTAGCTTGCTCTGGGGTGGTGACCGCAAACTTATCTTCCATATATCCCGGAAACTCAACATGCAGTCCAGATAAATGATTGACGGCATAAGGTAAAAACCATACTCCGTACTCGCCGAGCATAGTGCCATAGGCCACGGTTTCGGCGGGAAGTAGCGCGCCTTTCACTTCGGATGTTATCGAGTTAAGGCTGACTCGCTCGGAGGCGCTAAGTGTACTGCTATCGATAGCATTCAGCTCACTCAGTATGGTTTTAAGGGCTTCTCGGCGCTGATGTTCGCCGGATGGACTGTAGTCGGTGAGTTTCGACATCACCCCTTTGCCCGCTTCTGCATCGGGTACGCCATAATAGGTGGCGATCTCGGGTCTTAGGGCAAAATAACGCTGGGTTAGGGGAGCGACTTGTTGTTTAAGGCTCACAGTTTGAGTGGTATTTTCGGCCTTGGCCTGCTCAGTTGTCTGATTGGTAGCTGTCTGGTTTGGATCGCTACAGCCTGTCGCTAATAGGGCCAGCATTAAAGCATTTATTATTCTTTTCATCGGGTTACTCATAAGGTGGGTATCAGGTTAAGCCGTGGTTTGGCTGGGAAACCTAAAGCGTTAAACCATGCGTAAATGTGATCAACCTCAAAGTTGAGCGGTTATCCTAGCAGTTTATTGCACCCAAACTGCAAGAATTTTGTTGCTAGTTTTGAGTGGACCAAAGTCAGAGCTGCTTTTAAACCACGACTTTCATTTTATTACATGCTTAAAATCGTTATTTGTTGCTAACTTGTTGACGACTCAATGTATAAGTTGCTTAAATCTCATTGTTTTGGATGAGCGAGCAATAAAAGGACAAAAAATGGAAGTTATACAAAAGAAGGGAAAAAACAAACATACCTTTAGTTTAGGGCAAGAGCAGTTTGAATACGCCTATGAAGATGGGTCAGCTAAAGGTGATGTTGAAGTTTATTATGGTGATTTACCCCTTAAACGTTCTGAGCAAACAGAGCAAAATGATTGGCTTAGAAACGTAGGTGTATTGTGGATCTTGCTTGGCCTGTTTCAAAGTGGCTATGGCAGTTTTACGCGAGGTGCTTTTTACTTTGACCCCATGTGGATATTTATTGGGGCCGCCTGCTTAACATGGGCACTAATGACTAAGGTAACTTACACAGTATTTAAAGCTGAAGGTGCCAATATCTTTATTATCAAAGACAAACATCATGATGCGTTGATTGAAGAGTTAATGGCGCGCCGCAAAGCACAGCTGGCCCATTGGTATGCAGATATCAACCCTGAGAATGAGTTGAATAATGAGATCAACAAATTCAAATGGCTAGTTAAACAAGAAGTGCTAACGGAAGAAGAGTCAGAGCAAAAGATTAAAGAAGTTAAGTTTTATCATCAAGTTGATGATCATGATGAAAGGGTTTTAAACTAACTTCGTCCCATGTGCAGTTAGGATTGCAGTGAAGGCATGGATTGACTCACAGCGTAAAAGAGATGATAGCCAGATCGACGAAGATAAGGCTATCTTTTACCACAATCCGATTCCAAATTAGCTGGGGCTATTGATCGGCTGCGTAAGTATCTTAAGTTTTCTGCCTCTGGCGTATTTTCTCTCAAATTGGCCAGCCTATTTCTAGAGTCTATATGCAGAGAAGTTAACAGATAGGAAACTGAGTATAACGAGGTTAGTTATCTGATTTATTGCCTCTACCTATATCGCGTTGCAGCATATATTGAGCTAGCTGTTGAGCATCGGGATGGGTGCTGGCATTTAAGCGGCTAAATACGCCCTGTTGATCGCCACTGGATCTATGTTGACCGAGTTTCTCCTTCGCTTGTATTTCATCAATCACAATCTTAAAACCGACTATGGCTTGTCGTAGCTTTAGTTGGTACTCATCGGGCATAAGCTGCTTATCTTGCAGTAGTTTTGGTTCATGCTGCACCACTAGTTTATCTAAAACGGCTTGGGTTTCGTCATCATTAAGTAAGTGTGCTATCCCATAACAATGTACCGCCGCATAATTCCATGTCGGCACCGCAGGTTTAGCATCATACCAAGTGGGGGAAATATAAGAGTGTGCCCCGCTAAAAACGACTAATATCCGTTGGTTTGCTATTTCCTGCCAGTGCGAATTAGCCCTTGAGACATGACCATATAACACGCCGTTTTCGCCCGCTGTCGCATCGAGCACAAAGGGAATATGGGTCGCATTAAGTGAGCCTGAAACCATCAACCCAAAGCTGTTCTGGGCAATAAAATTTGTGATGGCCTCATTGCCTGACATGATCATGTTCTTGGGTATATACATTGTCTTTCTTGGCTCTTAACAATAATAAGGGCTTTATATTACAAGGAAAAAGTAGATAGTCGATAGGGAATTGGGGTCGTTAGTTTATAGTCTGACAACTGAGGATGTTTTGCGATCAAATTTAGTTTGATGTTTATTAAAATCAACACTTCTGTCTTTTATATCCAAAGGTTAGGCTCTAATTATCACCTAGGATTTGAACGTTTATGGATGACAGCTGTGGTTAGTGGGTTGTTATGGTATGAGTGGTCGGTTTAATCTTTTAAAGTTAATTATTTAATGTTTTTTTTGTCGTTAGTAATAAGCCCGACTCGTGGCCGGGCTTATACGTGAGGACGAGATCTAAAGATTAGTTACATGAGGCACTATAAATATCCGCAGCCCATTGTGGGTTATCGATAAACGGGTTGCGGTTGTGTTGTTGCTCATAAACGCGATTATTGCGGCGGCGTTCCCAATCGCTTACGGGATCTTGGATATGCCAGCCTAACAAGGTACAGAGATCGCCGAGTAAGGGCTCACCTTCTCCCGTCATGCCCTTCGCTACGCTCAGATCTGGCGTTCCACTGTTATCCCCACCTTGATAACGAACATCCATATAGAAGACCATACGTGCAACATCACCTTTAACCATATCGGCAGGTTCAAAACTATCGCTGTCGGTCTTGTTTGCTGGCGCCTCACTCAGCGGAGTGCCTCCTAAGGCGAAGTCCTTGTTACCGCGAGTGCTGTTGACTGTCACATCTGCTGGGCGTAAGTGGTGAAGGTCGGTATAAGCGTGTTGGCTGCTATTGGGGAAGCCATGGCTTTTGGCCCAAACATGTTCCCGATTCCAAGCATCTAAGGAACTGCTCATGCCTGCACGATTGGTTTTCGGTTCTGAGCGGCCCGTATACAGTAAAATCACATTGTTGCTGTTATTAGGATCCTCATCGGTATAGTTCAGCCCATCCCAAACCTGCGCATAGCTAAATTGGGTCTGATCCCGAATAATCAGATTTAAACTGGTTTTTAGCGAGCTACCACTTTTCCCTATCGCATTCGCATAATAGGTATTGAAGCTATAGCCATCGGGATCGGGTGTTGTGCCGCCAGTATTTCCGCCAGAACCGTTATCGGGATCTGTGGGGGTGGGTATAGTGTAATTAACCGTTAAGCTAATACCGCTAAAGCTTTGATAAGCGACTAGATTGACGTAATAACGGCCCGCCGCTGCGTTTGCGATAGGACAGGATTCATTGTTACCAGAAAGGTAAGGTGCGCAGTCATATTGGCTGGTCGTTGGCTCGTTACCGTAACGGACATACATATCGGCATCACCGCTGCCACCGTTCATGGTAAAGCTCAGTTCAGTGGCATTTTCTGGCACATCGGCTACAAATTTAAGCACTTGGCCCTGAGTCGCACTGAGGTTGAGCTGGCTCTCGCCTGGTTCAAGCAGATTGTCATTGGTCGTTGGGGGCGTCGAGCCACCACCACTGGTATCGCATAGGGAAGCTAAGTTGCCGCTTCCCGGCGTTCCTGCATTGCTAGCTGCGGCCCAATCCGCTTGAGACTTAGTGTTGAGGCTAGTCGTTCGCACGAGGGATACATCACGAACATTGAGACTCCAGCCTGAAATACCGCCTTCCCAAGCGACCAGATCAATTTCATCTGCACCCTTGGTGAGGCGAACATAGTCCCCTGAGTTGCCTAAGGTGAGTGGCATGGGGGCGATATCGGCGGTTATGCCAAAGAGGCTGTTAAAACCCGCGGCATTGATTGCAACAGTCAAATAGTGACCCGCCGCTAAAGTGCCAGTGAGATTTAAACTGGCACCATTATCATTTAATTGATACTGACTTAAATCGATAGCATCACAGCCTGGATTAAAGAGTTCGATATATTCTTCGGTACTGTCATTATTGGGTGTGTCATATAGCACTTCACTAATTAACAGTTCGGCATTGGCATTCAATGCCAAGCCCGCCATAAACATAGATATTGCGATTTTGGATTTATTTATCATCAACATTACTCATTATTATTTTATTTTCAGTTTGGCCTTATATCGGCTAATACTGGACCCCAGAATTATGTTGTTTCAATCGATTAAGAGTAATAATCGAGAAAAACCGCCGCATTATGCCACAATCAGAATGTCATTAAAGTGTAATTGCTGTTAATTTTTTGTGTCCAAAAATCGGCTTGAAGGGCGATTTTAATGACTTATCTTGCCAATATTGGGCATATTACATCGAAATAAGTGGTTTCTTTTGGGGCAAAAGATATTCAGTGTTTATGCAGGTATTAATCGGTTTGTCGTTCTATAAATGAATATTTATATATGGAGAGATAAGCGTTGTAAGTAATTAACTGCATGTCATGTTGTTTATTTATTTTATTCTGTTGCTTATTTAATGACGCTGGCTTTCTCGGATGCCAGTGAAATAGTGAGTCTGAGGAATAAAATGCAGTTTAGGGCTGAAACTGCATTGATTTGAGTCTCGCTTGGTTGGTGAAATGGGCAAAATATTTAAATGGCAGTTCCGAATTTTAGTTCACTTTGTTGGAAGGGGGAGGCCTAAGCTGTCCCTCTGTACCTGAGTGGTTCAGAGGGACGGCTTGTTGCGAGATAAGCTTAAGCGCAGTAACACCACTCCTAGGGGCTATATCCTGTGGAACATTATACGGTCATCATTAAGTGCTTAGTCTGGGTGTGTCATTGCCAATTATTGAATCATGGTAAATTCTTTTACTAACAGGACACTATCCGACAGATCACGTAAGGTGACTATATAAGTCCCTGTTGACTGATCCTCAGGAAGTATTTTGTGAGTACAGCTCCACTCCTCATTATTGCTATTACCCCATAGCAAATGATTATGGAGTGATTTGCTATTTCCTTCGGCGTCTAGGTAACTCCAGTTGCATGTTAAACCTACATTATCTTGCTTGGATGCCATATCAACTGCAAATACCGTCCCAATAACATCGCCGGGATTAAACTTTATGTTTTTAGCGACTTGGATCTCACTCTTACCCTTGCTTCCCGTGGAATCAATGATAATGCCTGCCGCGACATCATCGAGAGACAAAGAGTTTAGCTTAATTTTCAGTTCGCTATCTATCATATTCTGCAACAGCTGCAGCTCACTCGAATTAAAATCAGTCTCAGCAAAAATCTCAGCGATTACCTGTGATTGCAAAGACAAACTCGCTTTAGTAACTTCGTTTTTTTGTAAGTAAGTGGGCTTAGCTTTCAAGTCAGCTAAGGCAAGGAGTTCTGCACAACGACTTACGTCTTTGCTAACACCAGCGCCTGTACATAACGCTTTGGCCATCATTAGCCTTGCCCTAGCGTCGGCACCTTGCTCATTAGCTAATTCAAAATAGTGAAAGGATTTGGCCAGATCTGTGGTCATGCCATCTTCACCAGTGAACATCAGTCCTAGCATATAGTTAGCAGGCGCAAAATTTGCCGCCGCGGCTTTTTCGAACCAAGAAATTGAAGCGAGCTTTTCTTCGTTATCATAATGTTTAATGCCAACGAGAAAGCTTGCTCGACCACTGCCCATTTTAGCTGCCCTAAGGTAATACTCCATGGCTAGCCCTTTATTGAGTTCTATCTTAGTCTCCCAGTTACGGGCATCACCAAGGGTCACATAATCTTCGGCGAGTGCGGCTAACGCCTTTTTATCCGTGACTGTAGATTCGTACTCGGGTAGCTCTAATGTGCGCTGTAAAAAATCTGCCGTGCTAATTGTTTCATGCTGCAGCCAATAGAGACTAGTGTGCCCGTGTCCGGTTTTCTTGTAATACAAGGTTTCTGGTGCTCGCCCCCTAGCTTTTAGGACGTATTCAAGTCTGTGGCTATGTTCTAGCTCGGCAGTCATATCCTCAGTGCCAGCAATTAATAGTAAGGGAACATCGATTTTATCGGACAAATAAACCGGTGATGTTGCCTTTAATTCTGCACTGTATTTACCGACGGCATTTGCCGTCATTTGGCGAAATTCTTCGGTTGCTTTGATATTGCTGGAATTAAAGAGTAAAGGTAGGTCGTAAACACCGTATGCGCCGACGACACATTGGTATTGATCTGGATGTTTAATGGCGAGCATCACTGATGAGTAGCCACCATAACTGGCACCTATAGCGCAGCTACGCTTAAATTGGTGTTTCGCTCGAACATGTTCCACCGCTGCTGTGATATCTTTTTCTATATCTAATCCAAATTGACCTACACCACCTTCAAGAAAGGCTTTGCCATATCCAACTGAGCCGCGGAAATTCACCCTTAATACTGCAAATCCTCTACTAGTGAAGTATTGGCTTTCCGGATTAAAACCATCGTAATCGCGGATACCAACTGGGCCGCCGTGGGGCATAACTAATAGCACACCATTTGCATTATCCGATTGGGGCAGTGTGAGGTATGACTCGACGGATACGCCAGTATCGGATTCAACCGTAAAGGCTTCGGTTTTACTTAAGGTGTAGCCTTCGAGATTGGGTAGCACTTTAGAGAGCAAAAACGCTTTTTTCGTCTCATTGTTATAGACGTAGCGAGTGCCTGGATCATCAGAAGCATAAACATATAATGCACTGAACTTGCCACTCGGTGAGGTCGCTGTCACTACAGTATGCTTATTTGGGAATGAATGCTTAAAAACAGCCTGTTGGAGATTAGCCTGTTGATCAAAATATTGTGTATTTAACTGGCCATTTTCGTAAAATGATACGGACTGCAATTGATTATTTTCATCAAAAGTACTGTCTATTAAATCAAATTTGGGGTTTTCATAAACGAGTTCGGTCACTTTTTGCTGTTTTATATCGAATTTATGCAACGCGACTTTGTCTGTACTCTTATTACTAAGCACATACATGGTATTGTTATCGATAATATGTTGCGGGATAAAGGTTTCTTTACCCGATGTTAAACTAAATAAATGTTGCCAGTTTTTATTCGCAAGGGGTCGATAATGGAAATCAACTTTTTTGGCATCTTTATCCAGCGTTAATGCAAATAGCATTTCTTTGTTTTCATCAAAAAAATAACCAAAAACATTTCGAAGATCATCATCAATTAAGTTTTTTGATGAAAATGTCTTATTCTTTAATTCATTTACAGTGACTTCGTATAACTTTTGGTTCTCACTATTACGGCTTGTATAACCATATAATAGGGTGCCTGAGTCAGGTTTTACCCTAACAAGGGAACCTTCGAACGTTAATCGATTGGTTTTTGACCGCACAACGCCATCCTTATGGATGATGTCTAGCACGGCTTGAAAACTGTTCCGCCCTTGCAAATATTTCACATAGATACTGTTATTATCGAGCCAAGCATATTCTGTAATGCTTTCATCGGCATCTAGCTGAATAATATTAGTATATTCATTGGTTGCTACATCAATTAATGATAGGAACTTACCTTTGTCCTCGATGACTTCACCGGAAATATATTTCTCATCGGGTGAAAATTGCAGGTTGCTTAATGCTGAGTTGGCAAATAATTTATTTGCAGGAATGGGGGATGCAATGGTGTCTATTGCACTTAATCCAAATATAAAAGTAAAGAGTATAAATAGATTTTTCATTGTGCAGTCCCTTCTTTAACTTTACGGGCGTACTCAAAGAAATGATCTTCCCCTGGGCCTGCGTAATTCAGTTCTCTTACTTGGTAAATTTTGGGGAAATGACCTTCTAAATATTCAAGTGCATTGGTTGATTGGTTTTCTAAAATAGCTCTAACGCCATCAAATGAAAAATAACTCCATATTGCATCAATGCTCAAATGGCCAATATAGTTTATTTTCCCAGGTTCAACATGAAAATTCCACATATCATCTGTTAGCTCTATTTTTAGATAGCGATTTAATTTTATATCACTAATTTCATAGTCACCCGCAGGCACATCAACCATGATGTAATTAGAGCCAAATTTTAAATCTTGTGCAGTCAGTTGCAGGTACTTAGTGCCGCTAAGCATTATGCTGTGTAAGTCTACATTGGTATCGACCGACATCAGTAAATAGCCAGTGTTGCTATCGAGCGGCCTGTCTTGATCGTTTTTTAACTTTGAGATGGGTTGTATGCAACCGCTTAGTAGCCAGCAGGCGCAGATTAGCAGTAAAAATTGCTTCATGAAGAGTGCATCCTTACGACAAATGTCCTTTAAAAATGATTTATAGATTAATCAACCAACAATTATGCAAGCTGGTCGCTTATATTGTAAATTACATACATTACACGTAATTATTACATTATTGCAATAAGTGTGCTGGGGAATAAATTTGTTGGAATGAGCCCTAATTTAGTGCCGAATGTGGGGGAGATGTATGTGCGGGATCTAGGAAGATACTTACCATGTTTGTCATCGTTAATTGGTAATCCAAATGGGGATTTTAGTTATCCCCACTTGGCTTACAGTTAAAAGACTTTATTTAAACAAGAGTTAATTCAGAAAAGCATAATTCATCTTGCGCTTTAGCCATTTATTGATGAACTAACTTACCGTTTTTCACTACATCTTTGCAGGGGTTTACGCCGTAGGAATAGGCTAACTGCGCTGGAGTGGCGATATCCCATAGACAGAAATCCGCCTGTTTGCCGACCACTAAACTGCCGACGGTATCTTCAATCCCAAGTGCTTTGGCGGCATTTAAGGTGAGACCCGTAAGGGCTTCCTCTGGCGTTAAGCGGAATAGGGTGCAGCCCATATTGAGCATCAGCAGGGTCGAGCAAATGGGCGATGAGCCGGGATTAAAGTCACTGGCAAGCACCATTGGCACGCCGTATTGGCGTAGTAAATCGATAGGTGGCTTTTGGGTTTCACGCAAAAAGTAAAACGCGCCCGGCAGTAGCACGGCGCAGGTGCCGCTTTCGCTTAGGGCTTTTACGCCTGCCTCATCCAAATATTCAATATGATCAACCGACTTTGCCCCTAAGCGTGCGGCTAATTCCGAGCCGCCCATATTGGTTAACTGCTCGGCATGGAGCTTAATTTCTAAGCCTGCGGCTTTGGCGGCGCTGAGTACGCGCTCGGTTTGCTCAAGATTGAAGGCGATATTCTCGCAGAACACATCCACCGCATCGGCGAGGTTCTCTTTGATCACCGCTGGCAGCATCCTATTGATAATTAAGTCGACATAGCCATCGCTATTGTCTTTAAATTCGGGTGGAATCGCATGGGCACCGAGGAAGGTGGTCTTCACATCCACATGGTGATGCTGGCCGAGTTCGCGGGCCACGCGCAGGATTTTGAGTTCGGTTTCGGTATCTAAGCCATAGCCAGACTTAATCTCTACCGTGGTGACGCCTTCCTTTGCCAAAGCATTTAAACGCTGGCGACCCAGTTCAAATAGTTCTGCTTCATCCGCCTCGCGGCAGGCATTAACCGTGGAAATAATCCCGCCGCCGGCACGGGCGATTTCCTCGTAGGTGGCGCCCTTTAGGCGTAGCTCAAATTCATTGGCACGATTACCGGCAAAAACTAAGTGAGTGTGGGCGTCGATCAATCCTGGGGTGATCCAGCCGCCCTTGCCCCTGTAAACAGGAATGGACAATACATCGAAGGCGGGCAGTTCGCTGCGGGGCCCAAGCCAGGCAATTTTGCCGTCTTTTACGGCAATGGCCGCATTGGTAATTGCGCCGTAAGGTGCTGATATGGAAGGGTCCATTGTTGCTACGTTAACGTCTATCCAAACCTGATCCCAAGACATTGTTATCCCTCGCTGCGTTGGCTTTTTGGCCCCGCAAACTCTTTATTATCGAAAGTTATGTGAGCTAGCTTGTATTTACTTGTATATACAAGCTAGGATTGTAGCCGCAATTTTGAAGGTTTGAAAGAGCACCTAGCCCCTAGAATTTTATACCGAGGAAATGTTTTGGCTATCCCTAAGTTTGCAGAAATTAAGCAATACATTATCACCTGTATTGAATCGGGTGAGTGGGAAGAAAACGCCCGCGTGCCTTCTGAGAATCAGCTGGCCGAGCTATTTACCTGCAGCAGGATGACGGCGCGGCGCGCATTAACTGAACTCACAGATAACGGCGTGCTGGAGCGATCCCAGGGGCTGGGCACCTTTGTGGCGGGGCGGAAGTCGCAATCCTCCATGCTCGCCATTCGCAATATTGCCGATGAAATCAAAGACCGAGGTCATGGTTACAGTGTGCAGCAGTTAGCACTGAGACAAGTGAATGCCAGCGCGCCCATCGCCATCGCACTGGCGCTGGAACTCGGGAGTCCGGTGTTTCATTCGGTGTTAGTGCATTGCGAGCAGGGCGTGCCGCTCCAAGTCGAGGAGCGTTATGTGAATCCTGCCTTCGCACCCGACTATCTGGCGCAGGACTTTAGCGAACAGACGCCCCATGAATATCTGTCGCAGGTGGCTCCGCTGACCGAGGCGCATCACACCATAGAAGCGATTATTGCCAGTAGCGAATTGCAACAGAGGTTGGCGATTCCCGCCACCGAACCCTGTTTACAGATTTCGCGCCGCACTTGGTCACGCCAAGGGGTGGTGAGTTTTGCCAAATTAGTACACCCAGGTAGCCGCTTTAAACTCGGCGGTCACCTGACATTCAATAAATAACAGCACGCGATCAGAGGTTAAGGCTTATGGCATTCATCCGATGGTTAGCGACAAAAACACAATAAAAACAATAGCACTTAGCCAAAAGGCGAGTGAGTTCAACAGGTTGAAAGAGGACATCTCAATGGACAAGCGACACGATCCAAGCCGCCGCATTATTGCGCCCCATGGCAGCCAATTAAGCTGTAAAAGCTGGTTAACCGAGGCGCCAATGCGCATGTTAATGAACAACTTACATCCCGATGTGGCCGAGCGCCCAGAGGATTTAGTGGTTTACGGCGGTATCGGCCGCGCAGCCCGTGACTGGGACTGCTACGACAAGATTATCGAAGTGCTAAAACGCCTCGAAGACGACGAAACCCTATTAGTGCAATCGGGCAAACCTGTGGGCGTATTTCGCACCCATGCGGATGCGCCGCGCGTACTGATCGCTAACTCTAACCTAGTGCCACATTGGGCGAACTGGGAGCATTTCAACGAGTTAGATAAATTAGGTTTGGCCATGTATGGCCAGATGACCGCGGGTTCTTGGATTTATATCGGTACCCAAGGCATTGTTCAAGGTACTTATGAGACCTTCGTTGCCGTGGCAAAACAACATTTTGGTGGTGTGGCTGCCGGTAAGTGGATCCTCACCGGTGGTTTAGGTGGCATGGGCGGCGCGCAAACACTGGCGGGTACTATGGCTGGCTTCTCTGTGCTCGCCTGTGAAGTGGATGAAACCCGTATCGATTTTCGTCTGCGTACCCGTTACGTGGATAAAAAGGCGACTTCATTAGATGAAGCCTTAAGCATGATCAACGACGCCAATGCTGCTGGCAAACCCGTTTCAGTCGGCCTGCTGGCTAACGCCGCCGATGTGTTTGCCGAATTGGTTAAACGTGGCATTACCCCTGATGTTGTTACCGACCAAACCTCTGCCCACGATCCGCTGAACGGCTATTTGCCACAGGGCTGGACCATGGCGCAAGCGGCTGACATGCGGAAAACCGATGAGGCTGCCGTCGTAAAAGCGGCTAAAGCATCGATGGCGGTGCAGGTGCAAGCCATGCTGGATCTGCAAGCGGCAGGCGCAGCGACCTTAGACTATGGTAACAATATTCGCCAAATGGCCTTCGAAACCGGCGTTAAAAACGCGTTCGATTTCCCAGGTTTTGTGCCTGCCTATATTCGTCCACTCTTCTGCGAAGGTATCGGTCCGTTCCGTTGGGTGGCGCTATCTGGCGATCCTGAGGATATCTACAAGACCGACGCCAAAGTGAAGGAGCTGATCCCCGATAATCCACACCTGCACAACTGGTTAGATATGGCCCGTGAGCGTATCGCCTTCCAAGGTCTGCCAGCGCGTATCTGCTGGGTTGGTTTAAAGGACCGTGCGCGTTTAGCCCAAGCCTTTAACGAAATGGTGAAAAACGGCGAGCTGTCGGCGCCCATCGTGATTGGTCGTGACCACTTAGACTCAGGCTCAGTCGCCAGCCCTAACCGTGAAACCGAATCTATGATGGACGGTTCAGACGCAGTATCTGACTGGCCATTACTGAACGCCCTACTGAACACTGCCAGCGGCGCAACTTGGGTATCCTTGCACCACGGTGGTGGTGTCGGCATGGGCTTTAGCCAACACTCGGGTGTGGTGATCGTGTGTGACGGTACTGAGGCCGCGGCTAAACGTGTTGGCCGTGTGCTGTGGAACGACCCCGCGACAGGCGTGATGCGCCATGCGGATGCGGGTTATGAGATCGCGAAAAACTGCGCAAAAGAGCAGGGCTTAGATCTGCCCATGCTTAAAGACTAACTGTTCAACACAAACCGTGAAAAACAACGACAAGAATACGGATGTAAAAATGAAATCAGTCAATCATTTAGTATTAACGCCCGGCAACTTAAGCTTGGCACAATTGCGTGAAATCAGCCGCCATAAGCTGACACTAGAACTGGCACCAGAGGCAATCACCGACATCAACACCAGCGCGCAAATCGTGCAAAAGGTGTTGGATGAAGGCCGAACGGTTTACGGCATTAACACAGGTTTTGGTCTGTTAGCTAACACTAAAATTGCCCCAGAAGATCTGCAATTACTGCAACGCTCTATCGTGTTATCCCACGCGGCTGGCACGGGCCAATATATGCAGGACGCCACTGTGCGCCTGATGATGGTGTTAAAGATCAACTCCCTGAGCCGTGGCTTCTCTGGCATTCGTTTAGAGGTGATTAACTTCCTTATCAGCCTAGTGAATGCCGAAGTTTATCCCTGCGTGCCTGAAAAGGGTTCGGTAGGCGCCTCCGGCGACTTAGCACCGTTAGCCCATATGTGTCTGCCGCTGCTGGGCGAAGGTGAAATGAGCTATAAAGGCGAGTTAATTTCCGCCGCCGAAGGCTTAGAAATTGCTGGCCTCAAGCCCATCGATTTAGCCGCGAAAGAAGGCTTAGCCCTGCTTAACGGTACTCAGGCTTCTACGGCACTGGCGCTGGAAGGGTTGTTCCACGCCGAAGACTTATTTGCCGCCAGCTCTGTGATCGGTGCTATGAGTGTCGAGGCCGCCATGGGTAGCCGCAGCCCGTTCGACCCACGTATTCATGCCGCCCGTGGTCAGAAGGGACAAATTGATTCGGCCATGGTGTTCCGTCATCTGTTGGGTGAAGAGTCTGAGATCAGCTTAAGCCACATCAACTGCGAGAAGGTGCAAGATCCTTACTCACTGCGTTGCCAACCACAGGTACTTGGCGCTTGCTTGACGCAAATTCGCCACGCGGCCGAAGTATTAGGCACTGAGGCCAATGGCGTGACCGATAACCCGCTGGTATTCCAAGATACCGGTGACATTATCTCCGGCGGTAACTTCCACGCCGAGCCTGTCGCTATGGCGGCGGATAATCTGGCGATTGCGATTGCCGAGTTAGGCTCTATTGCAGAACGTCGTATTGCGTTGCTGATCGATTCTAGTCTGTCTAAACTGCCAGCATTCCTAGTGAAAAATGGCGGCGTGAACTCTGGCTTTATGATCGCCCAAGTGACAGCGGCGGCACTGGCATCCGAGAATAAAACCTACGCCCACCCTGCATCGGTAGACAGCTTACCCACCTCGGCCAACCAAGAAGACCATGTTTCTATGGCCACCTTCGCGGCGCGTCGTCTGCGGGATATGAGTGAAAATACCCGCGGCGTATTGGCGGTTGAGCTATTGGCGGCGGCCCAAGGTCTGGATTTCCGGGCGCCATTAATGCCAAGCAAAGCGGTGGCGCAGGCGAAGGCCGAGCTACGCGAAGTGGTCGCCTACTATGATAAAGACAGGTACTTCGCACCAGATATCGAGGCGGCAACGGATCTGCTGTATACCTCAAGTTTTAATGCTTACTTGCCAAAGGGCACACTGCCAAGCTTTTAATTAAGGTATAAGCATTAAAAATAAAGAAAAAGGCACAAACTTATCGTTTGTGCCTTTTTAATTTATGGGTGAGGAGATGGGCCTTCACCTCAATATTGGGTGTCGTAAGTCTAAGATTAGCCCTTGCAATCCGCGGGTAAATACTCGTCGGGAATACCGCTACTGCTGCACACCCAAGTGACATTGTCTTGCTCATCGACTTGGGGTGATAGATACACCTCATAGTCTTGGTAATCCCCTAGGGCTTCGCCTCCAACAAATCCGACTATGCCATCGGTGTAGAGATTGAAAGTGGCCAGTTGCGCATCCGTGAGCCCTAGGACTTCCAATTCCGTCGGCCAAGCTTTGTGGGCCTGGTAGTAGGCCGTTAAGGTGTCGGTAATTGGCGTTAATGATTGATGCAATTGTTCTATATGCTTAACCGCAGCGTCAGTGTCGGGAACGGTTAAGGTTAAAGACTGAGCTTCATCCGCTGGCGCCTCATAACTCACACCCGCGCCCATCTTTTCTTGGTATTCCTTATAGGCGGGAATCGCCACCGCGGCGGCAACACCAATAATCGCAGCAAAAATAATGAGTCCACCGCCTGCTGTGCCCATACGCGGCATAAAGAGGCTAAATACAAACGCCCATGCACTGCGTGATGGCGGCGTGTATTCCGTTCCTTGCGCCTTGGCTTGGACTCTCGCCATACGTTTGGTTAGCCAAGGATAGCTGCCATTAAGCTCGTGCAGTGACATCCAAAATCCGCTCGATTCTTGGGTTTGGCGAATATATTGATCCACATTCATGCGTTTCCATTGCTCAACCCCGGCCGCCAATACGGCAACGGCATTGGTGGCCGAGCGTAAACTGTTGCAGCAGCGCAGCCCGTGGAGATCGCAGGTATATTCACAGGCGCGGGAATAGGCTGCACCTATGAGGGGCAACCAAGTGGCAAACACTAATAAAGGCGCTTTGCCTATATGATTGCGGCGAATGTGGCCTAGCTCGTGGCCAATATAGAAATTGAGGGCATCTTTATCTGACTCAAGCGCATCCACAATCGATGAGAACAACACTATATAGTGGCGTCCAAGGAAGCGGGTGGCCAAGGCATTAAGCATACCGTCGGCGGCCAGTAAGTAGGCCCTTGGTGGTTCTTTTATTTCTAAGCGCGCGCAGCATGCTAAATATTGTTTATGTAAATCAGGGAATTGCTCCGCACTGATCTCAACTGCAGTACCTTTTAAGTAACTAATAAAGGCGGAATGGCTAAAGAGGTAGATTATGAAAAATGCCAATACATAAATGAGTGCGACACCTAAGGTGCCTATGATCAATCCTGCCCAGACGAGCCCTGAAATAATGGCTAACAGAGTGAACAGCGATTTTTCCTTCGAATAGACAATATCCGTCATCTGAATGGGATTATCGTTCCCTGCGGTAATAACTTGTTCCATGTTGATCCTTTTCCTAGTGAAGTGACAAACGGCGTGAAAATAGTCAATTTCACTAGGAAATTCAATCAATATAAACAGAAATATTCAACATATTTTGTACACGTTAAATTAAATCTGTTTTTTGCTGGCAGGCATGACTGTTGCTGTCCCTTTTTTAATGGCTTCTTGGACGAGGGCTGTCACCTGCTTTTCTGCTTGGTTGACCAGTTGTTGATGAACCATGCTGAGTTGTTCCATCTCCTTGCCGAGAACTTCCATCGACTCGCTCAGATCATCGATTTGTGATTTGACCTCAGGGTCTTCTTCACCAGAGGTGAGATTGAGTAAGAGTTTGTTCGTTTGGGCGCTGATAGCATCGCCTTTTTGCTGCATTTTTTCGCCCACAGCCTGCATTTTATCCCCATGTTGTTGCATTGGAATAATGGCGCTTTTGATTTGGTCGACCAATACAGGATCGGTGATCACATAGGCTATGCCAGCGCTCTTGAACCACAGGTAATCCGTTTGGTAAGGATTACCTTGGCGTGTGAGTTTTTCCCAATCGTCTCGATTACCCGCGCCTACCGTCATCTCGCCATTTTTTTGCACATAGATCCATGAAAAATCAGGTTGGTTTTGGCTTATGACAGAAATATTGTGTTGAGCTGCTTGGCTCGTTTGCTGGGTAGCCCAGAGTGTGGCTGGGGCTAACGCGAGGATAAAAAGGCTGCCAATGATTTTAGTAGTTGCATTCATAGTGTCTCCTTGTGTTTAAGCGGAATTTACAGCTTGCATCAGCTAAGCATCTCTGTGGTTATTCAGTATTTATGCCATGATTTTTTATATTATTTATCAGTGCGATAGCTTTGTGGTTGTCCGAATGGTTCCTGCGTCGAGGCTCGAGTGTGTCCGCTAATGTGTCCGAGCGGTCAGTGGACACTTTTTACCTTAGTGTGCCAAAGGTATATTTCACGCTTATCTGGTTAACCCAGTGCTGAGTAGGGGAACGCTAGGATTATTTGGGGAGAGCAAGCTTAGAAGAAGGTTTGCAAGGAATTGAAAGCCAGCTTTCAATTCCTTATCTCTGTAGGTTAAATCAGCGAGAGTTGATTTCAGTGATTTTGAGATTGATAAGCTGTTTCTGCCATTGGCTTTTATCTATGCCTTCTACCCAAATAACAGGGCTCTTACGTTGCTCACCTTTACGCAAATAAGTCTCTGGCATGCGGAAAATGGCTTCCCATACTTCGAGTTTCTCAGTTTTGAGCAAAGTACCGTCGTCGGCAAAGAAGCTGGCTTCGACTTCAACTAAGGTCACATGCTCACCGCTAGTGCTGGCAAGTTCGAAGCTAAGGCCGAGTTTATCGCCCTTCCACTGGCTGTCGGTAAAGCTGACTTTAATACCGTCTTTGGCGGTAGAGCCTAAGAGTTCGGGTCTGGCTATGGCGTTGGCGGTAAGGGTCGTGACTGGTGCGGTAGTTGCAACGGCAGTTTCAGCAACGGCGGCGCTCGTGGCGACCACAGGGGCATTTACCGCTGGCGCTACGGCTTGGGGGGTTAATACCGCTGCGGCCGCTTTGGTTTCTGTCACCACATATTCCCAGGTAAAGTCGTCTTTAAGCCGGACTTGGGCACCATTTTCAAGGGTGATTGTTGCAACATCGGCCGCGATAGCCGATGACGATAGCAGCAACAATGAGCTAAGTACGCTAAGGCGTAGTGAAGTTTGCATTAGATTTCAGGCTCCGATAACCGTCTGAGTCAATATTCTGCCCTAACATAAACAATTTACTGCGCATTAGTCACTGCCTAAGTCGCATTTGGGGGAATAAAGTTGATTTTTATCGTAGGATACAACTTGAGTCGCATGACAGTGGCATTAACCCGCATAACCTATGCTAAATAACGCCGACTCAGTGCTGGAGTTATACCCGGCACTGAGTATGAGATGCTCGGTGAGCCGGTATCTAAAACCCGCTTCGGCGCCCCATTGAGTAGTTTTATCTTCTTCCCAAGTGGGGTTGCCATCGACAATTCTGGGTGAAATATTGTTGGTATAAGCTGTGGTGCTAATGTAGGCACTGCCGCCCGCATAAAAGCTTAAATCCTGAGTAAAACTGTAGCTTAAACCTAAACGCCAGAGGCTGTCTTGGCGGTTGGACTGCGCGGGTTCTGGCACGGTAATATCGGTTTCGCGGCTGCGGGCATAACCTAAGTAATAACCCCATTGCTGATAATTATCATCGAAATGATAGGGGGCTATTGTAATACCGTAGAGACTATCCTCGTTGGGGACGTAGTCGAGCATCAGCGCGATATAAGGGGTATTCTCAGTGACATCCGACATAACAGATGGCAGTGAAGTGTTATACTCGGCCGCTCTAAGCGGTTGGCATAGACTCAACAGTCCAATGCTCAGGCAGGCTAGCGGATATGAATAGCGACACATGGGATGAGTTCCTTGGGACCAGATTGAAGATTGTTCATTTTCCTTTGTGTTGGGTCAATTCAAAATGATAAAATCTCTTTTAAAATAAGTGTTTGTAAACTTTTTGTGGCTCGATTGGTGTTGTTTATGGGGTGGTGTTTAACCGAGAACAACTCGAGCATTACCTTTGTATGGGTTTGTTGCACTAGCGCCTAAGTTGGAGTGGTATTGTGGATCAGGAAATGCGCCTCGAAATATCGAGATGGTTTGCGAGTCTAGGAATAGACAGCCAGCCGTCGGATGGCATATCGACCAGTGTGATGCTGCTGGCATGTGTGCTGTTAGCGGCAATCGCTTATTTTATTATGCGTCGCGGGGTCATTCGCGCGGTGAATATGGTGATCCAGCGTTCTAAGGTGACTTGGGACGATGTGTTTATGCGCTATAAAGTGCTCGAAAAGCTCGCCATGCTAGTGCCAGCGATAGTACTGAATTTATTGGTACCTATCGCATTAACTGAGCACCCTGTATTGAGTAGTCTCGTCGATCGCCTACTGAGCATTTGGCTGGTGGTGCTGATGATCCGCGCCATTTACGCCGGCCTAGATGCGGTAAATGAAATCTCAGATATAAATTTAGTCAGTCGACGTTTACCGGTGAAGAGCTTTGTGCAGCTCACTAAGTTATTCCTGTTCTTCGTGGGGCTTATAGTTTCGATTTCAGTGCTGGCCGATCAATCTCCCGTGTATTTCCTCAGTGGTTTAGGGGTAGCGACGGGTTTTGTGATGTTGGTGTTTCGCGACACTATTTTAGGCTTTGTGGCGGGTATTCAGTTAGCGGCAAACCGTATGGTGAGCAAGGGCGATTGGATCCAGATGGACAAATACGGCGCCGATGGGGCCGTGGAGGAAGTGTCATTAACCACGGTCAAAGTGCGTAACTGGGATAAAACCATCACTATGATCCCCGCCTATGCCTTAGTGTCGGATGCGTTCCGTAACTGGCGGGGTATGTCGGAGTCGGGTGGCCGTAGGATTAAACGTGCGGTGAATATTGATATCAACAGCATTAAGTTTTTGACCGAGGAAGAGCGGAATCGTCTCAGTAAAATCAATTGTTTAAAAGAGTATTTTCCCGCAAAAATCAATGAGATCCGTGAGTCTAATGCTAAGGTTTCCGATCTCGATATGATAGTCAACGGTCGCCATCTGACTAACGTGGGGACTTTTCGCGCTTATCTGCAAGAATATCTGCAGCGTCACGATAAGGTGCACAAGGACATGACCTTAATGGTGCGCCAGCTCGCACCAACGACCGAGGGGTTGCCGATCGAGATTTATATCTTCACTAACGATACCCGCTGGGCATTTTATGAGGCGATTCAAGCCGATATCTTCGACCATATCTTTGCGGTCCTGCCGGAGTTTGGTCTACAGGCCTTCCAAGCGCCAACGGGTAACGATATTCGCAGTTTAAAAGCCGTTAAGGTCGATTAATACTGTGATAGCGGCACAGAATACTGGACCGCTAGTGTTTTGCATCTGGGGCATAATCGGGGATAACTTTCGGATGACGGCCCTTAATGTGACGGTAAAAATTTAAAATCACACCCATATCTTGGACAATGTCCCCACTGGGTTGCAGTGGGGTATGGATCACCACAGTGCGGCGGCTAAAGTCTAAACCTACGGGAACTATGGGTACTCCCGCCTTGCTGGCAATATGGTAGAAACCGCATTTCCAGCGTTTAACGGGGCTGCGGGTTCCCTCCGGGGCTAACGCCAGCTTGTAGTCGGGTTTAGACTCAAAAAGTTGTACGGCAGAATCGACTAAATTATTGTTTTTTCTTCTATCTACCGGGCTTCCGCCTATGGCGCGAAAGAACCAACCCCAAGGTGGGATAAATAACTGGTGCTTACCGAGAAAGTGAATTCGAGTATTTAAAGCACCACGGGCGAGGACGCCAATAATAAAATCCCAGTTACTGGTATGGGGCGCCACTATCACAATGTATTGCTTCAGTATGGGTAGCTCCCCCTCAATCTGCCACCCGAAAATCTTCAGTAGCCAGCAGCATAATCTTGTAAACATAGTTCAGTGCTCAGAGTCGAAAAATTAATAATATCATTAGCTTTTTTGAATTATAAATCGGCTTAGACAAGATAGTCTGTACCGAATTAGCTATAGTACAGTCTAACCTGATTCTTAGGGAGCGATACTATGCTGATGAAAGGATGGATAAAAAAATACATTTTGCAGGGGTCCACTCTGTTGTTACTGCTACTGAGCTGTTATGCCAGTGCGGTACCCTCGGATGAGATCGCCCAGATGCTGAAGGGACAGGAAGATGCGTGGAACCGCGGTGATCTCGACGCTTATATGCAAGGTTACTGGAAGAGTGGCCAATTGCGATTTGTTTCTAATGGTAAATTTCGTTACGGCTGGGATGAAACCCTTGCCGCCTATAAGAAAAACTACCCGAACAAGGCTGCCTTAGGGGAACTTAAGTTCACTATTGCGGAAATCAAGATGCTTAGTAATTATGCGGCTATGGTGGTGGGGCGTTGGGATTTACACCGTCAAAAGGATGCACCAACGGGGGTGTTTACCCTCTTGGTGGAAAAGATTGATGACCGCTGGGTGATCACTATGGATCACAGCTCAGATTAATGGGCTCAGATCAGCGCTGCGAACACTTAGGTTCAACGCGTGCTGTTGGCAGGGTAAAGTGAAAATCCTGCTGCCCGAGCCGTCTGCCTTTGCCATCGTATCTTACCTCGGTAAAGTGGATCGTACCCAATACATCTTCGAGCAAAATACTGGTGGAGCGGGTGCCGTAGTCGGGGTGACGAATATAAATTGCTGCTAAACGCCGCTCCCATTCGAGCCCGACACCTGTGTTGGGTAGCTCACTATCTTGGGGCTGGGAGTCGTCCTGCATCAGTTGAATAAGTGCCTGCACGTCTAAGTGGCTCGCCTGTCTGATCAGGGTTTCTAATGCCTGCTGTCCCTTGGCCATTTTAGGCCAAATATCATCGAGGGCACCATTGCTAATCGCATGGAAACCATCGGTTAATTTTCCTGTCTCCCGCTTAACGCTGTTAAAACAATACAGATCGGTGCCTTGGCCAAAAACCATATTAAAGGGTTGATAATCATCGCAATGTTCGGCGAGCCAGTTAGGGCAAATCAGCGAGCCTGAACTCAATGCTTTAGTGATAAGTTCGCCGCGGCTGCGTATGGCTTCTTGGTGCTTCTGTGGCATGCGTAAGTTGGTTACGCCCGCAACTTGACCTTGCTTATTCACACCGAACCAAGTGCCACCCGCCTGTAAATCCTTACCCGCGAGTATATTTTGCTCCGGCGGCCAAATATGCGCCGGCGCCGTTGGCCTGTGGTGGAATTCATCGCGATTAGCGCAGATGATCAGGGGATACTTAGGATGAGCATTAAGGGCGACGAAGAGTATGCACATGATAGGCTAAATTAATCCAACGATAGGATTAACTTAGCCTGTCTACCCACAAATGAACAGCATTAGTGGTGGCTGTGTTTATCGGCGTGAGCCTGCTGTTCCTGTGCCGATGACGGGTGTGCGTGTTCATGGCCGTGGGAATGTCCATGGGAATGCTCATGGCGGTGGGGGACTGGTTTTACCAACATCAGGCGGCGTAAAAATTTCCGAGGGCCTAAGCGCAATAAACTCGCGGCAAAGAGTCCAGATAGCATGAGTAATGCGACTAGATTGATGGTTTCCGGCAATGTTATCAATGAGAACCACATAGGCAAACGCAATGCAGCGATTAAAGCTACAGCAATTATCGCCAGCAAAATGCCTCTCTGTGCCCATGTCATCAATTTTAGCTGGGCAATATTGAGTACCGGTGCGGCTATCAAAGGCAGCATGATCGCCAGTGGGCTCCAACCGCTGTAAGCGAGGGCTAGCGCGAGCACTGCTGCACCTAAGTTACAGAAACGCATAGGTAAAAAGACTAACAATAACACTACGACCTGTAGCATTGGATTACTTAAGGGGACAGATGGATGGCCGATTAGATTGACCAGCACTAGGCTGAGTAAAATCCAAGGCGCACTGCGGTCAACTAAATGGGCAAAACCAAAACGCAGGGCTTGGCTTGGTAATTTAGTGTGGGGATCTGTGATTTCAACCTGAGTGTGGCTCAAATAAGCACTCAGGATAAAAATCACCAGCAGCTGGAATAGTGCCAGCCAAGGGCCGAGCAATAGTCCGGTGATAACCAGCGCCTCTGGGCCTGCTAAGCGTTGGAACCAACGACGGAACAGGCTGCTGTCCTGTGGCGTTAACCCCCATTTAAAACGCAGCGTGGCGACGGCATAACTGAGCAGGAGTACGGGGGCGATAGTCATTAGCCAAGTCATCAACTGCTCTGTGCTATGGTCGTGGTGGGCATGCTCGTGGCCACCTGAATCCATCAACAGCAGTGCCATTAATAGTCCAATTCCCAATAAGCTGCCAATGCCAGCCTGATATTCGTACTGACCCTGCTTATCGGTATCGTGTTGGCCGTGGGGTTGATGCAGTACTACATGCAGAATCGAGCCAGTGACAAAGGCCTGTAAATAGACGGTGTTATCTAGGCTGAGTTGCGATAATAGTTGTTCGCCCGCAAAGTAACCTACGCTGGTGAGTAGCATCATGGCACTGAGCACTAAACTTGCCCAACGGGTACCGACCTGGGGTTTGAGTAGCCACCAAATGGCTAGACCAACGGGAAGACGATGCAAAATCACTCCAAGGGCGAGTAGGCTAGAGTTACCCTCCTGTTGCGCTAACACCATAGCTCCACCATCGGTGATGGTATGCAGTAATAGTCCACCAATCCCAAGTGATAGCGTGAGATTATGGGTGATTTCAGAATAGCGATGGAATAAGCGTTCGCTGGCCGTCGGCCCCCATAAACCCAGTACCACAAAGACGATCGCCAGCAGGCCGCCATGTTCCAGTAGTTCCGGCAAAATATGGATCAGCACTAATCCGCCTAAGGAGACGAATATAAAGCCATCAAGCCCCTTCTGTAGCCCGCTGCCCGATGAAAAGTAGCGGTAAAACAATGGACCGATTAAGAGTGCAATACAACTAGCAAGAAGATAGAGCATGAATTCCACGGAAATTTACTGAAAAAACGCCATAGTATACCAGTTGTAACACAAATGAGCAGCGACTTGGCGGCAATTTACCAAACTGACATTTTTATGTCGAATTGGAAGGGGACATTTTATTTACTTTCGTCATTTAGCGGATAAATTTTCAGATCTACGGCGAGAAAAGGTTATACAATATGGGCTTATGTTGGCTTAGGCGTTGATAAAGTTAAATGGATATATTTTCTGCAGCGGTAATGTTGTTTCTGATCATGGATCCCCTCGGGAATTTGCCAATTTTTGCGGCGATTCTTCGGCATATCGATCCGAAAAAGCGCCGTAGGGTGCTGATCCGCGAGTTACTCTTTGCATTAGTGATCATGCTTGCCTTCCTTTATGCGGGTGAAGCTATTCTAAGTTTCTTAAATCTTCGTTCCGAATCCGTGAGTATTGCGGGCGGCATTATTCTGTTTCTGATCGCCATTCGAATGATTTTCCCCCAACCCGGCGGCGTTGTGGGTTTGGCCGCAGGTGAAGAGCCGTTTATCGTACCTATGGCGATCCCGCTAATGGCGGGACCATCGATTCTTGCGGCGCTGATTTTACTGGCGCACACCGACAGCTCCCGTATGGGGGACTGGACCATAGCCTTAGTCTCAGCCTGGGGAGCGAGTGCGATTATCTTAATGTTCTATAAGCTCTTTACCCGCATGTTGGGTGAAAAGGGATTAACCGCCGTTGAACGCCTAATGGGTATGGTACTGGTGATGATATCGGTACAAATGTTCCTCGATGGCGTTTCAAATTACATGAAAACCGCGGGTTAAAATGCCCCTAAATAGCCGTTTCGAACGGTAGATCACTTTATATGGTGAGCATCGCACAGTGATACGCTGCGAACGTGAGCCATGGAGCGAACTGGCTTTTGTGTAGGGATGCACTTGGCGCGGAGAAGCCCCCAGAGAAGCCCCCAGAGAAGCCCCCAGAGAAGCCCCCAGAGAAGCGTTAATGGCATGCCTGCGTTACCCTACGATGTAGCATAATTAGGATCAGTTATTTAGTTAAAAAAACCGTATTAACTTAGCGTTGATACGGTTTTTTTATGGCCGAAGAACTAAAATCTGTGGCCCATTGGCGGTTAGCTGAATGGATGCTGACAAAATATAACATCAACTCTGTAAAATAATATATCAAGTTGTTACTCAGATGTGGTGCTGATAATGTTGACGCTTCTCTTCCTGTCTAGGCTGGAAGAATTAACTCAATCTTGCCGTATATAAAGGCGCACTTGTCTTATTAGCAACGGGCACTAGCCTTAAAGTAGTTTGGCGTGAGGCGCAAAAGTCGTTATGGAAGGAAAACTGAAGATGCAAACAACAAAGGCCATGACGGCATTTGGATTAATGCTGGCATTGATCAGCGGTGCCAGTATGGCTGCACCCCTGCAAACACCCGCGGATGCAGGTGTTATCAATAAAGATCGTATTTTATATTGGCTGATTAAGCGGGGCGAAGTGTCTGCCGATGCGAGTGAGAGCACCAAGCAGGCCGCAGTTCAGGCTTATATTCAGCGGGCCATGGTTGCACAACCCAAGTTACCTCGAATCGAGGTTGAAGCCGAACGTGCCCGTCAGCAAAAAGCCCAATCATCCCAGATGCTGCGTTCCCCTGCACAAAGTGTGTTGGCCGATGCCGATGTGACCAAAACCGTTAAAGTTTTAACTGTGTTGATTGATTTTCCAGACTTAAAATTTAATAACAACGGCTTAACTGCCAGTGATACCGCCATGTATTACTCCAGTTACCCCGCGGCACACTATAAAGGTTTGCTCTTTTCAACGACGGGATTTGAAGGCCCACAGGGACAGACACTGACGTCTGGATATCAGTATTATCAAGCGGTTTCGGGTAAGAGTTTCTTCTTCACTGGGGATGTAAAGGGCTGGTATAGCGCCAGTCAAAATGCAGCATACTATGGTGCCAATGATCCTGACACTGGCAGTGACACTCAAGTGACTGAACTCGTAAAAGAGGCGGTATCCCAAGCCGCCGCTAATATGTCAACGGTCGAGCTAGCAAGCTATGATGTTGAAGATCCGTATGATTTAAACGGTAACGGTAATTACAGCGAACCCGATGGCATTATCGACCATGTGATGATCTTCCACTCCAGCATAGGTGAAGAGGCCGGGGGCGGAAAATTAGGGGATAACGCCATCTGGTCGCATCGTTATTACGTTGACCAGAGCACTCAGGGTTACAGTATTCCGGGTTCAGCCAAAAAAGTCTTTGGTTACACCATTCAACCTATTGATGCGGCAACGGGGGTTTGTACCCATGAATTTGGCCACGATCTAGGCCTACCCGATGAGTACGATACTTCTGATGCTGAAGATAAAGATGGCTCGCCAGTGGGTCTCTGGTCATTAATGTCCGGTGGCAGTTGGGCTGGGACTATACCCGGTGCACAACCCAGTGGATTTAGTCCCTATGCTCGTTCTTATCTACAGACAAGATACAAAGGCAAATGGCTCAATGAGCGTGAAATCGCCCTAGAAAGCATTCCTAAGGCTGGGATGGAAATCACCCTAAATGAAGCGGTTAATCAAGAGGTTGTTAACCAGATCGCGATTCCATTACCTGCCGCACCCATTCCCTTTAAGGCTCCCTATCAGGGCAGCTACCAGTACTATTCTGGTCAAGGGAATATGCTGAATAACAGCATGAGCTTTACGACTAATTTGCCGACCACAACGGATAAACTCACGCTCTCCATGCAGGCGAGTTGGGAAATTGAAACCGACTACGACTATATGCAGGTAAAAGTGAATGGTGTAGCGATTGCAGGTAACTACACTAAGGCGACTAACCTGATAAACAGCGCCCAGCATATTATTACCGATAAATCATCGACTATTTCGACAGCGGTGGGCAGCGATGCTTGGGTGAATTTGGAATATGACTTATCGAGTTATGCTGGTAAGGCTGTCACTATAGAGATCACTTATGTGACCGATGAGGCGGCAATTGAGTCGGGGATCACCATAGATAATATCAGCATTAAACAAGGTTCGAGTGAGCTTTATGCTGATAATGCTGAGGTCGCTAACAAAGCCACGCTAGCGGGTTATAGCCGTATCACCAATACTCGTCCTGGTGCCGCATCCCGTTACCTTATCCAGCTGCGCAGCCACAATGGCGTAGACGCAGGCTTAAAGTACGAAGGTTTTGACCCTGGGGTGCTCCTGTGGTTAGAGGATTTCAGTTATAGCGATAATAATGTGTCGGGCCATGCCGGCCATAGCTTGATTGGGCTGATTGATGCCGACCAAAATATGATAGGCACTCGCTCAACCGATGAGCAGATCCGTGACGCCGCCTTTAGCACGGTAAGGCAAACCGCCTATGCTGAGGATAATCACCTGACTGCGGTCACCTTATTCGATGACAGCTTAGATTACAGTGCACCGCTACAACCTCAGTCGGGGATGGTGTTACAAAAGCTTGGGGTGACTATGGAAGTGTTATCCCAAGTGAGTAACAACAGCACGGCGGTGATCCGTTTAGCAAATGCCAATGCTGCTCCTGCGTTAACCCCGTTAACTGCCACGATTAGCCTGACGCAAACTGGGCAAACTGTGGTTGTGAGGGCTATCACTGAAGGAGGCGAAGGGGCTTACAGTTACGCTTGGAACTTTGGTGATGGCACGACAAGTACCGCAGCTGCGACATCACACACCTATGCCAAGGCTGGCACTTACACTGTCACACTCACAGTGACTGATGCACAAAATGCCACTGCCAACAGCAGTTCAAGCGTTACCGTGTCTGAGCCAACGACACCTAGTGAAACCTCAAGTGGCGGTGGTGGCAGTCTAAGCTGGCTGAGCCTTATGCTGCTCGGTGGTCTTGCGTGGCGCTGCCAGCGCCGATAAGCTAATGAAAAATGCCTCTATATAGAGGCATTTTTGTTTTTAACTCAGGGGGCTAGGGTTGTAGTCTAGCCATCGCTTGTACGGCGGCGGGGAGGAACATTTCGCTGACAAACATTTCCTCCTCATTATGGTGAAAATATCGGCGTCGGCCCCAGAGTTCGTGTTCGACGTTTTGCGCTAAACTCTGAGCAAGCTGGGCGAGGCGACTATCCGTGGTAAAGCGGGCGATTTCGATGCGACCTGGCACAAAACTGTCTTGGCTAAACAACAATTCGCCTAGTGGACGTGTTCCTAGACCTAAAAAATCGGCTTGGCGAGTCGATAATAAAGATTGTGGGATCAAGGTTCTAGCAAATACCCAAGGCACAGAGTCGAGGCAGAGTAACACTTCTCGCACCCAAACGGCGTTTTGCTTGGGATATTCCCCTTCGAGCGGGGTGCATTGGCCTTCACCTAGGATGTTGACTTCGAACTTATCGCAACAGCCCTTGAGCTTTTGTGTCAGGCTTCCCGGTGCCAGTAACCATTCTTTAAGGGGAGAAGAGGGAAGATTCTTGGCGTTATCGGCACAAAACCATTGAATAGATTCGCCATAGGGAAAGCTTAAGCTGGTCACATTCATTAAATACTCGTTACAATATAAGCAAACGTCGGCAGTCTACCAGATAGATTGGGAAGTTTCTTCCATCGACCATTATTGTTTTTAGGGAGCCGTAAGCCGCTATGAAAAAAATATTATCAGCCTGCCTGATTTTGCTCAATTTAGCCTTTAATGCTTATGCGGCCGACGAAAAAGAAGCGCCGCCCGCAACACAGAGCGAATATGCTTATTACGGCTTCGAGCCTGAGATCGTGACTAACTATATTTCGAACCGTAAAAAACTTGGCTTTGTGAAGATCAGTGTCGAATTAATGGTGAAGGATCCCGATGATCTCATCATTATTGAACGCCATGATCCACTACTGCGTGCCGCGATCATTGAGGTATTGGGCAATCAATCGGAAGAAAAGATTAAATCACTCACTGGTCGTGAAGAAATTCGACGCGAGTGTTTCGATATGGTCAATAATCTCATCACCAAAGAAGCGGGTAAACCTTTGATCGTAAATCTACTCTTTACCTCTTATCTGTACGATTAATTTGCACTACTATTTCCAGGGGCCGACACATGTTGGCCCGCTGCGCGACCAGAGCCCCTATGTCAAAACCTGCCGTGAAATCCACCCTTAAACCCAATGCCAGCTCTCGGGGTGACAAGCCGTTACAGAAAGCCCTGCACCCGCGCAATATTCACCTTAATGGCTATGATTTTTTGGCGCTAACCAGTGCATTTCCCCAACTCAAAACCTTTGTTCGTCCAACGCCCTACGGTGCTTTATCGATAGATTTTGCCGATCCCTTGGCGGTGAAGACGCTCAATGCCGCACTCCTAAAACATCACTATGGGATTGGATCTTGGGATATTCCTAAGGGAGCGCTTTGCCCGCCCATACCCGGTCGAGTCGATTATTTGCATTACTTGGCAGACCTTTTGGTCGAAGGTGATAAGTCATGGGCTCTGGATAACGCTAGGGTATTAGATATAGGCACCGGCGCAAACGGCATCTATCCCATATTGGGCAGCCAAGTGTACGGTTGGCAGTTTGTTGCCTCGGATATCAATGCCCATTCACTCGCCAATGTGCAGGGCATTATCGAGCGTAACCCAGTGCTGCAAGGGCGATTAAGTTTAAGATTACAACCGAATGAAAAGGCCGTGTTTAAGGGAATTATAGAGGCCGATGATCGCTTCGAGCTTACCCTGTGCAATCCTCCTTTTCACGCATCGCTTGCCGAGGCCAGCGAGGGGTCTTTGCGTAAGGTGCGCAATCTTGCTGCAAACCGAGGGGGAAAGGCGCAGCTTGCAAGTGCGAAGCTGAATTTCGGTGGTCAGGCGGCGGAACTTTGGTGCCAAGGTGGTGAACAGCAATTTTTGGCGACTATGATCCGCGAGAGCCAAGGGTTTGCCGAGCAGTGTATGTGGTTTACTAGCTTAGTGTCGAAAAAGGAAAACCTAAAACCCTGTTATCAGGCGTTGACAAAGCTTAGGGTCGACACAGTAAAAACCATTGAGATGCAGCAGGGCAATAAAATCACTCGGGTGCTCGCGTGGAGTTTCCATTCACAGGCTAAGCGTCAGCAGTGGCGCGATGAGATCCTAAGCGCGACAAAATAAAAAGGCGCTTAACGCGCCTGTGGGTTTGAAGCAATATCCCATTACTGCGCTTTTTCCTGCGGATGGTCGCGGCGAAACAGCGCCCACTCATCAATTTTTTCACCGCTTGGCAAAGTACAAATGCCAAGCTCACCTTCAGCTGTCTTTTGGATTTCCGAGGTGCCGCCCAGTGAGACGCAGTATTCGGCGGCAGGGTTGGCGATTTGAACTTTAGTACCTGCTTTGGTTTCTGTTTTTACTTCGGCGGGAGCCTGCGTTACTGGCTCGGTTTTTTCGCCGCAGCCGACTAAGCTGCCGCAAATGACCAGGCCGATTAACAATGGTGATGTTAATTTCATGCAGTTTTCCTTGTCGTTGAGTGACTTATTTGCGTCCTAAAATCCGCAAGATACGCAGAAATAGGTTGATGATATCCATATACAAAGCGGCGGCGCTGTCGACGGCATTATCGACCGTCTTAGGGATTTGATTCGCGCGGCCCCAATCGTAGCCAATATAACCGCAGAAAATGAGCACGACTATCCAATCCAAAATGCCATGGTGGGTATTAAAGATAAATATTTCAATCAGTTCTACGACTATCACTAGTAACAATGCGATAGTCAGCACCCCAGCGATTTTCTGGAAGAAAGCCGGAAACAGCGTCCCCAAACACATCATGGCGATAGTGACTAGGCCGGTTATCCTAATTGCCTCGGTGACCAGCTCTGGATCGTACTGGCTGACGACCATATTGATGATTAAGCCGAAGGGCACCACCACAAAGTTGTAGCCAATGAAGCTGATCACGGGATTGTTGGAACGTTGAAATAGGTAAATCCCAAAGAAACAGGAGGCGAAGTAACCTATAAAGAAAATCCACGGGTTAACGCTGGCAATCGCTTCTGGGTCGATATGGCTGACCATTATATAGTTGACGGCAAAACCCCAAACAAGGGTTAAGCCAATCACTAAGTTATAAAGTCCCGCCCCTATGAGAGTGTCATTGGTGGTGCGGCGGTCGAATACGCTGTTTTCAGAATCCATTTGATTTTTATATCCTTAATTATTGAAAGCGTGCCGAGTATACCTTGTTACTGACTACAGATCTTGCAGTGGGGTTGTTTGGGGAGTTTCATTTCACGAAATTCCATGGTCATGGCATCGATCATCAAAATCCGTCCGGCGAGCGTTTTTCCCATTCCCGTGATGACTTTAATGGCCTCGACGGCTTGCAAGCAGCCGACCATGCCGACCACTGGGGCGAGGATGCCGGACTCGACGCAGCTGAGTTGCTGTTCGCCAAAGAGTGAACTAAAGCAATGATAACAAGGTGTTTGCGCTTGATAGTCGAAGACGGTGATCATGCCTTCCATGCGAATTGCAGCGGCCGAGACTAGCGGGATCTTGTGCCTAAAACAGCTCTGGTTTAATTGCTCACGCACACTGACATTATCGGTGCAATCGACCACGATGCTGTGGCTGGCGACTAAGGTATCGATCTCATGGTCATCGAGTACCGCATTGATCGTATTGATTTTTACGTGAGGATTGAGCCGATTAAGGCTCAGTTTGGCCGACTCGACCTTAGCTTGGCCGATAGTGGCATCCTGATGCAGCACTTGGCGCTGCAAATTAGAGAGTTCGACCGTATCGAAATCCACTAAAGTTAACTCGCCAATGCCTGCCACCGTCAGATATTGCCCCGCCGCGCAGCCTAAGCCACCTGCACCTATCATCAACACTTTGGCGAGTTTTAAGCGCTCTTGGCCGTCGATATCCATCGCCTTGATGGATATCTGGCGGCTGTAGCGGGTGAGCTCGCTGTCGCTGAGAATATCAGGTTGTTCATTCATAAAGAGGCCTTAGCAGAGTACGCTGTTAAAGGGTTCAACCGTGACTTTTGTGCCAGCCAGCGTGTCACCCTGGAACTGCTCCAACAACACAAAACAGTTTGCTAGGCTCATAGAGGTCAACATGCCCGAGCCTTGGCTACCTGTGATGGCTACTTCCAATTCGCCCTGTGAATTGCGGGATAAAATGCCGCGCTGATACTCGACTCGACCGGGCTGTTTACGCACTGGCGTAGTTAGGATGGCGGGCAGCATGAGTGGCGCTTTAGGGGTCAATCCCTGCATCTTATTCAATATTGGCCAAACAAGTTTATAAAAAGTCACCATGGAAGAGACGGGGTTACCCGGTAAGCCGCAGAATATCGCCTTGCCAATCCGTCCCATGGCGAAGGGTTTACCCGGTTTAATGGCGAGCTTCCAGAAGGTAATTTGGCCTTCTTCATCGAGAATCTGCTTAGTAAAATCCGCTTCGCCTACCGAAACACCGCCCGAAGTTAACACTAAATCTGACTGGCTGGCGGCTTGGCGAAACGCTTGGCGAATCGCCTCGGGATCGTCGATAACTACCCCTAAATCCAACCACTCTACATTGGCGCGGCTGAGTAAGCCTTGGATTGAATAGCGGTTAGAATCATAAATTTGCCCCGGCGCTAATTCGCTGCCGACTGGGCGTAGTTCATCCCCGGTAGAGAAAAAGGCAACTTTAAGCTGGCGGTAAACCCTGACTTGGCTAACGCCTATGGTGGCTAATACACCCAGTTCGGCGGCACCGATTTGGATCCCCGCATTGAGGACTTGAGTGCCCTGGGTGAGTTCTTCACCACGGCAACGCACATTGGCGCCTTTGCCCTTGGGGTGATTGATAAGAATGAATTCACCTTGAACTTGGGTCTCTTCTTGCATCTGCACTGTGTCATAACCCGCAGGAACGGGGGCCCCCGTCATGATCCGTATGCAGGTATTCGCTTGGGCGGCACCTGCGAACCCATGCCCGGCGAAGGAACTGCCGATAAGGCGTAAAGCCGTTTGCTCTGTCTGATGCTGTAAGTCAGCAAAACGGAAAGCATAACCGTCCATTGATGAGTTATCGAAGGGGGGCAGATCGATGCAGGAAGCCAAGTTTTCGGCGAGCACTCGACCTAAGGCATGGGGTAATAATACAACTTCGGTGTCTGAAATTGGGCTAACTTGTTCGAGCAAGAGGGGAATAGCTTGATCGGGATGCATTAGGCTAGGTTGCGAACAAGGATCGGCTTTTACGGACATCGGGTCTTCCTTATATGCGGTGAGTTGTATAGCAACATTGGGCTTATTATGCCACGGTGATCGGCGATGGCCATGATCTGCATGCGAGTTTCTGTGATGGGCAATCCGTTTTTTGCTGCCAGAGTTTAAGAAAGCGGGAGCGTTATGCTGAATTGCCTTAACATAAAATCGCAAACTTAAACGCGAGTCGATGAACAAATGAAAATCGTTTTTATCAAATAATCATTAAGTTAGCTAAATTTCCAAAGGTAAATTTTATTGCTTTTCTTGCCCCCCTTAATGACAATGGATCAAGATTTCAGTTCGAATGCCAAAGAGGGTTTACTATGCTGTCAGCAGCCATGATCGAAAAGTTGAATGAGCAAATTAATATGGAGTTCTTCTCCTCTAATTTATACCTGCAAATGAGCGCATGGTGTGAAGATCAAGGGTTTGAAGGCGCAGCTAAGTTTATGCGTGAGCATGCGGACGAAGAAATGGGCCATATGCGCCGCCTGTTTACTTATGTGAGCGAAACCGGTGGTTTGCCGTTATTAGGCGCAATTGAGGCTCCACAGTCACAGTTTTCATCCTTACTCGCCTTGTTCGAGTTGACCTATGAGCATGAGCAACTAATCACTCGCCAAATCAACGCGTTGGCCCATGCCGCATTTTCTAATCAAGATTATTCCACCTTCAACTTCCTACAATGGTATGTGGCCGAGCAGCACGAAGAAGAAAAGCTGTTTAAGTCCATAGTCGATAAGATCCGTTTAGTGGGTGAGGACGGTAAGGCGTTGTTCTTTATTGATAAAGATTTAGCTAAGTTAGCCTCTAAAGGTGGCGAAAGCATTATGAATGGCCAAAGTCAGCCGCAGGCTTAGTCTCTCTCTTATCCGATAAGAAGCAGCCTAGGCTGCTTTTTTTGGGTTCGCTATTTGCTATTTTGAACCAACAAACAGAAGTTTATGCAAAACTTGAAGAGCTGCTAACACTACTCGAGTTGCAATGAACCATTACACTGTTTTGATTTTGGGCCTTGTGTGCGCCGCCATCGGTGGGGAGCTGTTTGTGCGCGGCACGGTTGGCCTCGCCCATTGGGCGCGAATTTCACCTGGTATTATCGGGGTAACCGTTGCCGCATTCGCCACCTCAAGCCCTGAGTTGTCGGTCTCAATCAATGCCGCTCTGGCTGGGACACCCCAAATTGCACTTGGAGATGCCCTCGGAAGTAACGTGGTCAACGTGGCATTCATTCTTGCCCTTACGCTGGTCATTTCTGGTATCCAAAGCCCCCGTGACAGTGTAAAGCGGGATTTTCCTGTGGCGTTGTTGATCCCCGTCATTACGGGTGTGCTATTTCTTGATGGCGTGCTTTCCAGAATCGATGGTTTTTTGCTGTTAAGTATGTTCCTCGCTTGGTTGGTCACGACCATTGTCGAGGTCCGAAAGCAACGAAGCGCTGCGGGAGAGGTTCTTGGGGAACATAGGGGATGGCTGGTTGTTCTTTCGTGCGCAATTGGCCTTGGCTTTCTTATTGCTGCCGGTAACCTCATTGTTGCTGGCGCAAAAGGCATTGCGATTGCCTTTAGTCTCGATGAATTTATTATCGGGGCCACTATTGTGGCGGTGGGCACATCCGTACCGGAGCTAGCGACAACTGTCGTTGCCAAGCTGCGCGGACATGACGAGATTGGCTTGGGAACCATCCTTGGCAGCAATATCCTCAATGGAATTTTGGTTATCGCAATCGCGGCCATCATTCATCCCATAACAGTTGCATGGCGTGAAGTCGCAATGACATTGATGTTCGGTTTTATGGCCGTGGTGTGCACTTACCCTACACGCACAGGTGCCATTGAACGCAGGCGAGGTGTTTTGTTGCTGGTATTGTATGGGGCTTATCTCGTGACAATTCTTCAAGGGCAAGCAGCCTAACCGCTGAGGGCTGGCTGCATGTTATCATCATCTTTTACAATTAAATCAGCTGTTTACACATTCATCTTGTTGATTTTCGCGCAGAAACAAGGGCAGTTTTACCTTGAGTAACGGTGTCACCTCATCGAATGGCAGCGGTTTCGAGATTAAATAGCCTTGGGCGAAATGGCAGCCTAATCCCTGCAGAAAATGCCATTGGGCCTCGGTTTCTATGCCTTCGGCAACGAGTTCCATTTCAAGGCTTTGGCCCATCATTACAATGGCTTTCACCAGATTGGCGTTAGGGCAGTTATCTAAGGCATTTTCCACAAAACTACGATCGATTTTGATCACTGAGATAGGGAATTTTTTCAAATAACTCAATGAGGAATAACCAGTACCAAAATCATCGATATAGATTTGCGAGCCTAAATGGCGAATGGCTTCTAGGGTACTTAAGCAGTGGCTTGCATCCCCCATCAACATGCTTTCGGTGATCTCAATATGCACATTGCGCGGGTTCACATGGTGGCGATTAAAGCATTCCTGCAGCACTTGCTCGAAGCCCATGCCGCGGGTATTGATACATTGACGACTGGAAACATTAATGGCGACATTGATATTTAAGCCGCTTTTTTGCCACTGCCTTAGGTCGTGCATCGCTTGATTGAGCACCCATTCACCCATAGGTTCGATCAGCCCTGTCTCTTCGGCGATAGTGATAAACTGATCCGGCGGTATCAGGCCAAAATCAGGATCTTGCCAACGGATAAGCGCCTCAACACTACACACTTGGCCCGTTTTCATCTCGACTATGGGTTGATAATGCAGGGTAAATTCATTTTGCGCTACGGCGCGTCGCAGGCGTTGTTCCAGTTCCATGCGAGCATACATGGTTTGATTCATACCTGCGGTAAAGTATTTGAAGGTGTTTCGTCCGGCATCTTTGGCTTGGTACATGGCCATTTCGGTATTGCGGGTGAGGGAACTCACGTCGAGGCCATCTTCGGGATACACGCCAATACCGAAGCTGGTGGAGATCTGGATCTCCCGTTCGTTCAGGATAAAAGGTGTGGATAGGGTTTCAATGATGCGAGTTGCCATATGCTCGATGGCGAGTTCGTTCGTTAGGCGTGGCAATATGAGGACAAACTCGTCCCCACCGATGCGGGCGATAAAATCGGTTTTACCTATGATCCCTTCTAGGCGTTTTGCCACATCTTGCAGTAACAGATCGCCGGTGGCATGGCCCTGTACATCATTAATGTACTTAAATTGATCTAAGTCGATCAGTAGGATTGCCAGCTTACGTGAATCGTGTTGTGCAACATGGATTTCGTGCTGTAGGCGTTCATTAAATAGTTTGCGGTTAGGCAACCCCGTCAGCGCGTCGAAGTTTGCTTGATACCAGAGATCCTGCTCATATTGCTTACGCTTACTGATATCCATAAATAAACCAATATGTTGGATTATTTCGCCCTGTTCATTTCGCACCACGGTAATAGCCAGATACTCGGGATACACTTGGCCATCTTTGCGTTTATTCCAGATCTCGCCTTCCCATTTACCTTCTTTCTGTAGCGCTTCCCACATGGCGGTGTAGTAGTGAGTGGGGTGGCGTTTCGAACTTAAAATCGATGGGCTCCGGCCCTTAACTTCTTCTAGAGTGTAGCCAGTGATCTGGCTAAATGCGGGATTGACCAGTTCGATATGGTTATCCGCATCCGTCACCATGATGCCTTCGGCGGAATAATTGAATACGGCAGCGGCGCGATTTAGCGCATGGTTAGCCTTTTGGCGCTCGCTAATCATCAGGTTCATGGCACGGGCCATGCGGCCGAGTTCATCCGAACCTGAAACATTGATATTGATATTGAGCTGAGGATCGGCCGCCATCTGCTGCATGTCGTTGGCAATTTTAGTGATTTTGTCGATAAAGCTGCGAATGATCTTACGTCCCAGCCAGAGTGTGATGGTGGCGGTAAAAAAGACGGAAAATAGGTATAAGCCGAGAAGCGTCAGGGCGTTGTTCTGCTGGGTTTCGCTCTGCAGCGCCATAGACTCAGTGATCTCATTACTGATGACATGCAGTTCATTGATGCGATCCGTTGTCAGCGACCACCAATCTTTACTGCTCACAGGATGGGGTGGCATCAAGAGTTTTTCTATCGCCCCACTCAGCTCTGTATCATTCACATGGGCGAGGGCGGTGATCTCTTCGTGGGACAGTTTTTGGTGCTGCATTTGTTGTAGCTTAGACATGCAAAATTGGTATTGGTCAATGCTGTCTTCGATAACATTCACTGTGGGTATCAAGCTTGGCTGATTGCGGATCTCATGATTTAGCTCGTCGAGATTCAGTTGGATAACAGTCAGTGCCCGATTGAATTTATCCAGTGAGGTGGCATCGCCCCTGAGCAAATAGTCCTGATAACTATCGATCAAACCGCCAAAGCCTAAATGGGCATTGATGTTTTGCACTAAAGTGCTGACACGGAACTGCTGTTCAATCTGTTGGCTGATATTGAGTATTCGTAGGTTTTCTGGTGAAGCTTGTATTTGGCGGATAAGTGATTGCTTATCTGAAATGGAGGCATTACTCGCGTGCAAAATGGCTTGGCCATATTCGTACATTATCGTACTTATGCTCCGATAATCATTGATGCTTAATGAGCTTGATAAAAGCATACGATTAATGGCGCTGCGTTCTTTGACAGCAAGCTCCTGCACCATAAGTAGACTTAATAAATCGGCATAGGCACGGGACTGGCTAATGTCGTTGGTTTGCAGTTGTAGCAGTTGGATCAGCTGCAATAGCTGGGCACTAAGTTGATTGTATAAGTTGATGAAAACGTGGGGAGATTGTTTCAACACATCCAGACGGGCCGATATGAGTCTATGGCTCGAAAGCCGTAGTGCATCGAGCCGTTCCTGCAACTGTGTCGCCCCCAGTCTGTCACTGTCTAAGGTGGCAATTAAGCCGATGAGAGACGGCCCATTGAGTAACTCATCCAATGCCTTAGTCGTGCTCTGTTGCTGCTGCAGTAACCCTGTCTGATCTTGATATTTTGCCGTTTGATGAGGTTGGAAACTTAGGCTGTATTCGTTATGTAGTTGATAGAGGAGTTCAGTAATTTGTGCCGTTGTTTGTATCGCCAGATGATTGTGAGCCGCAGCGTGGTATTCCTTTGCAAGAACATACATACGTGTAAGCACAAACAAGCTCATCATCAGCAATGGCAATAGTGAAAACAGAATGAGCTTCTGCTTCAGACTGAGGTGATGTAGCGTGGATGGCATGCAAACTTACTCCTACTCCATTTGCCTGGCGGGAGACATAAAAAATCAAGGCATTCGCCTTGATGCAGTATTGAGTGGTAAAAGACCAGACACTGGCTATGGATATTTAACATAGACAGAGAAGTGCCGCGACCCCTAGTTTATGGATATCTAATCTAGGTCACGAAATTAAGCGGTTTGTTATATATGTATCTAAGATATTCTTTTTGTTTATGTATTATTCACCTATCAAACAAAGTGATCACTTGTCTGTGATATGGAGCGGCATATTGCTCAGCGAGCCCTTTGCGAATTAGGTGGCGAAGCAATATAAAAAAAGACGCTGCGGTTGCAAGCGTCTTTGGGGATAACGGGCGTATAGCGTTGCCTCTTATCGGGCTATGGGGGTTAGCCTACCTTCGCCAGTAATGCTTTACGATAAATAACAATATCTTCGATCGTCAGCACTGGCATATTGTGCTGGGTACCAAAGGCGATGATCTCGGGTAAACGCGCCATAGTGCCATCGGGATTAGTGACTTCACATAACACTCCTGCGGGTGTTAAGCCCGCCAGTTGCATCAGATCGATAGTCCCTTCGGTATGGCCGCGACGGGTTAATACGCCACCCGGTTGGGCGCGAAGTGGATATACATGTCCAGGGCGTGCTAAATCGCTGGGTTTAGCATTAGCGGCAATCGCGGTTTTAATTGTCGTCACACGGTCGGCGGCTGAAACACCTGTGGTCACGCCTACTTTGGCTTCAATACTCACGGTAAACGCCGTGCCATATTGGCTCGAGTTGTGCTCAACCATGGGCGGCAGTTCGAGGGCTTTGACTTTTTCGTCCGGTAAACACAGACAAACGATACCGCTACATTCGCGAATGAGCATGGCCATTTGGGCATTGGTCAGTGTCTCGGCGGCAAAAATTAAATCGCCTTCGTTTTCCCTATCTTCGTCATCGACGACCAATACACCTTGGCCTTGACGTAGGGCATTTAGACCCGCTTCAACGCGTTCGATAGCAGTACCAAAAGGAGCAAGTAAAGACTGATTCATGGTTAATATCCTTCAAAAATACGACATTGGAATATCCAGAATCAGGGCGTGCAGAAATACAGCCGTTACCACGAAGAGGATTAAGCTGTAGCAATATACCCATTTTAAGCTCAATGACCTAAGTCAGGTTATTGCAAAATATGAGGCTAACATTTTGGATGATGGCAAAGTTTAAGCTAATAGTGCCTGCATCCTAGTGTTGTCTTACATTCTCTTCCATCCGGACTCAGCACTGTTGCCATAAAAGCACACAGTCCATTACCGTCGGCTCTGGAATATTAGGGCTGATCTCGTTAGGCGTTAACCATGGCGAGAAAACCTAAGTCACCAGATCTGCTGACCCCGAAAGTGTTTTCGGGCGCTCGCGGGCTTTTGATAAGGCTCGGTAATATCATCACTTAGCCAGTACCAATTTACCGCCGGTGGGGAGTTTCACCCCGCCCTGAGAATTTGTTTTAAGGCTGTTTAGGCCTAAAAACGCGGTTATGTTGCGCTTATTTGCATCGAATGGCAATAGAATGGCGGCTGAGTATGTTCAATGTTTGCGCTAGGGCACACCAGCCCACTATCATATTGAACATATAAGCTAATTGACCGCCATCGTCCTGTGCGATGGTCATTATGGACGTCACAAGGACGTATAAATGCGCTCTCTGTTGTTAACTTTAGGAATCACCATGCTGTTATCCGGTTGTTCGGCTCAAAAAGGGCAAGTTCCCGCCCCCGTTGCGGAAAAAATTCCCCATGTGATGACTTTGCATGGCGTGACTCGTACCGATGATTATTATTGGATGCGTGACGATAAGCGCCAAGATCCTAAAGTGTTAGCTCACCTTAACGCTGAGAATCGTTATACAGAGGCCTATTTCAAACCGCTCAAACCGCTGCAGGATGGACTTTTTAAAGAGTTGACCGAGCGTCTGGTTGCCGATGAGTCCAGCGTGCCATACCAATGGCATCAGCACAGTTATTACCACAGGTATCAAGAGGGTAGCGAATATCCACTGATCAGCCGTAAGGGGGCCGATGGCGTTGAGCAAGTGATGTTGGACGTGAACGAGCGCGCTAAGGGCCATGAGTTTTATGGCTTAGGCGGTGCCAGTGTCAGTCCGGATGAAACCATGTTGGCCTTTGGTGAGGATCTGTTAAGTCGCAGGGTTTATCAGATCTATTTTAAAGACTTAGCCTCGGGCGACATGATCACCGATGTGCTTGAAAATACTGAAGGCCGAGTGGTTTGGGCTAACGATAATCGCCATGTGTTTTATATCGCCAAAGATCTGCAAACCCTGCTGGGCTATCAAGTGTACCGCCACGAGTTGGGCACGCCACAATCGAGCGATGTGTTGGTGTATGAGGAGCAGGATGACTCGTTTTATATTGCCCTTGGCAAAACCTTAGATGAATCGCAAATTGTGCTATTCCACGAGAACACCACCACCAGTGAAGTGTCTGTGCTGGATGCCAATGATGCTTTAAGTCTGTTTAAGCCAGTATTACCTCGGGAAGAAGGTCACGAATACAGCATCTCTAAACTGGGCGACAGTTATTACATTCTGACCAACTGGCAGGCGACTAACTTCCGCTTAATGAAAGTGGCGGTAAAAGAAGCCGCCGATAAATCCAAATGGCAGGAGGTGGTTGCCCATAATCCCAATGCGCGGATTGAAGACAAATTAGTGCTGAAGGATCATCTGATTATTCAAACCCGTGAGAATGGCCTGACGCGCATTAAAGTGATGCCATTCAATGGTCAAAAGCCCTTCGAGCTGAGTTTCGACGAACCCGCCTATGTGCTCGGCTTAGATGTAAACGCCCAGCAAGATAGCGACAAGTTACGGATTTTCTACTCGAGCCTGACCACGCCTGAGGCGATTTATGAGTACCACTTAAGCAATCCAGATAGACGCGATCTGCTTAAGCAGGAACAAGTGCTCGGCGGTTTCGATGCTAGTCAGTACCGCGCCGAACGTTTATTTGTCACCGCCCGCGATGGCGCTAAGGTGCCGGTTTCTTTGGTGTATCGTAAGGATAAGTTCAAGAAAGACGGCACTAACCCTCTGTACCAATATGGTTATGGTTCATATGGTTATACCGTAGAGCCTGACTTTTCTTCGTCGGTTATAAGTCTGCTCGACCGCGGCTTTGTATATGCCATCGCCCATGTGCGCGGCAGCGAAATGTTAGGCCGCCCTTGGTACGATGCGGGCAAGTTACTGAATAAAAACAATACTTTTAATGACTTTATCGATGTCACCACGGCCTTAACCGAGCAAGGTTATGGCGACAAGAATAAAGTGGTGGCCTCGGGCGGCAGTGCAGGCGGGCTGTTAATGGGCGCGATTGCCAATATGGCGCCAGATAAATACTTTGCCATCGCGGCCCATGTGCCCTTTGTGGATGTGGTCACGACCATGCTCGATGAGTCGATTCCGCTCACCACCAATGAGTATGACGAGTGGGGTAATCCAAACGAGAAGACCTATTTCGACTATATGTTGAGTTACTCGCCCTACGACAATGTCGCCGACCATGAGTACCCCCATCTGTTAGTCACCACAGGTTTACATGATTCACAGGTGCAGTATTTCGAGCCCGCCAAATGGGTGGCGAAACTGCGTGAAGTGCAAAATAAATGGTACAAACTGGACGATAAGGTGTTGTTATTCAACGTCGATATGGATGCTGGCCACGGCGGCAAGAGTGGCCGTTACCGCCAGTATCAAGACACCGCCCAAGAATATGCCTTCTTCTTAAGCCTGCTCGGCATGACTAAGTAGGCGCCAACGGGTGACCGATTTAGTCGTTAAGTCTTCAAATTCACATCCCTCGGCTAGCCCCTCGCAAGGGGCTAGCCAAGCGCCTGCTGTTAACCAAGCTCTGCTTTCGAGCAAGCCAGAAGCGCTAGGAGCTGAGCAAGCTGTTACTTCGGAGCAAGGAGCGACGTCAGAGATAGAACAAGTCTCGATGTGGTATCTATATCTCATCCGCTGCGCCAATGGCCACTTGTATACTGGTATTACTACAGATGTGACGCGGCGTTTTAATGAGCATCAATCCAATGGCCCCAAGGCGGCAAAATATCTGCGCGGCAAAGGGCCATTAACGCTAATGTATCAAGAACAAGTCGGCACCCGCAGCGATGCTCTAAAGCGTGAGATTGCGGTTAAGAAACTGGGTCGTGCTCAGAAATTGGCGTTGATTGAATCTGCTGAACAGAGGTAGTGCGATATAAAAGAGCTAAATCATTGGTGTACGCGTGTAATGATTAAGCACAGTCATTTCAGTGACACGCAGCAAGTACGTCCCTGTATGCTCGACCGTGACATCCATGTCACGGACGGTCACTTCCATGTCAGTGCTTAATCCAATTAACCACAGAGTATTCTTTTAGCCCTATATGCTCCAATTTTGTTGTTTCACAGCAGAATTCAATAGTGGGTGTCTAAAGAAACTCTCCAACTCTCATAAATAAGCGCTTTTCGCAAGAGTTGATTGAAGACAAATCAAAAGTACATTATGTTTTTTATTTAAAATGAGTGATTGGAATTTTTTGTTTAATATACCGTTCAAGATTGAACAAAAAATAATGGAGTAAAAATGAAATTCAAATCGATCTCAATCGGATCATGGAAGCAGTTTGAGAGCATCAATATTACATTTCATCCTTCGGTGACAATTCTAACAGGAGCCAATGGTTCTGGAAAAACGACGGTTCTTGGAGTCCTAAGCAGACACTTCGGATGGAATCGACTTGAACTATTTACACCGACCAAGAACGATGACACGGGAATATTTAGTTGGATACCCAAGATTTTTTGGCGGAAATCAGAGCACCTCATAAAAATTGGTGAAATTCAATATGATAAAGGCAGTTCTGAGCTACAGATTCCTCGACAAGATGGCCCACAATACCATCTTCAAATTCCAAACCCACAGCATTTAAAGGGTATCAATATTCCGTCTCACAGGCCTGTGTACTTTTACCAACAAGTTCCGCACATTTCAACGCGGAAGCGAACAAAAGATGAGGCTTACAACTTGGTAATGCAAAGCTCATTGCAACGATATAACAATGGGCATTCCCAATCGTCAAACTATTACATAAAAGAAACACTTTTGAGTTGGGCTATTAGCGGCTCTGGAAACGAGTTTATTACTCCTGACCAAGAAATGCGTGAATACTTTTTAGGTTTCGAATTGGTTCTAAAGAAAGTTTTACCAGAAAGTTTAGGGTTTAAAAAAGTTGCTGTTCGTTCTTATGAAATTATTCTTGAGACGGAATCCGGTGACTTCATGCTAGATGCCGTTTCTGGTGGAGTTAGTGCATTAATAGATTTGTCGTGGCAGATATATAACTGTGAGCGCTCGGAAGATGGTGGGCTTGTGGTTCTAATTGACGAAATTGAAAATCATCTTCACCCATCAATGCAACGAAGAATTCTTCCGGATCTTGTAGCTGCATTTCCTAACACGCAATTCATAGTTTCAACTCATAGTCCCCTTGTCGTTGGATCAGTCAAAGAATCTAGCGTTTATGCATTTTCATATAATGAGTCAAATAGGGTTGTTAGCCAAGAGCTTGATATGGTTAACAAGGCTAAAACTGCATCACACATTCTCAACAGTGTGCTTGGCGTTCCAGTAACAATGCCAATATGGGCAGAAAGTGAACTAGATAAAATTCTTTCAAAATACAGAAATATTCAAAATCCTGAGGCTCAATTTGCGAGTCTTAGGGATGAGCTATTCCAAGCAGGACTTTCTGACTACTTCCCAGACGCGCTTTTGAAATTATCGAAGGATTGGAAATGATCAAATTGACACGCCCTGATTGTCCAAATCCACGAGCACTAGAAAAAGGGAATTATAAGCACGCCAACAACAAGGAGGCATTGAGAAATGCTGCCTCTGGTAAATGCATGTACTGTGAATCAAAAATATCGCACGTAGACCATGCTCATATTGAACATATTAAGCCTAAAGCTGCTGATAAATTCCCAGAACTAGAATTTGTCTGGTCGAATCTTGGCTATTCCTGCGAAATCTGTAATGGACATAAACACGATAAATACATTGCAGATACACCGTATATAGACCCGTATGCTGAAAATCCTGAAGCGCATATTGTATTTCATGGCTGGGTTCTGTTCCCGAAGAATGGGTCTGAGCGTGGGGAATTGACCATAACAGATTTAGGATTAAATCGACCAGAGCTGATTGAGCAGAGACAAGAACGCATTGAGAAGTTTATCTTGGCTATTAATGCTTGTTATAGAACAAACAATGAAACTCTTCGTAATGCCGCTTTAAAAAGCTTGGGACAGGAAGCTCTGCCAGATAAGGAGTATTCATATGCGATACTATGCACCCTGAAAGCTCATGACATCCCTTTATAACAGTTTATCTAGACACCCACTGTTAAATTTCTTACAGGAATGATAGGGCTGGCAAAACTCTTGTGGGATTAACAGCCTGCATCGGAGGTTCAGAAGTTCATCTCCCCCGCGAAGTCGCAGAGGGGCGTTGAAGAAAATCGAGTTAGCTTTCGGAGAAAATTTAACAGAGGGTGTCTCGATAAATTTGAGCAGCTAAAAGAAGAGTTAAAATATCGCTGGCTCGTTTTAATGTCGTTTTCGTGATGGTGTATTTATTGAAATGCTGATAAATTTATTTTATTACAAGTGATTAACTATATGCACTTTTACTGGTCTAATGAGGTTAACGCGCATGCGTACTAAGGTATTATATTTCAAAGGAAATTTTGCGCCATATATGCTTTTAAAAAAAGGTGTATTTATAATTTCTCTTTCAATAATATCTGTCTCGTGTGCGCCTGTAGTTAGAGATTACTATAAGCCAATATATAGCGAAGGAGTTACACACAGTAGTGGCTGCGGAGGTTCTGGCCCTTCGGATAAAATATCAATATCGCTTAGTGAAGGTGTTGAACTCGAAGTATCTAGCTCGAGTTCAGCAAAAAATGAGAGATTTAAGAATTTTCATTTTTCAGCTTCAATTATTGCTCCATCTGGAACATATTTTCAATTTTCGAGCGATGAAATTTTAATTTCTGACAATACAACAAACAAAACATGGAGTGTAAAGATAGCTGAATTGATTACACGGGCGGAGAACATTCCAAACGCTAATTCTGATGAGTCAGCTAAGAATGATGGGTATTTCAGTGTAATTCCAACATCGAAGATAACTGGTAATACCTTTTTTGGTTATAACACATTATTTGGTAAAAAGTACTTTAATTCTGGCGCATCAATAAGTATTTTTTCGAGCGATATTGAGTATAAATTGGAAGATTACTCTGTCCAGTTACCATCTATTATTATAAATGGTAAAAAATACATTTTTGAACCTATAAGATTTTTACATGTGCGAAGCATAGGGATAGACCCTCTAAATTGTTAATGTAATATGTTTTATCAGCATCGAAAAAACATTGTAATTACTAATTAGGGATGGCATAAGTGTTATTAAAGGTGTTGTTTTTTCTCAGTTTTATATTGAATATTTACTTGATTTTTTGGTTCGCAAAGCACAGTTACACTATTGAAGCTCACTCTAGATTAAAGCGTGATAATTTTGTTTTATCTCAATTTGTTAACAGCTCTATTTCCAAAGGCGAACTTTTAAAGATTGCACAATCAAAATTGGGTATCCAGAAAGCAAAAGAACAATATAATCACCAATCGTGGGACGATAAGAAATTTGCATCGTCTGTAATCATCGAGGGTATTAGCTTCTTTTTCAACGATAAAGATGAATTAATGCAAGTAGACCACTGGTACAAAGAGTGTTCACCTTTATGGGTAAGGTCGTTTTAACAAACAAATTATTGGTTTATCGAGACACCCACTGCTAAATTTTGCTATGTAAAGATTGAATAGGCACATATATAAGCTATTGGTTCGTGCCAAACTTGCTCAAAGATATATGTTCGTTCAGTTTTCACGTCACACCTTATGTGCTCTTTAAGGCTAACAGAATACGATTTAGCTCGCGGAATTAAGCACTGTCATGGAAGTGACCGTTGGCGGCATGGATGCCGCCGTCGAGCCTATAGGGACATATTTACGGCGTGTCACTGGAATGACAGTGCTTAATTGTTGAATGATTTTATTTATAAATCAGCTATTAAACATAGCTATCAATCCACTATTAAGTAAACGTTTAATGTTGTAAAGCTAGATTCCTTCCAAAAAAAGATGCCACTACAAGGGGTTAGTGGCATAAAGTGCATAAGATTGTCCATGGAACGGTAACGCAAAAGGGGTGGGTAGAAGACTGACATTTGGTTGGGTACTGCAACATCAGTCTCTACGCCGGGAAGTTGGTTGAGCGGTAACTCTGTTGGTCTAACGGGCTTAGTGTTTACTCACTGGGCCATCAATTTTATCGAATGTCACATCACCTGAGCCTGATGAGAGAATCGTTAAGCCCTTAGTGTTCACTACATTTATATCGCCTGAGCCATCATTGATGGTGACTGTGCTTTGCACATTGGCGACTTCAATTTCACCTGAACCATCATCGATATTGATATTGCCTTTAATATCAGTGGCTTTAATACTGCCTGAGCCATCCACTATTGCTAGGTTGCCGGTCACTTGGCTGACCTCAATCGCCCCTGAGCCATCATCAATACTGACATTATTGCCGCCTTGAATAACCAGCTCGCCGGAACCGTCTTTGACTTTGATATTTGCAGTCATACCGTTGATCAAGATGGCTCCAGAACCGTCATCTATATCTAAGGCGAGATCCATTGGCACCTGCAGCTTAAGCTCGATATAGGGTGAATAGTCGTTGAAACTCTCCTGCTCAAAATCGGCCTTAAGCATGGCTTTATTGGCCTTTTTCTCAAGGGTGAGAATCACTTTGCTATCGTCATTGCTATAGATATCTGCGACTAACTTAATTTGGGTCAGGCCTTCGACACCTATGATCTCAAGGCTGCCCGCACCCGTTTCGGCGACGAGCTCCTGTAGGTCTTGAGCATCGAGGGTGAGTTCACGTTGCTGATGGTCTAAATCCGGCATGCCGGCGGCGTTAACATTAATAATGCAGCCAGTGAGTGACACACCAACGGTAAAGACGGCGATAAATCCGAGGGTGAATATAAAAGGGCGTAGTGACATTTTCTTCTTCCTTGTTATTGACACTCGATGACAGACTGAGTGCAGAACTGTTAGCGATAAACTTTATATAAATTGTGATAGCACATCCTATGCCAACTTTAAAATTACTTAATTATCAATTAAATAAGTTTAAAGTGTCCGCGACCACGTTGGCGGACATGTCCGCCGAATCAGTGATTTTTCCCAAAGAGTGGTGAAATTACCCACTTATTCGGTTAGCGTGTGTCCACTCATCCCGCTTGATTCAAAGCCTAACCAGAAAGGATTCAAATGGATTACTTAACGACCAATAAGATTGCCTGGGATGCACGCACTCGGGTGCACTTAACCTCTGATTTTTATGATGTTGAAGGCTTTTTGAGTGGCAACACCTCCTTAACGGAAATCGAACTGAGTGAGCTGGCGGTGGCAGGCAAAAGTTTGTTGCATCTGCAATGTCATTTTGGCCTAGATACCCTGTCGTGGGCACGAATGGGCGCTAAAGTGATTGGGGTAGATTTATCCGAGGTGGCGATTGCCGAAGCGCGCAAGTTGGCGCAGCAGGCCCAGTTGTCCGCCGAGTTTATCTGTAGCGATGTCTACAGCGTGGTGGGCAAGATAGAGCCGCAAGATATTGTATTTACCTCCTATGGCGCCATTGTGTGGCTGCCGGATTTAATGCTCTGGGCGCAGACCATTGTGGCTTGTTTAAAGCCCGGCGGACAGTTTTATATGGCCGAGTTTCATCCGGCGCAGCAGTTGTTCGATGGTTATAGCTATTTTAATCGAGGTGAGCCAGATATAGAGCAGGAAGGGACTTATACCGAGAATGCCGGTGATGAGCAGCAAACCTTAATGTGCTGGTCGCATAGCTTGTCTGAGGTGATCAATGCCTTATTGCAGGCGGGGTTGGAGTTAGCGTTCTTCCACGAATTTGCGTTTAGCCCCTATAACTGTTTCGCAGGGCTAGAGGCGCAAGCCGATGGCCGTTATGTGTTAACACACCAAGGGCAGCATGTGCCCTTGGTGTATAGCATCAGCGCGCGTAAGCCTGCTTAATCCTTGCTGTTTTTAACTGCGGGGATTAACGGCTACGGTAGACCGGATACTTAAGATATTGATTATCGTAGTAAGGGCTGCGCTCATAGAACCAGCGTAAGCGAGCCTCGGGATCGGCGGCAAACTCTGGGTTTTCCAGTGCTTTATTAAATTCAGCCTGTAGCTTTGGATCTTCCTTCAGCATCTTGGCGGCCAGCGGCTCTACGGCATAGTCCTCAATATATTCGGTACGGGTAAAGATAGGGTTAAAGAAGCCCCATTGCAGTAACGAGTCCGGTGATTGTGGCTCGAGCAGTAAAATCGCCAGATCGCCTAAGGGTTGATCTGTGCTGACTTTCACCGTGCCAGCTGGCAAGGTGGTGGTCAGTTTCGCCAGCGTCGAGTCGGCCTTCACTGTGAGTCGTCCCTCGAACGCCTTGGTATTAAATACCGGATTACTCAGGCTATATTGCTGCAATTTAAGCTCTGTTGGCTTGCTTAAACGCGTCATCCGAATGCCGTGTAAATTTAAGCGGTCGATCACATGTGTCCACTGGGCGGGAATATAGTAAGCGCTCGGGCGAGTGACTTTAATATCGGGCACGGTTTCGGCAACCACAGGTAAATTAGGGTACAGCTTAGGCTCGCCCGTCCAACGCACTACCTCGGTGCCGCTAATCGGACTCTGCTCTAGCTGGTAATCTATGCCTTTAAAATCCCAACCTTTAGCCAGTGGCGCCGATTTCCAGGTCAGGGTGATCAGCGGCGAGGCGCGGTATTTATCCTCTTGAATCGCACTCTTTAACTTGGTCGCTTGGTCGCCAACGGTTTTTAGGGTTTGCTCTAGCATCACATAGGTGCCGAGTACGCGCTGCTTAAAGGGTTTTAAGCTGTGGTTCTCAATCAAAATAGTGGGCAGATGGCGGGCATCACCATAACCATTGGAGAAGCGTGGGCTTGGGTTCCACAGCGACATGCCTTTAGTGATATCGGTATTATCGACAGCGAAAATCAGCGGGCCAGGGATATGGCCTTGGGCACTTAGCGCAGCTTCTACCGCTGGGCGGTAGCTATTTTCGAGCCAGCGGAAACTGGCTGGGCTCAAGCCTTGGGCGAGGTTGTAGCCGAAGGTGATGTCGTACTGGTAGTCGATACCGTCGGTGACATGCACATCGATATACAGATCCGGTTGCCACACATTGATTGCCCGCAGCATATGCTGCATTTCTAAGGTGTCGGCCTTAGCGTAGTCACGGTTGAGGTTGAGGTTATTGGCATTGGTGCGCCAGCCCATATTCACCGGGCCGCGTTGGTTTACGCGATTAAACTCGCCGCTGCGCTCATGGGCATCGACGCTAAACATAGGCACAAACAGCAGGTTAGCCTTTTCGAGCAGGTCGCTTTTATCGCCTTTGACTATATCCCGCAGCAGCATCATGCCGGCGTCTTTGCCGTCGATTTCCCCTGAGTGGATCCCCGCCTGCACCAGAATCGTCGGCTTAGTGTTTTGCTTAAGGCGCGCCGATTCGTTTATGCCATCACTGCTGGCGACATACATCCAAATATCACGGCCTTGAGGGCTCTTACCTAGGCTGACTTTCTGCAACTTGGTGGTTTCGGCAGCCAGTCGGTCGAGCCAAGCGATGGTATCGTCATAGCTTGGGCTTTCGCTGCCGTTGTTTTGCTCGAAGGGCGTCGCCCATTCGTGATCTGCGCTAAGTAACAGGGCTTCGCTGCCACCGTGCCAAGTGATGCTCGGCGGTAGAATGGCATCATTCACAAAGGTATTGGCGCGAGTCGGTGTTGCGACCACATTGGCTTCGGGAGCTGCTTCGGCTGTGGGTTCTGTGGTGCTGTTATCTACACTGGCTTCAACCACTGTGGTTTGCGTGGCTTCGGTTTTCGTAACCTCGGCGCTAGCAACTTCAGTTTTAGTTGCCTCGGTTTTAGTCGCTTCAGTATTCGCGGCGAGGGCTAAGTTGGCAGTTAATAATGATCCCGCCGATAAGCAGGCTATGGCGACAACGGAAAAGGAAAACAAGCGCATGAAAAGAGTCCATATATCGAATTTTTATTAGGGCGGTATCTTTTCATTAAACCCCCAGTAAGCGCAAGGGCTGCCAAGGGTTTATCTTGGTTTGCAACGAGGGTTTTTGGCCGCAATGACCCGTGGTAACGGCCTATGAAGGCTTGGCGGTTTTATGTAACACGGTTTGTCCGCTATAGGCGATTTCGATAATCTCAATATCGGCATAAAGTGCTTCGACGGCGATGGCGAGTTGATAGATAAGCCAGCCATATCCGGTCAGTGCAAATCCCTGTGCGACTTCATTTTCCAAAGGGACTGATGCAGGCGTCGGGGTAGCCAGGCTGAGTTGTAATCTGTGTTGCAACTCTTGTTCTAGGGCGCTGGGTAGCGTCGGTAATGTGGCCGTTTTACCCGCCACAAATTCGGCAAGTCGTTGGAGATAAGCGGTAAGCTCGGCGGCGACTCTGTTGATTTGATGGTAAGCCTCTTTATCGGCCTCTTGCCAGCGACTCAAAGGTAATAACTCGAGTAGGGTGATCAGCCGCACCTGTTTATTGACTAATTCCGCGAGCAGCACCTTATGTTTTTTCAGGGTTTGGCTTTCCCACTCGAGGGAGAAAAACAGTTTCTTCTGGGTTAATACCGCCTTCATCGCCGCCTCAAGTTCGGCGCGAAAATCTAAATCATGGTTGGCGGGAGCCTGTAAATGTTGGGTGAGCACCTTGGCCATATTATCGATGGCATTGGCGAGCTGGCTGCGCCAGTCCTGCTTGGCCTTAATCGGGAAGATAAACAGTGACACCAGAATGGCGATAACACAGCCGAGCAGAATATTAGCCGTGCGCCACAGTGCCTCTGAGGTGTCATGGTTGGCATCGCCCACGACTATGATGATGGTAAATCCCGCCACTAGATAGGCATAGCTGTAGCGACCCGCCGAGATAAAACAGATAAGCGTGACCCCTAAGATCAACAGCCCCATCATCAGCCAATAACTGTCGATGGTCGCCACTAACATCACGCCATAAGCCGAGCCTAAACAGGTGCCTACCGCCCGTTGCAGGGACTTTTCAATCGCACCGCCCACCTGTGGCAGACTCATCATAATGATCACTATCGTCACCATGCTCCAAATAAAATGCGGCGGCGACCAAATGGCATTAATGGTGATGGCAATCAGCAGGGCAAGGCCGAGTTTAAGGGCGTGAATGGCGCGAAAGTGGCGATAGATAAAGTCGGCAAAGGGGCTTGCGGGGGCAAATACAGACATAATGCAACACTCCTTTGGATATTAGATATTAGCGCCAAGTGATTATCGCAGAATCGCGTCTCCTCGGAGTGGCGAGTGGGATAAAGAAATACGAATTGCGAGGCCAAGCAGTTCGAGCTTAGTCCAAGGCGCCGCCAAGATCACATTAATCTCAATTAAGTGATACTAAATCAGTGGGCTAGAGTACGGTATATCCAACGCTCGGGCATAAAAAAGGCTTGAATAAGCAAGCCTATTCAAGCCCATTAATGATTAAACTGGGCTAGTTTGTACTTGGCTCGTTACTCGCTTGCTCGGCGGTATATTTATCCATAATCGCGGCGCAGGCCGCATCGCCCGTGATGTTGAGTGCGGTGCGGATCATGTCAAACACCCTGTCGAGGGCGAATAACAGCGGTAAACCATCAATTGGAATACCTGCGGCCAGCAGTACTGCAACCACTAAAAATGACGGACCTGGCACACCCGCTTGGCCAATGGCGCCTAAGGTGGAGGTAAAGATAATCGCGGCATAGGCCGTCATCGATAGATCGACGTTGTACATCTGCGCGAAGAACATGGCGACTAAACCATAGTAAATCGCGTTGCCACTCATATTAATCGTTGCGCCTAAGGGCAGCACGAAGGCGGTAGTTGCCTTGGAGATCTTAAGATCTTCTTCACAGGTTTCCATATTCACTGGCAGCGTCGCCATAGATGAAGCCGTCGATAGCGCCATCACCTGGGGTTTTTTCATCGCCGAAATAAACTGGCGTGCCGATACCTTAGAAAACAGCTGTACAACTAAGGGGAAGAACACAAAGCCGTAGAGCAGAATCGCGGCCACAAACACGGCAAACAGCTTAAACACGACTTCTAAGGCATCGAAGCCGAAGGTGCCGACGGAATCGGCCATTAAGCCAAACACACCGATAGGAGCAATGATCATCACGCAGTTGATCATCCACACAAAGGCATCAACGACGGTATTGAGTGCGGCCAAGATAGGCTTAGCGCCATCGCCTTTGACCTTGGTCAGTGCGATACCGAAGAAGATACTAAAGACTAAGATTTGTAAGATGTTACCGCCGTTTAGCGACTCGAACACATTGGTTGGGATCATACCGATAAAGGTATCCATCACCCCGGGGAGTGCGCCATGATCCTTAGTCACTTCCATTAAGTCTGTGCCGCTGTGGGCGGTAAAATCGACCCCAGCGCCCGGCTGAAAGAGATTACCCATCGCCAACGCAAGTACCACAGCAAAGCCTGAGGTCACAATGAAGAAGCCGAAGGTGCCGACACCAATCTTACCCGCCGAGGGGCTGTCGCCTAAGCTAGCGGCGCCGCTAATGATCGAAACTAGCACCAGTGGAATCACTAGCATTTTGATTAAATGGATAAAAATGGTACCAAGCGGTGCAAAGATACTCGCGCTTTCACCCATCATAAAACCGACCAGTGCGCCAATAATCATGGCAATAACCACTTGCACACCAATGTTGCCTAATAAACTCTTGCTCTTCATGTTTGCGTAACTCCCCCTACACGCTTTTTTGGGCGCCTAAGGTATCACAGTTGCAATGACTGGATTTGTGAAACATCACTAACCTTGGCTTTAAAATAATCAAAATCTAAATCAGGTTAGCGTTAAATGATAAATTATCAAAATATAACCGTAAAAATAATGATAATTCATTTTTTTCGGTTTATTTAGCGCGTAATTTATTGAATTGTGATTTTTATTGGGATTCAGGGCATTTGGCACTTCTAAAGGTGCGTTGTGGGCATCGAGTTTGCTTGGGTTGTAATTTAGTAAATAAGAATTGATCTAGATCATAAATTCAAATGCGAATAGTTTGCATTATTTAAACCAATGTGTAAAATCGTCACAAATTTTTACATATGTTTACAAATAGTGACCATTTTTGGGGAAAATAATGAAGAAAACACTACTCGCTACTGCGCTATTAGGTCTCTTTGCTAGCCATCAAGCGCTCGCCACAGATGAAACACAAGAACTGCGTAAAGTGATTGAGCAGCAACAGCAAGTGTTGCAGGATCTTGAAAAACGCTTAGAAGAAACTGAAAAACGAGTTGAAAAAACCGCCGATGCCGTTGAAGAAACCGGCTCAAGCAAGAGTGCAACAACCATTGGGGGTTATGGCGAACTGCACTACAACAATATTTCAGACAACATGAAAGGCACAGACAAGAAAGAGTTCGATTTTCATCGTTTTGTATTGTTTTTTGGCCATGAATTTACTGAAAACACCCGTTTTTTCTCCGAGCTAGAAGTTGAACATGCATTGTCTGGCGAAGGTAAAAAGGGTGAAGTTGAGATAGAACAAGCCTATATCGAACATGATTTTAATCAGAGCTTCACGGGTAAAGCGGGTCTATTCCTGATGCCCGTCGGCATCACCAACGAAACCCACGAGCCACCTGTATTTTACGGTGTTGAGCGTAATCCGGTGGAAGCTGACATCATCCCTGCAACGTGGTGGGAAGCGGGTCTAGCGTTAAATATTAAAGCAGCACCTGGCCTTGCATTTGATACCGCAGTGACTAGCGGTCTTGCGGTTGCCACAACGGGCGACAAAGCATTTAATATTCGTAGTGGCCGCCAAAAAGTATCTAACGCTAAGGGTGAAGATTTAGCTTATACCGCCCGCGTGAAATACACCGCAGTGCCAGGTTTAGAGTTGGCCGCTTCTGCACAATATCAATCGGATTTAACCCAGGGAGCTGCGGATGTCGATACGGCATCGGCCACGCTGTTAACTGCGCACGCTATCTACAGCATTCAAAACTTCACCATTAAAGCGCTTTATGCTCAATGGGATATCGATGGTAAAGAGGCTGAGGCCCTAGGACAAGATAAGCAGAAAGGCTATTACATTGAGCCATCGTATCGCTTCAACGAAAGCTTTGGAGTATTCGCCCGTTACAATGCGTGGGATAACAAGGCTGGCAATGATACTGACACCGAAATCACCCAAACCAACATTGGTGTGAATTATTGGTTACATGAAAACGTGGTGTTTAAAGCCGATTATGAAAAAGTGGGTGGTGCTAAAGACGCCGACGGTTTCAACTTAGGTGTGGGTTACCAGTTCTAAACATTGTTTCTCACTCGAGTCGGGTCACACATCTGTCGGTGTGTGGCCTTATTCAATTCCTCTGAAGGTTATTATGGGCAGATTTTTCGCAGCACTGACAACGGCGAGTCAGCGCCTTGGCAGATCATTGATTAGTAGCCTAACGATATTATTACTCGCGGTATGCCCACTACAGCTAAGCGCCGTCGAATATCAAAGTGCCGATGCTTTTATTCAACAGGCGTTTAATGGCAATCAAGGCACAACTAAGGTCTATTGGGTCGACGATAATGCCAAACAGGTTATCGAATCGATACTTGCCCATAGTTTCAATAAGATGCGCCTTCGTTATTGGCAGCAAGACAATGAAACCGTGTGGATTTTAGATGAGATAGGCAAAGAAGCGCCGATCACTGTCGGGATCCATATTAAAGATCAAGCCATAGTCAGAACTAAGGTATTGGTTTATCGTGAAAGCCGAGGCGATGAAGTTCGCCATGATTTCTTTACGGATCAATTCAAATCAGCCAAACTCGACGATCAAACACAACTCGATCAGCATATTGACGGTATTACCGGCGCCACCCTGTCGGTCAGAGCCTTGACGAAACTGTCTCGTATTGCTTTGTGGCTCGATAACCATGTTACCAAAGCCGAAAAGAGTCAATAATAGTCAAATAGCCAGACGTAAAATGTAACTATGACTCGAAAGCACAAATCACAATCGATACAGACCATTAGCTACAAACTTTCCCGCGCGCTTCGCCCTTGGCACCGTAGACTGGGTATCTTAAGCTGTTTATTTATCCTATTGCTTGTCGTGACGGGTGTCGCCATCAATCACAGCCAAGCATTACACCTTAATAAATCCCCAGTGCAACAAACTTGGCTGTTGGATTATTACGGGATTGCGACGCCCCATCATATTGCCCAGTTTGGCAGTGAAGCCCAGCCGCTATTTATCACAGATAATCGACTTTGGTTGGGGCGTGAACAAATACTCGAGGCTCAAAACCAATTAATCAGTGCGGCATTTTTACCTAATCTATTGATCGCTATTGATAATGATCAACTTTATCTGTTTGATAGCCAAGGGCACTTACAGGAAACTCAAAATAGCAGTACAGGTTTACCCAGAGGTTTAGAGGCCTTAGCCATAGAGTCGTTACCTCTCGATGCCACCCGCAACGAAGCCGTAAATCGTGTTTGGCTCAAAACCACTTCGGGCTATTTTCGAGCCGACGAAAATCTTATCGATTGGATACCGGAGCAGCCATTAGCGCCGCTGCAGTGGGTCATGCCAGAGGATTTAGTGGACGCTGATTTGATTCAATACGCCCGCAGCACAAACCTCAATTGGGAAAGAGTGATGCTAGATTTGCACAGCGGCCGCTTATTTGGCGCCTACGCCGTGTGGCTATGGGATATTTTTGGATTGGCATTATTGCTGGTATCACTGAGCGGCCTTTGGCTGTGGATAAAGCAAACTAAATCTAGGCGATAAATTTGTTTACTCAGCCAAACCGCCATAGGCCAATAGTGGTGGCAAGATTGAGAACCGCGCTAATATAAAAAAGGCCAGTATGCTACTGGCCTTAATCCTTACTCTTAAATAACTATCTGAGTGTAACAAATTCCTCGGCACCCGTTGGGTGAATGGCGACAACGGCATCGAAGTCGGCCTTGGTCGCGCCCATTTTGAGTGCCACTCCAAAGCCTTGGAGGATCTCATCCATTCCAAAACCTATGCCGTGAATACCAATCACCTTTTCGTCCGCGCCAGCGCAAACTAATTTCATTTTACAGGCTTGGCGATGGCTGGTGACGGCCGTGTACATTGAGGTAAATGTCGAGGAGTACACTTTAATGTTCTCGTCGCCATATTGGCTACGCGCCTCGGGTTCGGTCAGGCCCATAGTGCCGATAGGTGGGTGGCTAAACACTACGGTTGGGATCAAGCTGTAATCCATTTTGACATTTGTCATGCCGTTGAATAAGCGCTCGGATAACAAACGGCCCGCCTTAACTGCGACAGGGGTTAATTCTACGCCGCCCGCCATAATGTCGCCGACACAGTAAATCCCTTTGTGGGTGGTATTTTGCTGCTCATCAGTGATGACATAGCCTTTGCTATCTAATTGAACATCAGTGTTTTCTAAACCGATATTGCCTGTGGCGGGTGAGCGACCAATCGCCCAGATCAGACAATCGACAGTGACGCTCTCACCATTCTCTAGGCTTAATGTCAGGCTGTTATCGGCATTTTTGACCACAGCTTTTGGTACGCTATGGGTGTGCAATTTAGGCCCTTCGGTGGCCATGGCATCGACTAGGGCATCGATAAGCATGGGATCGAAGTTGCGCAGCGGCGCATGTTGACGCACAAATAAGTGGGTTTCACTGCCAAGGGCGTGTAACACTCCGGCGACTTCAACAGCGATATAACCCGCGCCAACAACTGCAACGCGCTTAGGTTGCTCGCGTAGGGCGAAGAAACCATCGGAGTCGATACCATATTCGGCGCCAGGAATATTCGGAATGGTCGGCGCGCCGCCAGTGGCGATCAGGATATGATCGGCGGTGTAGTGCTCGCCGTTAACTTCAATAGTATTGCCATCCACAAAGCGGCCATAGCCATCGAGCAAGGTCACTTTATTGTTGGTAAAACCTCGGCCGTAGGCATCGTGAATGCGACCAATGTAGGCTTCGCGGCTGTTGACTAAGGTGTTCCAGTCGAACTTATTCACAGTGACGTCGAAGCCATAATCCTTAGCGTAAAGGTGCATAGCTTCGGCGATATGGGCGCCATACCACATGACTTTTTTCGGCACACAGCCTACGTTTACGCAGGTGCCACCCACGTGTTTGGCTTCGATAAGCAGCACCTTAGCGCCACGCATTGCGGCTCGGTTTGCCGAGGCGATACCACCGCTGCCTGCGCCTAGGCAGATATAGTCAAAATGTTGAGCCATGAGTTTCTCCGTCTTACTTCAAGGATGAGATGCTGTAACTGCAGAAAGCCATTGTAGGGTGGATTGTGCTCACAGACCAGTCTGTTGCATGGGTTGAGTCGGGTCGTTTGGGTTAAATCATTTAGCGGCGATACTGGCAGCGGGAGTGATCGTCTTGATTTGGCCCTTCGGCGCCACATTTTAAACACTGCCATTCCTGTTGGCGGGCACTGAGTTCATCGGCATGATATTGGCTGGTGTTATCCTGCTTGCTACGCATTTGGGACTCTAACTGAGCCATACGTTGGTCGAGCCAGCGGCAGTTAGGGTCATTTGCGACGCGCTCACGGCTGGCAAGCTGTTGTTTGCGAGATGGTTTCTTCGTTTTTGTCGTTTTTTTAGTCGCTTTGGTTGCTTTCGTCGCTTTAGTTGTGGGGGGCTCTGTCGGGGTAATATTGGGTGCCGAATACTCGAACGCACTCTGCGGTTCGCTAGGAATCGCAATCGGCTTACCATTGCTGTCCCGCAGTGTGCCTAAGGGCAAAGGCTCAGCCTGTGCCGGTTGTGGCAAAGACTCTAAACTGGGGCTGGGTGCCTGACGTGCATTGGCTGAATCTGTTAACAATATAAAAAATATGGCAAAAGCCATAAATGCAGTGCGGGTGAAGTATAAATGATGCGCTAACATTCCCTGTTCCTCGGCATAAATAGTGTGAAGATAAACGTCGCTCCGTCGACGTTTTGAGTGTAGTTAGCGGGTTGGATTTTGCCAAATTCAGCCTAATATTGGGAGCATGTTGAGATGAGCTTAAAAAGTCATCGAGAAGTGAACCCCCGCGTAGGTTTGATCCTGTGAGCCCAAATCGCCATTGGCCGCGGCTTCTTGCTCAATATCACCCTGGGCAATGCTATGGCTAATATGCCCACTGACATTCATATTGGGGCGTAGTTGGTAGGCGGCCTCTAGGCCAAATTGTAGGTTGTTTCGACCGTCGTGCGCTTCTGTTCGATATTTAAAGTCAAATCCTTGGGTGATATATGGGGTAAGAGTGAATCGCTCAGTGATATCCCAATAACTGTGTACACTTACCTCGACCAAGTAGCCCGCAGCCTCGGTGGAATAGACATAACTTACCGAGGGCACTAGCCATGGTGTGGCCGTGTACGCAAGCTCGGTAAAAAATTCGTTATCTTGGCAGCGGTCGCTGCTGTAACCTTCAATGCGTTGATATCCCAGATTGGTTTCTAGGTTGTCAGTCAAATTCAAGCGATATTCGAGGCCGATATTCCACTCCGTATAGGCTTGACTATCGCCGCGGCCGACTAAGGCGTAGGTGGTTAGATTGTCATATTGGAGTGAGGCGTTTAGCCAATAGATGCCACCCTGTGGTAAATTATTTCGCCCCTGTGAGATGTATTTGCTATCCCAGCCCAAATCCAAGTTTATTGCCCAAGGTTCAATAGGTTGAGTCTGCAATGTAGCGCTAGAAAGGCTTTCTGTTTGGGATAAACTTTCATTCGCACTTGAGGTTTGGCTGAGAAATAACAGACCTAAGGTACAGAGTGTGCGAGTGATAGAATTGACTGAGCTGGTGGTCATAGGCTTGCCAATCAGGCTAACGGTGTGGATTTGGTGCAGATACTAACGTCGATAAATCTAATTGTTAATGAGAATGGATCTAATTTGCGATCAACATATCAAGATTCACTCAGTAAATTAGGTGTATAGATTAATTGGGATTTGGTTCACTTTTTTGGGTGATAATTCTGGATAGGCGACGAGCAGAAGACGGCAATCGGTTTTCTCGCCTTGATAAATGCGTGTTCAGCCCTTATTTATTAGCTACACAGATTGTCGAGGAATCATTATGAGCAACCCTTTGCTTAACGGCGCAAAATTACCGCTTTTTTCACAGATAAAACCTGAACATATTCAAGTTGCCGTTGAGCATGCCCTTGCTCAGTGTCGCGCTAAGATAGATGAAGTGCTGCAGCACCAAGGCCCCTACACTTGGGAGAATTTAGTCGCGCCACTCGAACAGGTCGACGACGAGCTAAGCCAAATTTGGTCACCCGTTTCCCATATGAATTCAGTCACTAGCACCGATGAATGGCGTGCAGCCCACGATGCTTGTTTGCCGTTATTGTCGGAATACGGCACTTATGTTGGTCAACATCAAGGTCTATATCAAGCCTATAAGGCTCTGCGTGCATCAGATGAATTTGCGCAATTGAGCCAAGCCCAGCAGACGGTGATTGAACACAGTCTGCGCGATTTTGAGCTCTCGGGCATTGGCTTAGATGATGCGCAAAAAGTACGTTACGGCGAAATTGTAAAACGCCTATCAGAACTCACCAGTGGTTTTTCGAATCAACTACTCGATGCGACGCAAGCCTGGACTAAGTTAATCACGGATGAAGCCGAGCTTGCGGGTCTGCCCGATTCCGCTAAGGCTGCCGCGAAGGCGATGGCGCAGTCCCGTGAGTTAGACGGTTGGTTATTTACCTTAGATTTCCCCTCTTATTTACCCGTCATGACCTACAGTGAAAACCGTAGTTTGCGGGAAGAATGCTATCGTGCCTTCGTAACCCGAGCCTCTGATCAGGGCCCAAATGCGGGGCAGTTCGATAACAGCCCATTAATGGATGAAATTCTTGCGCTACGCCACGAGCTGGCGCAGTTACTGGGATTTGAGAGTTTTGCTGAAAAATCCCTTGCGACCAAAATGGCTGAGACGCCAGCGCAGGTGATGGCATTTTTAAATGAATTGGCGCTGCGCTCAAAGGATCAAGCCAAAGCCGAATTGGCCGAGTTAAGAGCCTTTGCCGAGACACATTACGGTGTAACTGAAATGGCCTCATGGGACTTAAGTTTCTATGCCGAGAAGTTGCAGCATCATAAGTATGAGATTTCGCAGGAAATTTTACGCCCCTACTTCCCCGAAGATAAAGTGCTCTCGGGGCTGTTCTACACTGTATCGCGTTTGTTTGGCTTGAAGATTGTTGAGCAAACCGAGTTTGATCGTTGGCATAAAGATGTCCGCTTCTTCGATATTTTCGACGAAACCGGTGAACATAGGGGCAGTTTCTACCTCGACTTATATGCCCGCACGGGTAAGCGTGGCGGTGCTTGGATGGATGACTGCCGTGTACGCCGTCAAACCGCCAATGGATTGCAAAAGCCTGTGGCCTATTTGACCTGTAACTTTAATGGTCCAGTCGATGGCAAACCAGCGCTGTTTACCCATGATGAAGTGACAACGCTGTTCCACGAATTTGGCCATGGTATTCACCATATGCTGACCAAAATCGATGTTGCAGGTGTGTCGGGTATCAATGGTGTGCCCTGGGATGCGGTCGAGTTACCGAGCCAATTTATGGAAAACTGGTGCTGGCAGGAAGAGGCATTGGCCGAAATTTCTGGTCATTTCGAAACGGGCGAGCCATTACCTAAAGCCTTGTTAGATAAGATGCTGGCGGCGAAAAATTTCCAGTCTGGCATGATGATGTTGCGCCAACTCGAGTTTTCGCTGTTCGATTTTAGAATGCACCATGAATACGACCCCGCCAAAGGTGCGCGCATTCAAGAAACCCTAGACGAAGTGCGTCGTCAGGTGGCCGTACTAACGCCGCCAGACTTTAACCGTTTCCAACATGGTTTTGCCCACATTTTTGCGGGTGGTTATGCCGCAGGTTATTACAGCTACAAATGGGCTGAAGTGCTGTCGGCGGATGCGTTTTCCCGCTTCGAGGAGGAAGGTATTTTCAACCCTGAAACGGGCCGTCGCTTCCTGCACAATATCCTCGAAATGGGTGGCTCGGCCGAACCTATGGACTTGTTCAAACAGTTTATGGGACGTGAGCCGAATATCGATGCCCTGTTAAGACATTCGGGCATTGCGGCATAAGTTGGCTAGATAACCGATGGTTAGCTTTGATAAACCAGCCCAATGTATCGTGCTGATTATCTCTGGGTAGTTGGCTTAACCAAACGATAAAAAGGCGCCTAATGGCGCCTTTTTTGTGAGCTAGATCCCACTTGTTATCTGGTATGACCTCTGTTAGCCTGTGGCTCTTATTTCAAGGGCGACTCGTTATGAATCTGTATTTTCGTTTGTTTTGGTTGTTATTTTGGCGCACACGCCACTGCCGTAAGATCGATTTTCTAGGGACAAGCCGCATCACTTATCGTGCTTTACCGAGCGATTGCGATATCAATTTCCATCTGACTAACTCCCGCTATCCGGCGTTTATGGATCTCGCTCGGACTTATATGTTGGCCGAGATGGGTCTGCTGAAACGTTTCTTAAAGTTGAAGTGGATGCCGATAGTCAACGCCGCCGAATTTACCTATATTCGCGATATCAAACCGCTAAAAACCTTTGAGATTGAAACCAAAGTTGTCGGTTGGGACGAGAAATATTTCTATATTGAACAACGCTTTGTGAGTGAGCGCGGCCTGCACTGTATCGTGCATGTGCGCGGTGTGTTTGTGTGCCAGGGTAAGCAAGTGCCGCTCGATGTGTTAGTGAAAGAGGCGGGGTATACCGATGCTGCACCTGAGTTACCGCCAGAAATCGTAAAGTGGAAAGCGTTCCTACAATTGAAGAAAGAACGCAATATGTGATGCTAGTGGAATATAGCTTAGGCTAAGGTATGCTTCTTAGCCCTGTATCTTCCTCCATCTCTGCGAGTAGCACTTCTTCAAGCACCAACATCCAAGCACCACGGAGTTGTGCCTGTTGCCAGTAACGAACTAGTTCATCTAATTCCAATAGATTTAAGTGTTTAAAACTATAACTTAAACAAGGTATTAGTGCGCAGTCGGCCAAGGTAAAGCTATCGCCACAAACCCAATGGTTTTGAGCTAAATGCGTATCTAAGCGTTGAAACTGCGTGAGCATTTGCTTCTCAATTTGTTTGATTTCAAATTCACGTTTTTCGTCAGCACGTTTTAATTTTTCTAATTGAAACAAAGGATTGTTAATGTCGTTATCAATAATTCGGTCGTATAATCTCACCTGTAGATTGCGTTGCGATTCCTGCGGGAGAAGCTGAGTACCGTTCGTAAAATGTCTGTCTAAATACTCGATAATAATGCTGGATTCGGGGATTAATGCACCATCTTGTGTTTTAAGCAGGGGCAGTTTAGCGGGCGGATAAAAATGCTGGAACGCTTTTCTCGGTAATGGATCGCGTAAGTCAGTGATACGTGGGTAGAAATTTGCTTGTTTTTCATAGAGTGCGATCAGCACTTTCTGTGAATAACGCGATAATGGATGGTAAAAAAGCTCCATAGACACTAACTCCAGTTCCAACTCCAACCCTGTTTTTTACTGACCTTACGTCTTAACTTTAGTCGTTATCAAGACGATTGCTGTAGGCATTTTCTCAAAAAAATATTAGCGAGAGCCGATACGACTGCACCTCTGTTATTGAAGGCTTCAGTTTGAGCCGCCAAATTCACTGGGCTTATCAATAAGAGGGACATCGTAATGGCTACATTAGGTAAATTTAGTCTCGGCACGAAATAAATGATGGGTTGGCATACGGTATAAATTCATTATGAAAAATGAAGCGAGCGTTTTTCATTGCGATAATGGGATGCTAGTAATTACTCCAATAATAGAAGTGCTATTTATGGGAATATGGGTTTCATTTAATGGGGCATAAAAGCCTGTCGCAAATTTGCCCTGACTCGGGCTTACCACTAGAATGGCGTGCTCGAAGGTTTTAGTTGAAAGTCTGTGCGTGATTGCTTATTAAACCCTTATCGAGACAGACATATAAACACCGCCGGTCGTCACTTGAAGGACATCGATAAGCATTTATTTACTGTGTCATGAGTTGAATGGAACAAATTTGCAACATTCTAACGATAGAGTTGGCTGTTAATATGCTTTAGATTCTATATTTCTAACAACCTTTTCGATTATTCACATACTGTTTAAATGGAATAACAACTGATTGAATTTAGTATTAGTCGAAGGGTAAATATTTTCATTAGTTTACACTTTAGTTTGCTAATCTTCCTTGTTGATCCTAATCGGGTGTGCGATAAATAACGGATTTAATATTTAGTTATAATTACGGCCATATCAGCACAAATAAGTGTGTTGATATGTAGGCCGTTCATCTTTGAAGGAGTTCTCATGCGGCAGACAATTAAACTTGCCTCAGTTATAAGCGTGGCGTTATGGATGGCAGCTTGCAGTCCCCAAGAGGAAAAAGCCCATGCAGGCACTGGGTCGCAGAGCATGGAAGTGGGAATTCTGAATGTTGTTGCTAAGCCACAGGCCATCCAAGTGGAGTTACCTGGGCGGAGTAAGGCTTTCCTCGAGGCAGAGGTTCGCCCACAGGTGAGCGGTATTATCACTAAGCGTAGCTTCGTTGAAGGCGGAACAGTTAAACAGGGCGAATCATTGTATCAAATTGATTCTGCCACCTATAAGGCCGCACTTGTGAGTGCGAATGCGGATTTAGCCAGGGCTAATGCGAGTTTAGCATCGGCAAAGGCTAAGGCGTCCCGTTACCAGCAACTGGTTAAAACCAACGCAATCAGTAAGCAGGACTTTGATGAAGCCGAAGCGGCTTATAAAGAAGCACTGGCGAGCGTGACGGTGGCTGAAGCGGCAATCAATACGGCAAAAATCAATCTGCAATATACCGAAGTATTGGCACCTATTTCTGGTCGTATTGGTAAGTCGAGTGTGACAGCTGGTGCACTTGTAACGGCAAACCAGAGTCAGACCTTAGCCACGATTCAACAGCTTGATCCCATCAATGTGGATATCGCGCAATCGAGTGCCCAGTTATTACGTCTTAAAGCTAAGTTAAAACAGGGCAAATTACTGGCAGGGGATAATGCCGATGTGCAGTTATTACTCGAGGACGGCTCTGTTTATGCTTACCCAGGCAAGTTGCAATTTGCGGAGGTGAGTGTAGATGAAAATACGGGTTCGGTGATCCTGCGTGCCGAGTTCCCTAACCCTGAAGGTATCCTATTACCTGGTATGTATGTCCGCGCTATGTTAAATGCGGGTACAGATCCCCAGGCCATTATGATCCCGCAAAAGGCCATTACCCGTAACTCTAAGGGCGAAGCTGTTGCTATGGTTGTCAATGATCAGGGTCTAGTGGAGGCGAGAACTGTGACTACTGCGGAAGTGGTCGATCATCAGTGGCGCATTACTGCGGGTCTTGCTGTGGGTGATAAGTTGATTGTGGAAGGATTGCAAAAAATCCGTCCAGGTGCACCGGTAACCCCAAAAGTTATTTCTGAAACGCAAGCACAATAGGGCATAGCTATGGCACGTTTTTTTATTGATCGCCCCATCTTTGCGTGGGTGATCGCCTTAATTATTATGCTGGCAGGGGTTTTATCTATCCTTGGGTTGCCAGTATCCCAGTATCCTAGCATTGCCCCACCAACCGTGGTGATCAGTGCTAACTATCCTGGTGCATCCGCTAAGATTGTCGAAGACTCAGTGACACAGGTGATTGAGCAGCGCATGACGGGGATTGACCATTTACGTTATATCGCCTCCACCAGTGATAGTTTTGGTAATGCTGAAATTACTTTGACCTTCAATGCCGAAGCCGATCCGGATATTGCGCAGGTACAAGTACAGAACAAATTACAGGGTGCAATGACCCTATTGCCCCAAGAGGTTCAAGCCCAGGGGGTTAACGTTAACAAGTCGAGCTCTGGCTTCTTAATGGTATTAGGCTTTGTCTCTAGCAATGGTTCATTGGATAAAAACGACATTTCGGATTACGTTGGTTCTAATGTTCAAGAGCCGATGAGCCGTGTGCCGGGTGTGGGTGAAATCCAATTATTTGGTGCGCAGTATGCGATGCGGATATGGTTAGATCCGTTAAAACTAACCCAATACAATCTGACAAGCCTAGATGTTATCTCTGCCATTCGTTCGCAAAACGCGCAAGTGTCGGCAGGACAATTAGGTGGCACGCCATCATTACAAGGGCAGGAGCTTAATGCGACAGTGTCGGCGCAGAGTCGCTTACAAACGCCGGAAGAGTTTCGCAAGATTATCCTTAAATCGGATACATCGGGTGCAAACGTATTCTTAGGTGATGTGGCACGCGTCGAGTTAGGTTCCGAAAGTTATGCCGTGGTCTCTCTGTACAATGGAAAGCCGGCAACAGGGTTAGCGATCAAGCTGGCGACAGGCGCAAACGCCCTCGATACCGCCGCTGCCGTGCGGGCAAAAATCGATGAGATGCAACCCTTCTTCCCCCAGGGCTTAGAAGTCGTTTATCCCTACGACACAACGCCCTTCGTGGAACAATCGATTGAGGGCGTGGTTCACACTCTGCTTGAGGCTATCGTGCTGGTGTTTGTCATCATGTACCTCTTCCTGCAGAACTTCCGTGCGACCTTGATCCCGACCATTGCGGTACCTGTGGTATTGCTGGGGACGTTTGCGATTCTGTCCTTAGCGGGTTTCTCGATTAACACGCTCACCATGTTTGCTATGGTGCTCGCCATCGGTTTGTTGGTGGACGATGCGATTGTGGTGGTGGAAAACGTCGAGCGGGTGATGTCCGAGGAGGGCTTGAGTCCACTCGAGGCGACGCGTAAGTCTATGGATCAAATTACTGGTGCCTTAGTCGGTATCGGTCTGACGCTGTCGGCGGTATTTGTGCCAATGGCCTTTATGTCGGGTTCAACAGGGGTGATTTACCGTCAGTTCTCTATCACTATCGTGTCTGCGATGGCGTTATCGGTGCTGGTGGCTTTGATTTTAACCCCAGCACTCTGTGCGACTATGTTAAAACCCCTCAAGAAGGGCCATGGTCATATTGAAACTGGCTTCTTTGGTTGGTTTAACCGGAGTTTTGATAGGCTAACCAATCGTTATGAGTCGAGCGTTGCTGGCATCATTAAGCGCGGCTTTAGGGTAATGATGATTTATGTTGTGCTTGTCATTGCCGTGGGCTGGATCTTTGTTCGCATGCCTACCGCATTCTTACCCGATGAAGACCAAGGTATTTTATTTACTCAGGCCATTTTACCGACAAACTCAACCCAAGAAAGCACACTGAAAGTGTTAGAGAAAGTCTCTGATCACTTTATGGCTGAGGAAGGCGTGAGATCGGTATTTAGTGTGGCGGGTTTCAGTTTTGCGGGTCAAGGGCAAAACATGGGTATCGCTTTCGTGGGCTTGAAGGATTGGTCGGAACGTGAAGCGCCAGGCATGGATGTACAGTCTATTGCGGGCCGCGCTATGGGCGTATTCAGCCAAATGAAGGATGCCTTTGTGTTTGCCTTCGTACCGCCAGCGGTGATCGAGTTGGGTACGGCGAACGGTTTCGACATGTACCTACAGGACAAAAACGGTCAAGGTCACGACAAGTTACTCGCGGCGCGTAATCAAATGCTGGGTATGGCAGCACAAAATCCAAACCTAGTGGGTGTTCGCCCTAACGGTCAGGAAGATGCGCCAATCTATCAATTACATGTTGATCATGCGAAGTTGAGCGCACTCGGTGTTGAAATTTCTAACGTGAACAGTGTATTAGCAACGGCTTGGGGTGGTTCCTATGTGAACGACTTTATCGACCGTGGCCGCGTGAAGAAAGTGTATGTACAAGGTGATGCCCAGTATCGTATGCAGCCGGGGGACTTAGACTCTTGGTATGTGCGTAACAACAAGGGTGATATGGTGCCCTTCTCTGCCTTTGCGACAGGAGAGTGGGAATATGGTTCTCCCCGCTTAGAGCGTTTCAACGGCTTACCTGCCATGAACATTCAGGGGGCAACTGCACCTGGATTCAGTACCGGTGCGGCCATGACGATTATGGAAGACTTAGCTAAGCAGCTTCCTTCTGGTTTTGGTGTCGAGTGGAACGGTCTATCGTACGAAGAGCGCCTATCGGGCAACCAAGCTCCAGCCTTGTACGCCCTGTCGATCTTAGTGGTCTTCTTGGTACTGGCAGCACTGTATGAGAGTTGGTCTGTGCCATTTGCGGTTGTGCTTGTGGTCCCACTCGGGATTATCGGTGCCTTAATTGCCATGAATGGTCGCGGCCTGCCTAATGACGTGTTCTTCCAAGTGGGTCTGTTAACCACAGTGGGTTTAGCGACTAAGAATGCCATCTTGATCGTGGAATTCGCCAAAGAGTACTACGAGAAAGGTTCGGGCTTAATTGAGGCGACTCTGCATGCGGTACGTGTGCGTTTGCGCCCCATTTTGATGACGTCTCTCGCCTTTGGTTTAGGTGTCGTCCCCTTAGCCATCAGTACGGGTGTGGGCTCAGGTAGCCAAAACGCTATCGGTACAGGTGTGCTCGGCGGTATGATGAGTTCGACTTTCTTAGGTATTTTCTTTGTACCGCTGTTCTTCGTGATCGTAGAGCGGATCTTTAGTAAACGAGAGCGAAAAGCGAAAGAAGAAAAGCCGACATCGGCTGAATAAGCTAAATCCTATTAAATCTAAGCCCTGCATTTGCAGGGCTTTTTTATATCAATTATCGTTACAAGGATGGATAGCCTGTCTAAGCCAGTTTAGGCATATTGAGGGAGTCAGGCTCATGATAAGGAGAAACAGATGTCGGCACAGACGTTAGCTAAGCTGGATAAGTTAGCCAAATTAGATAAGTCTCTTGCTAGGGGAAAGTGGTACTTCATCTTAGTGGTTGGCGTGCTGTATTGGGGCAGCTTGACTTCACTTTTGGTTACGGGAATTAATTACGTTATCTCTGATACGCCATTTTGGGATGCACTAAAATTGGCACTGTCCATTTACCCTGCGAGTGGCGTGCTATTTGGTTGGACTCTTTGGATGCAGTTAAATGGTAGAAGAGATAAACTGCGCGCCAAATATCAATCATAATCAGTGCAGTACTGTCAGTTTAGGGGTGGAATGGTGTCATCGATGGCAAGCCTTGCGACTAAGCAACTTATCGTTGGAGTAATATGCCACACCATAGCGCTGGGAATATTGGCCTATGGTATATATGCGTTTTATTGGCAGATGTTAGTGCCTCCCGAATTAATCCGCAGCGTCGCCGTAGCCGTGTTTTTTATGGGTATGGGGCTCGAACCTAAAATGTTTTTCATACCGCTCAGCCAAGTCATGTTGCAAAGCGAGGAGAAGACTCCAAGGGCGAAGGTGCAGGCCTTAGTGTTTAATCTCGGGGTTTTCCTGTTGATCTGTAGCTTTTTAATGGAGTGGTTATATGACTAAGGCTAACAATCAGTAAAAAAAATGGACTCTCGAGGAGTCCAGTATTCACGAGCAAAATTCGGTTGCTCTAATGTTGTGCGAGCTAATAATAAACGCCCCTTGCTGTATAGGAGCTGAATATTGAGGGATTTCTATCTCTTAGATGATTATTTAGCTCAATCCTTAGACTGTAAATGCTCTGGTCAGTGATAGGAATATCATTATTTCATTGCTTCACTCTGTGCTTTAGATGAAATTTTTGCCTATTTATGATTAGCTGTAGCCATTAAAAACAACAATAAACACTAAGGATGGAAGATGGACAAACTGTTATTGGGATTAACGCTGATTTTTATCGTGACCTACCTTTGGTACGTCAGCCTAGTCAAAAAGCGCAATACCGCCCTTGAGGCATTATCGGGTATCGATGTGCAGCTCGCTAAGCGCACCGATCTGGTACCCAATATCCTTAAAATCGCTAAACGATTTATGGATCATGAAAAATCATTACTCACAGAGATCACTGAATTACGAGCGCAATTCACCCGAAGTTATAACAAAACTGACCCTAGCGCCGTAAAAGAGCATATCGCTCAAGCCGAGCAACTCAATAGCAAAATGGGCGCGCTGATGGTCAGTGTGGAAAATTACCCCGAGCTTAAATCCGATAATACTATGTTAGAGGCGATGCAAACCTATAACGAGGTGGAAGCCCATATTTCCGCCGCTAGACGCTTTTACAACTCGGCCGTTGCTGAGTTGAATACGGCGGTTGAAATTTTTCCTGGGTCGATCATCGCTTCCATGGCGAGCATTAAGGTGATGCCATTTTATGAGGTGGATGAGGCTTCCAAGGCGCCTATCGATGCCGCTGATTATCTCTAAATCCCTAAGTTTTTGTGGCGGGGTGTCATGCCCTGCAAAGAGGACAATATAGATGAATATATTGTCCTTTCTCTTAGGTCGTCCGATTAAAGCTCTGCGTCAGCCCTCTGCGCTGTCTGCGGATTTAGCCGAGTTACCGCAGTTGGAAGCCTATTACCAGACGCACCTTGCCCCCATAGCCAAGACATATGAGACAAAGCGAGTCGCTTGCCTAAAGGCCACGCGTAAACGCTTATATTTGAGTTTACTGATTGTCTTAGGTGTTGTTTTATTGGCTGTGGTGGGTTGGAATCGAGGGCTTTTTCTGTTCCCACTGCCGCTGCTGGCGTTACTGGGCCTAAGCCTATGGAGCCTTGCTCCTACTCGACAATTTAAACGTCAGGTGCAGCAGGAAATTTACCCCATCATGTTTAAGTATTTTGGTGATGACTTTATCTATAACCGTGAAATGCGTGTCGATATGAATCGGCTCTCAGCGGCGAAAGTCCTGCCAAATTACGACAAAGTGAGTTTCGGTGACTATATTCACGGCCAATATAAAGGGGTAGAGCTTATCGTCAATGAGCTTACTTTGACTAAGGATGTGAAGGTCGAAGAGTTGGATATCAGTACGAATAGGCGCAGAACCATGACGCGGACCGAAACTCGATTCCGTGGGCTAGTCGTGGAGTTAAGCAGTCATAAGACGTTTATGGGTCATACTGTCGTGCTGAGGGATCGCGGCGGGCTAACCAACTTCTTTTCCGACAGTCATGCAGGGTTGGTGCGCGTTAAACTCGAAGATCCCCTGTTCGAAAAGGAGTTCGATGTATTTTCAACGGATCAGATTGAGTCTCGCTATTTGCTCAATACCGCATTTATGGCGCGCTTACTGGAACTTGCCAAACATTTTAACGGCGAGATCCAATGCGCGTTTTTCAGAAGTAAGTTGATTATGTTTCTGCCAAATCATCGAACTCATTTTCAAATGCAATCTATTTTCCATGGTGCGAGTTTTTCAGCAGAATTTAGCCAGTTAAACCGTGAGATGAAGCAACTCTTTGCTATTATTGAAGTACTTAAACTTAATCAACACACGGGGCTTTAATGTCGTTTACTCGTCCACTGCATACTCGTGCGTCATCTACACTCACTCGTCAACTCGGGTTTAGCCTGTGGGTGATCTTGTTTTCGATGATGCCCTGTGCCAACGCGGAGGAAAGCGCGGTTAACCCTAAACCTCGTATCGTGGCGCGTTATTCCGACAGTGGTATCGCCAGCAGTGAAGGGCAGGAGAAATTTAAAGTCTATCAATATCAACAGGCCAATGGCGTCACAGTATTTACCGATAAAGCACCAAGTAACAGCCAATATCAGATTTTACTGTTCGACTGTTTTGCCTGTCGTCCAGATTCCACTATTGATTGGAAGCGCATCCGGCTATTTACCCAGAGCTATGACACTTTGATCACCAATGCGGCCCATAAACATCAATTGGAACCCGCCTTAATTCGCGCGGTGATCCATGCCGAATCGGCCTTCAATGCCAGAGCCTTGTCCCGTACAGGTGCAATGGGATTGATGCAATTGATGCCTGAAACAGCTAAAGAAATGGGCGTGACTAATGCGTTTCTGCCGGAGGAAAATATTTTAGGTGGTAGTAAGTATCTGGCGCAAATGCTAAAACAGTTTAATGGTGACATAGCATTAGCCTGCGCCGCCTATAATGCGGGGCCAACAACCGTCACCCAATACAATGGTGTTCCACCCTATCCTGAAACCCAGGCCTATGTTGAGCGGGTGCAAATCCTGCTGAAGCGTTATCGAGGTTTGAAAGGGGCTTAGAGCTGTGTTTAGTCGCGTGGCAGCGAGAACCAAAGTCTGCTCGCTGCCCCTGTTTGGGTTGTTATATTACTCGCCGACTTCCCATTTTACTGTGATATTACCGCCCGCTTGTCCGAGTGTCTTACCTAAGTAATCCATTAATTCAGTTGCAATTTCATCTAACTGCCATGGTGGATTGATGATCCATAATCCTGCCGCTGTCATGCCAAACTCATCCGAATCGGGTTTAATCGCCTGCTCAATTCTTAGCTGACGTTTAATACCACTGCTGGCGAGGCGCGATAGCATGCCCTCGGTCTGAGCGCGATTTACCACGGGATACCAAAGCATAAATACACCCGTAGCGAAACGTTTGTGCGCTTTAATTAGGGTTTCGGCGACATCTTGATAGTCGGTTTTCATCTCGTAGCTGGGATCGACGAGCACCAGAGCGCGTCGCTCTAAGGGTGGCACTGCGGCAATAAGGCCTTTTAAACCATCACCCTTGATCACTTTAACTTGTCTGTCTTCGCAGAAATAATCATCCAGCAACACATAATCAGTGCTGTGCAGCTCATGCAGCACCATGCGATCCTTAGGCCCCAATTCCATGTCTATAATGGCAGGCGAACCTGGGTAGAAGTTGAGTTCGTCAGGATTTTCTTCATTAAAATGACGCACGGCGGCAACATAGTCCTGCAGCGATTGCGGCAGGTCTGTTTTATCCCAAAGCTTGGCCACACCTTCGAGGTATTCACCGGTTTTTTGGGCAAATTCATCCGTTAAGGCATAACCACCCGCACCCGCATGGGTATCGATATACACGAGCGGTTTGTCTTTCTTGTGCATCAGCTGCAAGGTTTGTAGCAAAATAGCGTGTTTCAACACATCGGCATAATTGCCGGCGTGATAACCGTGGCGGTAACTTAACATGGGGGATCCTAGTTATTTGCAAACAAAGCAAAGGGAGGCAAATGCATGTCGCCAATTATACCTAGGATGCGCTAGTGCGTAAAATTAATGCCTCAGTTAGCACTCTTTTTATGGGTGAGCCAGTGGGTGGGTGTTTGCAGTTGAAACGTTTTTAGCCAAAGCGCTGCGGGCGCCGGTTTACCAAATAAATAGCCTTGAAATTGTTCACACCCCAGTGCTGTAAGCTGTAATAATTGGGCTTCGGTTTCTATTCCCTCTGCAATCACATTCAGTTTTAAACTCTTTGCTAACAGAATTGCGGCGTTAACAATTTGCGTGTGACGCTCACTAATGCCCAGTTGGCTAACGAAGTAACGGTCGATTTTAATCGTGTCAGCACTGATATCAACCAACTGACTCAATGACGCATGGCCAGTGCCAAAATCGTCAATCGCAATCGAAACGCCCATACGGGCAAGGGTGTTTAAGCGTCGGCCAGTTTCTTTATGAGTTGAAAATACAGAGGTTTCAGTAATTTCAATTTCTAATAATGGGATGAGTTCGGGATGATTCATATAGGTTTGAATCAACACCTTAAAGAAGCGATCCGACAGAATATCCTGCCCTGATAGGTTGAAGGCGATTCTGACCATAGGCACATTTTTTGGCCAAGAACGGATCAGTTGTAGTAACTGCCTAAACACTTTTATCGCAAAAATCGCCTGTAATTGCGATGATTCTATGATGGGGATAAAAGTGTTGGGCATGATCATATTGCCGTCGTTATCAAACATTCTGGCGAGTGCTTCAAAGCTAATGATATGACCATCTGCCATGACTTTGGGTTGTAGCCACATTGCTAGGCGGTTGTGCTTTAACGCGTCACGGATTTTGACTTCTTGTGATGATGCCTCTAGCAAATTACTAATCAAACCAATGTAATACACCATGATAGGGTTAGCTTGAGTGGTTTGTTTTATGGCCATTAAGCATTGCTCTGCTGCCTGCTGCGGCGCAGATTTTTTACCCAAACAGCAGCCCACTCGGCATTCGAGATGATATTCAATCTGCTGTTCTTGCTTTAACTTTATGCTAGTTGGAATGTGCTGGCGTAACTGTTGTGCGAGGGTTTCAGGGGAGATCAGCGGTAGGTTAGTCAATTCAAGTACAAAGGATGAGCCCCTAAAATGGTATATTTTTGCCTGATGGCCGAAGCGATCTTTGAGCTCGCTGACAAAGGCTTTTAGAATGGCATCTCCGATGCTGATCCCAAATATAGTGTTGATTTGACTCAGATTATCAATTTTAATTAAGGCTACTGTCATTTCTTGATGGAGGGTGCTTGGGGCCGGATTATACCAGTGGTTTTCGTTTGGTAACCCGGTCACTAAATCATAGAAATGTGTGCTGATATGATGTTTTTTGAGCCTGTTTAATTCCATCGCATGGTTTGCCTGTGCCGTAATATCGTGGCAGTGGAACAACAAAGTATCATGGTGTTCCAATGAGGCTTTTTGCAGCAGATATCGACAGTTGTCGTTGTTTTTCAAACGGGTCTGAAATGACGCCGCAAGTAAATTGATGCTGGTATCTTCGTTCAGCTCAAAAATATCACATAGGTGAGTGTTGTTGAGTGTGACATTTGCGGCAATGTCTTTCGCTGCATTATTCAGGTTGAGAATAACCCCCTCCTCATTACAGAAGAAAGAAGCTGTACCATTATTCTCAAAAATTTCAGCATATTGATCTAAGGTGCGTTGCAGGGTTTTTTGATGTCGAATCATCTGCTGTGCATGGATTTTTTGGGTCTTTAACAGGCGCATCGCAGATAAGGGAATACAGATATTAAAAAACATAAATAGCAACCCGTTCAGATAAGCGTGGGTCGCGGGCAGGCTGATATCAATATCGATAATGGTGGGGAGATTTTGGTTACGCAGCAGCAGTAAAAAAGGTAATACATTGAAGCACATCATAACGAAGGCCGCTTTCCTGCTAAATAGGAAAAGTGCCATTAACGGTAGCGTATATAGAAAAGTAATTCCCGCCTGCGATAAGTTAAAGTCTGGAATAAACAACAGTATAGATAAACAGGCGGCGATCACCATTGCCAGCAAGCTGATTGAGCTGGCAAGTAAATATTTGCGCGTAAACCATAAAGACAAAAACAGTACTACTAAAAAACTGACTGTAATGCAGATAATAAAAGTGAGGTTTAACTCATACGCAATGAATGAGCTATGCAGCACTATGCTAGTGGTCAGCACCGCGCCACTAAGCAGAATAATCCGCAATAAACTGGTTTTTAATATCGTTCTATCGGGATTTAAAAAGTCTTGCTCCCTGATAAACAAAAAACCTTTCAGCCGTTGAAGCAATAAAAGTCCTTATTCTATACAGAAGTCGCTAAGATTGACTGGGACTGTGACATATAGCATAAATCACTAAATTGTTATACAAATAGTTCTCTGTCTATATAAATCAGTGGATTACATTGTGATTCTTATTTGATTTTTTAAGGGAATACTTAGACAAATTGACTAAGACAATGATGAACCTTAGCAAGGTGATTTGCTTACTTACATATTCATGAGCGAGATTTTTAGGCATAATGGCCATCATTCTCGTTGGTTTGAAGACAGCCTGTGACCCCGATTTTTTTAATCAGCAATACCCAACACTTGTGGATATTTGTGCCCGTTGGCAACTCGCTTTTGATGCGAAAGCGCCATTTGAGTTGCGTTTTGAATCAGATGCTTTAACTCTGCATAAGCGGGATGAACCTAAGCTCGATGGCATAATGGTGGACTTTGTTACTGGTGCCGTGGCCCATAGGCGTAAATTCGGTGGTGGCCGCGGCCAATCCATCGCCAAAGCTGTTGGGTTAAAGCAAGGAGTAACGCCGAGTGTTGTCGATGGCACTGCGGGATTGGGGCGTGATGCCTTTGTGCTCGCAAGCCTTGGTTGTACTGTGACTATGGTAGAGCGTCATCCTGTAGTGGCCGCTTTACTGGAGGACGGTCTGCGCCGTGCCTACCAAGATGCTGAAATTGGCGATTGGATGCGAGAGCGTATGCAGCTTTTCCATGGTTCGAGCCTCGAAGCGCTAGCTAAGCTGAACCAAGTCGTCGATGTGGTTTATCTCGATCCTATGTATCCTCACCGCGACAAATCAGCCTTGGTTAAAAAGGAAATGCGGGTATTCCAAACCTTAGTCGGCGCCGATCTCGATGCCGATGGCCTACTCGCCCCAGCGATGGCGTTGGCTACAAAACGCGTGGTAGTAAAGCGCCCCGATTACGCCGAAGATTTAGCGGGTGTTAAGCCCAGTATGGTGATCGAAACAAAGAAAAACCGTTTCGATGTCTATGTGAAATCGGCCATGAAATAACGCTGAGGCTCTAGCCTTGGTACTCTTACAACAGAAATGTCGTTATAACCATAAGCTGGCATACTTTGGACTTTTTGAAAAATTATAACAAAATAAAACTTTTAAATTTCACATTCTAAAAGCCGCTACTCTGGTGTTACAGAAAGCTCGCGGCTCGTCCAATAACGGTAACTACTACGGTGTACATCAAATACACGGCATAACACTGAAATAGGGTATTTGTTGCTCCGATTGAGTTTCTCGATTATCGAGAATTGTTCAGCGAGTCCAACATCAATAGAGCGGTAGCCTCGGTGTGCCCCTTGGGTATTTTTAGGATTTCTTTCTCGAGATTTATGCGCTCAATTTCCCGTTTAAGTGCTTGGATTTCAATCTATTCAGGCGTCATTGGTGAGGCTTTAGGAGCAAGCCCTTGGCGCTCGATTTGAAGCTGTGTTACCCACTTATTGACCGTCGGTTTTCCCACGTTCATGGCTTTCGCCGCCGCTTCTTGTGTAGCCTTGATCAACGACTAATTGAGCAGTTTCGAGCTTAATCGCAGCGCTATATCGTGCACGTTTACTTTTATTCATGTTGTCACCTAAATGGGTTATGAGTGAGATCATAATATTTCTTATTAGGTGGCCAAGTTCACTATGCCACTACACGCTACAAGAGTGGATGGCAGTTAACTAAAATTAGTAAAAATGAAAATGCCCTTTGTCAGGAAAGCTAGCTATAAGAAATTAAGCACAGACATGTTGACCCATTTTGAGAGACTACTGTAACTATGGATATTTAGATCATTGATTTTTCTCCATATGCTCAATTAATAGATCTATGAACTTGCGGGTTTTAGCCGAAAGTTGTCTGTGGGCTGGGTAGACGGCGAACAGGGTGAGTGACGACTCGGCCATCCCCTCCAGCAACAGGCACAGTCGATTTGCCTTAATCTCCGGCTCAGCAATAAAGGCCGGGATTTTGGCAATGCCAACGCCATTGACTGCGGCGTTGCAGGCAAGTTCTAGGGAATTGACTTTCAGCCTACCATTGACGGGCAGTTTTAGTGGCCCCTTATCGGTGTCAAAACTCCACTCGATCATCGTTCGCCCGGGTTGGGCGAAGATGATGCAATCATGGGTCTGCAGATCTTCCAGCTTTTCTGGCCTGCCGTGCTGCGCTATATAGTCCGGGCTGGCACAAATGACCGATTGCCCGGGGAACAAATGCCTCATCTTCAAGCTTGAATCCTGTAGCGGGCCACTGCGAAAGCCCAGATCAAAGCCTTCATCAATCAGATTTACCCTGCGGGTTGTCGCCACCAGATCCACTTCGACGTCAGGATAGCGTTGCAGAAACCTAGCGATGGTAGGGCTAAGAAACTCCTTGGCGAACAGTGGCGTAGAGGTGATCCTCAACAGTCCCTTGGGTTCCGGCTGCATGGCCAATATGGATTGCTCAACCTCCAAAGCTTCACGTATCACTGGGGCGGCGCGCAGAAACAGCCGCTGCCCTTCGTCGGTTAAGCCGACGTGGCGGGTGGTTCTATGCACTAGGCGCACATCGAGCCGTTGCTCAAGGCTGGCGATGCGACGGCTGACGGTGGCGGCCGGCATTTTTAGCGCCCGCGATGCTTGAATAAAGCTACCCGTTTCAGCCAGTTTCACAAATACCAACATTTCATTCAGGTCGATCATGACTCTTCCCCATGTGTTGCCGGAATGTGCAGATTATTTCATACGTGAAATAAAGAAAACAAAAAGACGCTGTTAACCAGATGATATGAATTAATTATGCTTGCTTCATGGTCGTTGATGATGGATGGAAGGCAGCGTGGCAAGAGTCTTAATTACCGGTGCGTCCCGGGGCTTGGGTCGGGCCCTAGCGCAGGAGCTCATGAAAGCTGGTCATCAGGTGGTGGCAAGTGCGCGCAACCTTGACGATCTCGGCGATCTGAAGGTGACCTCAAGCTGCGCATTGGATGTCACCAATGAGAGATCTATTGTCGAGGCCGCCAGACGGATAGGGGATATAGATATCCTCATCAACAATGCGGCCTATTCCATTTCCGGCCCATTGGAGGCAATTCCGGCGGAGGAGCTAACTAGGCTAATAGATGTGAATCTCATTGGTCCACACCGCCTAGTGCGTGCTTTTTTGCCAGCCATGCGCAAGCGCGGCAGTGGACTCATAGTGAACATCTCATCGGCCAGTGCCAGAGGTGCACCGCCGCTGCAGGGAGCATACGCGGTGAGCAAGACTGCGCTGACCTTCTACAGCCAAACCCTGCGGCAGGAGGTCATGCCGTTCGGGATCCAGGTACTGAACCTAGAACCTCCGGGGATGAACACCAAATTGGTCGAAACGCAGCAAGGCTTCAGCCATACAGGCTATGAGAATTACCAAACCTTGGGCGCCGAGTTAAACCGGAGGCGCCCCGAGGTTGATGTCGGCGAGGTGGCTAAACGTATTGTCAATGAGATGGACCAGCAGCCTCGAATGGCAATCTCGAAAACACACTGGCTTCCCTGAGCTGATTCTGAGCCCAGAAATAACAACGGCATGCAAAGCTTTATTTAATCCAGAGCCATAGGAGTGAATCATCATGAAAAATATATTATTACTGGGCCGCTTGACCAGCATAGTCGACAAGCTGACCGATGAGCTCAGCGACGAGCGGGTTCTCATCCACGGAGCCACAAATGCCGAGGAGGTGATACAGCAACTGGACACCCATGCTATTGATATTGTGGTAATGGGCGGCGGCTTGGCGGATGACATTCGGGCCGAGCTGTGCCGGCTAATTTGGTCCAAGCGTGAAGATTTGACCATTCACATTAAAGACCGAGCGTCCGGGCCTGGGACAATGGCCGATTTTATCAAACACGTGGTCGGGGCTTTCCTGAACTAATAGCGGCTGGCCCCAAGGATTAATAGCAAAGGGCCAGTAAACGACTTGTATTTCTATCGCTATTTAAATAACTTTCGATCCTAGGTGAGGAAATTAATATGGGTGTGGCGATGAATATTATCGCGTATATCCAAGCTGCGGCTAACTCTTCTGCAAGTGCTTTGGCTGGCTCTGCTGTCTCGATGGGTGTCGCCGTCCACTTCGAGAACCTCCCTAGCACTGAAGATCTGTTTGACATTACCAGCATGGGTAATCTCCAACTGAATTGCATTAATGTAGCATTCAGTGCTGATACCGAAGCGGATGCCGATACAGCGAAATAGCGATTCGGCCTGAGCATTCGCCAAAATAATCGTAAGCCATTCAATTTTCGTAGAGAGTGGCTTTTTACGGATACTCTTGGCCATTGGGAGCGAATACCGCCAGTTTTTCATCGCAATCACGGACCTTGTCCGCATACGCTAGAAATATATGACTAATCCTCGTTTCCCAAAGAACATCACAAACGATAAACGGTATTTCGCATCCCTGTGCTCTCGTCTCAACAATTTATTGCGCGCTAAACGCGCGTGGCTGAAAAGCCTACTTAGACGAGGTATTACTCTGCATTGTTTTCAATGCCATTAATTGCCAAGCCAGAGCAGCAACAGCAGTATGATGACTAGGCTTTGCACACCGCAGATAAGTTTAAAAAAACGTAGCGGCTCACGCTGGATAAAGGGGACAAATTGCCCAGAATTGGCCGCGCGCGCTGGGGTAGAAAGCTCATGGAAAAACTCATGGCTATCGATCTGCCGCGCCCGTGGGTCGATACTGAGCGCGCGCCGCAGGGCATTGTCCATCCAGGATGGCACGTTAGGTGCTAATTCATTGATGGGTTGATACTTAAGCGCGGCAAAATCCTTGGGGCTGCGGCAACTGGCTTGTTTACCGTAGAATGGCAATTTGCCAGCAAGCATCTCGTAGGTGATGACGGCCAGCGAGAACAGATCGCTCTGAACATTTCCGCTATGGCCAAGTAACAGTTCTGGCGCTGAGTAATCGGCGGTGCCGAGTATATGATCGCGCTCCAACGGTGACGCTATCTCAGCTAGACCTTTTACATAGCAAGAACCAAAGTCGAGCAACTTGATGTGTTTATCAGCCGTCACCATGATATTGCCTGGCTTTAGATCGCGATGGATCATTTCACGGCGATGCATGGCGCGTAGCCCTGCTTCCATTTGTGCTACTAGATGCAGGGTAGTGTCGGCATCGCAACATTCTCCCGCCAGCCATTGATCCAGCGGTTTACCGTGAAGATACTCAGTCAAATAATAGAGTGCCGATTTGGGCTTTTGTTGATCGAGCAATGCCACCACGTTGCCATGTCGAATGCGGCTGCCAATCCAGCTTTCCTGCATAAAGCGTTCAATATAAGCCGCATCGTCCAGATAATTCACCGAAGGGGTTTTCATGCAGGCAAATCTGCCATCCGTATCTTGTACTAGATACACTTGGCTGCGTTCACTCTCATGGATGATCTGTTTTACGCGGTAGCCATCGAGCAGATGTCCAACGGCAAGTGGTGGTGGAAAAGGCTTGCTAGCGAGGCTCAAATACAGATCGGTTTTATCCATCGAAGGTAAGTTTTTAACCCGCAGATATTGGCAACTGAGGTTATCGTCGCTGCCTGCCGCCATTGCCAGTAACACCAACGCACGACACAGATTTTCACAATCATTGTCATCGTGGGTGGGATGATTGCGCAGGTGTGCGGCGATTACAGTGTCGGGGACATTGCCATAAATACCATCTGTCACGAGCAGCACGCCGTCATCCTCCTCTAGGGATAAGCTGCTGTAATCAATTTCAAGCTTGGGAGCTAATCCCAACGCGCGGGTGAGGAACACACCTTGGCCGTTCCCCCTGCCACAGGAGTGGTCGCGGGTGAGACGTGACAGTTCTCCCTTACGCCACAGGTATACACGGGCATCGCCAACATGCAGCAAATGTAGACTGCATGATTTGAAGATGACCGCGCTGAAGGTACAGACAAAGCCGCGGCTGGCATCGCGGTAATCCCGCCCCAGTCCCAGCAACCATTGATTGATGGCGGCAAGCACCCGTTGACTGGCCGTTTCGACCGACCAGCTTTGGGGCGTCGAATAGTAGTCGGAGAGAAAACTGCTCACTGCCACCCTAGCTGCCTGCTGTCCCTCTTCGGCGGCACTGACACCATCGCAAATCACCGCAGCAATCCCTTTGCTGTGCAGCAGCTCATCCTGTGGCATACGCACACCGATGGCATCTTCATTGCGAGGTTTAAGTCCCGCTTCTGTGCACTGACCTACAAGCAGCCGCAAGCCATGGGCTTGGGGAAGCTCGCCTTGGGCGGTTGATGGCACACTTGCTTGAGCTGCTTGGTTCATTGCATGACTCCCAGTGAAAGACTGTCTGCTACCTGTTAACCGACACTAATGAGAGTGACTTGGCCGTGTTCATCCACTTCAGCCATATGACCCTTAGGCTCACGCATAAACAGTAAACTGCCTACACCAAACAACGCTGATGCCGCTATGGTGTAGAAGAATGCCTGCACCGATACCAGTGAATACACAGTTAAAAAGAACACCGCACCCACATTACCGTAAGCGCCCGTCATTCCGGCAATCTGCCCGGTCAAACGGCGTTTGATTAACGGAACCGCGGCAAATACTGCGCCTTCACCCGCTTGCACGAAGAAAGAACAAGCCATCACAGCAACGACGGCCATTGGTAAACTCCAACTGGCATCGATTTGCGCCACAGTGAAGTAGCCTACGGCGAGCCCCATCGTCAGGATCATTAAGGTTGACTTACGGCCGCAGCGGTCAGAAATCCAGCCACCGCCGGGGCGGGACATCAGATTCATAAAGGCATAGGATGACGCTACCATCCCCGCCTGTGCTAATCCTAGGCTAAAGGTCTCGGCAAAAAACATTGGTAACATAGATACTACCGCCAGCTCAGAACCAAAGGTCGAGAAGTACAACACGTTTAGCACAGCAACTTGCTTGAACTGATAACGCTCAAACTCAGGCACAGGTTCGTCGAACAGGTGATGGTTAACCTGCCAGGTTTTGTAAAAATCCAGTAGCAGTAACAGGGTAAGCAGTGCTGCAATCAACCACACCAGAGTGTTAGAGAGCATATTGACGCCCCCAGGTGACAGCTTCCAGCACAGTAATCCCAAGGTGGCGTACATGGGCACTTTCATCACCAGTAACAACCAAAAGTCGCCCGTGCTAGTCACTTCCATCGCGCCGGATTTTTTGGGCTTAAAGTAAGTTGAGCCCTTGGGGGTGTCACTGGCGCCTAAATAGTAGATCACACCAATCACAATGCTCATCACCCCAGTTAAGGCGATGGCGACGCGCCAACCGTAGGGCTCGCCGATGGCTAACGCCAGCACTGGCAAAGAGAATGCGGCCGCCGCGGAACCGAAGTTGCCCCAACCACCATAGATGCCTTCGGCGGTGCCGAGTTCTTTAGCCGGGAACCATTCGCTGATCATTCGAATACCAATCACAAACCCCGCGCCGATAAAGCCCAGCAGGAAGCGTGCAATAGCCAACTGGGTAAAGTTGTTGGCAAAAGCAAACATAAAGCAGGGTAGCGCGCAGATGACCATCAGTGCAGAGTAGACTTTGCGCGGGCCGAACTTGTCGGTCACCATACCTATGACCACGCGCGCCGGAATGGTCAGTGCCACGTTGAGGATCAAAAGTGTTTTTACCTCATCCTTAGTCAGACCTAGGCTTTCGCTGATCAGACCCATCAAGGGCGCGGCATTAAACCACACCACAAATGAGACGAAGAATGCCATCCAACTCAGGTGCATGATTTTCATTTTGCCCTTGAAGGAAAACAGATTGAATTTTTCTACCTGACTCATGATTATGCTCCCGCCAGCCAAACGCCGGCTTCATCAATACGGATATCCACTTTTTGAGCACGTAACTGTGGATCTTCCAAACACGCCCCAGTTGTCAGGCGATAGTGTTGTTTATACAGCGGTGAGCAGACGTATAACTCGCCGTCCAACTCACATACTTGCCCCCGCGCGAGCAGGCTAACGCCGCTGGCAGGGTCCCGGTTATCCAAGGCGTAAACACCCTGTGTCCCTAAGTTGAATATCGCGATAGCACGCCCGGCAACCCAGGCCGCGATCCCTTTACCTACCGGCAATGCGGAGGTATCACATACTCGTTCCCAGCTCATAGGGTTTCCTCCTCGGTTGCTGTTGTGACGATGGACACCGGGATCCGTTGCTCCCGGATGCGTTGGTACTTAAGCTGTGCATTGACTGGCGCAGCTTGCGGATTGACAAACTCATTGAAGCGAGCACGAAGCTCAGGATTTTCGACGCTGGTTTTCCATTCGCATTGGTAGCTGTCGACCACGGTTTGCATCTGGGTCAGCAGCTCGGCACCAATACCGAGTGAATCTTGTAAAATGACTTGCTTGAGGTAGTCCAAACCGCCTTCGAGGTTCTCAAGCCACACCGAGGTGCGTTGCAGTTTGTCGGCGGTACGCACGTAGAACATCAGTACTTTGTCGATGAGTTCGACCAGTTGGCTGTCGCTAAGATCGCTGGCAAATAGATCGGCATGGCGCGGCTTCATGCCGCCATTACCACAGACATACAGGTTCCAGCCCTTGTCGGTGGCAATCACACCAATATCTTTACTTTGGGCCTCTGCGCATTCGCGGGTACAACCTGAAACGGCCATCTTCAACTTGTGGGGGGAACGCAGTCCCTTGTAGCGATTCTCTAATTCAATCGCCATGCTGACCGAGTTTTGCACGCCGTAGCGACACCAAGTGCTGCCGACGCAGGATTTCACTGTGCGCAGCGATTTGCCGTAGGCGTGGCCAGTTTCAAAGCCTGCGGCAATCAGCTCTTCCCAAATACTTGGCAGGTCAGAGAGCTGGGCGCCGAACAGATCGATACGTTGGCCGCCGGTAATTTTGGTGTAGAGATCGTAACGTTTAGCCACTTCACCTATGGCAATTAACTTGTCTGGGGTGATTTCTCCACCAGCGATACGCGGCACGACTGAGTAGGTGCCGTCCTTTTGAAGATTGCTGAGAAAGGCATCATTGGTGTCCTGCAGCTGATCGCGTTTATCCGCCAACACGTGGCCGTTATAGAGTGAGGCAAAAATTGACGCTGCGGCCGGCTGACAAGTGTTACAACCTACGCCGTGCACATGGCTCTTACCGTGTTTTTTGAGCAGGGTAGCGAAGTCCTTAATGCCTTCAACCTGGCAAAGATGGAACAGTTCCTGACGGCTGTAATCGAAGTGGCTGCACAGTGCCTTGCTCACCTCAACGCCTTGGGCTGCCAAGCCTTCGTTGATCACCTTCTGTACGCTATTGGCGCAACCGCCACAACCTGAAGCCGCCTTAGTGCAGCGTTTGATTTCGCTTAAGTTATGGGCACCCGCAGTCACTGCTTTGAGGATGTTGCCACGACTGACCTGATGGCAGGAGCAGATAAGATCGTTTTCGGATTTGGGCAGCGAAGGCGCATCACCCGATAGCAGCAGCGCCGCTACACTGCCTTCAATCTTTTGGCCGCCGAGATACAGATTGAGCAGCGTGCCATAGTCACTGGTGTCCCCCACCAACAGGGCGCCAGTGATGACATTGCCCTCATCATTGAGCCACAGTTTTTTGTAGATACCCGCAGGTTCGTCCATTAATTCGACAAAACGGCTGGTATCGCTACCACGGCTGTTACCGATAGCGGCCACATCGACGCCCATTAATTTAAGTTTTGTGCTCATATCGGCGCCGGTGAAGCTGCCGCTCGCTGCATCGGTTAGCTTGAGGGATTGGGCGATATGTCCAAGGGTCACCTTAGCCATTTGGTAGCCGGGGGCGACTAGGCCGAAGATGCGATCATTCCAACTGGCACATTCGCCGATGGCGTAGATATCGTTGACTGAAGTTTGGCAATAGTTATCTACCGCAAAACCACCGCGGGAGCCTTTACAAAGACCCGCGCCGCCGGCCAGATTGTCAAAGGGGCGGATGCCTGCGGAGAACACTAGCATGTCGGCATCCAGCTGTTCGCCGTCGGCGAACTTCAGGCGTAGCCGTCCGGTTTCACCATCGACAATTTCTTCTGTGGCTTTGCTTGTGTGAATGTCGACCCCAAGGGCAGCAATTTTCGCGCTAAGCAGTGCTCCGGCCTTGGCGTCCAATTGCACTGGCATCAGCTGTGGCGCAAACTCAACGACATGGGTTTTTAAGCCCAACAATTTGAGCGCATGTGCGGCTTCTAGCCCGAGTAAGCCTCCGCCAATCACCACACCAGTTTTGGCATTTTTTGCTGCTGCTTCAATGGCGAGTAGATCGTCAGTGGTGCGATAGACCAAACACTCAGGACGCTCACCGCCATTCACCGGCGGCACAAAGCCATAGGAGCCTGTTGCTAACACCAGTTTGTCGTAGGCTTCGCGGCTACCATCGGCCAAGAAGAGCTGTTTGGTCTCGGTATCAATCCCCACCACAGCAACACCGAGTTTGACTTGGACACCCCACTGGGCATATTGCTCGCGGGTGCTGAGCGCTAAATCATCTAAGCTGGCACCTTTAAAGTAAGACGACAACTGCACACGGTCATAGGCCATACGTTTCTCTTGGCCAATCACCAGTACATCCAATTGCTGTTGAAGTCCCTGCTCGCACAGTTGTTCAACAAAGTTGTGGCCTACCATGCCGTTGCCGACGACAACCAGTTTGGGTTTGAGGTTTGACATAGGATCTCCCGTGCTTTCGCTGCCATTTCTAAAGCTATAAAAACAAATAGCGCCACGCTCCTCTGTTAGGAGTGTGGCGCCATTGCCATGATTAATTACCCGATTTTATTTGGACGAGCCGTTAAATTGCCTGTCCCGATGCTGAGCCCGTAGGCGTTTTCAGCATTATGCTGCCGCGACTTGCGCCAGCAGTTGTGTTGCCAGTTGTTCCATCCCTATGCCAGTACGCATTGATTGTGCGCGAAGCAATTGAAAGGCTTCGGATTCGTTGCTGCATCCCTGTTGAACCAGCATTTGGCACAGGGCTTCTATGGCCGGGTTGGCTGCCACTTTACCGCCGTAGCTGAGTTTAAGGGCCGTGCAGATGTCCTTTTCTTGCCCAAGTAACAGCAGAATGACGGCTAATGTGGCGTTAACTGTGGCTGCTTGCAGACTATTATCGCCAGCACCTGGACGTGCACAGCGAGTGAAGCGTTGGAGCACTTCGTCATCACTGCCAAGCTGTTGTAACTGGGCTTGCGTACCTTCTGGTGCGCAGATGGGCAAGGTCATGGCTTGCACGGTTCCGCTGCGGCAGAACAGTAGTTCGCTCTCCACCCGTGGATTGATTTCCGCCTCACCCTGATGACCGCGAAAAATCACCAATTCCAGCTCAGGGCAATGGGGGGCCATCGCCGCCAACACCTGTTGGTAATGCACATCTAACCCATGATGGAAGTAGGTTCGAACACCGTAACGGCAGTTGGCAGGATTAAAGAAGCGCACCGCCTGAGTGAGTAATGTGCGCAGCGCCAATATGCGGTGTAGTGAGCGGATTCGTGGCCATAATGGCAGCATGCTATCGAGGCCCATGTACACGACACCTTGGTCGTCCAAGGCCTTGGCTGCGCTGGCGGCATCGATGGCAACGGGAATCCCCACTTGCTTCACAAAGGCACCGACATGATTACGCTTTGGCGAGGCCAATTCATCACCATGGAGCACAATGCGTTGGCCTTTTTTACCAAGGCGCAGGGCGGAAAATAGCAGCCAGGGAAACTGTTCACGTTTGCCCGCGTAACAGGGCCAATCTAAAGTGGCATTCAGCTCTGGAACACTGGTAAATACACTGAAATCCCGCAGTGCCAATGCCGCTCCCGCAACTTCATCGGCGGTTTCACCGCGATGACGCATGATGAGCAGCAGTGAGCCAAATTGCACATCATCCATTTCGCCCTTGGCCCACAGATGCACCATGGCACGGGCCTCATTGACGTTTAAGCTGCGCGCTTTTTTAGGGCCAGCGGCCAGCGCATGTACCAGTTCGCGGGCGCTGATATTGCATTCAACATTAACCGGCGACAGCATGGCGTAGTCCTCCGCTATCAATATCTGTCAGCAACTGTTGTAACTCACTGCCAACGGCGACCACTTCGCCCAAGATCATCAGTGTCGGGCCATCCGTATGGATTTGCTTGGCGGCCGCAGTCATTGTACTGACTGTGGCGTAAAACAACTGTTGCTGCTCGCGGCAACCTGCGCTGATAAATACCATCGGCAATGTGGCATCGGCGCCTGCAAGCAATAAGGACGCGGCAATTTTTTGCGCCTGATCTTTGCCCATGTAGAACACCAAAGTGCTGCCCAGTGCTAACAAAGTACGCCAATGATGAGTGGTCTCACCGTCCTGCTGGTGGCCTGTCACTAAGGTCACAGAGCGGGCAACCCCACGATGGGTTAAGGGGATTGCCGCCGAGGCGGCGCAACCCAACGCCGCGGTAACCCCTGCAATAAACTGACTTTTCACCCCGTGGCGCGCTAGAAATAATGCTTCTTCACCACCACGGCCAAAGACCCCAGGATCGCCGCCTTTTAAACGCAAGACCTTTAAGCCGCGCTGTGCCAACTCCAGCAATTTATGGTTGATCGCATCTTGGCTCGCAGAGACATTGCCGCCGCGCTTGCCCATGTCATACCGCTCACAGGTTTCGGGAAGCAGCACTAAAATATCGCTATCGACTAACGCGTCAAAAACCACGGCTTCGGCGCTGGCGATGAGTTTCAGTGCGGCCAATGTTAGATTGCCCAAACTACCGCAACCCGCGCCTACGAGCGCGACGCTGCCCGCGCAGAGTGATGGTAAGGTGTTGTTTTGCAAAAGCACCTGCAACGAAGTGTGCATATTATTCTGCATCTTGAACTCCTCCCATGGTTACCGCTGAAACGGATGCGGCAAAGCTTTGCTCCAGAATTGACAGCAACTCACCGCGGCAACTGCCACAACCTGTGCCACAACCTGTTAATTGCTGCACCGCTTCCAAGCGTTTTGCTGGCGTGAAACTTTGTGCCACTGTGATGATTTGATCGCGGCTCACGCCTTTGCAGACACAGACCAAAGGGCTATCGCCTGTGCATACTAGCCGCTCTAACTTGCCAATGGATTGGGCGTTGGCAATGTCACCAATGAGCCGAAGCACTGCTTCTTTATCGATAGCGATACGCAGTGGTGACAACAGACGAATAGCACTAATACGGCCAACATTGAGTTGGCAATGGATTTCAACATCACCCACAGCCCATTTGAGGCCGTTGGTAGCCGTGGGTGAGTCGTCTTGGCGAATCGCCAAATGGCGGCATGAGCCTTCGAGCAAAACTTGATCGAACTGATAAAGCTGGTCTGCAATCGCGGTGATATTGCCCCACTCAATGCCCTGCAACACCTCGGCGCGGCTGGTAATAGAAACCCTCTGACCTTTGAAGGCGGGTTGTTTGGAGATCGGATCGAAGCGGCTATCGAGTAACTGATTCACACTGGCAATACCGGTTTCACGGCCAGTCCAGTGCATCGACATAAACAGATGACCGAATTGTACCGTTTCGTCGGCGAGCACTTGCACTAAGAGTTCGCGGGTAAATTCTGTGTGGTTTTGGCTAGTAAGCGTGACCAACTGGCCCGAGGTGAGCCGCTGCGCCGCCAAAGTCTCTGGGTGGGCGTACACACAGGGCTGTTGTTCGTGGGACACCAACTGCGCCACATGACCAGTACGGCTGCGAGTGTGCCATTGATCGCGACTGCGACCAGAGATCAGCAGCAAGGAGCCCTGATGTTCCGTCGTTTGCTGATGAACTGGAGTTGTTACGGGCAAGACAAATCGGGCGCGACCGTCTGCAAAGGAAAACTGCCCATCGCTATATAAACGGGAATGGGTGAGCTGCTGAGTGACGGGCCATTGCACTGGATTCAGAGCCTCATAATCGGCATCGGACAGATGCTGTAATTCACTCAAATCAAATTGTTTATAGGGGAATGCCTGCTTAACCTTGGCTGACAGTTTGGCGTATTCACGGAATACCGCGGCAGCATTGGGGTAGTCAAAGCCTGGATAGCCCATGGCGCTGGCGACATCACACACCATTTGCCAATCGGCGCGTGCTTCACCCAAGGCGGATTTAAAGGCGCGTTGACGACTGATACGACGCTCACTGTTGGTGGTTGTGCCCGATTTTTCTGACCAGCCTTGGGCTGGAAGCAATAAATCAGCTAACTTGGCGGTATCGGTATCGCTGCTAATATCGGAAACCACGACGAAGGGGCAGGTTTGTAGCGCTCGGCGCACAAGGGCTGAGTCGGGTAAGGATGCTAGAGGATTAGTCGCCATAATCCATACCGCTTTGATTTTTCCCTCATCCATGGCTTGGAAAAGCTCCAGCGCCGTCAGTCCAGCTTTCGAAGCTATGTTGCTCGCGGGCCAGAAATCTGCCAGTAACTGACGCTCCTCAATGCTAAAGCCCATGTGATTTGCAAGCTGGGTGGCTAAACCGCCGACTTCACGGCCGCCCATGGCGTTGGGTTGCCCAGTCAGTGAAAAGAAGCCGCAGCCAGGCAGACCGATATGACCCTTGAGCAAATGGCAATTGATGATGGCATTGGTGGTATCTGTGCCCGTCATGGACTGATTTACGCCCATACAGCTCGCGGTCATCACCGCTTGATGGTCACGGTATAGCGCCAGCAATTGCTGGAATGCTGAGGCTGACACACCACATTGTTGCAGTGCGACGGTATCGCTGCCAAGCCAAGAAGTTAACTGCGCAAGAGCATCGCTCATGCCATTGGTGTGTTGGGCGATATAGTCATGATCGACACAATCAGTTTGCGCGAGATGTTTAAATAGCAGCGAGAATAGCCACAAATCTTGGCCAGGGCTAATGGCGATATGCAGATCGGCTTGGCGCGCGGTAGCTGTGCGACGAGGATCTATGACCACTAACTTAGTACCGCGACTTTCACGGGCCCGCAGAATACGCTGAAACAAGACTGGATGAGTCCATGCAGTATTGGCTCCGACCAAGACAATCACATCGGCCAGATCAAAGTCCTGATAGCAACCAGGTACTACATCTTCACCAAAGGCGCGCAGATGGGCGCTGACCGCCGACGACATACATAACCGCGAATTGGTATCGACGTTTGCGGTACCCCAATAGCCTTTGGCGAGTTTATTGGCGACGTAATAGTCCTCTGTGAGTAGTTGACCTGAGAGGTAGAAGGCAACCGAATCACTACCATGTTCAGCAATGGTTGCACTAAATTTGTTGGCGATAAGTGCTGTTGCTTCATCCCAACTGAGTTGTTTGCCATCTACACCCAGACGGGGATAACGCAGTGCATTGGGCATTGGCAGCGTCTGCAGTAGACGCTCGCCCTTTTGGCATAGACGACCATAGTTCGCAGGGTGCTCAGCATCACCTTTAAGTGAGTATTGTTGCGCACGTTCTGTCACTCTGATCCCACACCCTACACCGCAGTAGGCACAGTTTGTCTGAATTAGCTTCACTGGCAGTCCCCCTCTATTGAGTAGAACTGTATAAGCAACAGCTAGGCCAAAAATGAAACAGTGATGATTTACAACAATTTTTTAAAATTTACCGAGTTAGTGAGGCTTAACTTTTGCGCAACAACAGGGCAGGTTTAACAATGGTTGTACAAGTTTGGTGCAAAAACCCTTTTAAAATCATATACCTAAAAAGAGGTAGTTCCTAGCTGCAACTACCCATAAAGAGGTAGTTGTTTGGGGTGTTATGCCGGCTATTTAACCTCGAACACTTATACCTATGATGGCAAAGCGCATACTGCAGCTTATAGGATGTCAGTAGTGAATGGGGGAGGCTCGCAAAAGCGGTTGGATAGAATGTTAATTAAGCTGGAATATTCTTCGAGACAATCGAACCGTCATATGGCGGCGTCGATGGGTTCTTACAGATGCTAGGTGTGGATATCGAGCAGACGCGTGCTAACTTGCTTAAGCAATGATGTCTGGGTTGATTTGGCTCTAAGAACAAGAGCTTGGGTTGTCTTTGATGGGAATGGCAATAAAAAAGCGCTAACCTAGGTTAGCGCTTTTGTTTTTGAATAAAGGTTATGTTTATCGCACTAAGGTAAACAGTGGGGTTTGACTGACCGCTTGAAAATCCAGCGCCATAGTTACACTGAGTGCTGTGATGGTAATAATTGAAAAACCAAACACTTGTCTGGCCCAACGTGGCATATCCACATCTTGACGATAACCTTTGAGGGCCATAGTTAGCCACCAGAGGCTGGTGGCACAGGTCACGGCCATAAATGCTGTACCTGTGTAACCTGCGAGTGGCAGCATGGTGCTGACCAAGGCGAACACTGCGATATAGAGCACTATATGGTGCTTCGCCTTGGCCATCCCTTCGGCGACGGGCAGCACGGGGATCTTCGCGGCTGCATAGTCATTAAAGCGGAAAATCGCGATGGCGTAGGAGTGCGGCATCTGCCAGAGACTGAACATCAGTAATAAAATCACTGCGCCCATATCCATTTGACCTGTCACGCTGCAATAGCCCACCACGGGCGGTACTGCGCCCGAAAAGCTGCCGACTAAGGTGCCGTAAACCGAGTTTCGCTTCATATAGAGGCTATAAATCCCGACATAAACGACATAACCAATAGCGGCAAACAGCAGGGCTAAGGCATTGGTGAACAGGGCTAAGATGCCGAATCCAAGTACGCCTAAGGCGATGCCAAACAGCAAGACATGGCTTAGGGGGATTTCGCCTGTGACGGTGACGCGTTTGCAGGTGCGCTGCATTTTGGCGTCAATGTCACGGTCGATACAGTTATTAATCGCACAGCCTGAGGCGACGACTAAGGATAATCCCACTAAGCTTGCCTGCATCAAGACCAGATCCACATCGCCCTTAGCGGCCAATAGGAAGCCGCCAGCAACGGAAATCAGATTCCCGAAAATGATGCCAGGCTTAGTGACCTGTACATACCCTTTGAAGCGTGCTTTCCATTGCGTCGATGTCAATCTAGCTTGTGTGTTCATTTGCTGTGTCTCGTTACATCATCAAAGCGTTAGCTTCGAGAATGATCCATACCGACAAGCCAACCACCATCACGATGATCAGCGCGGTAAATAGGAAGGAGAAGGTGTTGATCTTGCCTTCCTTAGAGAAGTCCAAGTGCAGGAAGTACTTAAGGTGTACCAAAATCTGCACCAGTGCCGCGACAACGACGATGGCGAGCGTCGTCGATTGCTCGAAGTGATGGGTCATTACCGCCCAGAATGGGATGGCAGTTAACACCACTGACAGCACAAAACCGACTAAGTAGGACTTGATGCTGGCGGCCAGATCATCTGCGCCATGGCTATGGTCATGTGATTGAGTATGTGCGCCCATTACAGTGCTCCCAATAAGTACACTACGGTGAATACGCAAATCCACACTATGTCGAGGAAATGCCAGAACAAGCTTAAGCAGCTCAGGCGAGTGATGCTGCGGTTACCTAAGCCCGTTTTGGCGACTTCAATCATCATAATCGCCATCCAAATTAACCCAGCGGTCACGTGCAAGCCGTGCATGCCCACTAAGGTGAAGAAAGATGACAGGAAGGCGCTGCGTTGTGGGCCATTGCCATGTTCGATCAGGTGATGGAACTCATAGACTTCCATGCCGATAAACACACAGCCCAGTGCAAAGGTAATGGCTAACCAAGTGAGAGTCGTCAACCTGTTGTGGCGCTTAGCGAAAATCAACGCGAAACCATAGGTAATACTACTGAGCAGCAGGGCTGCGGTTTCGATCAGCACAAAGTCCAGTTCGAAAATGTCTTTACCCGATACACCGCCGTCGGTGTTCATATAGAGCACGGCGTAGGTGGCAAATACCGATGCAAACAGGATGCAGTCGGTCATCAGGTAGAGCCAAAAACCAAACAGGGTGTTGCCACCCGTATCATGGTGCTCGTGGTGCTCCTCGGCGTGAGCAACTTCTAAATCAGCTGGGATTGCAACACTCATATCAGCCCCTTACTACATTGTTTAAGTGAGCATTTTCAATGCGTGCCACTTCATCGGGTTGAACGTAATAGTCGACATCGTTGTTATAAGCACGGAATAAGAACACGATAAACGCGCCCACCATGCCCACAATCGCGAGCCACAGAATGTGCCAAATCGCAGCAAAACCAGCGGCGGTAATGCCCAGCGCCATTAAGATACCGCTCGGGGTATTCTTCGGCATATGGATTGGCTGATAGTGTTTTTGGCGTTGATATGCGGTGCCTTTTTCTTTGGCATCGGTAAAGGCATCGATATCAGACACTTGTGGCAACTTAGCAAAGTTGTAGAACTGTGGTGGTGAGGCGGTTGACCATTCCAGTGTGTGGCCATTCCATGGGTCGCCCGTGGTGTCACGGTTTTGGTCGCGGTCACGGATACTCACGTACAGTTGCACGAATTGCAGAATGATACCGACCATGATGATGCAAGCACCCACGGCAGCGATATAGATCCACATGTTCCATGCAGGGTTATCAATGTGGTTGATACGGCGAGTCATACCCATAAAACCGAGTACATACAGCGGCATAAAGGCCACATAGAAACCAATTTGCCAGCACCAGAATGAAGCTTTACCTAAACGCTCATTTAAGTGGAAACCCGTCGCTTTCGGGAACCAGTAAGCAAAACCGGCTAAGTAACCGAACACGGCACCACCGATAATGGTGTTATGGAAGTGAGCGATCAGGAACAAGCTGTTGTGCAGTACGTAGTCGGCACCAGGTACGGCCAATAACACGCCCGTCATACCGCCTATGGTGAAAGTCACCATAAAGCCTAAGGTCCACAGCACTGGCACAGTTAAGCGCAGGCGGCCGCGGTAAATAGTGAACAACCAGTTAAACAGTTTTACCCCGGTTGGAACCGCAATCACCATAGTCATCACCCCGAAGAAGGCGTTGACGTTGGCACTTGAGCCCATGGTGAAGAAGTGGTGTAACCAAACGATGAAACCTAGAATTGAAATCGCACCACTCGCCCACACCATAGAGGTGTAACCGAACAGGCGTTTAGAGGTAAAGGTTGAGATCACATCGGAGAAAATACCAAAAGCAGGCAAAATCAGGATGTAAACTTCAGGATGTCCCCACGCCCAAAACAGGTTGATATACATCATGGCGTTACCGCCACCGTCATTGGTGAAGAAGTGGAAATCCATGTAACGGTCGAGTGTCAGCAGAGCTAACACAGCGGTTAAGATAGGAAATGACGCAACGATCAATATGTTCGCCCACGTACAAGTCCAAGTGAAGATTGGCATTTGCATCAGCTTCATACCTGGCGCGCGCATCTTAAGCACAGTCGCGATAAAGTTGACCCCGGTTAAGGTTGTCCCTATGCCCGAAATCTGCAGTGCCCAGATATAGTAATCGACCCCAACTCCCGGACTGTAAGCCAGTTCAGACAACGGCGGGTAAGCTACCCAACCGGTACGGGCGAATTCACCTAAACCTAATGAAATATTGATCAGCACGGCACCAGACGCAGTTAACCAGAAGCTGAGGTTGTTCAAGAAGGGGAAGGCAACGTCGCGGGCACCGATTTGCAGTGGCAGCACTAAGTTCATTAGACCGATCATAAATGGCATCGCCATAAAGATAATCATGATCACGCCGTGGGCAGTGAAGATTTGGTCGTAATGTTCTGGTGGCAGATAACCTGCGGCGCCATTGGTGGCCAGTGCCTGTTGAGTACGCATCATGATGGCGTCGGAAAAACCGCGGATCAGCATGATGAAGGCAAGCACTATGTACATGATACCGAGGCGTTTATGGTCAACCGAGGTTAACCAGTCGTGCCAAAGCACGCCCCATTTTTTGTGTTTAGTGATCAAGGCTGCGACGTACAGGCCTATCACGGCAACAACCGCAAGGGTCACCATGATGATAGGCTCATGATACGGGATCGCATCTAAGCTTAATTTACCGAGAAAAGACATGATTACTCCGCCTCCACTTGGTGAGTGGATGAGTGTTCTGTAGATGAAGTGTCAGAATGGGTTGAGCCTTCCATGTCGGCCATCTTCTGGTCGCTCGCCATATGCGCCATATCGTGGTGCATGCCAGCCATATTGTGGTCGGCACTCATGTGTTCCATACCTTCATGGCCTGCCATGTTCTCGTTTGAGTCCATGTGCATGTATTGCATAACGATTTGATCGAACATGCCGTGACTCACTGAGCCAAAGTATTCAACAGGATTGTTTTCACTTTTCTGTGCTAAGGCTTGGTAAGTCGCAGAGTCTAAGGTCTTAGTCGCCTGTTGTTTGGCCTTGGCTACCCAAGCATCGAAGTCGGCCGCCGTTGGCGTGGCAATGGCTTTAAACTTCATGCCCGCAAAACCTGCGCCGCTATAGTTAGCGGAAATACCGTCATAGGTACCGGGTTCGTTGGCAATCAGGTGCAACTTAGTCGTCATCCCAGCCATTGAGTAGATTTGGCTACCTAACTGCGGGATAAAGAAAGAGTTCATTGCGGTATCTGAGGTGATCTTAAAGTTCACTGGCACATTGGTTGGGAATGCCAACTCGTTTACCGATGCGATGCCTTGTTCTGGATAGATAAATAACCATTTCCAGTCCATCGAAACCACTTCAACCGTAATCGGTTTTGCTTCGTGTTTGAGCGGTTTATAAGGGTCGAGATCATGGGTCGAGCCCCAAGTGATCACGCCTAAAATCACAACGATCACAATCGGCACAATCCAAACCACGGTTTCAATCGCACTTGAATGGGACCATTTAGGGGCGTAAACCTCATGATCTCGGCCATCGCGGTATTTCCATGCGAAGAACAAAGTCATGAAGATGACGGGGATAACCACAATCAGCATGAGTAGGGTAGCGATGATGATCAGGTGCTTTTCATCGACACCGATCTGGCCCTTGGGATCCAATACGCCGCCATCACAGCCTGCGAGCATCAGGGCGATCGCCGCGAATGCTACTTTACTTAAATTTCGAATTAACAAAGGAAGATTCCTCTAACCCTAAGGTTTACAACTCTGCCCAGAGAGATTGGCAGTAGCATTGAGCGGTGTTATCCGAAGGCAAATCCGAAAGTGGCTCGAGCGCGGCACAAAAAATGCCTACCACCCCAATGCAAGATTGAGGATCGACTTTCAGCGCTTAATGCTAAATTTGAATTTTAAAACAGAGAGTTACAATGGTGGGGCGCGACAACCGTGCGCAAGGTGCTCGAGGGATTTTAGCCTTGGGGGTGCTAAAAACTGGGCAGCATTAGTTAAATCTAAGCTGTTGAAAAACTTGAAGCCATTGTCGAACAGATTCCACAATTGCTTAATAATCTGGGGGTCGAGCAGTAATATGCTCAGCAGCGTGGCGCCGAAAAACTCGATTAAAAATCCATCGCTCAAGGTGATTAACTCACCAATATCGATACAGCCGCCGACCATCACTGACACTAAGTCAGCTGCGGGCAGCACAAACAGTAACCCAAAAAGTAGGGTTAGGTTTGTCATACTGAAGTGGGAGAACCTCGCAACGAGATTCAATCCTTCAGCGATAAATTGGCTGAGTGCGAATTTCAATTAACAGGTCCGGCTGAACGGGAGGAAATCGTTGGCTGAATAAAAATTCAAGCTGCAACTTTTTTGTGCGGGCGGGAGGATAACAAGAAGCGGGGATTGATTGAAAGTGGATCCCAGGCTCAAAACGGCATTTGCATTAAAAAACCTTAATTAAAACCAAGTTAAAACAATTTGATAACCAATTTAACCTAATTTATATGGATTACGCTCGCAAAAATAGGGTTAATGTGAGCTAAATCAGAAAATGTCTTGGGTTAAATGTGAACAATTTGAGGCGTGAAAATCACCTAAATGCACCGCTGCTCCATCCATTTTAGCGCACTTATCTACACGAAATTTGAGCTGACTAAATATCTCCCTCAATGCTCTCCATTTCAATACCTCATTGAGCGCTTGGCGCGGGTCTAGCAGATTTCACCGCAGCAAACAGACTCTTCACGGGGAGTTTACGGAGGCGATTTAATACTGAATTTACAATTAGCATTTACTAAGCTTGAGATTGATTTGTGGATTAAGGCATTATGGAGCCTATCTGAGTTGCGGCTTAGTAATAAAAAGGATTGAATATCAAAGCATTTGCTCATTCTCTTAAGGTCAATTTACTCCTTGCCTTGGCTTACTTTGCTGTTGGCAAAATTGGGTTGTTGATTGCCTTACCGCCAGGTTATTCAGCTGCCATCTGGCCTGCGGCGGGAATTGCCATTGCCTCCTGCCTCCTGTGGAGCAAGCATTCGCCTTGGTTTGGCATCTTGCTCGGTTCTTGGCTGCTTAATATCAATATCGGCGGAGCACTTCATTTAGGTTGGCTGCCCTTAGTGATCGCATCTGCATCTAGCTTACAGGCCTATGTCTCCGCCAATTGGGTCCGTCGTATTGACCCCTTGGTAACCTTAGATAAACCCAACACTGTTATTAAATCCTGCCTCAGCCTCGCCTTGACCTGCATGATTGCCACGCTGTTTGCTAACGCCGCCTTGGTGGCCAATGGCACTATTCCTATTAAGGATGTATTAGGGAGTGCGGTAAATTGGTGGATTGGTGACTTACTCGGGGCGGTGATCTTTATCCCGCTCACTATGCTGATATTCGACCACCGTTCCATTTGGCGCTCAAGGCGCATTCAGACAGGACTTCCGCTGTTAGTCGGTTTTTTATTCTGTGTCGGGATTTATTACTACTCGGATATGAACCAACGGCAACAACTGCAAGATAAGTTTCAAATTCAGTCTAATGCTATTATCAATAGTGTTGAGAGTTTTCAGGAGTCGAATCTACAGCAAGTGATTGCACTCGCGAGTTTATTCGATAATAGCGAACAGGTCTCTCAGGACGAATTTATTCAGTTTGGTAAGCGTAACCAACTGCAATTAGATGGCTTTCGGGCTTGGGCTTGGTCGCCACTGATTGCCGCGAGTGATAAAGACAGTTTTGAGGCCGAGACCAGCGCCGAGTTAGGTGAGCCCTATAAGATTAGATACTTAGACGGTGGAGAGCCTAATCCCGATGGTTGGTTGGTGCCGGTTAAGTTTGTACAACCTTTGAATACCAGCCGAGCCGCCCTTGGCATTGATATCAATGGCGAACCAGCTAGGGCGCTCGCCATTGCAAAAGTTCGTATGACGTTATCGCCCGTGATGACGGGTAAGATCCAGTTAGTGGAGGAGCCTAATGGTCCAGGCGGTACACTCTTCATTGCGCCAGTATTCGACCGTTTAGGCAATATAGAGGGTTTTTGCTCGGCGGTGATCGATCTGCAATCGATTATCAACGAAGTGGAGCAGGTCAAAGGCTTGCATTGGCGCCTGACTGACATGAGTGCTGGCGGGGCCTTGCTCTACACCAATAGTAAGAAGAAATTTCCTGATTTTGAAGGCAATATTCATAGTGACAGGATGGGCCAGTATTATCAGGCTAACCTAATGCTGGCCGACAGGCACTGGCATATAGTGATTTACGAGTCTTACTCCACCTTGATGGGTGACACCTTTAGCCTGTCGCTGCTGATGTTGCTGCTCGCCTTTATTACCTGCGCCATAGTAGGCGGTATGACGTTAGTGTCTTCGGGGGAGCGCTACCGTATTGCCGAAAAGGTAGCGGAAAAAACCATGGCACTCTCAAAGGAGATTGCCCGTAGCCAGACCTTCCAAGCCACCTTAATGGAGAGTGAGCAAAAGTATCGTACCCTGTTCGATAAGGCGCCGGTGGGACACGCCTTAAAACGGCTAGAGGATGGGCAGTTTGTCGCCATCAACCAAGCCTTTATTGATATTACCGGTTATACCCTTGAGGAATTGCAGGCCCTAGACCCCTGGGAACTCACTCCTATTCGTTATCGCTTGAGTGAAATCGAGCAACTCGAACGCCTCCAGCAAACACGGCGTTATGGTCCATACCAGAAGCATTACCGCCATAAGGATGGGCGGATGGTGGCGGTGAGGCTGAATGGCTCCCTAGTCACTGCCGACGATGGTGAGCAGCTCATCCTGTTTATTGTGGAGGACATTACCGAACAGGAGCGCACCGTCGCTCGGGTGAATCTATTGGCTCAGGTATTCCAACAAAGTGGTGAAGGCATCACCATCATGGATGCCAATGACATCATAGTGGATGTGAATAGCGCCTTTACGCAGATCACTGGCTACTCAAGGGACGAGATCATAGGCAAAAACTGCCGCTTCCTTGAAGCCGACCGCACCGACCGCAGTATCGATGCCAGAGTTCGTGCCGGCCTCGAGCAGACCGGATTTTGGCAGGGTGAAGTTTGGGATCGGCATAAGGATGGATATGATTTTCCAAAATGGTTGATGATGTCAGTGGTGCGGGATGAAGCGGGGTCGGTCAGTCATTACATTGGCAGCTTTACCGATATCAGCGAGCGCAAAGTGAATGAGGAGCGTATTCACTTCTTGGCCCACCACGATTCTTTGACTCTGCTGCCGAATCGCTTGAGTCTGCAATCGCGTCTGGAGACGGTTTTTCAGGAGGCCTTCGTCAGTCAAACCCAGATTGCCGTGATGTTTATCGATATGGATCATTTCAAAAATATCAACGATACCTTGGGGCACCATGTCGGCGATATGTTGTTGCTCGAAGTCGCGCGGCGCTTGAAGAGTATTGTGAGCAGTGACGATATCGTTGCGCGCTTGGGTGGCGATGAGTTTGTGGTGGTGTTGTCCGATACGGATCACGATAGGGTCGCTAAGGTGGCTGAAGCCCTGCGTAGTGGTTTGAATCAGACCTACATCATTGATAGCAAGCCTTTACATTCATCACCTAGCATAGGCATCAGCCTGTTCCCAACCGATGGTGACAGTGTTGAGGCGCTCATGAAAAATGCCGATATGGCCATGTACCGCGCAAAAGCGGCGGGGCGCAATAACTATCAGTTTTTCACCGCCGCGATGAATACCTTAGTGACCGAGCGCCAGCAAATCGAAACTGGGCTCAGGCAGGTCATTGCCCGTGATGAGTTACGACTGCATTATCAGCCACAAATCGATATCAACACCGGACAAATGGTGAGTGTTGAGGCGCTGATCCGTTGGCAACATCCTGAATTGGGATTGGTTGCCCCCGATCGTTTTATTCCTATCGCAGAAGAGATAGACATGATTATCCCCATCGGCCAATGGGTATTAGAACAAGCACTCGTTCAGTTGGCCGAATGGCACGAAAAGGGCGCTAAAGGACTGCGGATGGCGGTTAATCTTTCGGCCCATCAACTACGCAAAGACACCATAGTGGCCGATATTATCAATGTGCTGACCAAGCACAAACTGCCAAAGGGGGCGCTCGAACTTGAAATTACCGAGAGTGTCGCCATGCAGTATCCCGAGCAAAATGCCAAGTTACTGGCCGAGTTGCGTCAGCATGGTATCGAGTTAGCGATTGATGACTTTGGAACGGGTTATTCATCACTTTCGTATTTGAAGTTATTGCCCTTAGACAGACTCAAGTTGGACAGATCCTTTGTGAAGGATATTGAGAACGATCCGAACGATGCCGCCATCAGTGCGGCGACGATTTCAATGGCGCACGAACTGGGGCTGACCGTGGTGGCCGAAGGGGTCGAGAATGAGGCACAACTGGTGCTGCTCTCGAGCATGGGCTGTGATTTAGTGCAGGGGTATTATTTTAGTAAACCACTGGCTGCAGATGACTGTTCCCGTTTTATCGAGCGCAATTTTTAAGCCGTTTTTTATCCATTTAGAACTATACTTGGCTAAATCTGGCGATGGAAAGATGGATAAATTAAGGACGGCTTTATGCAAGTTATCTTCACCAAAGGTTCGAAGCGTTATGGACAATTGCGCTGTGTCCGTATGGATGGCAGCGCAACCCAGACTCAAATGCCCGAACAGGGGATAGCACCCCACGATATGATCCATTATGTAGTTGAAAAACGTCTGCATATTCAAGGAGCATTTTTTGCTCAAGTCCGAGCTGGCGCCGATATCAGCTTTTCCCTCGAGCATAATGAAGCCTCCCTCGCCGTTGCGGAGAAGACCCAAATCTGGCAAACCGAGTCGATAGTCGAATCCCTGCAATCTCTGCTGTGGTCTGCCGATACGCCGACCTATGCCGGATTTTTTATACCTGTTAGAGCAGAGCTGCGGTAATCGCAAATTAGCGCTGCCCGAGGTATCTCAATCGGACTTTGAACATATTATCAACGAGATAATGGAGTTGACCCTCGAGTGGCAGGGTTTAGGAGAAGGCCAGACCTTGACCTTAAAGTTCTAAGCACTTAAGCATAAAAAAGAGCGCGAATATTCGCGCTCTTTTTTATGCTTGATGTTTATTCCCTGTGGCGACGCTCTTGGCTCTGTGCCGATCTGCCTTGGTTATGCTCGACGCTGCGGGCCGTTTGTATATTTTGGCGGGGTTCGCTCTGTCTTACTCGTACTTCTTCCCGCTGTCTTGGAGCCGTTTGACGAGGTTGTTCCATGCGCTGTGGTTCGGCACGTTTTATCTCTGGGCGTATTTCCTGTCTTTGTGGCTGAGCTCGTGTCTCAATATTGCGTGGCTGCGAGTCACGGCTTTGATACTGCCTTTTGTGGGTTGTCCTTGGTTTGTTCCCTCGATGCCTTAGCCTGCATTTGTCTTACCTGATTATCATGGCGGGCATTGTCATTACGCTCTTTCTTGTAACCTTCCCTGTTGGCTTGTGCTGAGTTTGTTGGTGCCACACGACGCTCTTTTAACTCGGCTTGGGTGTTTTGGAAGCTAGGGGCACGTTCACGGCTGTAGTTATTGCCCTTGTCCTTATCGTGGCCTCTGTTGCTAGGGACTTTGTTGTCACGATTATACCGTGCATCTTGGTTTTCCCTCGATTTTGAATACTGACTAGTAAAGTGCTGACCACTGCCACTAGAGTGGGAATCGCGACCTCGGAACTTACTGTCACCGTAGTAGCGTTGTTTCACCACGGGGTTATGGTAAACCACACCGCGTCTGTGCTCGGGTTTATGCTTCCAAGGTTGAGCACCATAGCTGACAGTGTATCTCTCCCGTGGGCGATAGTGATGGGAATGATGGTGGTCAATCACTACGACCCTGTGGTTATGCCAATGGAATGAGCTGAAAAAATAGTTAAAGGAAATATGGATCCCGGGTGACCAGTAGAAGTAACTATGGCTTGGGCGATAAGGGTAGCCAACATAGCCGCCAAACTCCCAATAAACGGGAGGATAGGCCACGCCCCAACGCCAAGTGCCGTAGACAACTCGGGGATCGTAGTAAGGCACATACACGACTTCACGGCGCGCTGGTTCTATGATGATCTGGTTATTCGCGCGGGTAATGGCCATATTGTCCATATTGGCCAAACTGTTAGCCTTATCCGCCTGTTGTCTGAGTGACTGAATACCATCCATAACCTGAGCTTCATCGGCTAAAAAGGCTTCCCCTAATCTCTGGGTCCAGTCCAGATCTTCACTCATTTTCTGCAATACATTGGGGAAGGCCATCAGTGCTTTAACACTCGGGTCCCATTCCTTATCTTCGGTGCGTGACATCACTTGCTCGACCGATAACTTAGGATGATCCTCCAACCAACGTTGTGCCTGAACCACTTCGAGTGGATAGGTAGAGGCAATCAGAATATGGCTCAACAAACTGTCGGGATAGAGTGCAATCGGTGCTAACATTTGCTCGAGTTCGGCCTGACCTATCGCGGTGTTTGAACCTTGACTGACCGATACGCCTGCAGCTTGGGTTGGTGCAGTGAACGGTAGGGCAACTAATGCCACCGATAATACTAGCCAGTTCCATCGATGTAATCTGTTCATGATGTGCTCCAATAATCCTGTTTGAGGATGTTATTGGCATCATAGGCGTTTGAATATGAACATAAGCTGAAAGTGTTTTGCGGTGCCCAACAGTGTGTCGCCGGGCTATTTTTATTTAAATGTTATTTATCTTATTGAAAATAAAGATTAAGCAGAGTGAATAAAACTGAGGCTAAATTTGGCACCACCTAAAGTTTCTGAACGCGATACGGAAATTCGGCCGTTATAGCTGTCAACTAAGTCACGGACAATCGCCAACCCAATTCCATTTCCTTGGCGATAGGAATCTGCACGGATCCCCCGTTCAAATATTTGAGTTTGCAGGGCTTCACTGATCCCTGGGCCATCGTCTTCGATACAAATCTGCAATTGGTAGGCATCACCCGTTACGGTTAGTTTGACTGTGGATTTTGCCGCCTTACAGGCATTGTCGAGCAGGTTGCCTAAAATCTCGGTGAGATCGGCTTCATCCCCCTTAAATACCGCGTGCTCGGCCATGTCAGCAGTCAGGTTTATCTGCGGCTCTCGGTAGATTTTCGCTAAGGTTCGCAGCAGTTTTGTGCCGACCTCGTCGACCCGGATCCCCAAATGCCAAGAGGCCGCCGCGGCTGTCTGGGCGCGCTTGAGCTGATGGCTAATGATCCGACTGATATTAGACACTTGCTCACTCGAGGCCTCGCTTAAATCCGCTTGGCTCTTAATAACCGCCAGTGGCGTTTTCAGGCTATGGGCTAAATCCGCGAGGGCATTGCGATAGCGCTTGCGCTGGGTCTGTTCGGTATTGAGCAGGATATTGAGTTGCCTCGCCACCGCCTGTAATTCATTAGGATATTGGCTGCTTAACTGGGTCGATTTACCTTGCTCAACATCGTGGAGTTCTTGGGTGAAGCGTGCCAGCGGTCTGAGTGTCCACAATAACCAACTCAATTGGAACACGAGCATGACTAACATGAGAATCGCTAACCAAGTCCAAAGCTGTTGATTAAATTGGTCAATTTGTTGTTGGAATTCTCGCTCATCCTTAATGATATGGATAGTGACGGGCACATTTTCATTCAAACTCGCAAAGCTCACGCTAAAGCTATAGATAAGGTGTGGCGCCCCAGCAAGGTCGATTTGTTCGAAGGCGCTTTTGCCCGTGGGGGGAATGGTAAAGTGCTCGGGTGGCGTGATACCCATAAAGGATTGCGAATGCCAGACTATGGTTTGCTCCTGCTTTGCATCTTCAGTGGTAGCTATGGCATAAAGCCCCGATTGAATAAGATTAAAACGGTTTTCGAGTACCAACTCGGGGATGAAAATCCGCTTATTTTCAACTTCGGTGACCGCCAATACCGAATAAACATAGGCACTGAGCTCATTTTTAGTCGCGCTCTTTACCTGCTCGGTAAAGGCGTCGTTGAGGGCGACGCCGATCAGTGGCAGTAACACTAAAATAAATAACAGTGCACTGAGAACGAGCCGTGCTTTAAGGGAATTTAGTAGTTGCCATGCCAAGGCGCGTTTACTCATCGGCACCTTGCTCTGGTGTTAACACTCTTAGGCGATAGCCTTGGCCGCGCAAGGTTTCAATCAGATTGTATTGATTATCAGGGTCGAGTTTTTTACGTAGGCGGCGGATAAAGACTTCGATAACATTGGAGTCCAAATCAAAATCCTGATCATAAATATGTTCCGTGAGTACAGTTTTCGATTTCACTTCACCCTGATGCAGCATAAAAATTTCAAATAATTTGTATTCGGAGCCGCTGAGATTAATGAGCAGCTTGCCCTTGCGCACTTCTAAACTACTGGTATTCAAGCTAAAAGGGCCATTATAAATCAACGGACTCGCCTTACCTGCCGAGCGGCGGATCAGCGCTTTCAGGCGGGCGACTAGCTCTTGGGGATGGAAGGGTTTTGTCAGGTAGTCATCGGCACCCGCGTCTAGACCCTCGACTTTATCTTGCCAGCTGTCCCTTGCGGTGAGGATTAGGATCGGAAAATCGCGCTCTTTTTGACGCACACTGCGGATCAGGGAGATACCATCGAGTTTGGGTAAGCCAACATCGATAATGGCGGCGTCGTAATTATATTCAAGCGCTTGAAACAGCCCCTCTTCACCATCGCTAGCAACATCTATGCTGTACTGGGCGTCGAGCAGGTGTTGCTTTAAGTTGCTCTGTAGTTCGATATCATCTTCAACCAATAAGAGTCGCATAGTTAGTTCCTCGACACCCGGCCCGTGGCGGCATCTACCGATACGGAAAAGACCTGCCCATCGTTATTGAGGATTTTGACGCGATAGCCAGTACCACTCGATTGCACACTCAGCACTTTGCCACGGTATTGGCGCTGCACCATAGCCACGGCCTGATCTGGGCTGTTAACCACGAGGCGACGCTGCTCATGTTTAGCCCCTTGATTACGAGATTGGTTGCGATCATCCTGTTTATCATTTCCCGCCATACAGCTAAGGGATATGCACAAGCAAGCGATCAGTGGCAGTGTCAAACCAAGTTTCATATCTGGTACCCGCGAATGTTCGACGATCTTAAGTAAATAGTTAGGTGGATAACTTATCGAGTCGACTAAGAATACCTTATCACCTGAACAAACGCCTAGAGATCGACCAATGGGTTAACACAAATCCTTCAAAATTCACTGGGATAATCACTCTGGTTAGCCCTTCTTGTTAACGGGTTGAACTGATCCACAGCGAGTGAGTCTTATCCTTAGCCCAGGCTATTCACCTTAGTGTCATTTAAGGCAGATGAATTGAGGCTGAACGCATTGCCGGCTGAATAGAAACGGATAAATATGTTCAGCCTATGTTCACATTGGGTGCCCTTTAATGTCATCAATTTGAACGGATTATCCATGGGGTATTCAAGATGAACACACTTAAACAACTAGGTATGGCAGCCACAGTGAACTCCGCCTTCGTTAAGGCGATGGTATTGGCAGGTGCATTACTGGCACCGACAACGGTGAGCGCAGAGTCCATCGATGAGCCAAGCTTGGCTCCCTTTAGTGCGGCCAGTATTGGCATGGCGAAAAAAGCCGATGCCGAACAAGCTGCAGAACAAGAGCAGCAAGCCTTAAGCCTACTGCAACAGTCGGCACCCGCCCAAACAGTGGGTGAGGCCGCAGCGGTTGCGGTGAAGTCTTTAGCGCCATCTTTCTCGGCCAAGGGCCCGAATACCAATCGCGTACAGTTGATGGGCACGGCCCCCATGACCCGCGAACAAGTGATAGCAAAACATGTGAGTCAGCCAATCCCTAGCTCGAGTGCAGTCAGTGAAGATCCCTATCTCGCACCCGTATACCATAGTTTTGCGATTTTTGATGCCAGTAGTCGCATGTTCGAAGATTTTGATTACGATGGCTTTTATCAAACCTTTAGCGTGACATTTGATGTGGATGTGTTTGGAGCATATCTGAATGAGCGCGCCGATCTCTTTGCCGAATTGTACCTTAGCCGCAATGGTGGGCCTTGGGTGCATTACTACACTACGGATGTATTTACCATTTACGGTGATTCGACCCAGGATGACTATGAAGTGTTGACCACGCTCTACTCGGGTTATGCGACGGATCACTACGATGTATTAATCGATGTGTATGAAGTGGGCTACAGCGATATAGTGGCGACCATTAGCGCCGATGAAACCGATGGTTTGTATGCACTGCCACTGGAAAGTAGTGATAGGGACAGGGAAAGTGAGGTTATCGTTATTGAAGAAAGTGGCGGTTCTTTATCTATATGGAGTTTGATCTTCCTCGGCCTATGCGGTGGACTGAGTCGCCGTTTCAAGCGAGCCTAATTCCACGTTTTCTCTCGGTGTTTATCTTGGGGAAATAGGGCTAGTATGGGCGGGTTACTTTAACTTAAGGAAAGAACCATGATTGCTCAAGGTCAAACATTACCCGCGGCCACATTAAGTCAACTGACTAAAGATGGCATGGTAAATCATCAAGTTACCGAACTGTTCGCGGGTAAAAAGGTGGTGCTATTTGCGGTGCCTGGCGCCTTCACGCCAACCTGCTCCGAAGCGCATTTACCAGGTTATGTGGTACTGGCTGATGAGTTTAAAGCCAAAGGTGTGGATTTGATTGCCTGTGTCTCTGTGAACGATGCCTTTGTGATGAAAGCCTGGGGCGAAGCACAAAATGCCTCAGAACTGATGATGTTAGCCGATGGCGATGCCAGTTTTACTAAGGCGTTAGGACTCGAGATGGATACCGCAGGTTTTGGTGGTGTGCGCTCGCAGCGTTACGCCATGATTATCGACAATGGCGTAGTGACCCTGCTCAATGTTGAAGCACCAAAGTCATTCGAGGTCAGCAAAGCCGAAGTAGTGTTAGCCGCACTCTAATTTGCTGGTATCAAAAATAACAATGGGAGCCTAGGCTCCCATTGTTATTACTGCAAACACCTTAAGCGGCGCGTGCTTGGGAGAAACCTTGGGTATCGCCGATACCTAGGCTGGTTTCTATATCTTCGACGCTCTGCTGCACTTCTTGGGCTATGACTTCACTCTGTTGTGAACTGGTTTGTGCCTGTGCCTTTAAATTGTCCATAGTGCGCACAAATTCATCGAGATAATCGACCTGTTCTTTAGCATTAAGCGAGCCCTGTTTGGCGGTGTTGGCCATTTCACTGGCTTGGTTTTGCACCGTTTGCGCTACCTGCCATAAACTTTGTGCCCGCAGTTTTTGGCTGCTGGTGGCCTGGGCTATGCCGTCGACACTCTCACCGAGGGCATGGTTCGATTGGGTGAGTTGTTGCAGGATTTTCACTATTTCATTTAAGGACACTTGGGTGCGCTGGCTTAAGCTTCGCACCTCATCGGCGACCACGGCAAAGCCGCGACCCTGTTCGCCTGCGCGGGCGGCTTCTATGGCAGCGTTGAGGGCGAGTAAGTTAGTTTGTTCGGCGATATTACCAATCACATCAATGATTTTGGACACGTCAGTTACTGAGTTATTCAGGCTTTCGAGGGAGGCATGACAAAGTCCGACGGCGGTCTGTGTTTGCTCTGTGGCGCTGAGCACGGCTTCGGCTTCGGTTTGGCTCGATTGCATCTGGCGCATAGTTTCGGCGGCGCTTTGCTCAACTAATTCCGAGGTGTGGCTGACCTCATGGGCTAAGTGACGGATATGTTCAGTTTGGGTTTGAGTATCGCTCACAATCGTTTGCGTATGCTCAGTATGTTGGGATAGCTGGGTGATACGCGCCACCAACTGACTTAAGGATTGGGAAACCTTAGTCATTTGCTGACGTTGGGTTTCATCTTCCTGCTCAAATCGTTGTAACAATTGATTGAAATGCCCTGCAATTTGGCCCGTTTCACAGCGCCGATTAATGTCTAAACGCTCCCGGTTATTGGACTCGCTTAACTTCATAAAGGCCTGATTGAGGCGTTTAAGCGGCTTGACGACCCGATTCTGCTGCAGGATCAGATAACCTATGGCAAATAAGGCCATAATCGAAACCATGGTATAGAGGATCAGTTGCAACTCGTATTTAAGTTGCTGATTCTTCGCCGCCTGCGCATCGCCTAAACCAATAAGCTGTTGTTCCATATTGCTAACAGCTTGAATGAGTTGATCTTGCATTTCTTGGTTGGCTTGCACCAATTGGTGGGTATTGGCGACCTCTTTATTGTATCTATTGGCGAGGCTCAGTAGTTCACTGCGGTCACTCTCGCCGATTTCAATCTGTTCAGGCTCGCTACCACCAAGGGCAAATTCATCGGCTTCCTGCTGCTCATATACACCGATTAGTGGCAGTGCGTTAAGGGCGTCATGCCAGTGAGTTAATTCCTTACTGGTGCTGTCTAAAATGCCCTTGAGCTGCTGATTTTTGCCGATAAGATAACCATCGGTCAGTTGGGAAAGTTGATAGACGATAGAGGGTAAATTGCGGCTTAATTGCAGATATTGCTCGGCGACTACGGCATTGATTACTAAGCCTTTATCGGCGTAGCTGCCGAGGCGACGGTTATAGTCGAGCATTTCTGACTCGGCGTGGGCGAGCAGTTGCCTCGGGTTCGCTGCGAGTTTGCCTGCGGCGCGGTATTTAGTGTCTAAATCTTGAATAAACTGGTTCAGGCTGAGCTGCAGTTCATTATCGGCTGAGCCCGTGGCGGCGAGATTGAGTTCAGTGAGCTGAGTTTTAATTACGATGAGCTTAGCTTTAGCCTGTTCAAGCTGGTTGGCAGTACCATTGGCTAAGTAACCATCGAGATCGCGGCGTACGCCGACGAGAAAATCCTGTTGAATGCTTTGCAATGTCTGAGCTTGTTGCTCAATATGTTGCCGCTGATCGCTGCTCCATAGCACGACGGCGGCTAATAACCCCGCAAGCAATAACAACAGGGCGGAGGCAGAGAGCGACAGCGTTGAAATTTTCATTTTGCAATCTTCATAATGGACAGAGCGAGTTAACTGCTCCGAGTTTATGAATTTAACGTGACATTAATATGACAAGGCCAATGTTGAAGCTAGCCTAGTCAGCTTAACTGCAAATCTGTGATCTTGGACTATTCCAGTGGCAACCACACCTGGGCTTTTAAGCCACCTTCGGCGCGGTTAGAGAGTTTGATCTGCCCTTGATGTCTATCGATAATCCGCTTGATGATCGCAAGCCCCAGCCCCGAACCCACACTGCCGCGAGCGATGTCGCCTTGGGTAAATGGCTGAAAAAGATTGGGAATTTGTGACTCGTCTATTCCAGGGCCATTATCTTCGACACTAAAACCGATACGTTGCCCATCGAATTGCGAGCTGATCCGCACCCAGCCAGAACCATAACGGAAGGCATTTTCGACTAAGTTACTCAAGACCCGCTTAATGGCGATGCTCTGGAACAGGGCTTCGGGACAGTCCGTGAGCACGACTTCGATTTTGCCCTCGCGATTGGCTTCTGCCTGTGCGATATCCTGAATGAGTTTATTAATTTGTCCCGGCTCGAGATTGGTTTCCTGATCTTGGCGAATATAGGCAATAAACTGGCTGATAATGGCATCCATATCCTCAATATCGTTCACTATACCGTCTTTAAGATATTGATCTTCCTCCACCATCATCTCGGATGCGAGGCGAATACGCGTGAGTGGCGTGCGTAAATCATGGGAAATTCCCGCCATCAATAGGGCTCTATCCTGTTCCAGTTGCTTCATGCTGCGGGCCATCTGGTTGAAGGCGTTGGTTACCTCGACAATCTCACTCGACCCTTTAAGGGGTAATGGCTCTGGAAATTCCCCGCGGGAAACTGAGATAGCAGCCCTTTGTAGTCGTCTGAGTGGGCGATTTTGCTGGCGGGCAAACCACCAACCACCGGCGACACTGAGTGCGCCTATCACCAATAAATAGAGGGTGAGCGGCGAAAGATCGGAGACATTCTGGCCGATAAGTGGCACTTTTATCCACACCGAAGGCGCTTGGGGAGGGCGGATCCAAATCTGTAACACACTGCCGTGGGTGACGCGCACTTCGGCTTCACCGCCGAGGTACTCCGACATTTGCGATGACCAAAAACCGTAATAGGTCGCCTGTTCTATCCCCGCCTCTCTGGCCTGCTGCTGATTGTAGATTTTCATCCCATCGTCACGGACTTTGGCATTGAGGGCATCGACTATGGTCAAGTGCTCGCGGCCAATATCTATACCATCAACAAACAATAATTTGACTTGGCGGGCGATTAACTGGTTGATTTGCTGATAGCTTGGCTTAAGCACATACACGGCAACCGTGAGGTAAGACACCAGCTGATTGATCAGTAATAGGCAACCAATCAGCATCACGGTTTGGCTAAATGCACTGCGGGGGATTAATCGCTGCCACCACTTAAGTTTCATCGTGAGCTCAATAACCGCAGGAGATTAAGATGGCAACGCGGCTCATCGACGCGCCGCACCATCGGGTACAAACACATAGCCTAAGCCCCACACGGTTTGAATATACCTTGGATTTGCCGGATCTTTTTCAATCAAACGGCGCAGGCGGGATACCTGCACGTCAATCGAGCGTTCCAATGCCGAATAATCACGGCCGCGGGCAAGGTTCATCAGTTTATCCCGGGATAACGGTTCCCGTGGATGAGTGACCAATACCTTGAGCACCGCAAACTCACCGCTGGTGAGAGCGATAGCTTCGTCGCCGTGGTACATCTCGCGGGTGGCTAAATCGAGGGAGAATTCACCGAAACTGATCTCGGCTTCCTGCTGTGCCGGCGCGCCGGGGACATCTGGGGTTTGGCGGCGCATCACGGCTTTAATTCGCGCCAGTAATTCCCTTGGATTAAAGGGTTTAGGTAGATAATCGTCGGCGCCTAGTTCTAACCCAATAATGCGATCAACCTCATCGCCCTTGGCAGTCAGCATCACGATAGGAATAGGGTTTCCCTGTTGACGCAAACGACGGCAGATGGATAAGCCATCTTCGCCGGGTAGCATGAGATCGAGCACCAAAAGATGGAAGTTTTCACGTTCCAATAGACGGTCCATCTGCTCGGCATTGGCCGCGCTGCGTACCTGGTAGCCTTGCTCCATCAGGTAACGCTCGAGTAACGCCCTAAGGCGCATATCATCATCGACAACGAGGATTTTCGAGGTTTCTTGTCCCATGGGATGTCCTTAAATTGCTCGGATTACTGCTTTTATGCGTGTGGCCCTAATGCAGTTAAGATTAACTAGCTGAAATTGAAAACGAATCCGCCTAATATAGCCGCATTCAGCCTAAGCGACTAGCTCATCATCTAAGTGAGTATGTGCTTAATGCGGATTATTTTCGTCCAATGTTAATACTAAGCAAATGAAATTGCATGGGAATCATTGCATTTATTCACTATGCACATGAAATTGTAACTAAATTGGCATTTTAGCTTGGGGAGTGTTGGAATGCTGCTCGATAGGTTGTTAACTTTGGCTGTGAGTCTGAGTATTATCAGTCAATATTGGCCCGTTTTAATAGCGGCAATTTTATTCAATGATTGAGTCATAACATGAAAGCGCATTTGATCACCCGCCAAGGCTGGTTGACCTTAGATAAAGAATTAAAGTACCTGTGGAAGGAATATCGGCCGCAGATCACCCTCAAAGTGCAGGAAGCGGCCGCGCAGGGAGACCGAAGCGAGAACGCGGATTACACTTACAATAAAAGGCTTTTGCGTCAGATAGATAGTCGTGTTCGTTATCTGGTTAAGCGCCTCGAAGAGCTGAAAATAGTCGATTACTCACCCCAGCAGGAGGGTAAGATTTACTTCGGTGCTTGGTTTGAACTCGAGAATGATGCCGCAGAGCGAGTGCGTTACCGTATCGTTGGTAAAGATGAACTCGATACTAAACTTGGCTATATCACTATCGATTCCCCCATGGCGCGTGCATTAATCGGTAAGCAAGTGGATGATGAGGTTGTGGTGCAAACCCCTTCTGGCCCAAAAGAATGGTATATCAACGAGATCCGTTACACGCCATTCGAAACACCCCTCGTCGGCGAAGCGGATTAAGCCTGCGATTGCCGGAGTAATCAGCCCAAGTGTTCGAAAAGCATCGCCCAGAAGATCAAACTCTGTGATTTGACGCTGGCTTTAGCATGAAATTGATCCTGCGCCTGTGGTATCTTGAGCGCAATAATGACCCATATAACCCGTTAGGCGCGACACTTTATCTATGCAAACTAATGCCCATAACTCTGTCCATAACATCGCTCACATTATCGCTCAAGAACTGAATGTTCGTGAGCAACAAGTGAGCGCAACCATCGGCCTACTCGACGATGGTGCAACAGTGCCCTTCATTGCCCGTTACCGTAAAGAAGCCACCGGTGGTTTAGACGATACGCAGCTGCGTACCTTGTACACGCGTTTAGGTTACCTACGGGAGCTCAATGATCGTCGCCAAGTGATTTTGTCTAGCATTCAGGCGCAGGGAAAATTAACCGCACAGTTACAACAAGATATCGATAACGCCGACAGTAAAACGCGCCTCGAAGATCTCTATTTACCCTTCAAGCCTAAGCGCCGCACTAAGGGCCAAATTGCCATAGAAGCGGGGCTTGAACCATTAGCCGATGCGCTGCTTGGGGATCGCAACGCCGATATTGAGGCTATGGCGACGGGTTATTTGAATGTGGAAGCGGGCTTTGGCGATATCAAAGCCGTGCTCGAAGGCGCCCGTTATATTTTGATGGAACGCTACGCAGAAGATGCCGAGCTATTGCGCAAAATACGTGACCATCTAAGCCAAAACAGTGTGTTAGAAAGCCGTTTAATTGCTGGCAAAGAGAAAGAAGGCGCAAAATTCCGTGATTATTTTGAGCACACTGAGCCCTTGGCAAAGGTGCCTTCACACCGCGCCTTGGCCATGTTACGGGGGCGAAATGAGGGTTTCTTATCTTTATCTATGAATGCCGATCCCGGCTTAGAAGTGGGTCAGGGCAGTTACTGCGAAGTCATTATTAGTGAGCATTTAAAGCTAAAACTGGGTGACAGCAGCGTCGACCAGTGGCTTAAAACCGTTGTCACGGCCACATGGCGCATTAAGATCGCCCTGCAAATGGAAACCGAGTTTATTTCGCAAATGCGTGAGCGTGCCGAAGCCGAAGCGATTAAAGTGTTTGCCCGTAATTTAGGTGATTTACTGATGGCGCCGCCCGCGGGTGCCAAAGCGACTATGGGACTCGACCCCGGTTTACGTACCGGAGTTAAAGTTGCCGTGGTCGATAATACCGGCAAATTAGTGGCTCACACGACTATCTTCCCCCATGCGCCACAAAATTTATGGGACAAGTCCATTCGTACCCTCGCCAACCTAGTACAGATGCATAAGGTGGAGTTGATTGCGATTGGCAACGGTACGGCTTCGCGGGAAACTGACAAGCTGGCCGCCGAACTCATTGCTAGCGTTAAAGAGTCGCAGCCACAGTTGACTAAAGTCATGGTCAGTGAAGCGGGCGCTTCTGTGTATTCGGCATCAGAGCTTGCGGCGCTGGAGTTTCCGGATCTGGACGTTTCTATTCGCGGCGCCGTGTCTATCGCCCGTCGTTTGCAGGATCCGCTCGCCGAGTTAGTGAAAATCGAGCCTAAATCTATCGGCGTAGGGCAGTATCAGCACGATGTCAGCCAGAGCCAGTTATCCAGCTCACTCGAAGCCGTGGTGGAAGACTGCGTAAACGGTGTGGGTGTGGATCTCAATATGGCCTCTGTGCCGTTATTGGCGCAAGTGGCGGGTTTAAACAAGACATTAGCGAAAAATGTCGTCGATTACCGCGATGCCAATGGCCAATTTACCAACCGTAAAGAGCTGCTTAAAGTGCCACGTTTAGGGCCTAAGGCCTATGAGCAAGCGGCGGGATTTTTGCGTATCCGTGAAGGTAGCAATCCGCTCGATGCTTCTTCTGTGCACCCCGAGGCCTATTCGCTAGTCGAAACCATCGCTAAGGCTAAACAGGTGGACTTAACCAGCCTGATTGGCAACTCGGATCTGCTGCGAAACATTAACGCCAAGGAGTTTACTACCCCCGAGTTTGGTTTGCCGACCGTGACGGATATTTTAGCCGAGCTGGATAAGCCTGGGCGCGATCCCCGTGGTGAGTTTAAAACCGCTAAGTTTAAGGACGGGGTTGAGGAGCTTAAGGATTTAAAACCCGAAATGATCCTCGAAGGTGTGGTGACCAACGTGACTAACTTTGGCGCCTTTGTCGACATCGGCGTACATCAAGATGGATTGGTGCATATCTCTTCACTGACCGACAAATTTATCAGCGATCCCCACACTGTGGTGAAAGCGGGTGATGTAGTAAAAGTGAAAGTGATGGAGGTGGATGTCGAGCGCCGCCGTATCGGCCTGAGTATGCGCTTGGATGAAGCGATAGATCAGAGTAAATCGCAGCCAAGACCCCACAACCCTGCAAAGACGCATAATGGTAAAGCCCAACAATCGGCAAAACCTGCGGCGCGTCCTGCCCAAAAGCCTGCGCCCAAAGCGCCAGCTAATGCGGCCATGGGTAACGCCTTTGCCGATGCCTTCGCTAAACTGAAAAAGTAAGCCATGATGTCAGACTCGGACAGACCTGTGTCCGAGTCGATGTTTTTTTACCCGCCAGTCATAAAATTGTTGCATTTTTGCTGCCATCGAGACTATAAAGGCGGCAATTTAATGCAACCTTAAGCCAAATAGGTTGTCATAGGGCAACTTCTTCCTAGTTTTTTTTCAAATAGACACTCCAAAGCTGAGTGGAAATTGATTGTTTTGGGGTAATACATGCTGTCAGGTTTCTCTGCTCGCGGACGCCAGCGCGCCCATGGGCCTTTTCGCGCCATTTTCATTTTTTGTCTATTAGTCCTGTTAATTGCGAGCGTTAGTCGTATCGGTTTAGGCCTATGGCAAGCCGAACGAGTGAGTGCGGTAGACGGATGGTCACACCTGTTAATCCAAGGGTTACGCGTCGATCTAGCGACCCTGTGCTGGCTGTGGGGTATTGCAGCCCTTGGGACGGCGTTGTTTTCGGGTGATCATGTAATCGGTCGAGTTTGGCAGTCGATACTAAGGCTGTGGTTGACTCTTGGCCTGTGGATCATTCTCTTCCTAGAGGTATCGACACCAGCCTTCATTGAAGAATACGGTATCCGCCCTAACCGTTTGTATGTGGAATACTTGATTTACCCTAAAGAAGTGATTTCCATGTTATGGGCGGGGCGCAAACTCGAACTGATCTTCTCCGTGCTATTAACGATAGGAACACTCTGGGGTGGCTGGGTTTTAAGCGGTAAGCTCACGAAGAATATCCGTTTCCCGCGCTGGTATTGGCGCCCTGTGCTGGCGGTACTTGTTATCGCCATGACACTATTGGGGGCCCGTTCAACCTTAGGCCATAGGCCGATTAACCCCGCTATGGTGGCCTTTGCCGACGATCCACTAGTGAACTCTTTAGTGATTAACTCGGCCTATTCATTAGTGTTTGCCATCAAACAGATGGGCAGTGAGGCCGATGCATCGAAAGTGTATGGCAAACTCGATAATGCCGAGATTATTGCCACTATCCGGCGGGAAAGTGGTCGTCCCGAAAGTGCCTTTACCTCAATGGATATACCCTCATTGAGTTTTAACCAAGCGAGTTTCACCGGTAAGCCAAAAAACTTAGTGATCCTACTGCAAGAGAGTTTGGGCGCCCGTTTTGTGGGAAGCCTAGGTGGGTTACCCCTGACACCGAATATCGATGCATTATCGCAGGAAGGCTGGTATTTCGATAATTTGTACGCAACGGGCACTCGCTCCGTTCGCGGCATCGAGGCGATGACAACGGGTTTTACTCCAACCCCCGCCCGCGCCGTCGTGAAGCTAGGTAAGAGTCAAACAGGTTTTTTTACCATAGCAGAACTTCTTAAAAGTCATGGTTATACAACCCAGTTTATCTATGGTGGTGAAAGCCATTTTGACAATATGCGCAGCTTCTTCCTCGGCAACGGTTTTAGCGACATCATAGATCAAAAAGACTATCAGTCTCCCGCCTTTGTGGGTTCATGGGGCGCCTCTGACGAAGACTTAATGCGCAAGGCGAATAGCGAGTTTGAACGTCTACACGGTGAGGGTAAGCCATTCTTTAGTTTAGTGTTTAGTTCGAGTAACCACGATCCGTTCGAATTCCCCGACGAGCGTATCGAGCTTTACGAACAACCTAAACAAACCCGTAATAATGCGGCAAAGTACGCCGATTATGCGATTGGGGAGTTTTTCAAGCTCGCTAAAAATGCCGACTACTGGAAGGACACCATTTTTATTGTGGTTGCCGACCATGACAGCCGAGTGGGCGGGGCGGATTTAGTGCCCGTGTCGCGCTTTCGTATTCCGGGGCTGATCCTCGGGGATGCGATTCAACCTAAGCGCGATCACCGCATTGTGAGTCAAATTGATTTACCGCCCACTTTGTTATCTTTAATCGGTATTTCAGATTCTTACCCTATGCTCGGCCGTGATCTTACCCAGGTGAGCGACGATTGGCCGGGGCGCGCGTTAATGCAATATGATAAAAACTTCGCCCTGATGGAAGGTAAAGATGTCGTTGTGTTGCAACCCGAAAAAGCGGCACAGGGTTTCAAATATGACGAGAAAACGGAGCAGTTAACCCCTAGTGCCCCCGCCGCCCACGCCCTTGAGGCAAAGGCCCTAGGGTGGGCGTTATGGGGCAGCTTAGCCTACCAGCAAGAGCTTTATCGCCTAGCTAACTAATTAAGAAAAAATAACAATGCCGCTAAATAGCGGCATTGTTGTGGAAAATGAGAGCAGAGTTAAATCCAAGCTGACATGGCGGGTTCTTGATCTGGCTGAGTCTGTTGCTCGTAAAATAGACCGATACGCTGCCCAAGCTGCTGGTAAAACTGGGGGGACTCGCTCTGGACGGGCTGGCGGGCTGGGCTATTGCTCGCTTTGGTATTGGTGCTGGCGTAGTTTATCGCGCTTTGACCCACCTTTAATCGTATATCCTTTCGCTGCAGTGCTGCTTGGCCTCGGGGGGCGATCTTCAAGGCTCTTGGCTGTGTAGGCACAGTTGCAACTAGAACGGGAGCTTTTTTCTCTTGTTGCTGTTGATTTTGCTGCTGTGAGGATTGCTGTTGCTGCTGTTTTTCTTGGATCTGTTGTTGGTTTTGCTCGAGTAAACGTGCCTGTTGCTGGGCTTGTTCCGCCGTGCGTTCATTTTGTGGATTGAAGGCGCGCTCTTCGTGGCCTTTAGTGGCTGCTTGGGGAGGGATGACCACAGGTTTGAGTTGGTTGTCGACCCGAGCCGTGTCCGTGGCGACATTAGTGGTCGCTAGCGGGACTTGGGGGTAGTTACTGACAACTAACATGGAAAACTCCTTGGAGCACTAATGGTTAAATACTAGCCATTAATTGCTCAAAGATAAAGCACTAGCGTGTCTGCCGTGCTAACCAAGGTAAAAATGCCTGTAAAAACTCATCTCGGTGGGAAATGAAGGGGGCATGGGAGGCTTTGGCTAATATCACATCTTCTATTTGAGTCGCCGTTGGCATTTTAGGTTGTACCCGTTTAGGCACGAGTCCATCAAGCCGTCCCCAGATCCTCAGCCAAGGTTGTTGTATATTTGGCATTTGCGCTCTTAAGTCTATTCCTGCAAGTATTTCAAGACCTTGAGTTAAGGCTATGGCATGGGGGAAGGGGCGTGCGAGGACGAGATCCCGCAGTTGTTTGATGTCCTCTTTGGCGGTTTCACTCCCCATAGCTTGGATGGCTAAGAAACGTTCTATGGTGCGAGGTAGATTCTGCTCGAGTTGTTCGCCAAATTGGTTAAGCACTTCGGATGGGATCCCTGGCCATGCTTCAGCTTCCCTCGCCATAAAGCATGGGGACGAGGCTATGGTAATGAGACCGTTAATATGTGAGGGGTGACTGAGCGCCGCTTGAGTCGCCACTAACCCACCCAATGACCAACCCGCCCAGATTCCCTGTGCGGGGAGTACCTGCACTAAAGCCTCGATCCAATCTGATAATTCGCCTGCAATGGGTTGGCTTAGTCCAAAGCCCGGCAGATCGACGTAGTGCACCCTATACTCAGAGAGCGACTCCTGCAACGGCGTAAACACGGCACTGTTAACGCCCCAACCGTGGAGCATCACCACATCAGGCCCTTGGCCTCTGGTGTCAATATGCACATAGGGTTGAGGTGTGTGGGTCACTTGGTTCACTCTATGCCTCTAAAAATAATTAGGATAAATGTATGCTGCGCGATAACAAAGGGATTTGGTCGCAGGATGGAGCTCGATTCCTGCGTCTAGCGTATCGCTTAGTTGCAACTTGGTTGGCGGGCAGTTTACCTAACCGTTGTCTGCTGTGCCACCAATCCATGCAAGCGCCCGAATCGGGAATTTGTGCTATTTGCCTGCAAACCTGCCTGTACCACGGCCCCATTTGCCTTGGATGTGGTAAGTCAATGCAGTTACAAGTGGATTACTGCGGTGAATGCCTGAAGCGTCAGCCGCGTAAAGTCGTTGCGCCCTGCAGTTATCATCAAGGGTTGGGCACTTGGATAGGTGCGATTAAATATCAAGGTCAACTTGCCGCTTTACCTGTGCTATGCCGCGCCTTAGTGGCGCGAATTAAGCTATTAGAACAGCATGGATTAATCACTCTGCCGCAAGCGATAGTGCCAGTCCCATTGCATCCAAAACGCTTACAACAACGGGGATTTAATCAGGCGTGGTTAATTGCCCATGAGTTATCACAGCTCTTGCAACTGCCATTAGTGGGTGAGGGATTGACGCGCCAGCAAGACACTCGGCCGCAGGCGGGATTGTCGGGGGCACAGCGGCGACGTAACTTACAGGATGCCTTCATCCTCGCCGATGATTTTGAGTTCCAGCGTATTGCCTTGGTGGATGATGTTGTGACGACTGGGACTACGGTTGCCGAAATTGCCCGTCTATTTGAGGCCCGTTACGTGCATGTTCAGGTGTGGTGCTTGGCAAGGGCTGAGGCGCCAGGCTTGTTGGATGATCTCGATAATGAATGAAAAGTATGTTTATAACCTCCATGAATGCCCGCTCAAGTGACTGTCTTAGTAGCATTATTCGATTTTAATGGGTTGCGCTTTTATCCTTTAATCCACCCAAATGACTCAGTTAAATCGTGATCGCTATGGCAAAAATCCACAAACTTGCTCCCCAAGGGACTACAAAGCAAAGGTGAGTCGGAGTATCATACGGCTAATTCTTACTAAAACACTCAGGTATCCCCTGACGGAGCAGGTTTTCATGATTACTATTTCCGATGCGGCTCAAGCCCATTTTGTTAAGTTGTTAGCAGATCAACCTGAAGGCACTCATATTCGTGTGTTTGTGATAAGCCCTGGCACCGCTCAAGCCGAGTGTGGAGTGTCCTATTGTCCACAGGATGCGGTTGAAAGTGATGATATTGAACTCGAGTTCAATGGCTTTAACGCTATGGTCGATGAGAAGAGTGCGCCTTTCCTTGAAGAAGCGACCATTGACTTCGTAACCGATCAACTCGGCTCACAACTCACGCTTAAAGCGCCTAATGCGAAAATGCGTAAAGTTGCGGGTGATGCGCCCTTAGTTGAGCGTATCGAGTATGTTATTCAAGCTGAAATCAATCCTCAGCTTGCTAGCCACGGCGGTAATATCATGCTGGTGGAGATCACTAAAGAAGGTGTCGCCGTACTGCAGTTCGGTGGTGGTTGTAACGGTTGTTCTCAAGTGGATATCACCCTGAAGGATGGTATCGAGAAACAACTGTTAGACATGTTCCCCGGTGAATTGACGGGTGTGCGTGACGTGACAGATCACCAACACGGTGAGCATTCTTACGCTTAATCTTGTTGGTTGAGCTGAATAAAAAACGCGACCTTAGAGTCGCGTTTTTTATATTTGGCTTTCGCTTAAAGTGCTGTTGTTAAGTTATAATTTAGGGTTGAGATTATCGGCTAAGAACTTATCTAAGGCCTTAAATGTCGCGAGTCTGTTGTCGTTATTGCTCAGATGATGATCGCCATTTTCCAGCTCAATATACTCCACTGGTTTTTTCAGTGATTTGAGTTCGTCATACATTTCTCGGCTATGTTGAACCTTAACCACTCTGTCCTTATCGCCATGTAACAGCAATACTGGGATGTTAATTTTATCGGCTTTACTGATCGGTGAGCGGTCATAGAGAGCGCTAAAATCATCGCCAATTTGTTCTTTAACGACTTCATAATTGGTAAATCTGCGACTGGATTTTACTAGGTACGCCACGTCTGTTACGCCGGCCACACTGACCGCGCAGCGGTAGAGGTCGGGAGTCATGGCCGCACCCATTAAGGCCGCATAACCCCCATAGCTAGCCCCGACAATACAAATACGTTTAGGGTCGCTAATCCCTTGATCTATTAGGTAGCGAGTCCCGTCTTCGACGTCGTTTTGCATCTCGAGTCCCCAGCTTTTCAGGCCTGCCTTCATAAAATCAAAGCCGTAACCCGCCGAGCCCCTGAAGTTCATCCGAAAGACCGCATAACCACGATTGGCGAAGAACTGTGCCCAGTAATCGAAGTCGTTGCTGTCGTAACTGATGGGCCCACCGTGGGGGAAAATAATTGTCGGCAGTTGTTTGGCTTCAAGCCCCTTTGGCACTGTGAGGTAAGCATTAATTTTGAGCTTATCCCTTGCCTCATAAGTTAAATACTGGGTATCGGCGAGGAGTTCACTGTTGAGCTTGCCGTATCGGTTAGCGATGGGATAAAGCGTTTTTTCGTCCCTATCGCCAAAATAATAAGTACCGGGCTCGGTCGAGCTAGTGGAATACACTAGGTAACGACGCTCATTGGCACTGAACTGGGTAATATAGTTATGGGCATTGGGCAACACGGCTTTAAGGCCGTTCTGCAGACCAGCATATTCCTTGTCCCAAAAGGTGTATTCCTCACCGTCCCCCTCGCTGATCCCAATCACTCTTTGCTTTAGGTCTGAATAAAGTAACTCGCCTTCGACATCTGTCTCTTCATTGGCATAGACTAATTCTTTTGTGAGCTTAGGATCGGTCAGATTCACCTTAAATATGGCCTCGAAACCATTGTGATAGGCGCGAACGTAGAGAATATTGGGGTCAGCATCGAAACCTAAGGGCCAGACACTGTCTTCAGAGAAGGCTTTAAAGGTCCAGAGCAAGCGTGAATCACTCTTCTGCTCTGGTTGTTCATAAATGCGGTACTCTGTCTCATCGTTATAGATAGAAATGCGGACCTTGTGCTGCCTGTCGGTAATCCAGCTGATGATCTTCTTTTTAGCATTTTGGGTGTAACTGGATTTACCCTGCGCTAAATTGACTTTCAGTACACTATCTTCGCCTACGTTTTCGCCCATTCCGTCTAATGACAGTAAAATATTATCGGGATCATCTGCCATAAGATCGATAATTTGCCCCTGATGTTGCGGGATCCAATTGAGACGATCTAAGACACTGCGCGGAAGGACACTCGAGGTCTTTTTCGTGGTCAAATCATACTTAACAAGGCGGGTTTCGGTTGTCGGCGTGCCGTAACGGTTAGCCGGAAACTTAGCACTGATCAGTAAGATATTGTCGTTTGCCCACCGCAGAGACAGGATGACAAATTTTTGGTTGTCGGTATGAATGGCATAGTTTTTCTCTCCCGTATCTAAATCGAGAATATTTACAACCGTTCCCTTGAGTTTGGGGAGTTCGACACGAACAACCGAGGCGAGTTTTTTGCCATTAGGGGAGAGTTGCACAGAGCTCACATCGGGGATGCTGGCAAAGGCTTCGACGGGTAATAGGGGGGCTGTGTCGGCAAAAGCAGAGTTGCAGAGCAGCAGGAAGAGCAGGGGAAAAATCCTTTTCATGATTGGGCTACATTTTAGTTACAATTGTAAGGGTCGCATCATAATAATTTTAGGATGAGTAAACTACTGTCTTTACAGATTTATTTATTCAAAAAGGCGTTGCTGAAATAATAGTGGCCCCCAAGAGTGAGACTTCTGGTTAGCATAAAGGCGCTCATGGCGGCCCAAAGGGCATGATTACCTTGCTCTGGCAATAATAGCGACTGCAGTAAATACCAGGTCGGGAAAAATGCGCCGAAGGTGGCGATTATCATGCTGTTGCGCATCACTTTCCCCTTAGCTGCACCTATATAGACCCCATCGAATAAATACGAGCTAAAAGACCATAAAGGTAAAAATATCAGCCAGATAAGATAGGCTTGTGCCGTGGTTCTGACCTCATTAATGCTGGTCAGTAGGGTGATAATATTGCTACCAAAAAGGCTGAATACAGCGCAGAACCCTAACGCAGTAATGGCCGACCAGCTCCACGCTAAGATCACCGCCTCCCTTAATTGCTCCGCCTGTTTTTGCCCATAGGCACGGCCAACTTCTGCCTCGGCGTAATAGGCTATGCCATCGAGTGCATAGGAGATTAACAGCAGTAAATTCAGTAACACAGCATTGGCGGCAACGGTATTATCACCCAGACCCGCACCATGAAAAGTCATAAAGGCAAAGGCCGCTTGCAGGCAGAGGCTGCGGATAAAAATATCGGTGTTGAGCCTAAGCAATGCGCCATATCCCGTCAGGGTGACATGGGGTAATAGCTGGGATAAGTGAAAATCGGCTGCGCGCTTAAGTTGCTGTAGCACCATAGTGAGTGCCACCGAGAAAGCGGTGATATCGGCAAAGACCGAGGCGAAGGCGGCGCCTTTAACACCCCAGCCTAAACCGAGGACAAACACTACATCGAGAATAATATTGGCAAGGTTGGCTAATATCAGCTGCCACATGGCGGCCTTGGGTTGTTGTCGTCCCAATAGCCAGCCAAGCATCACTAAGTTGAGCAGGGCGAAGGGTGTTGACCATATCCGTACCTGAAAATACTCACGGCAATAATGCTCGACCTCGCTACTCGCTTCGGACAATCCTAGTGCTAAATCTAATATCGGGACTTGCAGCGCGATAACGCCAGCGCCCAATAACACTGCCAGCATAGCGCCTTGGACTAAGAGTTTATGCTGGGCGTGAAGATCATTTGCGCCATAGGCCTGCGCGACTAAACCTGTGGTCGCCATACGCAAAAATCCCAATAACCAAATGATTAATGTGATAATCGTTGACCCGACAGCGACTCCCCCTAAATAATAAGCGTCACTCAGATGACCTATAACAGCCGTATCGACTAAGCCCAACAGTGGGATAGTGATATTGGAGAGTATCATCGGCAGGGCGAGGATGAGTAATTGACGATTCTTCGCGCCGTTAAGCATTAGGTCGAGCCAAGTTGATTTAGCAGTATTCATTAATTTCAGAGGTGTTCACATTATGGTTAAACGTGCGCTGTTGGCACTCATAGGGCTAATGACGTTTTCTGCCCATGCCGTGGTCATTCTGCAATATCACCATGTATCAGAAACCACTCCTGCGGCCACTAGCGTGACGCCCGCGCAATTTCGTGAGCAAATGCAGTTTCTAGCCGATGATGGCTTTAAGGTGATCCCGCTTTCTCAGGTGGTTGAAGCGATCAAGCAAAAACAAGATTTACCGGCGAAAACAGTCGCGATTACCTTCGACGATGGTTATCGCAGCATAGCCACTACGGCGCATCCTATCCTAAAGGAATTTGGATTCCCCTACACCTTGTTTGTGGCAATTGAGCCGATTAAACAAAAGTTTACCGAAATGATGACCTGGGATGAGTTGATAAAGTTATCCAAGGAAGGCGCCGATATCGCTAACCACAGTTGGGCCCACGAACATTTGATCCGCGCCTTAGAAAATGAATCACAGGCGCAGTGGCTAGCGCGGGTAAAAGCCAATATTTTAGACACAGAAAAAGCCATCTTGGATGCCACTGGACACAATTTCAAAATGCTGGCTTATCCCTATGGTGAATACAATCAAGCCTTGCAGGATATGTTAACCGAAAATGGCTTTATCGCCTTGGGGCAACAATCGGGTGCCGCCGGGCCCTATTCGCCATTAACGGCACTGCCGCGTTTCCCTGTTGCGGGACAATATGCTGATTTAAAAAGCCTTAAGGCCAAACTATACAGTTTGAATATGCCTGTGATTGCACAGAGCCCAAGTGATCCTGAGTTAAAGGGCGGCCACTGGCGCCCTGAGCTAAAAGTCACCCTCGATATGAGCGATATCTCAGCTAAACAAGTGATGTGCTACATCCAAGGCCAAGGTTCAAAACAGCCGACTTGGCTCAGTGAAACCGAGTTTAGTGTTCAAGCGGATTTAGCCTTACCTGCGGGTCGTTCGCGTTATAACTGCACTGCGCCGAGTAAGGCGCGCAATGGTTACTATTGGTTTTCCCAGCCTTGGGTGCGACCAAAGGACGATGGCTCTTGGGTCAAAGAGTGATCAACGGCTCGGTTGGTATTGCGCCACTATTTTTTCAAAATCGCTAATCAATTCCTCATTTAACACCTGCGGCGGTTTGCCCAATGCTGCCGTAGGTTTAAATACTGCGACTCGCGTTCCCTGCGGCGACACCAACACATAACCCGCACTATGGTCGACTTGATAGTTTTCCCCTTCACCTACCATGGCATAGGTCAGTCCTAAGCTGCGGGTGAGCGGGAAGATTTGTGTCTGCTCGCCCGTGACCGCTTTAAATTCTGGATTGAAAAAATTCACATAGGTCAGGAGTTTATCCGGTGTGTCCCGTTTGGGGTCTACGGATAAAAATACTACCTGCAAGGGTGCAATTTTGTTTAACTCGGGATAAGCCGCCGCGAGTTTATTCAAGGTCGTCGGGCAAACGTCGGGGCAAAAGGTAAAACCGATAAAAAATAAGCTCCATTTTCCCTGCAAACTGGCGTTGGTAAAAGCCTGCTTGTGTTGATCGACCAATTCAAAGGGCGCTATTTCATAGGCCTGCGGGAACAGAAATCCGTTCTTTAGCTCGACCGGTTTTGGGGGATCCAATTTCACCGCAAATAGGCCGCCAAGGCCGACTAATAAAATGGCGGCGACTAAAATTCTTTTCTTCATTATTCGCTCCATCAATACAGGTTAGCGGGGCAAACTAGCTCCACAAATAGTGGTCGAGCAGTAATGCCATGAATAACAACATTAAATGGTAGATAGAAAAGCGGAACACTTGCATCGCTAAACCATCATGATCCCGATATTTAAGTTGCCATGCTTTATAGATAAATCCGCTACTGAGCAAACTAGAGCAGACAAAATACACGGGCCCACACATGCCAACCAGCACAGGCAATAGGCAAGCAATCGCCAGCAATACTGTGTAGAGCAAGATGCAGGTTTTAGTAAATTCGACACCGTGGGTAACCGGCAGCATAGGAATATCCACTTTGGCATATTCGGCGCGTCGGTGAATGGCCAGAGCCCAGAAATGTGGTGGCGTCCACGTAAAGATGATGATCACTAACAACAGCGCATGGCCGTGAAATTCGTTCGTCACCGCCGTCCAACCCAGTAGCGGTGGCATGGCGCCCGCAAGGCCGCCGATCACAATATTTTGCGATGTCGCGCGTTTCAAGTAGGCCGTATAAACCAAGGCGTAGCCAATCAGGCTAGCAAAGGTCAGCCAAGCCGTGAGTGGATTAACCAAGGAATATAAGACGATAAAACCAAAGCTACCTAAGGCAGCGGCAAAAATTAACGCACGTGTGGCCGAAATGCGTCCCTTAGGCAATGGTCGATTGTAGGTGCGTGCCATTAAGCCATCGATACGGCGATCGATCAGATGATTGAGCGCCGCTGCCGAACCCGCCATCATGGCAATGCCAAGCATACCTGCGAGCAGAGGTTGAACGGGCACAGCATGGGGCAGCGCCAAACACATGCCGACTAAGACAGTGAGCAGCATGAGTGCGACTACTTTAGGTTTGGTCATTTCAAAATAGGCGCGCCATGTCACGCCGAACGTGGGCTGGCTACTGGTGATTGAGAGTGGTTTTGCCATCTTGGTTCCCTCGCTTATGCTTTGCGCCATAAAAAATAGTTGATTGCGACTAAGGTGAGCAGCAGTAATGCCGCCCCGCCGTTGTGAGACACGGCAATGCCGAGTGGTAAATGCATTACTACGTTAGAAATACCTAAGCTCACTTGTAGGATCACTAACCCTACTAATAAGAGGCTTATGGCCCTCATCCCCGTGCTGCTTACAAATAATCGATAGGCGAGCACGAGTAGCAAACTGGCGGTGACGATAGCGCCTATTCTGTGGGCAATATGGATAGTCATCCGCGCCTGGTAATCTAACACTCCGAACTCGAAGCTAAGGTGCTGGCCCTGAAAAGGTGAAAATGCTTTGGCTATTGCCAAATTATTCATCCAGTTACCTTCGCAAATGGGCAAAGATGTGCAGGCGAGCGCCGCATAGTTTGACGAAGTCCAGCCCCCCAGCATGATCTGACCAACAAGGACGAACAGGCTCACCAATGCCAACGGTGCCAGACTTCGAGCATGGGTTTCGCTATTAAAGATCCGCCTCGGTCGGGTTCGAAGATACAGGAGTAACAGTAGTGAAATCAGGCTGAAACCACCAATAAGATGCGACATCACTACTATGGGCATGAGTTTCATCGTCACTGTCCACATGCCGAGTGCGGCTTGAAAGAGGATCAGTAGCACTATGATGAGCGGTAACTTTTTTGGTGCTTCTGGGGTTTTTAAACATAAAACGAAAATGAACAACACCAGTAAGCCAAGCCCGCCGGCGATATATCTGTGGATCATCTCCAGCCAAGCTTTCTCTGGGTGAATATCATGGTCGGGGAAGATATTTTGTGCATGGGCGATTTCATGCTCTTGAGTCGGCACTTTGACATGGCCGTAGCAACCTGGCCAGTCGGGGCAGCCGAGACCTGCGTCCGATAGGCGGGTATAAGCGCCCATTAAGATCACCAATAAGGTAAAGACTAAGGTTAAGCGAAGGGTCCAAGTTAGCCGCATCAATCTACCCTCGACAGTTTTAGCAATTTACGCAGATCCGCAATCAGGGCCTTGCCTTGGGCTAAATGGGCTTCTCTGCCCTGCACTTGGGGGTAGCGCAGCACTAAGCTGCCTAAGGGATCAACTATGATCAGCTGCTGTTCATCTAACCAATGGCTTAAGCCTGCATTGGCGGGACGAGTGTTGAAGTTAAAGGCGCTTAAAGCATTAAGATCGCTGTCGGGATGGGTGAGGATCAGCGGTTCGACTCGCGCCTGGTCTGGTCCTAGTGCAGTATGGCTTTGGCGTAAAATATATAGGCGTTCACGGCAAGCATCGTCACATTGGGCGGGCAGTAAATACAGCAGTTGCCATTCTTTGGGGATGGGATTTTCAACCCCAAGGCTGGCATAACTGGTTTCGGGATTGATCAGCTCGCCATGATTGGTGGCACCACCGTGGTATAAATTCAAGCTCAGCACTAACTTGGCTATCACTACGGGCGCGATAAACGCCAGCAGCAACAAACCCAATGCCTTGTGTTTCGATTTACTCTGGGAGTTCATACTTGCTCCTCTCATTCAAATTATCCCTAATTTATTGTTTTATATTTATTTAGTTTTTATTTGTGTCTTGCTAAGTATGGTACGAATTTCCCTATTCGCTCCTTGAGTTTGAGATTGCTTCGGCACTATGGCGTTTTACATACTGAATCCCTTGCCACAACATCAGCCCCGCAAACACGGCCGCCATCGAGAACCACTGCAGCGCATACCCCCAATGTTTTTGCGCCGACAGCGGGAAGGGCTGCCAAGGATGTGGCAAGGCGAGGGTGGGTAACTCATCCGGTTGCAGTACTGCACCTAGCAAGGGATGACCTAACATCTGTGCCATTTCCGGCATATTCAAATTCTGAAAGCGAATACTCGTCCCCGTTTCTGCCATGAGAGTCTGACTCAAGGGATTGATTTGCTTTTGATAAAGCCTTCCTTCGATATTCAATTCACCGCTCAGTGGGGTGATGTGGGGCAACTCACCACGGTGGGAACCTGCGGCGACAAAACCTAATTCGACCAGTAACCAAGGTTGCCCCGCCTCCACTTGCAGAAGCTGAAAGGCTAAATAGCCCACTTGGCCTGAATAGATTTGGTTATCCAGCAGCCAAATTTGCGAGCTAGCGGCTGTGGCGTGCACTTGTAGGCGATAACCTGTTACGCCTTCCTTATCTATTTTGAGTTGGAGCTGCTCAAAACTGAGTGGCAGTAAGGAGTGCCTCGCTTCCATTTGGGCTAACAGCATGGTTTTTTCTTCACCGCGGGCTAATTGCCATAGACCCAGCTTGACCAAAATCACGAATACAGCCACAGTCAGTATCAGCAAAAACACCGTTAATTTATTCAGCAGGACATAAGGATATTGCATGAATACCCTGTTTATTTTTAAGTTAGCCCTAGTTCTGCTGTTGCTGTTCATCATTTTTAATCTAGGTAGAGCCTTATTTATTATGGTTAAAGGGGACGATAAAGTGCCTATGAGCCGTTATCTTGGTCGCCGCGTGATCTTCTCTGTGCTCGTTATCCTGCTACTGCTGGTGGCCCTAGGGACTGGGTTAATTAGCCCCAATCCCACGCCTTACTAGGTCTTAGAGTACATAGACGAAAATAAACAAACACAGCCAGACCACATCCACAAAGTGCCAATACCAACTGCCAGCTTGGAAGGCAAAATGCTTATCTGCACTAAAGTGACCCTTCAACACTCTGAAAAACAACACTAATAAAAATACCGTTCCTAGGGTCACGTGCATGCCGTGAAAGCCCGTTAACAGGAAGAAGGTGTTGCCATAAACTCCAGAGGTCAGGGTAAGCCCCATTTCACGGTAGGCGTGTATATATTCTTCGGCCTGCAAGGCAAGGAAGCTCATCCCCAGAAGTATGGTGATCCCGAGCCACAGTGTGATGGCGGAACGCTTACCTTTTTCTAGGCTGACATGGGCAAAATGTAAGGTGACGGAGGAGGTGAGCAGTACGACAGTGTTGATTAACGGTAGGCCATTCCACGGCATAGCTTCAGTTTTTGTGCCATCTGGGGTAGTGAGTAACGGCCAAACGGCTTCGAACTGTGGCCAGAGCACTTCATGGGTCATGGCATTATTCGAGGCGCCACCGAGCCAAGGTACAGCGACCATGCGGGCATAAAACAACGCCCCAAAAAAATGCGCCGAAGAACATCACTTCGGAGAAAATAAACCAGCTCATGCCTTGGCGGAATGATCTATCCATTTGGTGGGAATAGAGCCCGGTCGTTGACTCGTTGATCACGGTTCTAAACCAACCAACCAACATAAAGAGGATCACTGCGATGCCAGCGAGCAGTATATAGCCACCACCCGATGCCCCCGATTTGAGTTGTTGCACAAAGTTTCCTGCACCAAAGGCGATTAAAAACAAGCCTATAGCACCAATGATGGGCCAAACGCTTTGGGCGGGAACATAGTAAGTTTCATGTTTTGTGGTCATTTTGCAGCTCCTTGCTCTATGGCAGACGCTAACTGCTTGTCGGTAATGTCGTAGAGGGTGTAAGAGAGGGTCAGAGTGTGGATGGATTCAGGTAACTGAGGATCCACAAAAAAAATGAGCGGCAACTCAGCGCTGGTCGAAGCTGCTAAGTGCTGTTGATTAAAGCAAAAACATTCAGTTTTATTAAAATATGCTGCGCCTTGGCCGGGTGATATAGAGGGTATCGCCTGACCGACAGTAGCTCTGTCTGACACATTGCGTGCCAAAAAAGCCGTGTGTATCAGTTCGCCGGGGTGGACTTCGAGCCGCTTGGTTTGCGGCTCAAATTTCCATGGCATACCCGTTTGCACTTGGGAGATAAATTCCACAGTGACAATACGGCTAGTATCTACGGTTATCGCCTGATAACGACTGGCGGTATTGGAGGTTTTTCCGTTGATCCCAAGCTTCTCACACAGCACATCGTATAGCGGCACCAGCGCGAACCCAAAACCAAACATACCAATACAACCTATGACTAACAGGCTGATCAGTTTACGATTTGACTTAGGTTTATTGGGCTGGTGATGGTTCGCCATTTCATTTCACCTCAGGTGGTGTCGTGAAGGAGTGATAAGGCGCAGGGCTTGGCAATGTCCACTCTAAACCCTCGCTGCCTTCCCAAGGTTTAGCGGGAGCCTTTTCGCCACCACGGATGCACTTGACCACTAACACTAAGAAAATCAATTGCGATAAACCGAAAGCGAACCCACCAATCGAGACAATTTGATTGATATCGGCAAATTGAATCGAGTAGTCGGGGATACGCCTTGGCATACCCGCAAGCCCAAGGAAATGCATCGGGAAAAACAGCACGTTGACTGAAATCACCGAACACCAGAAATGCCATTGTCCCAGTCGCTCGTTATACATGTGCCCCGTCCACTTAGGTAGCCAGTAATAGGCCGCCGCCATGATGGAGAAAATCGCCCCGGTCACTAACACATAATGGAAATGCGCTACCACAAAATACGTGTCGTGGTATTGGAAGTCGGCAGGTGTAATGGCGAGCATTAACCCCGAAAAACCACCAATAGTGAAGAGTATGATAAAGGCCACGGCGAACAACATAGGGGTTTCGAAGCTGAGTGAACCGCGCCACATAGTGGCTACCCAGTTAAACACTTTTACCCCTGTTGGCACCGCAATCAACATAGTGCAATACATGAAAAACAGCTCGGCAAACACTGGCATACCTGTAGTGAACATATGATGTGCCCACACGAGGAACGACAGAATAGCAATACTGGCCGTCGCATAAACCATTGATGCATAACCGAAGAGTTTTTTGCGGCTGAAGGCAGGTACTATGGCGGAGATAATACCAAAGGACGGCAAGATCATGATGTAGACTTCGGGGTGGCCGAAGAACCAGAAAATATGCTGGAACATCACAGGATCGCCACCGCCCGCCGCGTCGAAGAAGCTAGTGCCAAAAAACTTATCGGTCAGCACCATAGTCACAGCGCCTGCGAGTACTGGCATTACCGCGATCAGCAGGAATGCTGTGATAAGCCAAGTCCATACAAACAGTGGCAGTTTCATCCATGTCATGCCGGGGGCACGTAAGTTCACTATGGTTACAATCACGTTGATTGCACCCATAATCGAGCTTATCCCCATGATATGAATAGAGAACACGAATAGTGCCGTGCTGTCAGGGCTGTAAGTAGTAGATAGTGGCGCGTAGAAGGTCCAACCAAAGTTAGGCCCACCACCTTCCATAAACAGTGAACTGAGTAGAATGGTAAAGGCAAAGGGTAAGATCCAAAAACTCCAGTTATTCATCCGTGGCAGCGCCATGTCGGGCGCACCAATCATCATAGGGATCAGCCAGTTGGCGAGCCCAGTAAAGGCAGGCATCACAGCGCCGAATACCATGATCAGCCCATGGACTGTGGTCATTTGATTGAAGAAGTTGGGCTCGACCAATTGTAATCCGGGCTGAAACAGTTCGGCGCGGATCACCATGGCCATAGCGCCACCGGTTAAAAACATAATGAAGCTGAACCATAAATACAGAGTGCCTATGTCTTTATGGTTGGTGGTTAGCACCCAGCGCATGATGCCCTTTGGCGCACCATGATGATGGTCATCATGGGCTGCGGTTTGATCTTGAGTCATTGTGCTCATCATAATCCCCTACTGTCCATGGCTTGCGATATCAGCAGGTTGCACTGTATCGCCGGTATTGTTGCCCCAAGCATTACGTTCATAGGTAATGACGGCCGCGAGTTGCTGTGGGCTGAGTTGTTTGCCAAATGCCTGCATAGCCGTGCCCGTTTTGCCGTGCATCACAATATCGAGATGATTGCTGACGGGCCCCGTGGCGATAGCGCTGCCAGCGAGTGCGGGGAAGGCGGGGGGAACTCCTGCTCCCGTCAATTGATGGCAGGCCGCGCAAGTGGCGGCGTAGACAGTCTCACCTTCGGCCATCAGGGCGTCATGGGTGAGTGTAGGGAGGCTAGCGGGATCGATAACTGCAACTGGCTCAGGTTCAGGTGTTGGGGTCGTATTGGCTGGTGCGGTAGCAGACGCCTGGGTGCCAGCACTGCCGTTCATATGCGCGTTGACATCTTTAGCCTGCACAGCATCGCCAGTATTGTTGCCCCAAGCATTGCGCTCATAGGTAATAACTGCGGCAATTTCTTGTGCAGTCAATTGCTTACCAAAGGCCTGCATGGCTGTACCCGCTTTACCGTTGAGCACGATTTCAAGGTGTCCGCTAAGTGGCCCCGTTGCTATCAGGCTACCTTTGAGGCGTGGGAATACGCCTTGTAATCCCTCTCCATTGGGTTGGTGGCAGGCCGCACAGTGTCCTAGGTACACTTGCTCACCTTGGGCCATCAGTTCTTCTTTACTGAGGGTCTGTGATAATGCCGCTTGGGCTGCAGCTGCAGCAGCACCTGCGGCTTGTTTTTGTTCCGTTACCCAAGCATCGAATTCCGCTTCGGGTAGGGCTTGCACTACGATAGGCATAAAGCCATGATCTTTACCGCAGAGTTCGGCGCATTGACCGCGGTAAGTGCCGGGCTTATCTATACGAGTCCAAGCTTCATTGATAAATCCAGGATTGGCGTCTTTCTTCACCGCAAAGGCTGGCAACCACCATGAATGGATGACATCTTCAGAGGTCATCAGGAAGCGAATTTTACGGTTTATTGGCAGGACGAGCGGCTTATCGACCTCCAAAAGGTAATTTTCCCCTTTGGCTTCGGTACCGTCGATTTGTGCTCTGGGGGTGGCAAGTATGCTGTAAAAATCAATGTCTTGATCGAAATAGCTGTAATGCCATTTCCATTGGGAACCCGTGACTTTTACGGTGAGATCGGCATTGCTGGGATCTTCCATCGCAATTAAGGTCTTTGTCGCTGGAATCGCCATTAAGATCAATATAATAAATGGCAGAATGGTCCAAGCGATTTCGACTTTAGTGCTTTCGTGAAAGTGGGATGCGACCGCACCTTTGGATTTTCTGTGGTTGATCATGGCGTAAACCATGGCGCCAAAGACCACTAGGCCGATCGCACCACAGATATACAAGATGGTCATGTGCAAGTGATAAACCTTGCCACTGATCTCGGTCACGCCGGGGGTCATGTTGAACCGCGTATCTGCGGCGGCCAACGGTGGTGCAAATAACACCACGAGTAAACAATACAACAATTGCTTCACAAGACTTCTCCTCTGCCAATTGCGAATAGCAACTACAAAGAAGAGCAACACAGTAAGTCTCAACTCTATGCAAACTCTTCAGTTCCCAAAAAAGCGTTTTTGACTTCAACGTGCGTTGGCGGCTGTTACTTTTAATTAAGTATTATTACTGCTGGTATTAGCCACGCTGGCACATACGACTGAAATAAATCTGTTCTCTATTTTTAGTGGCATTTTGAACTCGATAATGGCTCGATTTATTTGCCACAGACGGCGATATATCATCTCCGACTTAACCAACCATACTTGCAGTTTAAATATTGATCAAGATCACTTATTTTTCTAATTGTCTGAAAAATTGCCAAAAAAAAGCCTCACATTCATAGGTGAGGCGGCTTTCGCGGTAAAATATAGCGTAAAAAAATTAATGCATAGAGTTGAAAAAAGCTTGTTGCTTAAAGTGTGTTTGTTGCTCGAGCCTAGTATCACAGCGTAAGTGACTATTCACCTCTTCGAGCACTATCCCCATTGCGCGGGCACTCTTAGCGACAATTTGTAGACGACGATTATCGCGGGCATCCAGTGATTGCGTCCAAGTAATGACCGCACTGGACGTACCACTCGTCAGGGCTTTTTCCATTGCCCATAGTGTTTCAACCTCATCCTTAGCATGGACTAACAGAATCCGATCCATACGCACCCCTGCGTTAGCCAAGAGCTGCTTATAACCAATGCTTGGAGGATTGATAAGTACAACCCATCGCCCCTGTTGGCTGAGTTGTGCAAGCTGAGCGCTTAATTGCTTTAGCTCGTGCTGTCCTTGAGTTTGGGTTGGCATACAGCTAATAGGGATATGTTGCCAGTCGGTATCAGTATCTCGTACTTCATCTAACCATAAACCTGGATGGCGTGGGGCATTGCCGAGTAGTTTGTTCATAGCCAATCTCCATTACGGATCACACCGACGGCGAGTCCTTCAATTGTTAAACTTTGAAAACTTAAATCGACTTTAATTGGCGAATAATCTTCATTTTCGGCGTGTAGATAGACTAAGTTGCCTTTTTTTTCGAAGCGTTTAACCGTGACATCATCGTCGACTCTAGCGACAACCACTTGGCCATTTCTTGCTTGTTGTACTTTATGAACGGCCAGCAAATCCCCCTCGAGAATACCGATATTCTTCATGCTGTCGCCTTTCACGCGCAGTAAAAAGTCGGCGGCGGGATGGAACATGCTGGGGTCGACTTGGTAGTACTGCTCAACATGCTCTTGGGCGAGTATAGGTTCACCTGCGGCAACTTGGCCGATAAGCGGTAGGCCAGATTCAGTGACTTCTTCTTCCTCTGCGGGGAGACGGATACCACGAGACGTACCGGGCATGATCTCGATACAGCCTTTTTTCGCTAACGCTTTAAGGTGTTCTTCAGCCGCATTGGCGCTCTTAAAACCTAAACGTGCAGCAATCTCTGCCCGAGTAGGTGGCATACCTGTATCGGCAATATTTCGTTTAATCAGCTCTAAAATTTCAGCTTGGCGTGGCGTCAAGGGTCTCATGGTGGTTCCTGTTTTTCTATACAGTTACTGTTAGTATATACAGTATTGTCGGTAGTGCAAGTATTAACCACTTTTTAACGATATCGGAGAGTATTAGCGAATATTCCCCAGAGTCTGGTATTCTATTGGACTAGTGAACGTACTTAATTGCATAAGAATAATGCCTAAACAAGACTCTCTTTGGTTGAAATCATTACGTTGGATCCAAAAACACTTAGTGCACACTATTGTGGTGCCTCAGGATCCCTTTGCCGATCTGAATCTGGATGCTTCCAGACCCCTTGCTTATGTCATGAAAACAGAATCCATTAGTGATATTGCGGCATTGAGCGAAATCACTGCAAAGCTAGGGCTGCCCAGTCCCTACGAACCTTTAGTGGCGAACGGTGTTGTGGCTCCCCGTGTCGTTTGCCTCGAGGGACGCAAGCCATTGTTCGGTGAACGTGCCAGTAATGCGCCTTTCCTAGAGTGTTTTATGCGTTTATTGGCTGTGCATAAGGAAAAACCTGAACTGGATATCCAATTGGTGCCTGTCAGTCTGTATTGGGGCCGCACGCCGGGTAAAGAAGACGATACCATGAAGGCGGCGGTATTGGAGCGTGAAAATCCCACTTGGCTGCGCAAGTGTTTAATGATTTTATTTTTAGGTCGGCATAATTTTGTGCAGTTTTCGAATGCTGTGTCACTGCGTTATATGGCCGACGAGCATGGTACTGATATGGGCATCGCCCATAAGTTAGCGCGGGTAGCACGGGTGCATTTCCGCCGTCAGCGCAAGGTGATGACAGGGCCTGTGTTGCCAAATCGTCAGGCGCTATTCCATTCGTTGCTCAAGTCAGAATCCCTGCGTAAGGCCATTCAAGAAGAGGCGTCCAGCAAGAAGATTTCTGAAACCCAAGCCCGTGAGATGGCGATTGAATATTTAGATGAAATTGCGGCAAATTATTCAGACAGTTTAGTCCGTATCGCAGAGCGTTTCTTGACTTGGTTATGGAACAAACTTTATAGCGGGATCAATATTAAAGGTGCAGAGCAGATCCGCCAGTTGCACCACGATGGCCACGAGATTGTCTATGTACCCTGCCATCGCAGCCATATGGATTACTTGCTGTTATCCTATATTTTGTATTACCAAGGCATGGTTCCGCCGCATATCGCCGCTGGCATTAACCTCAACTTCTGGCCAGCAGGGCCATTGTTCCGCCGTGGTGGTGCCTTCTTCATTCGCCGCAGTTTTAATGGTAATAAGCTGTATACCGCAGTATTTCGTGAGTATTTAGATCAACTGTTTGCTAAGGGCTATTCGGTGGAATATTTCTCCGAGGGGGGCCGTTCACGCACGGGACGTTTGTTGGCGCCCAAAACCGGCATGATAGCGATGACGATGAACAGTGTGCTGCGCGGGATTGAGCGTCCTGTGACCTTAGTCCCTGTGTACTTAGGCTATGACCATGTGATGGAAGTCGCCACCTACCATAAAGAATTGAGCGGTAAGAAAAAGCAGAAAGAATCTGTTTGGCAAGTCGTTGGCGCTATTCGTAAATTAGGTAATTTTGGCCAAGGTTATGTGAACTTTGGTGAGCCGATAACGCTGCAAAACTTCTTAAATGAACGGGCTCCTAATTGGCGGGCGGAGCTTGCCGATGACCCTGAACAAAAACCGAGTTGGTTAACACCTGCGGTCAACGTGCTAGCGAATCGGGTGATGACGCGCATTAACGATGCCGCGGCCGCCAGTTCTGTCACCCTGACCAGTTTAGTGTTATTGGCATCGGAGCAAAACGCCCTCGAACGTTGCCTGCTTGAGCGTCAGCTAGATCTGTATCTGACTTTATTGAAACGAGTGCCTTACACTTCTTTTACCTCAGTTGCCGAAGGTGATGGTAAACATTTAGTGTTGCAAGGCCTTGAGCTCAATAAATTTTCAATTAATGCCGATCCCTTAGGTGAAATCGTGTCTATCGATGAGAGTCAAGCCATCTCTATGACTTACTATCGCAATAACATTATTCACTTATTTATTATTCCGTCATTGATTGCGAGTTGTTTAACCCACCATGAGCCAATTCAGCGGCAGCAGATCCTCGCGATAGTGAATGACTTTTATCCGCTGTTAAAAGCCGAACTTTTCATGGGCATTAAGGATTTGCCTGCCTATGTCAATCAAGTGTTGGACCTCTTTGTCGAGCAAGGTCTAGTGACCGAGCAGGAGGGGTTATCGGTAGTGACGGAACACACCAGCCAGCTGCTATTACTTGCGGGTTCTGTGAGTGAAACTCTGCAGCGTTATGCGATTATTTTCAATTTGTTAGCCCATAGACCTAAGATGGAACGCTCGGAACTTGAGTCTGAAAGCCATCTACTTGCCCAACGTCTAGGGGCATTGCACGGCATTACTGCACCGGAGTTTTACGATAAAAAACTCTATGGTACCTTAAGTGTTAAGTTGAAAGAGTTAGGTTATCTTTCTGATAAAGAAGATAAATCTGATATTGAGCGCATTCGAGATCAAGCCAACGGCCTATTGAGAGCCACAGTGAGACAGACGATTGTAGCGAGTGTCACTGCGGAGCACATTGTTTAATGGCAAATCATATGAATGCGGCTAAACATAAGCCCGCAGGTAAGTCTTTGCTCGGTGGCGCCATGATTATAGCAGGCACAACCGTGGGGGCGGGGATGTTCTCCTTGCCTGTGGTGGGTGCTGGTATGTGGTTCGGCTATTCGATTTTGATGTTACTCGGCATTTGGTTTTGCATGTTGATGTCGGGCTTACTCTTGCTCGAAACCAATTTGCATTTTGAACCCGGTGCCAGCTTCGATACTTTAACTAAACAAACCCTAGGGCAGTTTTGGCGGATTGTGAATGGCGTTTCTATAGCCTTTGTGCTCTATATTTTGACCTATGCCTACATCAGTGGCGGCGGGTCGATTGTGAATCACAGCTTGCAGGGTATGGGGATAGTATTACCCCAAAGTGTGGCGGGATTAGTATTTGCCATTGTGTTGGCGAGCATAGTGTTAATTAGCACTAAGGCCGTGGATCGTATTACAACCATTATGCTCGGTGGGATGATCATCACTTTCTTCCTTGCTATCGGCAATTTGTTGATTGAAATCGATGTGACTAAGCTATTGGAGCCTGATGGCATCCAGCCTTTTGCGCCCTATTTATGGGCGGCGCTGCCTTTCGGTCTTGCCAGCTTTGGTTACCATGGCAATGTGCCCAGCTTAGTGAAGTATTATGGCAAGGACTCCTCCACTATTATCAAGGCCATTTTCATCGGTACTTTTATTGCACTGGTCATTTATGCCTGTTGGTTAGTGGCGACTATGGGCAATATTCCCCGTAGCCAGTTTAGCGATATTATCGCTCAGGGGGGCAATATGGGGGTCTTGGTGGGCGCTTTGTCTGAGGTGATGGCGAGTAGCTGGTTAAACAGTATGTTAACCCTATTTGCAAACCTAGCCGTGGCTTCCTCTTTCCTCGGTGTGACCTTAGGCCTATTCGACTATCTCGCCGACTTATTTGGCTTCGATGATTCCCGTTCCGGGCGGATGAAAACTGCATTAGTGACCTTTGTGCCGCCGACGATTTTGGGATTGCTGTTTCCCGATGGTTTCCTTATCGCCATCGGATTTGCGGCATTAGCAGCGACAGTGTGGGCTGTGATAGTGCCAGCACTGATGGCCTATAAATCTAGGCAACTATTCCAGGACAACACAGGTTTTAGAGTGATAGGCGGTACACCGCTGATTATCCTTGTGGTGTTATTTGGCATAGTCACAGGCGCCTGCCATTTACTGGCGATGGCGGATTTACTGCCGCAATATTCCTAGTTTATTTATGCCGCCTAAGCCCTCATTTGAGGGCTTTTTGTTTTACCTCTTAGCCTCATGCTCACAACTCTCTTCTCTTTTTAATTCGGAAACTGGACAGAACGAGAAACTCCAGCTTAACTCCTACGATTGAGACAAAAATGGGAGCCAATAATGAAGATTACTCAGTACGCACAAGGACATGCATGTTGGGTCGAACTCGCAAGCCACGACTGGCAAGGTGCTAAGGCATTTTACCATGCCATGTTTGGTTGGAATGCGATTGAGATGCCCATTCCTGAGGGGCATTTCTCGCTGTTCAACCTAGATGGTGACGATTTGGGTGCCATGTATCAAATACCGAGTTCAGAGGCACATATCCCTAGCCATTGGCGGATCTATTTTGCCGTGCGAGATATTGATGCTTGTATTGCAGATATTCAGTCCGCTGGGGGGCAACTGCATATGGGGCCGCATATTGTGGGTGATGCGGGGACTATGGCGCAGGTCAGCGATCCCGAAGGGGCCCGCTTTGCCCTATGGCAAGCTAAAAACCATATAGGCGCACGTCGCCAAGGTGAGGTTAATACTCTCTGTTGGGTCGAATTAGCATGTCGAGCCCCCCGCAGTGAAGAGGCTTTCTATTGCAAAATCTTCCCATGGACAGCCCTTCCCAGCCAAGTACCTGATATTGAATATATTGAATGGCAGGTCGCTGGCCAATCTATCGGTGGCATGATGACGATAATGCCCGAATGGGGAGATATTCCTGCCCATTGGATGCCGTATTTTGTGGTGGCAGACTGCGATATTTTTGCTAGCAAAGCACAGAGTTTGGGGGGGCAGATTTGTGTTCCGCCGAGTGATATTCCCGAGGTGGGCCGCTTTGCTGTGATTACCGATCCCCAAGGTGCGACGTTTGCGGTAATTAAACTGGATCAAATGTGATCAGATAAGGCATAGACGCCTAAATAGCGGTTTCGAATTGTAGATCATTCTATAGGCTGCAGGGTATGGGTAAGCAGGCTCTCTGCGCCATGGTGAGCATCGCATAGTGATTCGCTGCGATGTAGCATAATTAGGAGCAGTTATTTAGTGGGCGTCTATTGGTCGTTATACAGGTTAATTGGGGTTATCAATAGTGATCACCTCGGGGCAGGAGCCTTTTTTTGCTCGATTGGCTTTGGCGAGCAGGCTAGGTAGGGAATCTGAGGCTTTAATGACTTCGGGCAGGTTAATGCGAATTTCACTCAATAATCCCTTAGCACATTCTAGGCTGACTTTTGTGTGGGCTCCTTGACCGAAGCTGGTATCAAAGCTTTGGTTTAGCTCACTTTGACTGACATTCTTACCTATGTTGTTATTAATAAATTTTTGCACCCATGCCGAGGCATTGACCGCTTGTGTGAGTTGAGTCGCCAGCAAAAAATATTCGTTAGGATCTAGGCTGCGGTAAGTACCGTGCTTCCACCATTCGTGACGTTCTAAACAGGTGCCATAGCGAGCGCTTGGCATCACTTCTTCTAAATTTTTGCGAACCGATGGATTAAGTTCAAATTCTGGATAAGTACAGAAATCATTCGGTTGCAGTTTTACCGTGCTGCAATAGCCATAGCGAGTACCGCACTGCTGTCTATTCGGCCACAGTCCGTGCAGGCTGAAGTGTTGCCATTGGTTCGAATCTGGCGTTTGGCTTAGGGCGCGGCATTCGGCTTTACGGCGGCCATAGAGTTCACAAAAGGTGCTTTGCCAGCTTAACGCCAACACGTGTGAATCAAAATTACCCTCGATTTGGCATTGATTGGCTTGACGCTTTTCTGTAGTGCCCTGTTCTTTAAGGCTATCTTTATTTTTTGCTTTGATGTCCGATGCCGTGGTCGTTTGCGCCGGTTCCACCGTTGTTGCAGGTGTTGATACATTACTGCCAGCAACATTAGACAGATACTGACCACAATCGCCACTGATCCAACGCATAGGAGATTTAACGGCGTTGGTGCGCACTCGCAGCCAATCAGGTTTAGCGCTATTGCCGAGGATTTCGAGTACGGGGTAGCGCTCACCAATATTGCTTTGCCATAGATCTGGATTCGTCTGCTTATTTTTCGATTGAAATAGCTCACAGCGTTTATCGGCAACAAATTCGCCGCTTGCGGGCGCGGCAAAGGCGGGGAAGGAGTAAGCACTCAATGCTCCAAGTACACACAAGAGCAATATGAATAAGCAACTTAGGGGCTTTTTGACTATGACTGCATAGAATGGGGCCATTGAGCGGATCCTTGCCTGAGCGTAGAGCAATTTATTGGGTTGGCATACATTGAGTGGTGATTTTAGGTTTTTTGAGCCAATTTGATAATAAAAATCCCCTCAATCCTATTGGTATTGAGGGGATGTGGGATTATTGAACTGAGGTAGTTATGATCCTATATTCGGCTACTCTAATGGCTCAATGTCGTTTTTAAGTTTACGCGAGTAAATCAGTAGATAGAGTGCGGGCAGGACAAATAGCGACAGTATAGGGGCTGTGACCATACCACCAACCATAGGTGCGGCGATTTTTTGCATCACATCGTTACCCGAACCTGCGCCCCACATAATGGGCAGTAGGCCGAAGAAGATGGTTGCTACTGTCATCGCTTTGGGGCGAATGCGCATGACAGCGCCTTCGATTAAGGCTTCTTTTAGATCCTCAACGCTGTGGTAAGTATTTTTCTCTTGCCTGTGCTTGATGGCGTTATTGAGATATACCAACATCACCACCCCAAATTCGGCGGCAACGCCCGCCAGAGCAATCATACCGACGGCGACGGCCACTGAGATGTTGTAATCCAGTAGATACAACAACCAAGTACTGCCGACCAAGGCAAAGGGTAGACTCAACATGATAATACTGGCCTGCATAGTGGAGCCGAAGGTCATCATCAGCAGGATGAAGATCACGCCTAAGGCCATAGGAATCACTTGTTTGAGCTTAGCATCGACCCTTTGCATATATTCGTACTGACCCGCAAAGCTATAACTGTAACGGGGCGGGACGACGAGTTCGGTTTCTAAGGCTGTTTTGGCGGTGGCGATATACTCACCGATAGACGTGCCCTCGATATCGATAAATACCCAGGAGATTAAGCGGCCATTTTCACTCTTTAACATAGGCGCACCATCGTTGATTTCGATATCGGCCAAGTTGCGCAGCGGCAGATAATTCCCCGACTTCGTTATCACTGGCAGCTCACGCAGTTTCTCGATATTGTCGCGTAACTCCCGTGGGTAGCGTAGGTTGATGGGGTAACGCTCTGCACCTTGCACCGATTCGCCAACATCCATGCCGCCAATGGCGTAACGCACCACATCCTGAATATCCTGCAAAGTCATGCCGTAACGGGCGGCCACATCCAGTTTAGGGCTGATATCGATATAACGCCCACCGCCACTGCGTTCCGCGTAGGCCGATTTAGTGTGTGGTACTTTGCTGAGTATGGCCTCAATCTTGGCCCCCAAGGTTTGTAGTTCATTGACATCGGCGCCAGTGATTTTTATGCCGACGGGGGTTTTTATCCCAGTTGAGAGCATATCGATACGGGTCTTGATGGGTTGCACCCAAGCATTGGTGAGTCCCGGTACTTTTACCGTTTGTTGCAGCTGGGCAATGATGCCGTCCAGCGTCATGCCCTCACGCCATTCGTCATGGGGTTTGAGCATGATTGTGGTTTCGAGCATGGTCAGCGGGGCTGGGTCGGTCGCGGTTTCGGCGCGGCCTACTTTGCCAAACACGCGGGCTACTTCGGGCACGGTTTTGATCAAACGGTCGGTTTGTTGCAGCACTTCGGCGGCTTTGCTGGCACTGATCCCAGGTAGCGCCGTTGGCATGTAGAGTAAGTCGCCTTCTTCGAGAGCTGGCATAAACTCGCTGCCCATACGGGTCATGGGATACCAAGCACTGGCCAGCGCGACTAAGGCTAGCATCAGGGTGATTTTAGGAAATTTAAGCACCAGTTTGAGTGAAGGTTGGTAAAGCGCGATCAAGAAACGGCTAATGGGGTTGCTGCGTTCGCTGGGGATTTTTCCGCGAATAAAGTAGCCCATTAAAATCGGTACTAAGGTGATCGACAGGAACGCCGCTGCAGCCATGGCGAAGGTTTTTGTGTAGGCCAGTGGCGCGAATAATCGACCTTCCTGCGCCTCGAGTGCAAACACGGGGACAAAGCTTAAGGTGATGATAATCAATGAGAAAAATAGCGCAGGGCCAACCTCGTTCGAGGCTTCTGCCACTATACGCCAATGTTCCGTTACACTGGGTTGTCGCTCATGTTCGGCTTCAAAGTGCTCTAAATGCTTGTGCAGGTTTTCGATCATCACAATCGCGCCATCCACCACGGCACCGATGGCGATGGCGATGCCGCCAAGGCTCATAATATTGGCGTTAACACCCATCTTATTCATCACGATAAAGGCGATAAGAATGGATAGAGGCAGGGTGATGACCGCCACTAGAGTCGAGCGTGCATGCAGTAAAAACAGTAGGCAGACTAAGCCGACTACCAACATTTCTTCGACCACTTTGCTAAACAGGTTATCAACGGACTTAAGGATCAGTTGGGATCTATCGTAGGTTGGAATGATCTCCACACCTGCGGGTAAACCCGCTTGTAACTCGTTAAGTTTGGCCTTGACCGCATCGATAGTGGCGAGGGCGTTTTCGCCGTAACGCATGACCACAATACCGCCAACGACTTCACCTTCACCATCGAGTTCGGCAATGCCGCGGCGTGAAGCGGGCCCCTTACGCACCGTGGCGATGTCCTTAAGCAACAACCCAGTGCCAGACGGGCTAGTAACACCTAAGGGGATTTCACGGAAATCCTCCAGAGTTTGACGATAGCCTTTGGCGCGCACCATATATTCGGCTTCGGCCATTTCGACTACAGAGCCGCCAGCTTCACTGTTGGCTTTACCTATAGCTTGTTTAATGGTGGCAATATCGAGCTTATAGATCGCCATTTTATCGGGTTCGAGTACTATCTGATAGGTTTGCTCCATGCCACCGACGGTGGCCACTTCAGACACGCCCGCCACGCTTTGCAGCTCTAGCTTGAGATACCAATCCTGCAAACTCTTGAGTTGCGATAAATCTAAATTACCCGAGCGATCGACTAGCGCATATTCAAACACCCAGCCCACCCCTGACGCATCTGGGCCGAGTGAGGGTTGTACGCCCTGAGGCAAACGACTGCTGATCTGACTTAAATATTCCAGCACCCGTGAGCGCGCCCAGTAGATGTCGGTGCCATCTTCAAAAATGACATACACATAGGAGTCGCCAAACATAGAATAGCCACGCACGGTTTTGGCACCGGGTACGGCTAACATGGCGGTCGACAGTGGATAAGTCACTTGTTCTTCAACCAATTTAGGTGCTTGGCCTGGATAAGGTGTTTTAATGATCACTTGCACGTCGGATAAGTCCGGCAATGCATCTAGCGGCGTCTTGCGCAGTTCTTGCACACCCCAGACAGTGATCATGACGGCGATAATCAGCACCATAAATCGCTGCCTGATCGACGCCTCGATAATATATTTCAACATAACGCGCTCCTAGTGCTGATGACCGCTGCTTAAACGCATTAAACTGCCCTTGAGGCTGGCTTCGGAGTCGAGTAGAAATTGCCCCGAAATCACCACACGTTCACCTTCATTCAGGCCTGAAATAATCTCGGCCTTACCTTGGCTCATCATGCCGACGGTTACGGCCTTGGCGGTAAAGCTGTCATCGGCTTGTTTGACTATCACGCGGTTTTCTTTACCCGTTTGGATTAAGGCTTCCTGTGGGATAACTAGCACATCTTTATTCGGGCCACCGAATAGCGAGACTTTAGCTAAGGTCTTAGGTCTTAAGGAAACGTCGGTATTGTTGAGTACCACCCGTACCCGCAGGCTACGGGTCACAGGATCCAGCTCGGGGTAGATGTAATCGATAGTGCCTTCGATGCCACTGATATTCATGGCAGGGACGGCAATTTCGGCATTTTGACCTTTGGCAATCCAGCTTTGCTCGTTCTCGAATACGTCGGCAATCACCCAGACTTTAGAGAGATCCACCACAGACATGACTTCGGTCGACGGTTGAATATACATGCCATCACGCACATTGAGGGCTTTAACGACGCCATCTTCCCTAGCGTAGAAAGGCACTCGATACTGGGTTTGATGCGACTCGGCTAATTGTTTGATTTGTTTATCGGTAAAACCGAGGAAGGATAAGCGCAAACCCGCATTGCGAACCAAATCTTTGTAGCGGCCTTGACCGTTTGCCTTGGAGGTGTCCATGGCGAGCAGGTAGTCGTCTTGGGCATTGATCAAATCGGGAGAATAGATCTCATACAGTAATTGGTCTTTCTTAATTGGATCCCCGACGGATTTGATCATTAGCTTTTCAATCCAGCCTGTGACGCGGGCGTGGATATGGGTGATCTGGCTTTCGTCGTAGTCGATTTGACCGACAGTTTCGACAAATTTCCACAGGGTATCACGTTCGACTTGGGCCACTTTTAGGGCGAGTGCCTGCTGCATGCTACCGGAGACATTGATATTGATCTCCTGAGTATTGCCACCCGTTTCGACTTTCTCCAAGTTCATGCCACAGATTGGGCAAGTGCCGGGCACATCGCTGATGATATGGGCATGCATAGGGCAGACATATTTAATTGTCGTCCCTTGGCTTTGGGCTTTGACTAAGCTGTCGGCCTTAGGTGTTGGAGTGTCGAATACCTGACTCGAAGCCTTGGCAGTCGTTGTCTTTTCTGGCTCAGATGCTTGGTGATCTGCAGCTTGATGTTCTGCATGCTCAGTAGCCGAATTAGCGCCATCTTGTTGCTCAACTAAAAACATATTGCACTTAGGACAGCGGCCAGGCTCATGGCTGAGCACTTCGGGGTGCATAGGGCAAGTATAAGTTTTTACTTGATTTAATGGGTTGTTATTAGGTTTATTGGCTTGGTTAGTCGTTGTGGCTTCGGTCGCAGTGGGTTGCTGCGTATTCGCCAGTTGGGCATGACTCAGCCAAGGCGCCCCCATCAGTAGGCTGCTTAGGAGCAGAACGGCCTTAGGGGCTTGCTGCTTTACTTTATTAAATTGGTTCATATGCCTCATCTCCAGCCCAGCTTAGTGGTGTTCGTGCGCTTTGTGCATCGTACCTTCAGCTGTTTTTGCTTCCGTCGCTTTGGGTTCTAAGTTCATACCACATTTTAGGGCAAGTATCGCCTTTAGTGCCTGTGACTTCGGGGTGCATAGGGCAGCTATAGGTCTGTGCTTGTTCCTGTGGGCTCGCATTGTCGTGGTGATGCTCATGGGGTGTTGTCGTCGCAAACACGCCTGTGCTGGTCATTAAAAATGCCACTAAGGCAAGATTAGTTAAGGTTTTCATATTGTTCACTCCATCGGATTAATGGCCGAATATGAGTACATAAACGCTACTGAGCTTACCCCTTGTTTTTCAAAACGAAAGGCTAATCGATGCTCAATACTCGGTTTTTGCTTAACTCTGGGTGCTTAAGGTTTAGGTGCACCACACTAAACGGCAAAATAAATAATTAGTTTTGTTAGCCCTGAAAGGGCACGGTGGGGCTAGGCTATCGGAGGCTTGAGGGCCGAAGATAACGAGATAGAGTGGAAATGAGGCATAGGAGTGGCCATTGCAGTATCGCTCATGCTCACACTTGGCCAAAGGTGTGGGCTGAATAGAGTACCAGCGACTGAAATCGTCAGACAATGACCACAATCATTTGAACATGATGTGGTGCCATCACAGCAATGCTGCTTCGCGCCGGGAAGCATTTTATCGTTACAGCAATCCGCGTTGGCCATTGAATGGGAGTCAGGATGGTTCTCCGTGTTCATCTGCATCATTGCAGTATGATCCATTCCTAGATTGGAAGTACTATGCACCATCGCACTCATATCCATAGTGTGCGACACCATAGCGTGACCATTAGACATAACACTTTGCCCGACGAGTGCGAGTAAAGTGAAGATGACTAAAAAGTAACGACCGAGTGTGTGATACATAAGTATTCCAAATAATGAACGGTTCGATTCTAGCATAGAGGCATTATGCTGCAATGAGTTAACTCACATTTCAGCACATGCCTCAGATTAAATATTTAACTCATCTAAATTAGAAAGCGGGATTGCTTGCTAACATTTTCGCCATCAGTTGGCTGTGGTTTTGTAGTGGATATTCGCCCGCTTTGTCACCATTAATACTGAGTTGAATCGTAGGATATTTAATAAACTGGCGCGCGTCAGTTTCAGTAACTATTTTGGGCTGGGTGATTTGGTAACTATCATTCGCCTTCACATCCAATATTAAGTAAAGCGGCTCTGATTTAACCCAGTTGCCACTATCATCGGCGCGATAATCAAAAATATCCTGATATTTTAGCTCGAGCAGTACTTTTCCAGCGGAGAGTTGGATAGGTTTAAAGGGTGTTGCGGGCACACCATTGATACTGATAACACTGAGCGCATCTGTGCTTTTCAAGCTGGCGGCAGTGACCGAGGTGCTACTTAATAAGGCGCCGATAACGAAAGTAAGGCCTAGTAAGCTTTTGTTCAATAAAGTGGTTTTCATAATAAACTCCAAAAATTCTCTGTACCTCGTTGCGGTGCGGATATGCAGCGGCGCAATCAAAGGTGTTTAGTCGGTTTTACGTTGTAAAAAACGAAAGACGTTACAGTGAATTGGAGGTGGGAGGGGGTGTGGTGAGTCCAAGATCGGCAGTTTGCATCGCCCAGCCTTGGATGGCAATACGCTTGCTTGCTGGGTTGGCGAAGGCCAGTTCTAGCACTGCAGGCTCAAGGTAAAGTGATGATAGGCAATGGGTTTGACAATCACTTATCATGCTATCTTGGCAGTGTTGCAAACAATCGGATGCAGAACAATCTGGCATGGTGCAGTTCATTTCTGCATCCATCATCAGCATGGTTTGATTGCTGTGGCCATTAGTGTTGGCTGAAGTTGGCATAGCACTCACCATCGCCGATTGGGCGATAAGTGAAAATAACAGCGCTATGGTGATCCAGTACTTAGCCATGATAACTCGGATAATTGATTGCTTACCCTTAAAGACCATTGTTGAACGAAAAAAGTTTCATGTGGGATAAATTTTTTTATCCTTCTGCTTTTCCTTCTAGCCATTTTCCTACGCAGATCAAACAATGAAATAAAATGCAGCCTCGATCACATTTTTGTATTCTAAAAATGATTTCATTGCTATGGATTCTTAATGTGGGTCTCAATCGTGAAAATTAGTAACTTGCGATTATGTGATGACTACATTAGCTTTAGTTGAAGTGCTTTGTGGCAACTGTGTAGTTGGTTTTAGCTAATTGTCGTCCCTATAGTTAGAGCTAAGTCTCATTTTGCGCTTTTAAGTTTAATTTAATCGGCAGATTTAGGCTTAAAATCAAATTTCTAATAAATGAAAGAACATAAACTAGTCTTATAAAAACTAATTTTGGCAATTTTTGGAGATAGAGTGATGAACTGGCGTGCACTATTTAAACCTAGCGCAAAATATTCAATTCTGGCGCTACTGGTCGTCGGTATTGTTATCGGTGTTGTGGGCTACTTTGCAACCCAAACAACCTTACATGCAACCAGCCAAGATGCATTCTGTATGAGCTGCCACAGTCAGCATTCATTGAAAGATGAAGTTATGGCGTCAGCCCACGGCAATAACCGTGTTGGTATCGTTGTTCAGTGTCAGCAATGTCACATTGCACAGGAACCATTCCAATACCTGAAGAAAAAGATCATCGTTTCTAAGGATGTTATTGGTTTCTTAACGATTGATGGCTTTAATACCCAAGCTTGGTTAGATGAAAACCGTAAAGAACAAGCCGAATTAGCTCGTGATTATTTACGCTCTATCGATTCTTCAACCTGTCAAAACTGTCACAACCGTATTTATGAAAACCAATCAGAAAATATGAGCAAAATGGCAGTGAGAATGCACAGCAATAACTTCAAGAAAGCCCCTGAAGACAGAAAAACCTGTATTGACTGTCATAAAGGTATCGCTCATCCCTATCCAAAGGGATAAGGTTTAGCAATTAACTCAGGTTATTGTTCGCCATTAAAAAGCCCTCAACAGAGGGCTTTTTGCTTTCCGGGTGCTAGGTTGGTTAACTCACTTGAGTCATCACCTGTTGCCGATAAGCTAATAGACTAAAAATACCGAAGATAAACACCTGCAGGTAATCCTGCTTAGTTAATGGCAGTAAGGTTTTAAACAGCATGTGAAAGATGGCGACTTGAAAGCAATGCATGATGCAGGTAATACCAAACAGAATATTCAAAATAATCGCTACCTTGCCTTCAAATGGTATCGCCAAGTTGTAGGCCATCATCAGCCAAGCGATAAGGGTAATGACTTTGCCTAAGTTAATCAGCAAGGGCATGGCTTTCATCTTCGATATGCTCAGTAGTGTTTTCGGGTTGATATTGATATAAACGATAGCTCACCTGTCCTGCAGTCTTCTCTTTTAAGGCTTGCCAACTAGATGGAATGGTAAGTGTGGTTAATTCAGACTCGATCTCGACATAGATCAGCGCGCCATCATTGAGCCAAGCTTGGCTATCTAGCAACTGAATTGTCCGTTCCGCCAACCCTTTACGAAAGGGCGGATCGATAAACACTAGGTCGAAACCTTGATCGCAGCCCTTCTGTAACACGGCTAGCGTATCGGCATTGATCACTTCGGCCCTATCGCATTTTAGGGTTTTAAGGTTTTCTTTCAATTGCATGGCGGCTGAGCGTTGCAATTCGATGATCTTGGCATAGGCGGCGTAGCGAGACAGGGCCTCGAGGGCCAAGGCGCCGCTACCACCGAAACAGTCGAGCACCCGAGCATTAACTATATCATTGGCGAGCCAGTTAAACAGGGTTTCGCGCACTCTATCTGTCGTCGGACGCAAACCATCGAGATCTTGGATAGGTAGACGACGCGAACGCCATTGCCCCGCGATAATTCGCACTTGGCCACTACCCAATTTAGTTTTAGTCGCTGAATTTTTGGTCGCCTGTTGCTTGACCGCACTCTGATTGGCCGCTCGGTTCTTAATCAAAGCTCCCCCGTGATTTTGCCTGAAGAAAGAAAGTGGTAGACTATGCCACCTTAATAAAGACCACTATTTTATATCAAAGTCCCACTAAAAGGTGAGATGGCTTAACAAGCTTAGCTAATTGCCGACGTTTTAGACGTAATTGCTAAAGCAATCTGGTATAACGACTGGGTCTTATTTTACATTCAACACTGAAGTAGAGCGCTGGGATCACACATGGCAAAGAAAGGTTTTTTCTCTTGGTTTCGTAAAGATAAATCGCAAGATGAGGTCGGTGCTGAAACTCCAGTCGTTACTCCAACACAAGACACTGAAGCTGCGCGGCGCCTAGAGCAGGAGCAAGTAGAGGCGCAGGCCGAAGCGGTGCGCCTTGAGGCAGAACAATTAGCTACCGAGCAAGCCAAGGCTAAGGCAGAAGCCGAACGCCTTGCCCAGCAACAAGCACAAATCGAAGCCCAGCGTTAGCCGAGCAACAGGCCGAAGCGGCGCGCCTTGAGGCAGAACAATTAGCTGTCGAGCAAGCCAAGGCCAAGGCAGAAGCCGAACGCCTTGCCCAGCAACAAGCACAAATCGAAGCCCAGCGTTTAGCCGAACAACAGGCCGAAGCGGCGCGCCTTGAGGCAGAACAATTAGCTGCCGAGCAAGCCCAAGCCAAGGCTGAGCAAGATGTACCCGTCGTTGAAGTTCAGCCGGAACCACAGGCTCGGCCAGTGAAAGAAGGGCTATTTGCGCGCCTTAAACGTGGTTTGATGCGTACCAGTGAAAACATCGGCAGTGGTTTTATTGGGCTATTTCGCGGTAAAAAAATCGATGACGATCTATTTGAAGAACTAGAAGAACAGTTGTTAATTGCCGATGTTGGCGTCGAAACGACTACACGCTTAATCAAAAATTTGACCGAGCATGCGTCACGTAAGCAGCTTAAAGATGCTGAAGCACTATACGAATTGCTGCGGGATGAATTGCAAAAAACACTCGATCCCGTTGCTATCCCCCTTGTTCCCGAAAATGCGGCTGGCCCCTTTGTGATCCTGATGGTTGGTGTCAATGGTGTTGGAAAAACCACTACTATCGGTAAGTTGGCCAAACAGTATCAAGCCCAAGGCAAGTCGGTGATGTTGGCCGCTGGCGATACCTTCCGCGCTGCCGCCGTAGAGCAATTACAGGTTTGGGGCCAACGTAACGATATTACCGTAGTTGCCCAGCATACGGGGGCCGACAGTGCCTCGGTACTCTTCGATGCGCTGCAAGCGGCAAAGGCCCGTAAGATAGATGTGTTGATCGCCGACACAGCGGGTCGTCTGCAAAACAAATCCCACCTGATGGAAGAATTAAAGAAAGTCGTGCGGGTGATGAAGAAACTCGATCCAGAGTCGCCGCACGAAGTGATGTTGACCCTAGATGCCAGCACAGGTCAAAACGCCATTAGCCAAGCGCAATTATTCCAAGAAGCTGTTGGTGTCACAGGGATGACTATTAGCAAGTTAGATGGCACCGCTAAGGGGGGCGTAGTGTTTGCAATCGCTGATAAATTTAAAATACCGATCCGCTATATTGGTGTCGGCGAGCAAATTGATGACTTACGTACCTTTAATTCGAAAGAATTTATCGATGCACTCTTCACTCAAGAAAAAGCGGATAGCTAATTTATGATTGATTTTCAGCAGGTGAGTAAGATTTATCCTGGCGGCCAAATGGCGCTGGAGGATGTGAATTTTCACCTGCAGCAAGGTGAAATGGCATTTTTAACCGGTCATTCTGGCGCGGGTAAGAGTACGCTGCTGAAGTTGATCACTGTTATCGAACGGGCAACTACGGGGCGGGTTGCGATCAACGGCCACGATATTGCTAAAATCAGTGCCAAGCACGTGCCCTACCTAAGACGCAATATTGGCATGATCTTCCAAAGCCACCATTTATTGATGGACCGCAGTGTATTCGATAACGTCGCCTTGCCATTAGTGATTGAAGGTTTTTCCCACGGCGAGATCCGTAAGCGGGTTGCGGGTGCGCTCGATATGGTGGGGCTATATGGTAAAGAGCGCCATAACCCCATTATGTTATCGGGGGGCGAGCAACAGCGTGTAGGTATCGCCCGTGCGATTGTGAACAAACCTCCCTTGTTGCTCGCCGACGAACCAACGGGCAACTTAGACCCTAAACTGTCGATGGATATTTTGCGCCTGTTCGAAACCTTCAACGATGCGGGGACGAGTGTGTTGATTGCCACCCACGATTTGGGACTGATTGCGCGGATGAAATATCGTACTTTCACCTTAAAACAGGGTCGCATGATAGGCTCCCAAGAACTGCATCAAGGTGTTCACACTAGTCCCGCCGCGTCGAGGGAGGGTCTATGAGCGACAATGCTAAGCTAACCCGCAGTAAATTACCGATTTCGGGTCGAATCGTGATGTTCTTTATTCGCCATGTGCAGCAGGCTATGGCGAGTATGGGGGAATTATGGCGTAACCCTGTTTCATCCGTGATGACTATGGCCGTGCTGGGCGTCAGTTTAAGTTTGCCTGCAGCATTGCAAGTCTTAGTCAAAAATGCCGAGACGATTACCAGTTCGTGGAATAGTGCGGCGGAGATTTCATTATTTATTGATGAAAACCGCAGCGATCAGACCATCCAGAGTCTGCTGACACGCATTCGCACCTATTCCGAAGTGGATAAAGTACAGTATATAGATCGTAATCAAGCCCTAGAGGAGTTTCAGCGTTTATCGGGCTTTGGTGAAGCCTTGGCTTATCTCGATAAAAATCCACTGCCCGCAGTGATCACAGTGACACCGACACCGAGATACTCCACGCCCGTAGGTGCCAGAGAACTATTGACTAAGCTAGAGCGCGAGCCCGAGATTAGTTTTGGCCGCTTGGATATTGAATGGCTTGAGCGTTTGCAGGCCGTGGTGCGCTTATTGGAACGCACTGTGATGGCCATTGCGGCGTTATTGGTCTTGGCTGTGGTATTAGTGATTGGTAACACGATTCGCCTCGCGATTATGAACCGTCGCACCGAGATCGAAGTGATGAAACTAGTGGGGGCAACTGAATCTTTTATCCAGCGGCCCTTTCTTTATACTGGGATTTGGTATGGGGTGATAGGCGGTATATTGGCTTGGGTTATCATTAACTTACTTGTTTGGTATCTCGACTCCGCCCTTGCAGAGCTATTGGGGCTATACGGTAGTCAGCTTGAAATGAAGTCACTTACCTTTGTTGAACTGCTACAATTAGTCGGTCTAGCCTCTTTTTTGGGTTGGCTGGGTTCTTATCTATCCGTAAGACAACACCTAAAGGCGATAGAACCCTCTTAAATATCAGATTGTTAAGCTAGGAATGAATAGACGAAATACGCAGGCGATGAACTTTTGTTCACTTGCAATGTCTATTCATCGGGGTTAAAACTAACCCTCTAGACGGGTGAAGGTTGACATACTCTGTCAATTAGCCGATAGTTCGTCAGCTCATTCTAGTGGTGGTTTGGTATCATCCTAGAATGCAATCGACTTATATTTGATAAGTATTAGTAAGAAAGTAGGAGCGCGAATGACCTTTCAAACGCATTCAATGGCACTGACAGTCCCACAGGGCAGTAGTAGTCTAGAAGCTTATATCCATTCAGTGACTAGCATTAGCATGCTGGATGCTGAGGCTGAGTATGAGTTAGCCAAGCGTTTGCAGGAAACGGGTGATCTGCAAGCGGCAAAGCAACTGATCATGTCGCACTTACGCTTTGTAGTGCACGTTGCTAAGGGCTACTCAGGTTACGGTCTGCCGCAGGCGGATTTGATCCAAGAAGGCAACATTGGCCTGATGAAAGCGGTAAAACGCTTCGATCCCGATGTTGGTGTACGCCTGGTTTCCTTTGCGGTGCATTGGATTAAAGCTGAAATTCATGAATATGTGCTGAAGAATTGGCGCATTGTGAAAGTCGCAACCACTAAAGCGCAACGTAAGTTGTTCTTTAATATCCGTAAAGCGAAAACACGCTTAGGTTGGTTTAGCGATGAAGAAGTCACTATGGTGGCTCAAAATCTAGGTGTCTCTAAGGCCGATGTGACCGAAATGGAATCACGTATGGTGGCTCAAGATCCTGCATTTGACTTGACCAGTGATAATGATGATGAACAGGACTTCGCGCCAGTGCATTATCTCGAAGATCATTCATCAGACTTAGCCGAAAACATCGAAAACGATAACTGGGAATCCAATGCCCAAGGTCGTTTATTATCGGCCATCAAAACCTTAGACGAACGTAGCCAGCATATTCTGCGTGCCCGTTGGTTAGATGATGATAAAACCACACTGCAAGAATTGGCAGAAACCTATCAAGTCTCGGCTGAGCGTATCCGCCAGTTAGAGAAGAACGCCATGAACAAGCTGAAAGCTTGTATGGAAGCCTAACTAGCATCTCGCTTTAATCTAAAGTGAGTTAGCCATAAAAAAACTGCCGTCAGTCAGGTTTTTTTATGGCTAAAATCAGTGTTTAGCTTATTTTATGCTTGCAACTAAGGCCTTTCTACTCACTTTTAGCCCTGTTTGTTCGGCATCTTCTGGCCAAGGGTAATACTGTCTTGGGCGTTTAAAGCGGGCGATTTTATCGGCGAGAAAGGCTTCTAGCTCAAGGTTTTTTGTGGCCATATCACGGGTTATACTGCCGCGAAGGATGGCGGCGGGGAGGTTGCCAAATGTGGAATCAGGTTCGGCAAAGACAATGGCATCATCAATGTCGGGATGTTGTTTCAGGGCGGCTTCGATTTCTTCTGGTTGGATGTTTTCACCGCCGCAGATAAACATATTATCGATGCGACCGAGGATGTGCAGATTGCCATTTTCATCCCATTCGCCCCTGTCTTTGGTATAAAACCAGCCTTCGTGATCAACACATCTGTCTATGCCGCTGGCAGTCAGGTAGCCCATAAACAGGCATTCGCCGCGCACCCAGATAACCCCGTCTACAATTTTAAGTTCACGCTTGGGGAGCAATTTGCCACTGCTACCGTCATTTAAAGCGGGACCAGTGGTGATTTGCGAGCCCATTTCTGTCATACCATAACTCGTGTAGCTCGCAATGTTATTTTGCTTAAGGTGTGCGAGTAAGTCTCTCGATACTGCACCGCCACCGAGCAATAGGGCTTTGATACTTTTAAGTTGGCTGTTCGTATCGGCTAATAACGTGCTCAGCTGTGCTGGTACCAAAGACATGTGAGTCAGTTTATCTTGGTCAATCTGCTGGCTAAGACTGAGTGTTTGATCTGGCATCACGACACAGGCGCCGACTAAGGCGCAGCGGTTCAATATCGCAAGGCCGCCGATATGGAATAAAGGCAGGGAGAGCAACCAAGCATCCCCTTGTTCGAGTGGAATTAAGCTGCGGGCGCCTTCGGCATTGGCAATATGATTGGCTAAACAATGCACCGCCGCCTTTGGAATACCGCTCGAGCCCGAAGTTAAAATCACATTGGCGGGGCGGTGAATGTCAAAGGGTTTAGCCAGATTATGGCGGGTTGTCGTTTGACTAAGCTCATTAATATTAAGGATTAACTCATGGGCATTTGCCAGCTTTGCGTTCTGCTCGCTCCAATAATACGGGATCTTGTGGGTATCGATTAAGCCTTGAACCTGAGCGATGGGGAAGCGGGGCGAGATGGGAAAAAAGATTGCCCCTATATCGACACAGGCCCAGTAGAGGCAAATCATTGTCAGGTTATTGCTCGAGATGCATGCCACGGCTTCACCCTCGTCAATACCCGCGGTGGTTAAGTACTCACTCAGGGCGATAATGTGTTGGCTTAGGGTTTGGTAGTTGATATCAAGTCCGGCAAGCTTAATGGCAGTTTGCTGTGGCAAGTCAATCGCAGCCTGGTGAACCGGGGAGATCGTGTTTGATATAGGGGCATGGACAAATGACACGTTAGGCTTCCTATGTAGTTACAAACTCGCTATGACTTCCCATTGCGATTGTGTATCAATGGGCAATGCCGTGTTTAGCAATCAGTTCAAGCTGCGGCAGTGTAAGGCAGGGTTTCTTGCCCGAGGACACCAATAAATCTTGGCTAAAGGCGCTTAAAGTATCTAGCCCAGGAGTTTCATCCGGGGTTAGGATTGCCGCTAACTGCGCGAGATCCTGAATGCCTAAACTGCTCTCAAGGCTAGAACTTAAGATGCAACGTACACCATAGCTTTGCGCCGTATCGATTAAACTGGCTAGTTTTTCGATGGTGCCGAGCAGCATAGGTTTGATGACGAGCGCCGTCAGGCCATTTTGCATCGCAAACTCATAATCGGGATCATTGAGGGATTCATCTAAGGCGTAGGGCATGCCAATCGCTTGATAAAATAGCAGGTTATCCTGTGGGTTTTGGCAAGGTTCTTCAATATATTCAATAGCGTCTAGGGGCAGGCTTGCGGCAAATGTGATGGCTTGTTCTAAGGTAAAGCCACGATTGGCATCTAGACGCAGTTTAAGATCGGCCCGAGTGCTTAACATTCCATAAATCAGACGCAGTTCATCTTCAATGGAGGTCTGGGCGACTTTGACTTTCACCGAATGTATATCCATACCTAGGGCAGCGATTTTATTATCGAGCAGGCTTTGAGGTGCATCTGTCGGCTGATAAATCAGTGGAATTTGGGCTGTAATTGGCCGGATAGCATCGAGTTTGCCGATTAACTTGGCATGTAACAGACTTAAACCAAAAGCGACCGATGGATAGGGACTATTTTCGGCGTATTCCAGCAGCCTATCTATGCTCTGGCCGCAGAGCTTTGGCAGTAACTCACTTAGATCGCTTTGTACCTCGGCTAAGGTTTCGCGGCTAAATCCCACTAAGGCTTGTTGGTCGATATCGACGCCCGATAGGGGAGCTATTTCAACCTGAGCCTCGTTCCGCTTACCTTGAACACTGCAGCTTGCCTGTAATATTAATCCCGCCCGGCTGTCGATACGCTGCTTGCCCACGGGGAGTAAGACATCGAGAGGTAGTCGATATTGATATAGGCTAAGCGAAGTTAAGATCATATCTTTCCTAGATATTTATGTGGCAGTGATGGGGAAGTTCAGGGGCAAGCAATGCTAGGATCGCTGCGATCAGGGCCGCCGGCGTGCTTTGATGTATATTGTGCCCTGCGCCACGAATGCTATGCACTAAGATAGGTGAGTGCAGTTGCCACTCCTGTGCGAGGGTGTGGAATTTGGTATCTTGGCTACCAGCAAAGAAATGGCATTCACAGGAGAGCATGGCGGGTACATCCCACATGGAGGCTTGGCGTGCGAGTGATGTGGCTAGGTACATCTCCTTGAGGATATGTTTAGGATGCTTATCTAACATACTGGCACGCATGGTAATGGTGCTTTCCCTGCAACTTTGGTTCATTTGCGCAAACACCGTCTGCTGATACCACAAACTTAAAAAGTCCATGCTACTGAGCTTGAGCAAACGTTCTGCCCAGTGGGCATCATTTTGGGTTCGTGCGGCTTTTTCCTGCGGATCTTTAAGTCCCGGATGGCAGGACTCGAGTAGTAAACTCAGTAATCGCTGGGGATGGGTCTTCGCAAGGTGCAAAGCAATACGGCCCCCGAGGGAATAACCATAGAGGTGGAACTGACTAATGTTAAGTCTATCTAGCCTAGCGATAATATCTTGGACACAAAAACTAAAACCCTCCTCCATTTCTGGCGCAGGTAGGCTAGGTTGATTATCCCCATGGCCCACCAGATCCAAGCACACACAATGGAAGTGTTGGCTTAGCTTAGGCATTAACGGCAACCAGTCGGCCTTAGTGCCTAAAAATCCGTGTAGCAACACTAATGTCGGCAGGATCGTTTCGCCGTAACGGGTTAAGGTCGGCATTAGCTTTGTTTCACCCACAGGTTGAGTGCAGCAATTTGGTCACTGGCTTGGGTTTGACTCACACTGACTTCAATGATCGAAGCACCTTGAAAATCCAGCGCTTCATTATAGCTATCTTGGAAATCAGCCAGATTATCCACTTGATTATAAGGAAGATTAAACATGGCCGCCGCGTAACCAAATTCTAAGCCGTGGCTTAAGCGGTAATAATCACTGCGTACTTGCTCGTTGGGTACGGGCAATAGGTTGAAAATATTACCGCCATCATTATTGAGAATAACGATGACTAATGGACTGGTTAGGCTCCGAGCGATCGCCAGCGAGTTAAGATCGTGTAATTGGGATAAATCGCCAATGATCAAACTGGTTGGCTTGCCCTCGTGGGCGGCAATACCGCAGGCCGTCGCGAGTAGACCGTCTATGCCCGAGGCGCCGCGATTGGTGAAAGTGGTGGCAGTGCAACAGCTGATAGGCGCGTACATATCGTATAACCGCACGGGCAGGCTATTGCCGATAAAAAGCTGTTGCTCCAATGGGCGACTGTTGGCGATGGCGCGCACGACCTGGGCTTCACCAAATTTCCCTTGATCGATATTGCGGATAAATAAGTTATGCAATTCATCGTTATAGGTGATTAACGTATTCGCCCAGTTTGCCGAGGAAGAACGATACCAATTCAATGTTGCAAACTGCGCCGCACTGGCGTGCCAAACATGTTTAGCATTGTGACTCGGATCTAATCTGTCCTGCTCGGGTAACACTTGCCAGTAACTGTGCCAATTTTGCTCGGCTAAATAGCTGATCAAGCGCTTAGACAGCAAGCGGCCACCGAATACGAGTACGCGATCCGCCTCCTGCAATAGATTGCGCGCCCTTGGATGTTGCAGTAATTGATCGATATTACCTATTACGGCAGGATGTTGGCGAAGCTGCGATTGTGCATCGGTGAGCAAAGGCCAACCGATTTTCTGCGATAGTGCAATCAACTGCTCAGGATCCTGCTCGGGTGTTAATGTGCCAGCCACGATAACCCCCTTACCGTGGACAAAACGCATAATGGCATCATCGCTCGGGCTGCTTACTTGGCTGTATTTACCATATTGAGTGTAAGGACGCGCCAGTTGTAGCCAAGTGTGTAATGGCCTGAGATAGGGTGAGTCGGCATCGAGGATTGTCGCACTTAGCTCACTTGGGTATAAAGGCTCGCGGTACATACAGTTAAAGTGCACAGGGCGAGTTTGATTAGCGATGGCTTCATCTACTGTGGTTAATAGGGCCTGTGGCGCAATATGGGCATCCGGTGTGGGCAAATTTACTTGTTTGGCGTAATTGGCGAAAATGCCGGGTTGGACTATGGCCTGATTTGCCCCGCAATCCAGTAACTCGGGCGGCCGATCGCCACTTAAGACGATTAAAGGCACATGGGTCAACCAAGCTTCAACAATGACGGGGTAGAGGTTTGCCACCGCAGTACCAGAGGTGGTAATGATTGCTACTGGGGCACGGCTGGCCTTTGCCAGACCCAAGGCCATAAAGCCGAGTCCACGTTCATCGAAATGCAAATGGCGTTTAAGCTTGGTTTGCTTCGCCGCCGCTAGGGTTAACGGTGTTGAGCGGGAACCGGGCGCCATGCATATATGCTGCACCCCTAACCGTGCCAGTTCCTCAAGAATAAGTGCGCCCCAAATAAGATTGAGTGTGGCTGTATTTTCGGTCCGCATAACTAAATCTATCAGGATAAAGATGGGCTTAGTGTAACGCGTTTATGCCCTAAGATGTATGCTTGGGTTAACAAATCTCAGGCACATAGAATGGGAGGTTGAGCCTAAGTTAAGACAAGGCAAGGGATGCCTGTCACCTCGAGTGTGATAGGTCGCTATAATCTAAGATATCGCTAGATGATGTTATCGACGATTTTCTTAATCTGCCCGCTTAGCCACGCCAGATCATCATTGACCTTATTTGGCTGGTTCTTTTGGACAAGGAAAATAGTCGGCACCTCTATATTGGTGTATAAGCGTTCTGCCTCGAGTTGCGACAATTGGCAGGTGTGTAATTCAGGGATGTCACTCACCATTTCATAGACGACTCTATAGGGCAATAGGGATATTGTTTGGCTTTCCCCTAGGTATTCAAACAAACTTGAAATACTGGTAATGGTAATTTCAGTATTGAGTTTTATGCCATTATTGATGCAAAACTCTTGGTATGGGCTGGGTTTAGCACTTGGATTACCAAAGTCGGTATTCACGAAGGGATACTCTGCAATGGTCTCTAGGGTAATTTCTCGTTTAAATATCGGGTGATTGCGGCTAGCGATAAGGTAAACCTTATCCATGTGGTGCAAAGTTGTTGTCAGCAGTTTATCGCCGAATGCGGCAACGTCGGCGGTACTCTTGTTACAGCAAATGCCTAAGGTCGTGTCGCCATTGACAATGTCTTGGGTGGTATGCATTGACCAAGGGGTGATATTGATATGCATTTGTTTCTGTTCTTCTTTAATCGCCTGCATCAGAGCCTTAGGGAAGGCGTAGGCGATTAACCCCGGCGCGGCAATTTCGACATGGGTTTTTATCTGGCTGGTATTGGCGGTGCGTGCTTTTTGAAATTTATTTGTGCACTCAATCGTCTCTTTGGCAATGGGGTATAGATGAGTTGCAAACTCATTTGGGAACAAGCCATATTTACGTCGAATAAATAACTCATCGCCAAAGACTTCCCGCAGATTTTTAAGGCTGCGGCTTATTTTGGGGGCTGGGATATCAAGTGCCTTAGATACATAGGTTGCAGACTTGTTTTCATATAATGAAACAAGTATTTTCAAACTCAGAATATCGAGGCAATCCATGTTGCTAATATGCATTTTTTATATTCCTTAATATTGAGTGAATACGCTAATTTGCAACTAAGTATAGTGTTAAATAATAAATGGAGTGTGAATCATATCCCAAGTTTATGATCTTGTATTTATTCGTTTGAAACCCAGTGTTTTAATTTTGTTTTTTATATTTTAAAAGTCGTTTTAGGCTAATTTGAAATTTCAATTTCTAATATTTAACTATATTAATTTCATTATGTGGATTAACGGATGTCGATATGTGTATTTTAGATTTACGCTAAATGGTAATGTGTCTTGAGTCTTAACTTGTTGTTTATGTTTAAATTACCATTTGCAAGTGTGACGGATGTCAAAAAAATAAAAGTAATTACCAATAATACTGAAGTTGCTTTAAAGGAGATAACAAAAATATAAATTTGTTTTTGGAGGCGTATATGAATACTTCAGTCATTCTCAGCTATGCGTTTATGTACTTCGTACTATTCGTTGCTGTACCTTTCGTGTTTGTTATGTTTGTCATGACTTGCATTAAGTTTTTTAGAGCAGATCCTGATGCAGTGCATCATGAAATGAAACTTAAACCAGAGTTATTTGATAAACAGAGTTTCAACTTTTTTAAATCACTAAAGACTGTTGTCGAAGGAAAATACGATGTTTGCTGTAATGTTCCATTAGACACTGTATTTGACATGGATCAGCATGATGCCGATTTAAGCCATGAATGCCGACTTGACTATGTGTTGATCGACCATGACTCGTCAGAAGTGAAAATGGTGATCAGTGATTTTGGTAAAGAGACAAACTCCCCACTGAAAAAACTGTTTAGCAAGTTCAATATTGGTTTTATCGAAATGAATCAGCATAAACAGTGGGATCCTCAAAGTCTAAAGCAAGCGTTAGCTGTCTGATCGCGACCGTCGGGTTCGGAGGATTCCGGACCCTGACTCTCCTCTCTCTTTCCCAATAGACAAATGTGAGGACTCCCTATGTCGACAAGACAATGGCTGTGGTCGTTACGCTTAGGTCTTGCTGCACTACTGTTGAGTTTTGCCGCAACGAGTGCTGAGCCAGCCAATCAAATAAACAGTGATGCTTGTATGAAGTGTCATAAGCGTAACGGTCAAATGTTAGGGCATCACGGCCAAGATGCGATGAAAATGACCTGTTCCAGCTGCCATGGAGAAAAGGGTGACCACCCTAAAAACCCAATGATCTCGTTATCTTTGGTGTGCAAGATGGGTCAGAACTCCCAGTACAGTTAAGGGTATGTCAAAAGTGTCACACTAAGAAAAAACTCAGTGATGCAGATTGGACACATAATGTACACGCTCAAAAGGTGCCCTGTGCTGCCTGCCATAAACTACATAGTCCAACTGAACCTATGGCCGATATGACGCCAAAAGTTCGCAGTGAGCTGTGCCGCAATTGCCATACAGGCCAGCAGGAGTAAGGTTATGGAAAATTCAAAAAGAAGATTTCTAAAAGGCACTTGTGCCTTACTCGCCGGCGCTTCTGGTGCAACATTGCTCGCCACCGTGAATGCCACTGGTGAAGTGAAGGCGCAGCCCAATGTGAAATACGCACTCATCCATGATGAAACTAAGTGCATTGGTTGCCAAGCCTGCGAAGTGGCGTGTCGTGAAACCAACCATGTGCCAGAGGGCGTATCACGGGTAAAGATAGAGCGAACCGGTCCCTATGGTGAATACCCGGATCAGTATTACCATTTCAGCCGTAAATCCTGCCAGCATTGTGAGGATGCACCCTGCGTCAATGTGTGCCCCACCGGTGCCGCTTTTATCGATAAGGAAACAGGGATTGTCTCTGTGGATGCATGGAAATGTGTGGGTTGCCAATATTGTATTGCGGCCTGCCCATACAAAGTTCGCTTTATCAATCCTGTTACCCATGCGGCGGATAAGTGTGACTTCTGCCGTGAGACTAATCTCGCCCAGGGCAAACAACCCGCCTGCGTAGCTGCCTGTCCGACTAAGGCATTAGTGTTCGGTAATCTAAAAGATCCGACCTCTGAGGTGGTGCAAGTGCTTAAGGCCAATCCGACCCAACGTGCCAAAGTTGATCTCGGCACTCGGCCTAAGTTGTTTAGAATCGTGGCTAAATCAGGGGAGGTGGCAATATGAGCGCCCTACATTTTGATACCTTAGTCTGGCATTGGCCGATTGCGATTTACCTGTTTCTAGCAGGTGCATCCGCGGGTGCCATGTTCTTTGCGGTATTGTTAAAACATTTTGTGGTTAAACATAATGCCTATCAGTCGGGTTTTGTGCAGGCGGCTTGCATTGTTGCCCCTGTGGCCGTGATGGCTGGGCTTGGCATTCTCGTGCTGGATTTGACTAAGCCATTCGATTTCTGGAAGATTTTGGTGTTTTATAATCCAACGTCTGTGATGTCGATGGGTGTGCTTATCCTACTTATTTACCAAGTGTTTATGTTTATGTGGATCGGTATTATTTTCCGCAAACCTATCGATGCTTGGTGTGAGGATCGCTTCCCGATCGTGCTTAAACTGACGGCATTGTTGGCCCGCTTTGAGGCAACCATAACAGGTCTATTGGTGATCTTCTCCCTCGCGTTAGGGGCATATACTGGATTCCTGTTGTCGGCTCTTCCTGGTTACCCCATGCTGAAAAATCCTGTGCTGCCACTGCTATTTTTAGCATCGGGACTTTCTTCGGGGGCGGCATCATCACTACTGGGGGGCGTACTACTCAATGGTAACCCCAACGCTAAGGAAGTTCACTTTATCCATAGAGTGGAAATTCCTCTGATTTTGGTAGAAATAGTGCTGATTTTCACCTTCTTTATGGGGCTAGTGTTATCCGGTGGTCAAAGTAAACTGGCCACCTTCAACGCCATAGGATATGGCTTCTGGGGTTGGATCTTCTGGATAGGTATAGTGGGTCTTGGTTTGTCTGGGCCCCTTGCGATGAACTTGTTTATGACGGCAACTTCGAAGCGTAAATGGGCCTATGTGGCGGGTACTGCGTGTTTGAGTCTGATAGGTGTTTTACTTTTACGGAACTTTATCCTCTATACCGGCCAGATGACGGTCGCCTAAAAATAGAAAAAGTGTTAGCAAGAAAATGAATACGAGTGTGAAGGATATCGGCGGCTGGTGAAAAGCAGTGTCTAAGGAAACGCTGTGAGATAGCACCCCCAATAGCACTGGCTGAGTTATTGAGGGTTGATTATCTTGTCACTGTCCGCTGTAACAGGGAGGTCGCTGGGAAAGGAGGCCACATTTGACACTTAGGTATTTTGCCCTGCCTCCACAAGGGCCTCGCCACCTTTATTCCTTAGGGGTGGCGTTTCTTGTTATTACTCCCCTAAATTATTGATCCACTCGCTCATCACCACATGGGTTTTTATCTTGATGATGTCCGTATGGGTATCAATATATTCACGGATCTCGTGCAAGCGGCGCATCGAGGGCGCATGGACATAGACTAGCAAATCCATCTCCCCAGATATCCCACGGCAGGTGATCACCTCTGGAATGGCCTGAAATACGGGCACCACATCGGCGCAACGTGGGCATTGGTGTTGGATCTCAAAATAGGCTGAAACCCCTTCTTTTTGAGATTCACTGAGTAATACTTGATAGCCACGGATAACCCCGGTTTGCTCGAGTTTTTTGATCCGCTCGGCAACCGCGCTGCGGGACAGATTGACTTGTTCGGCAATACGCGACACGCTTTGGCGTGCGTCCTGACGTAAGCAGTTAATAATAGCGGTATCGAACTTATCCAAGTTGGGCTCCCAAGGTGGCAGGGGTGAGATCGACGTAGATTAACATCTTAAAATCCATCGGGTTAGAAAGTACGTGCATTGGCTAACCCTGCGGATTTTTTAGGCATTGCCGTCAATATGGCGGAAATGCACTCATTATCCGGCATTTTGCCTGTACTGGATGCCAATAACGCTGAAATTGACGGCAGATTGTGAGGCAAAATTTCACTATACTGACTGCTTAAAAACCACAGAATATTAACAGATGAATCCAAATAGCGGAACTATAGGTCGTTGGCAAGGCGCGGGTTTAATGGCCACCACTTTGCTGGGCACAGGGGTGTTTATTTTACCGCAGATGACTATCGAGAAAGCCCACTCGGGTGCGCTTGTCGCATGGTTATTGCTGACCTTAGCCATTATCCCCGTCGCACTGGTATTTGGTCGCTTAGCCAGTGTATTTCCCCATGCAGCTGGGCCCGCTTATTTTGTCGAAAAAGCCTTTGGTCGTACTGCGGGTCGCACCATAGGCTTAATTTTTTTACTGGTTGTTCCTATGGGCGCTCCTGCCGCCATTTTGATGACATTTCAATTTGTTAATGCGCTTATCCCCCTCGAAGGCTGGTCTCAGGTCGGCGCCGAAATCCTCGTGATACTGGGGCTGTTTCTGCTCAATCTACGTGGGATCCAAGTGTCGGCTAAGCTGCAGTTTGCATTAACCCTCTGTATTGTTGCCGTGGTAGTGATATTGTTCGGTGCGAGTAGTTTCCAACAGGGGCTACTCACCTCAATTACCCGCCATGGCATGCCAGAAATGCCAACTGTGATGGTTGCCGCGGGTATCGCTTTTTGGAGCTTTCTCGGTATAGAAGCCATGACACATCTTGCCGACGATTTTCGTCGTCCACAGCAAGATATGATCCCCGCTATGATGATGGGCACTGTGTTGGTTGGGGTAATTTATGTCGCTTGTACATTGCTACTCTTGCTCGTGCCGACCGAGAAGACCGTCGCCATGATGGGCGTATTCGATGCGTTATTAGGGGGATACGGCGCCCAAGTGATCGGAGTTTTAGGTATTGCAAGCGGCCTTGCAACTGTTAACGTCTATGCGGCAAGTGCGGCACGCTTGATCTGGAGCTTTAGCCGTGAAGGCATTTTACCCCGCTATTTTGCCGTTAAAAATGCCCACGGAGTTCCCATTCGGGCCTTAGCGGCACTGCTGAGTGTGATGGCGAGTGTGATTGTGCTGACCTATCTGACGGGACAGGAATTAGAGCATTTAATTGCGTGGAGCAATGGGGTGTTCGTGGTGATCTATTTAATGGCGATGTTAGCCGCAGCAAAATTATTACCAAGGCAGAATTTGCCATTAGTCGTGCTGGGGTGTGGCTTTTGTTTAGCGCTGGGTGTCGCCCTAGGTGCGAGTATGGCCTATGTGTTTGTGCTGATATTGCTGGTGGCCCCTTTCCTCTGGTGGCAGAAGAGCCATCTTAGCCGTAAACAAAGCTTAGTCATGCCAGAATAGGTTTATCTATGAACAACATAAATCGCCTGGTATTGCGGACCATACTGGGCGATTTATTTGATCGTTAGGCTTAAATCTTTTGATCTAATTTAAAATCCAACTGCACTTGTTGATTGAGTTGGGGCACGGCCTTACCCGCATCAAACTTAGGTTTGTATTTCCAATTTTGCACTGCAGATAGTGCAGCCTTATCAAAGACTCGTTTAGGGTTGGCCTCTAAGACCCGAGCATTACTCACAGTGCCATCGGCGGTAATATCAAATCCCACAACCACATAGCCTTCCTTTCCACTCTGCGCTGCATCTATGGGATAGCGGGGAGATACCTGTACAACGGGTAAGGCCTCGGCTGTCATGGTTGACTGAGTGAACAGCGTTGTTTGTGTGGGCATCTCAGGGGTTGGGGTTGTCGTTGTGAAAGGTGTCGGTTCACTTTCAGTACCGGGATTGTTCACCCGCTCCCTTGCTGGAATGGGTTTAGGTGGCTCAGGTTTACGGCTTTCCCTCGGCGGAACCACAGTGCGTTCTGCCATGAGTATATTGATTTGCGGTGCATCCGTGGCTTGCCCTGTGGTGGTTACCGGGTTGTGAATGAGCTGCGCCATAAAGACAAACAAGCCTAATGTGATTAGGGCGCTAACAGAGATGATACTAGTCCGATTAAGCAGCGAATTTAGATTCATAATGTTTCCTTACAGTGAGTTAACGGCTTTCTATCAATATCACTCTTTGCTTAATGTATGAAATATTTATTTACAATTTAGCTAAAAGTATTATGCCTTGGGCTTAGTTACGAACGATCTAAGCATTGTCAATCACCGTATAGACTCGCAGATATGACTAAGCTGACTCTTGCGAACCTGAGTCATGTTCCTTGAGCGAGAGGTACGGATGCTGAACCAAATGTTGTCTATAGCGATTGGGCGCGTGGGGACTGCTCGTGGGATCAAGCTCTGGCGTGTTTGTGATTCAGCATCATTAGGATCAATGATTGAGCTTGGCGGGCAGCGTCGTAGCTATTGCCTGATTGCGCATTTGGATTAGCTCACTGTGCTTGAGGTACAACAAATCCGCAGTGCGACGAATAATTTGGTCTTCGTAGTGGGACAACTGTCCATCGGCATAGGCTAGTTGCCACATGGCGAGTAAAAGTTGTTGTTTTTGCTCTAGGCTAAACTCGGTATTAATCGCATTTGTAAATTCAAATAATGACGTTGCATTGCCTTGCACACTCTTGGCTTCATCGATCAAAGCCTTAGCATCTTGCTCTGACATCGAAAGGGTTTCGGTGAGCAGTGTCGGTAATAGTGCTGTCTCTTCAGGTGCCAAGGTATCATCGGCAAACACGACTTCTAACAACATACTCGCCGCAGCTAGCCTCAGCTGATGCGCCTTGTCTTCGGGCGTTATCGCTTGGGTGTGTGATTGAATAAATCGTCTTAATTTTGCAATCATATCTGGCGGTTCTCATACGGGAGGGAATATAAAGTAGAGTCGATTGGGAGGTGAAAGTTCACCCTAAACCTTGTATCGCTTAGGGTGAGATAAGACTGAATTACAGCAGTGAGTTCAAGCCTTTCATTAACAGATCTGAGGTGCCTTCTGTGCCATTGGTTTCAAGGTAGGACTTAGCTATATCGATCATCGGCATCGCCAGTTCCTTTGAAATCCCCAGTTTTTCAAAGGCATCCAATACCATTGCACCGCCTTGTAATGATGAACCCAGATCGCCAGCCTTAGATAACAGACCAGAGACGCCTGAGTTGCCATCTAGCTTAGGGGCCGCAGCCAAGAGGCTATCGGCATTTGGAATACTGGCGGCTAATTGTGAGTAATCACTCGTGCCTAAGCTGGATTGGGCTAATCCCAATAAGCTGCCTAACCCCCCTTCAGCCTGAGTTTGATTTAAGCCTAGCTGTGACATCACAGTGCCGACCAGCTCATTCGATTGCGTTACAGTACTGGTGGCCGCTGTCTGGGTTTTAGTTTGGGTGCCAGTAAGATTATCTAACCATCCTGCACTCGTGGGCGCGGCTAAAATGCAACTGCTAAGAAGAAGTGAAAGGGTGAGAGTATGTTTCATATGAAGGCGTCCTTTGGGGTGTTGCGCGCAATTAGGGGGACAGTTTAACGGGTTTGCGGCTTTTGTTGCAGTAGTTTTCTGTGATTTAAGGGCCACACTAGCGATTTCTTCTGTGCATTGGTAAGGGATTTTGGGTATTCTTAGCGGCAATTCACAGTGTTAATTTATTTCAATTATTTTGGAAAGTCGCATGTCACTATCCGCAATTTTGACCGAAGCCTATAATTTTTTCCGTAATCATCTCGTGCAGCTTGCCATGCTGACGGTGCCCTTGCTGCTGATCCAAGTTGGGATCCAGTTATGGTTAGGTACCGAGATGAGCAAAGTTGATCTGAACGACCCGCAATTTGGCGCACCACATATGATCGCTATGATGCTGCTATTGCTGACTTTCTCGGTGTTAATCGCCGCCTTAACCCTATACCTTGAACTGCGTTCCCAGGGCCATAATCCTTCGGCGGGCTTCGTGTTAAAGGCAAGTTTACCTTTCGTGCCACCGCTCTTGCTGGCAGGGGTATTTTCAGGACTCGCAATTTTAGCGCCGGTCATGTTGTTCGCAGCGTTTGGTCCTATGTGGTTGGTGGGGTTAGTGATCAGTTTTTACCTCTTCGCCCGTTTGGCCTATGTGAACTTTATGGTAGTGGTCGAACGCTTAACGCCCCTGGAAGCCATTAAGGCGAGTTTTAGCTTTAGCGGCCCTATTGTACTGAAAACAATTGCATTGCTGATGTTGTATTTACCGCTTTCTGTGATTGGTAGCCAATTATCTGGGGTCGCAGCCTTAGGTGGTTTACCTGTGCAGATGTTGGCGGATACCTTCATGTCTTTCATTGGCTTATTCGTCAATTTGGCACTATTTCGCCTGTATATGGTGTCTAAAAAGCCCCTCGCTGAATGATACAATCTAATACATCGGATTGAGGTAAACATGTATGGGGACTCAGGTTGTGATATTGGATAGTGAGTTTATCCAAGGTTTTTCGGCCCCTCTCCTAGATGATTACCTCAGTGCGAAAAACTATGTGCAGGATGTGCCAACTCAGTCACTGCTGCATATTCGTAGTTTTACCCATAAGCTCACCGCACTACTGGGGCAAGGGAAGGCGTTCGAGTTTTCTAGTCCTAATCTCTATGACCGTATAGAGCAACTAAATCAAAAACGCCTAATCGATGTTAAAACGACCCGTGCTTTACATCGGCTGCGTGCCGATGGCAACCGTGGTGCCCACCCTGAAAAATACCATCTCACCCAAGAGCAATTGCTCGCGTTAGCCCAAAAAGGCATTAAGGACATGTTGGCCTTGGTTGAGCACTTGTACCTCAAGGTGACTGGCCGTGAGGCTCCAGAGTATCGGTATGAGGTGAGTGATTCAGTCACAGTAAAAGAACTCTGCTACCGTGCTGTGATGGAAGATGATCCCAAGGCGCAATATTTAGTGGGCATTTCCTTGAAAACTAAGGCCTTATTACTGAAGGAACAAGAGCTTTCCTGGGCGGATGAGGTCGAGGAGCTGGTCGAAACTGAGCATATCGCTAAGGAAGATCAGCCTATTAAGGCGGCCGACACTTTTGCCCGCGCCGCCTACTGGTTTATGCTTGCGGCTCCCCATCATCTGGAGGCTCTGTATGAACATGGTGTTGCACTTATCCATGGTTATCAAGGGGCGCCAGAGGTGGTAAAGGGTGAGCAGGCCATAGCTACGGCGGCGAAGGCGGGTGTCGTTAATGCCATGGCATTGCTGGGGTATTTCTACCTCGTTGGGAGCGAATCATTTCGTCAGGATTTAGTCTTGGCCCAACATTATTTGCAAGGGGCGGCGGATGGCGAGCAAACCGAGGCGATGGCCAATTTAGGGGTGCTGCATTATCAGCAAAATGATCTTACTCAAGCCTATCATTTTATAAGTAAAGCCGCACAGGCGGGTTACCCCCATGCCCAATACCATTTAGCCCTCATGTTGGCCAATGGCGAGGGATGCCAGCGGGATCCTATCGTCAGCGAGCATTGGATGGCCGAGGCTGCCGAGCAGGGGCAATTGGACGCTATGTTCTCCCGCGCCCAGCATATGCTCCACGATGACAAGGCTTTCGATAGTGATCTTACCCAAGCGGAGCATTATTTACGCGAGGTGATCAAGTATGGCCACAGTGTGCCAGCGATGATCGAGCTGAGTATGGCTCTGGCCGATGGTATTTTAGGACGCATAGATGTGGTTGGTGCGGCAGCCTTACTCAATTTAGCTCGGCGTCATGCCAATCAAAAAGAGGCGGAAATTATCCAGCCTCTCTGGCAATCATTAGCATTGCAGGTCGATAAAGTACTCGAAGTGACACATGACAGCGCAGAGATCCACAGTCTTAAACGTGCCAAAGACTTGCTCACCCTATAGCGCTTAACGTTCATCCTCTCGATGCTCAAAAGTGCGCCCCTGATAATGCGCGGCATAGGGGTCACGTACTAACTGCATCGAATCATCATATTGTGAACTTGCCGCTTGCGCTGCCCTCGCTTGGGTTTGAGCTGCAGTTTTATTCAACTGTGCTAGATGACGCGCCACATAGATGCGGCTAAAAAGCATAATGCAGCCAAGGGTAATTGCACCAAATAACAGTACAAATGGCAATAAAAACAGGGACAAGCAAATAAGGCTGATACTGACCGCCATGGTTAACCAAGCCCGGGGGCCTGAAATTCGGGTTTGCAGTGGACTCTGTTGGAACTGTTGATAAATCATAAGAACTCCTTATCAGGGCGGCTTGACGTTTCTGCGACAACAGCAACTGTTTCTGTAATGCCGTTATATCTAAGTCCGTATGCGGCTGCAGCATCAGAATGAAACGTCAAAACGACCAAAGCAATGGAGAGTCAGTGTGCAATAAATAAACGGACTTGGTCACGTTAATATTGGTTAATTTACGTTCTTTTACGTCTATCAATATTTTCTGTTGTGATTGCGGGATGAATGTAAGCTTACTGTCACCTCTGTGTTTTTATTGTGTTTTATTGGTTGGTGTTATGTTTTTATGTGATTATTTGTCATATTGATTATCGGCATTTCTTTGTGTTATATAAAATATGCGAAAATTTGGCCGATTTTCTGATGGATTTTTGTCATTAATGTAGATTTATTACGGTCAACTGACGAGGCTCCTCAACCTAGACAACCATCCTTGATTTTGTGCTTTGTTAACCATAGACGCCCATATGAACTCATACTCGCTTAAACAAAAGATCCTGATTTCAGTCGTGATAGCCCTTTCACTCGTGATTGGTTTGTTGTCATGGCAAAGCTACTCCAGCCAAAAAGCTTTATTGTTGCAAAACAGCTTAGAGCAAGTTCAGCGTCTAGGAGATCAGCAGGCACAGCGTATTCAGGATTGGTTAGCCGGGCGTCAGGACATAGTCGAAGCTCTGGTCAACAAAGTCGAAGGAGATAGCTTAAGTGTATTGCAACAGGCACAGGCTTCTGGACGTTTTCAACTGACCTATTATGGTATGCAAACTGGGCAAATGTTGGACTCGGATCCGAGCATTGACCGTACTGGTTATGATCCTCGAACCCGCCCTTGGTACAAACAGGCCATGAATGAAGGCAACCTTATTCTCACTAAACCCTATATGGATGTCGCCTACAACGTCTTAGTCGTCACTATGGCTAAGGCGACTTTGCAGGGGGTTGTCGGTGGGGATTTATCGATTGCAAGTCTAGTGGAAAGTGTGAATCGAATGACGCTCCCCGCAGGCGGCTACGCCATTATGATGCATAGAGATGGCACGGTTATCGCCTATAAAGATCATGCTAAGTCAATGAAGTCTATAGCTGAAATAGATAATCAGCTTAATCGAAGCTTGCCAGAACAGAGCCGTGAGACGGGCGCATTCATACCTATGTATTTTGAGAATGAAGGGCGCGACAAGTTAGTCTGGAGCGTCGATATTCCCAATACGGATTGGGAATTGGTCTTAGTGCTCGATAGGGAAACCCTTGAAGCGCCATTGACTAGTCTGTTGCTCACTCAGCTTGGCCTCTCGGCATTGGTGTTGCTGCTGAGTGTGTTAGCCATTTCCTGGTTAGTGGGTATGTTACTGGGACCATTAAGCCGAGTATCACAAGCCCTTGCCCGTATTGCCGATGGTAACGGTGATTTAACGCAACGCATTGAAATTGACAGCCAAGATGAGGTGGGTGTACTGGCCGACAGCTTCAATCGGTTTGTGGGTAGTCAGCATCAATTGATCAGCCATATTCGTCATTTAGCGACCGAGTTAGATGCGGATGCCGAGCGCAGCCTTGCAACGACACAAACGTCGGTTGCTGAATTACAACGCCAGCAACAGGAAGTGGCTATGGTGGCGACGGCGGTAACGGAAATGGCGAGTGCCACCAATGAAATTGCCGCCAATGCTGAAAATACGGCGACGGCGGCGCAGCAATCCGCCGCGAGCAGCTTACAGGGGAAAGAGTTAGTCAATAAAACCTGTCGCTCAATTAATTCTCTTGCGGATGAGGTCGCTCAAGCGACGGGTGTGATTGAAGATTTAAGTCATCATGCTCAGTCTATCTCCAGTATTTTAGCGACAATTCAAAGGATTGCCGAACAGACAAACCTGCTAGCCCTCAACGCCGCGATTGAAGCTGCCCGCGCGGGCGAGCAGGGGCGCGGTTTTGCGGTTGTGGCCGATGAGGTTCGAGTATTGTCGCGCCGCACTCAGGATTCGACCCAAGAAGTGCATACCACAATTGAAACGCTGCAACGTACGACGGCAAGAGCCGTCAGCCTGATGGAAAGCAGCCAAACATTAGCGGGCCACAGTGTCGAAGATGCGCATGCCGCGGCGAAGGCATTAGAGGAAATTACCCAAGCCGTGAATGTGATTTCCGATATGGCGGGGCAAATCGCCACAGCCGCAGAGGAACAAACGCAGGTCACTGGGGAGATCACACAAAATACCGTAGCGATTAAAGATGTGACCGATGAGATCACTGAGTCTGCTATGGCAGATTTAGCCCTAGCGCGGGGGCTAAAAGAGCGAGCTAACGATCTGAATGCCCAAGTGTCGACCTTTATTCTATAGGATTGTTGAGTCCTGTTAGCCCGGCAACGCTATGCTTTGCCGGGCTTTTTTATGCCACACTCAACCCATTTCACCGGGCTGAAAGAGCTTAGCGACACTCTGGCAAATGGTTTCTCTAATCCACTTATGACCTTGGTCTTCATCATTACGTTGGTGCCATAACAACACATAGGCCATAGGCATAAATTCGAAGGGTAAGGGCAGTAGCTTGAGTGGATAAAGCTGACAGGCGTGGCGTGCAAAACTCGAGGGCAAGGTAAAAATTAAATCACTGTGGGCACACACACTGGCCGCGCCGTAAAAGTCGGGAACAGTCGTACTGATCCGGCGTCTATGGCCTAGATCGGCAAGAAAATAATCTAATGCCCACCAATCACTGCCCTCACAGCGCACTTGTACATGGGCCATATCGAGGTAAAGGGGGAGGTTCCATTGGGCTGAGGTGAATGCGGCCATCAGCGGGTGATCTTCACGCACTAAACACACTTGTTCGTCGGTGAATAAGGTCTGGCAGGCAATGCCTTCGGGTAATTTGTCCATCCTTGGATCGGCAAGCGGGTGTAAGTCTCTGCCGGAAATACCAAAGTCAATTTGTCCCTGTTGTAGATCCTGCACAGATTTCTCGGTCCAAACATAGGAGTCCAACTTAATGTTGGGCGCACTATTGAGTAATGGCCCAATAAAGTAGGGGATTAAGGTCTCATAGGCGCTTTCTACCATAGCAAATGAAAACTGTCGGTTGCTGCTGGCAGGGTTAAAAGTAGGTGGCTGAGTTAATTGATACAGTTCCTGCAAAATATTGGGCAGTTTTTGCCCCAGATTGAGGGCGTGCGCCGTGGGTTTTAAGCCGTGTGCCGTGCGCTGAAAAAGGGGATCATCTAAGGTTTCACGTAAGCGATTCAGACTCTTACTCAATGCAGACTGGCTGATATGTAAGCGGCTGGCCGCGCGAGTCACACTCTGTTCTTCGAGCAGTACTTTCAGTATGACCAGCAAGTTAAGATCGATTCTGGCTAAGTTGTCGAGATTCATAGATATTCCTTAGAGGAAATTCACTTTGGAAATTATACCATTTCTATTCATACCTTGAGTTATTTAGAATAGCGTCCACTGAAATAGCCTTCCTGTTTAACTGAGAATATTTATGCGGCGCAATCTGTTACCTGTCCTGATGTCTATGGTGTTATTAAGTCCGTTAGCCATTGATATTTATTTACCTTCTATGCCAACTATGGCGACAGAATTTGCCGTATCTGCCAGTGAAGTACAGTCAACACTGGTGTTGTTTTTATTTGCTATGGGTTTAGGCCAAGTGTTGATTGGCCCACTGGCGGACCGTTATGGACGTCGTCCTGTCGCCCTTTTTGGGGTGTTGCTCTACGGTGCAAGTAGTATATTGGCCGCTGCCGCCATCGAATTTCATTGGTTGCAAATTGCCCGTGTGCTGCAAGGTCTAGCGGCCTGTTCCACTTCGATAGTGGTCTTTAGTGCGGTGCGTGACTGCTATTCTCAAAAGGAAGGCGCCAAGATTTACAGTTACTTAAATGGTGCCATCTGCGTGATCCCCGCACTCGCACCTACCTTAGGTGGGTTGTTAGCCATGCAATTTGGCTGGCGTTCAACCTTTGTTTTTATGACCCTTTATGCCATTTTAATGATGCTAGTCGTTGGCTATCGCCTGCCCGAGACTCGTCCAGCTAACACTGTGACGACTGGGCCTTTGTACCGCTGGGGCCGCTATAAGCCTGTACTGAGTAACACTCACTTTCTGTTTTATGCCTTTGCCTGTATGTCAGCCATGGCGGCGATTTTAAGCTATGTGTCCTATTCACCCGTGTGGTTGATTGGTCATTTAGGGGTGTCTGAACTGGCATTTAGCGGCCTGTTTGGTCTGAATGCTGTCGTCAATATTGTGGCCTGTTTTGCCGCGCCCGTGGTGATCCGTAAGTTAGGCAATCGTCCAACCGCAATCCTCGCACTATGGTTATTGGTGCTCTCGGCGGTATTCATCATTGTCGCTCAACTGCTTGGCCCTAGCTCAGGTATGGCTGCTGCCTTTGCATTTATGTTACCTATGATGCTGCTATGTATCGGTTTTGCCCTATTGTTAGGCCCTGCGACTAGTATGGCATTGTCTGCCTTCGGTGAGCGTGCGGGCACAGCTGCGGCTATGTTAGGTTTTATTCAGATGAGTGGCGCTTCTATTCTTGCGGGATTGGTACAACAGACGGATTTAACCGCGCCCTATGCGGTGGCGTTAGTGATGGGGGTTTTCTCTATTGGATTACTTTCCATGATGGCGTTAAGCCGATTCGATCACTGGCATCAAGAACAGTTAGCCGCAGAGCATTAGCAGCTCGGCTAATTCTATAGGGCTAACTGTTCTCTGCCTAATCATAGACACCCTTTGCCCGTAGCTTATTTGACCTTAGCTACGGGCACTTTTTTAGAATCGTCCGTTGATACTCAAGGTCAAATAAACCCCATTCATATCAAGTTCAAAGGTTTTTTAAGTACAGGATATATCACTGAATAAATCGGTAAGACGCCAATGATATGCCGTGCTGATTCCATAGGGAACAGTGTTCTCTTGAATGCTACAGCTTGTGCCAATAAACCAAGAACGAGCTAGATACCAATCCGCTGATGGTAGTACCCTCCAGTTCATTGCAAGCTGCTATACTGCTTCCTAAATGTTTTACTGAGAAGCTGCTTTGGCCCGTCACTATTGTTCCACTTGCCGTTATCCACTCAATGCTTGCCTGTGTGCCTATATACAGCCTATCTATCCACAGACTCAACTCTGGATATTGCAGCATCCCTCAGAGGTGGAGCATAAAAAGAATAGTGTTAGGGTATTGAGCTTAGTGATACCCAATACACGGGTTTATGTTGGTGAAACACAAGATGATTTTGCCGTATTGCGAAATGAACTGGCACGATGCGATAAGCCAATTTATCTTGTCTATCCCTCGCAGCAGAGTGTGAGCGTTGAAACTCAAGCGCTGCCTGCCGATTGTGTATTGCTATTAATCGATGGAACTTGGCGTAAGGCATTTAAAATATTGCAGTTAAATCCTTGGTTGACTCAATATCCGACGGTACATTTGGCCGAGGGTTATGAGTCGCGCTATCGGATCCGCAAATCGAGTCGCAGTGACAGTCTGTCAACCTTAGAGGCGAGTGCTTATATGCTCAGAGCCTTGGATGCTGAGCTCGACATTCAACCCCTGATTGAGGTGTTTGATGTTATGGTGGATTTACGGATTAAGGCAATGCCGCCCGCTGTGCAGTCGCGCTATCGTAAATCAACATAGGCAAGTGGTTTTCACTCCTCGGCTTTTTTGGCATTCCGTGCGAATTAAAATAGTTAAAATCTTATTCAGATCACGCTAACTTAGGGCAAAACGCGGTTTAATAGACGCGATTCATTTGCAGTGCAAATGATGAGATAGCTTTGCCAGCCAATTGCTTTGCAGGGGAGTAATTCCATATTTTATGGTGTGCTGGCAAGGCTATCGAGACTATGTATTAGGTGATGTATTAGGGTATTAGGCGATATATTTTTCAGCCAAAAAAGTTTGGGTGAATTGCTCCACTGAGGTGGGGTAGCCGAATAAAAAGCCCTGTGCACAGCCTTGCCCCATATCGGTGATGATGTCCTTTTGTCTTTGTGTTTCAATCCCTTCCGCTACAAAGTTAATGCCGAGTGCTTGGGCAAGTTGCACTATGGCATGGCAGAGCTTTTGCCCCGAAATGTCACTTAATCTGAGGGCAAACTCGGCATCAATTTTCACGCTATCGATCGGCAACGTACCTAAACGGCTGAGTGAGGATAAGCCGGTTCCAAAATCATCGATGGCAATACTGACTCCTAAGGCTTTGATGCGTTTTAGGGTTTGCCGTGCCAACTCGGGTTGACGTAGCAGTGCCGATTCGGTGATTTCTAAGATGAGTGCATTTGCGGGTAATGCCGAGATTTCTAGGGCCGAGATCACTTGGCCAACAAAATCCACATGTTCTAATTGCAGTGGCGAGACGTTGACTGAAATTCTAAAATCGGACTGATACTGTGCCCGCCACAATGCTGCCTGCTGGCAGGCCTCTTCGAGTGCCCATTGGCCTATGCCTACAATCAAGCCTGTTTCTTCTAACAGTGGTACAAATTCTGCTGCATCAAAGTGTTCGGTCGGTGATTTTTGCCAGCGCAGCAGGGCCTCGGCTCCCACGGGTTGGTTAGTATGCAAATCGACTATGGCCTGATAGGCGAGTGTGAATTGTTTTAAGCTGTGTGCGTGCCTTAAGTTATTGATGAGTTTTAATTTTAACTCGGCAGCTTGGCTCATCGACTTATCATAAAACACTAAGTGTGGCTGACTCTTTTTGGCGCAGTACATGGCCGTATCGGCGAGGCTGATCAGTTGCCCAGCTTGGTCACTGTGGGTCGGAAATAGTGCAATCCCTATACTAGTGCCAAGGAAAAACTTTTGGCCCTCAATTTCAAAGGGGCTGTCAAATAAACTCAAAATTTGCTCTGCAAACAGCTGGATTTCATCCTTACAACTGCAATCCTGCAGCACTAAGGTGAACTCGTCTCCACCCATGCGAGCGATATCGGCCTTTTCAATGCAACCCGCCTCGAGCCTCGCCGCCACTAGTTGTAGCACCCTATCCCCCATAGAATGACCAAAGCTATCATTGATGTTCTTAAAACCATTAAGGTCTAAAAACATCAGTGCCCCTAAGGAGAGGGGATTTTTCTTGAGATTTTCAAGGGCGTCATTAAGGATTTGTTTCAGATGAAACCGATTCGGTAACCCAGTCAAAGTGTCATACATGGCACGGGTAGTGAGTCGAGTTTCCAATAGCTTCTTAGTACTGATATCACTAAAGATATTAACGTGGAACAGTGCTCCATCATCAGTCACTATTTTCCTGCTGCTCTGCCATGCCGGGAAAGTGCTGCCATCGGACCGTCTTTTTACGGTTTCACCTTGCCATGACCCCCGTTGTTTTAAGGCGGTTTGGCAGTCGGTTTCTTCCCCTAAATTTAGGCTGCGTGCTTCTAAAAAGTCGGGCGTTTTATTAATCAGTTGTTCTGCGCTATAACCGCAGATGCGGCACATGGCTTTATTTACCGCGAGAACCCTATTGTCAGCATCTGTGATATAAACCGCTTCCGCACTTTCTTCTAATGTGGTCGATAGAATTTCTTTGGGAATATGGGCAAAACCATCGGAGATGGATTCGCGTATTTGATTTCGGCGATTGAGGGCCTGTAACTCAACGAGGAGTACGGGTTGTTGTTGCAGATAGCAGCGATACAGATTGATCCTCGTTGGCAGCTCATTACCCTGTTGGTTCAGGTGCAGCCAATTGAATTCCACATGATTGCCTGCAATGGCCTCAAGGATCATTTCTCTTGCCGATTCAACGCTATTACGGCCAGATGATTGGATTCTAGGCGAAAAATCATAGGGAGTTGCATTCACAAAGGCATCATATTCGGTGCCAAAATATGTGAGTGTCGCGTGATTGGCGCTAATAAAGCTAAAGCCTTGAATAAGGGCTAAGGGCTCCTCGTGGGGATGTGCGCGCCATAGAGATAGCCTTTCTTGCAATACGGGATCATCTGTACTGAGTTTATCGAGCAAGTTTTGCCATCTAATCATTTAGGATACTCCCTGGTGACGCAAGTAAGGTCACATCCTACTTCCCTAGGTCTTTCGTTTATATCGAAATTAACCCAAATAGTACACTATTCCAGCGGGGTTAAAAATAAACCGGATCGAGGTTTCTCTCAAATATAAAATAAAAAACGGGAGGTTAAGACCAATCCCGTCCGTAATTTCTAATGCAAATCATGCTGAGCAATCCTAGTTTCATAAAATTTTATGCTATGTTTGACCCATCGCGGGCTCAGATATGATCTAGGACAAGGAGCAAGTAAATGGGAAATGTATTAAAAATAGCAGCCTTTATCGTGCCGTGCTTCAGTGCCATAACTCCTATTGCGAGTGCGGCAGATGCACAAAAACCGCGATTAACCTTAGAACAAAAGGCCGATAAGGCGCGCATCGACTCTCAACAGCTAGAGCAAGCCCAATTAGAAAAGGCCCGCCAAGCGGCTAAAGAGACGGTGGAACGAGAAGATAAAATTAAACAAAAATCGCAAACCACGGATTGGGAAGCCAAGCAAAAGCTTAAGGCGCAAAAACAGTTCGACGAAAGAGAAACCCGTGAGCAAAAATATTTACGTGAGGCGAAAGAAGCCGCCGCAAAAGAGCGTAAAATCCCTAAACCTGAGTGATCGCCTCGGTCACTGGCCCAAAGTGTTTAATGGACACTCGTTTGGCTGTAGCTTGCATTACCACGACCACCATTAGTACCACTAGGAATTGTTGTTGGATACTTGCCCCCTATGCCACGGCGCTGACTTAGTCGCTTATCATCAAGATAAAAAGCGCGGCTACCATCAATGCCAGACCTGCCTATTGGTTAGCGTGCCTCCCGAGTTTTATCTCTCGGCCGAGGCTGAAAAGGCCGAATACGATAAGCATGAAAATCATCCCCATGACTTGGGCTATCAAACATTTTTAAACCGCACACTCGAGCCACTACTCGTCCGTGTTAACCCATCGGCTCGGGGGCTCGACTTCGGCTGTGGTGAAGGCAAGGCATTGAGTCTGATGGCCAAGGCGCGTGGCTATCACATCGATAATTACGACCTTTATTACGCTAATAATCCCAAAATCCTAGCCCGCCAATACGACTTTATTACCTTAACCGAAGTGATAGAGCATGTGAGTGATGCCCAAGGTTTGCTAACCCAGCTAGATAGGTTATTAAAACCTAACGGCATTTTGGCGGTGATGACCAAGCGCGTGCAAAATCAAACCGCCTTTGCTAGTTGGCACTATAAAAATGACCCCACCCATATCAATTTTTATTCCGAAGCGACCTTTGGGTGGCTCGCGCACCACTATGGTTGGCGATTAGAAATCATCGATAAAGACGTAGTGTTTTTGCATAAAGGAACGAGTGTAAATTAGTCTGTAAGTTTAAGAATAGATATTTTAATAAACACAGGCATAAACAGAATAATAAAAATTAAAGAAGCTTATTTTTTTGGATATATTTATGATTGTTAAATTCATTGTAATTTTTCATATGAACTAATTGAGAGCAAGGTTAGCTTGTTGTGATGTAACCCTTTTTATTGTAACGCCATTAATACTAATGATGTATTGTTCGGCTTGGATCTGCATGGCAATGTTGCGTTTTCGATAGGGTTTATGGGAAGTTGTAATGATGGGGTTGGGAGTTTTTCGGGTTGTTTTTTTAGTTATTCCACTTTTTAGTTTTTTTGCATATAGTTCCACAGCCTCAAAGACTACAGCATTTGCATGCCATAACTGTAGTCATACAGATTTTATTAATGTAGTTAAAAAAGAGGTTCCTTCAAAGAGATGTAAATTTACGACTCCAAAAGGGGAGGTACCTCAGGAGGATTGGGTTTGTTATAAGCAAAATAAAACAATGATTGTAGCAAATCCAGTTGGAAGGATTGCAAGTAAGTTCATTGTTTATTCAGCGGATGAGTCTGGTTACATTGAAATAAAGTCACTACCACTGACACAAGGTGAGAAGAGTGATTTAGACATCTTTTATGAAATTGATAATACATTCCGTCAACTTAGCATTGGCACAAACTCAATAGTGGCTTATGCCGGAGCATATGATAACAGCCATTTGAATAACAACACTCTATCCACACAGTTTGCACAAGGAATTGATTCTATTCAATATTCAAAGTGTGCTGTGTCTCCTTTTCCAACCGATTTTTTTACATCAAAAGATTATAAGCGACAAGTTTATAATGTGTTTGGTGATTTAATGAAAAAAATTTAGGTGGACAGACTTGGACACAGTTTGTTGATGGCTTTAAGGATACAGATGGCACAGGGCTCACTTTAGGTCTATCAGAGATTGACGTTAGTTTTAATCACAGTACAGCTAGTAAAATTTTTGTTCATGTGATTTATGATGAAAGCGATGATCGTGTGGCACCAGATAACAGACTAACCTTTAGTGTTTCATATGGGGGGACATATTATATAAAAGGGAAGAAAAGTTTAGGTTTTAATTTTGAATTAGAACCAGATCTTTCTTATGCTGGAGGTGTTTTGGTCAGAGATCTTTTTACTCCATCGGGCAAAGATAATTCAGTGCGATTTAATGCAGATAAAGTTGATCCATGCTTAGTACAATTTTTTGAACGAAACAAGACTCAAGCAACTACTCAAACACCTCTTTCTAATGATGAAGTATATGGTCATTGGAGAGATATTTTAGATGAGGGGGGAGTTCAAATTTGCCGCTTTCGGACGCCCATACATGGCTATGCAGGATATGGATGCGGAGTTGAAAAAGAAAAATGTAGCGCGCAAGATCTGACTTATGAGTATATGGGGTTATGTAATTAAGTTTGAATTGGATTTTACTCTGTTAAAGCTACCTCGTGTGGAGGTAGCTTCTAAGGTAAGTGAGGCTGTCAGATACGAAGGTGTTGATGCCATTCTAAAGGAACTTACTCACCCCCAATAATTAAATCTATTAACAATTCATCCATGTCCGTGTAGTTTAGATAGCTTATAAAAACAACAATAGGCTATCGTTATGACTTTATCCTCTGTATCACCCTCTGCTATTTTAAAATCTGCTATCTCAAAATCAGCAATCCCAAAGGCATTCGATTTCAAATCCTCTGCAAATAAATCCCATTTTTCCAAGACCTTAATCGCTTCTGCTCTCGCCTTGAGTTTTATGGGCGCGGGTTTGAGTTCGGCGCAAGCGGCGACCAGTGCTATGCCGGATGCGGCTAAGTTGGCGGCGGGTGTGGAGCAAAAGGTGATCGACTGGCGCCGCGATTTGCACCAACACCCTGAGTTGTCTAATCGTGAGTTTCGCACCAGCAAGATTATTGAAAAACATCTGAAATCCTTAGGATTAGAAGTACAAACGGGTGTGGCGCATACGGGCGTGGTGGCCATCTTAAAGGGCGGAAAGTTGCAGGGTGGTAAACCCGGTCCGTTGATTGCGATTCGGGCTGATATGGATGCACTGCCTGTGACTGAGGTGGTCGATTTGCCCTTTGCCTCTAAGGCGACCGACACTTACCGCGATCAAAAGGTGGGGGTGATGCATGCCTGTGGGCACGATACCCATGTGGCTATGTTGATGGGCGTGGCTGAAAACCTCGTGAAAGTGAAAGACAGCCTCGCGGGTGATGTGATGTTTATCTTCCAACCCGCCGAAGAAGGTGCGCCCGAAGGCGAAGAGGGCGGCGCGGAGTTGATGCTTAAAGAAGGGCTGTTTGCTAAGCGTAAGCCCGACCAAGTGTTTGGTATGCATGTTACCTCGAACATGCCGAGTGGCATGATTGGTGTGCGCAGTGGCCCTGCGATGGCGAGTGAAGATTCCTTTACCATCAAAGTGAAAGGCCGCCAAACCCACGGTTCGCGCCCTTGGAATGGGGTCGATCCTATTGTCGCTGCGGCGCAAATTATTACCAATGTGCAAACGATCGTCAGCCGTCAGGTGGATATCACTAAAGCCCCTGCCGTGGTGAGCTTTGGTGCGGTTAATGGTGGCATTCGCTCTAACATTATTCCCGATGAAGTCGAGCTGATTGGCACTATTCGCACCTTCGACCAACCCATGCGCGCCGATATCAAAGAGCGTTTAGCTGAAATAGCTGAGCTGTCGGCGAAAACCCTTGGTGCGAGCGCGACCACAGAGATCCACCCTGGTTATCCTGTGGTGGTGAACAATCCCGAGCTGGTCGCCAGTATGCGTCCTGTGCTCGCCAGTGTGGTGGGCGATAAGATGCTGATCGAACCAGGGTTAATCACAGGCGCCGAAGACTTTTCTTACTACGCCTTAGAAGCGCCGGGGATGTTTTTCTTCCTCGGGGTGACGCCAAAGGGAACGGATCCTACAACCGCGGCCAGCAATCATTCTCCGGCATTTTATGTGGATGAAAGTGCGCTAAAAGTGGGGGTTGAGGCCATGACTAAAGTGGCGTTGACTGCGCTTAACGCCCAATAAGCCGCAACAGCGTTATTCCGTCAGCTTTTCGGTATAACTTGAGCTTACAAAAAATCGGCGCGGGACACGCTTTCTGCGCTTGATTTGTTGAACAATTTACCTTCATATGTGGATATTTACAGCAAGGAGCGAACAAGATGAAGCGCACGCTATCGGCTCTGGTATTGGCTATGGGGCTTTTGAATCCCCTAAGCCAAGTACAGGCCACCACGGCAGAAGACATTAAGAGTTTCACGCTAGATAACGGCATGAAAATCATGGTGCTAGAAGATGCCTCAATTCCCAATGCCAACATGTATTTGTTTTGGAAAGTCGGTTCACGTAACGAAGTGCCCGGCATTACTGGTATTTCGCACTTTTTCGAACACATGATGTTCAACGGTTCGAAAAAGTACGGCCCGAAAATGTTTGACCGCACAATGGAAGCCGCGGGTGGCGCAAACAATGCGTATACCACTGAAGATATGACGGTTTATACCGATTGGTTCCCCGCCAATGCGCTCGAAACTATGTTCGACCTCGAAGCTGACCGTATCGCTAACCTAGATATCAACCAAACTATGGTCGATAGCGAACGTGGCGTAGTGCAGTCGGAGCGTTCCACTGGTTTAGAAAACTCTAACTGGAATGCCCTTGAAGGCGAAGTCAAAGGCGTGGCATTTTTAGCCCACCCTTATTCTTGGTCGGTGATCGGCCATGAGTCGGATATCGCCGCTTGGACGTTGGAAGATCTCGTGCAGTACCATAAAACCTATTACGCGCCGAACAATGCCGTGGTAGTGATTACTGGTGATGTAAAGCTTGCCCAAGTAAAATCCTTGGCCGACAAATACTTTGCGCCTATTCCGGCACAAACTCCGCCTAAAGCGATTCGTACCGTCGAGCCTGAGCAAAAGGGCGAGCGCCGTACCTTTGTGCAAAAGGCGTCGGTCAGCACACCGAATGTGATGCTGGCTTACCATATACCGGCGGCGACTCACGCGGATTTTTATGCGCTGGACTTATTAAGCTCGATTCTAAGCCAAGGTAATAGCTCGCGTTTATATCAATCACTGGTTGATAAACAAGTGGCCTTAGAAGCGCAAACCTATATGCCTATGTCGGTCGATCCTAACCTCTTCTATGTGATGGGCGTTGCCACGCCTGAGGTAAAAGCCTCGACGCTGGAGCATGCGCTGATTGAACAAATTGATGCGATTGCGACAACGAGCGTTACCCAGCAAGAACTGGATAAAGTTAAAAATATCAAGTTGATGGATTTTTATCGTTCGATGGAAACCATTAATGGCAAGGCCAATACCATAGGCACCTATGAAATGTATTTTGGCAGTTACGACAAGCTATTTAATGCGCCAGAAGCCTATAACAAGGTGACGCCAGCGGATATTCAACGTGTTGCCCAAACCTATTTACGTAAATCGAATCGTACTGTAGCTGTGCTGGCGGCAAACGAGGAGTCCTCTCAATGAAATCGATGACAATGAAATCACTTAAGATGGCATCACTCGGAAAACCTTCTAAGTTAATGGCCGCTTTAGCCCTAGGTACAAGTTTGGCTTTAGCGGGTTGTGCTGCGACATCGGCACCCAAACGCGTCGATACTGGCAGCTTTGTGATGCCAAGTTACGACAAGTTCGTACTGGATAACGGCTTAACTGTGTATTTAATGCCACAGCGCGAAGTGCCTTTAGTCACTTTAAATGCCGTGGTACGTGCGGGTGCAGTCAATGACACCACCGCAGGCGTGGCACAAATGACAGCAGAAGGTTTGTTGTTAGGGGCGGCGGGTAAATCTAAGGCGGATATCGAGCAGCAAGTGGATTTTCTTGGCGCCAGTTTAGGTGCTGAAGCGGATAAAGAAGGCAGTTACCTCAGTGCCGATTTTATGGCAAAAGATACCGATGTCATGCTCGGCTTATTTAGCGCGGCGATGTTAACGCCAGACTTTGATGCAGCCGAGTTCGATAAACTCAAACAACGCGCGATTGCGGGGTTACAGCAAGATAAAGAAAGCCCACGGGCGGTGATTGGTCGCTACTTCGATAAGCTGGTATTCGGTGCCCATCCCTATGGCAACGCGGCTTCGGGTAACAGCGATTCGCTTGAGCAAGTGACAGTGTCGCAGCTGCGCGCTTTCCATAAGAGTTACTACCAACCGGCCAATACTGCGGTTACCGTCGTGGGCGACTTTGATATTGCCGCCATGAAGGCCAAGCTGACACAAAGCTTTGGTCAGTGGAAAGGCAGCGAAAAGCTGGTACAACCTGACTTAAGCCAAGGCTTGCCTCAATTGACCGAAGCTAAAGTTTTGCTGGTGGATAAGCCAGATGCTATCGAAACCACCTTTGTGATCGGCGGTTTAGGTATTAGTCGTGACAATCCAGACTATGTTGGTTTAACGGTAGTGAACACTATTTTAGGCGGTCGCTTTACCTCTTGGCTTAACGACGAGCTGCGGGTGAACGCTGGCTTAACCTATGGTGCACGCTCAGGTTTTAGTCCTTATACCGACTCGGGTGTGTTCACTATCAGCACTTTCACTAAGACGGAAACCACTCAAGAAGCGATTGATCTCGCACTGAAAACCTATGCACGTTTATGGGAGAAAGGCGTAGATCAAGCAACGCTTGATTCGGCTAAAGCCTATGTGAAGGGCCAGTTCCCACCTAAGTTTGAAACCTCGGGCCAACTGGCGGGATTATTATCTGGCATGTATCTGTATGGCTTCGATGATAAGTTTATCAACGAGTTCCAAGCTAAGGTGGATGGTTTGACCTTAGAAGAAACCCAAAGACTCGTGAAAACTTACTTCCCGCAAAAAGATCTGCAATTTGTGCTGATTGGTAACGCGGCTAAGATTGCCCCTATCGCCGCTAAGTATGGCAAAGTGCAAACCGTGGATATTAAAGCCATGGGCTTTGGCCAATAAGCCAAGTTATTTAAAACTAAGGCGTTAGCCTACGCTTTGGCTAAATTAACCCATTAAAAAGGTCTGCATTGCAGACCTTTTATTTTTTGCCCATAGTAAGTGGACTTATACCGTTATTTAGCGTGCGGTTATTGAGAGGAATCAATGGGATTTAGGCGACATTATCGGCAATTTATCATAGGTTTAGGCATAGTCAGTGGGCTTATAGGCTTGTTTCCCCTTTCGGCCTTAGCCGCTAAGGTCAGTTTTAACGAGTTTTGCCCCAAGTTAGCGGGACAATGGACGGGAGATGCGGCCAAGGCGGGGGAAATCCCTAAGCAAGTCATAGTGAATGGATTTTGCTCCCATGATCTGCGGCAGCTGATTTTATCTGTGAGTGTGGGTACGCGCGCGCCCTACAGCGAGACTTGGTGGTTTAGGGAGCAAGGCGAGCAAGTGCTATTGACCTATTACGATGGTATCTCGCAGGAAAAACAGCAAGTCTTTAGTTTATATCGCCAAAATGGTGATTATTCCCTCTTGGGTGAAGGCGTGGTCAATATGCGCTCCGCCTTGATCCAACTCTTATTCGAGGCTAAATCATCCCAAGGCGCATGGCAGTGGACGCAAAATATCCAATATTTAGACGATGATATTGACCGCTATCAGCTCTTTCGTGGGATAGAAATGACGCCCATCGCGCCATCTGATTAAGCCTACTCATTCATACACGAACGGGCAGTTTTGAGTCTGTGGTACAACTTTGTCGTACAATCTTGACTTGATAGCTATACGATTCATTTTGGACAAAAGCGAGCTGACCTCGCAGCCAGCGTTTTATGCTGGCGATAAAATTTGTTATATGGCATTTTTTTCACCAGCCTTCCGATACTCTGCTGTGTCCATCTTTTTCATTTGTAAGTAACCTATAAGCAACGATATAGGACAAATAGTCATTATTAAAATTGTAGAAATCGTGCTCATTGACTCCCCAGGGATGATATATTCGATCCCAAGCACTACCATCAAAAAAACTAGTCCTCCATGTATGCAGAAATTTACTTTTCTTTGGATTTCTAATAGTGATGAATTGCTAAGCTTTTGCGAGCATTTAGGGCAATGAAATAATGTTTCCTTTTTTGTTTTTTCCAGGTCTTTCAATAGTAAGTACCCAAACTCCTCAGAACACACGGGACATTTCATCGAACTTTCCTAAATGACATATAACGCCCGCTTAATGGGCTGACAACGCTGCTACTAACTTTCCGCATGACACCATAATCACGAAAACCAACGCATGATAAAAATGCCGCGCGTTAGCTATCCCTCTTGAAGCGTTTGTTATAACCGTATTACTTAGGACCGCGGTTTTTATTTATATCTTTTGCTAATTTCCTAGCAAGTTCTATTTTATTCTCGTATAAATCATTCAAAACGACTTCAAGAATCTCGTAAGCATCAAATACGTCATCAAGACTCAGTGGTGTACTTGCATGACTTCCAGCATTTCCGAGCCACTTAATAGCTAAAAGTAACTCTTTTAAGTGAGCATACTTATTGGGTAAACTTTCTATTCTTTGATGTAAATTAATAGAATAACGTTTACCATTGTTAGTTCTAAAACGTTTGATTTTTAAATTATTAAGCAATAGTTCTATGGCAACACGTACATGATTAGATGCTGAAGAAGAGTTCGCCAATACGAGTGAAAATGAGGTTAATATACTACTTTTCACCTCCTTTGGCGTTTGTTCTGGAATGTCAAAATAGTGAAGTGTTGGCTGGAAGTAAGTCGGTTTAAAGTATTCATCATATTCTTGAATTTGGTGCCCATATTCATCAACAGCTACATCCCAGTCTACGGTTCCAGTACCAGTGCACGCCACAACTTCTTTGCAATTACTATTTGAACATTCAAAAAAACATGAAAACACAAGCTCTATCCATTCAGGATCCCAGTTAGGATGATCATGTGCAGACTTTGACATGGCAGACTCTTTTGAGAAAAAGGAGTTACTTACCAACTCCAAGACTCCCATTTTGCATGTAGGACACGTCCATTGATAGGGATGACTTTTGACAAATGGTACCTTGAAAACTTTTTTATCTTTCATTTTTCACCTAAAGGATATAACGCCCCACCCATCACGGAGTTTTGGGAGCGAAGCGAGTAAAGTTTCCGCGTGTAGTGGCTTGTTATACGCATTTTCACTAATCATGCGACAACCTCGAGCATTTCGCTGTAATGAGTCTCGTCAACTTCATGCAACCACTTAAAAATATCACCAATGACATTTTGGCTTTCACCTAAAAGGTTTTCTGATGAATCTTCATTGATTTCAATAACAGCGCTATGTGAGTATTTGTTTATGAATCGATAAATCTTTTCTTTGGTAGCTTCATCTGTAATTTTGCAACCGGTCAAGCCACAACTCATAAGCTGTGCAATATCACTTCTGTGCTTTGGAAACTTGAAGCTAAAAAATGATTCAAGCAGTTTTCTTGCGAGATTCGCGGTTAAAAAGGCTTCATCACGTGACAGTGCTGGATTGTCTTTGTATGCATGAAGTTTTGAAAATATATAATGGTATTCTGAATTGTAATTAACCAAACTTGAGTCTGCATCTTTAAACGTTGATTGGCGTGGAATGACTGTTGAGGCTTCAATTGTATAAAAGAGCGCATTTGGATCTTTGGGTGGGTTCTTTCTTCTCCTATTTCGGTTTACACCTTCGAACCAATCACGGATCAATTTGAAGTAAGTAAAGTTGTGCGTAAATACGAATAGCTGCTTTGCCTTGTCACAATTGCTACGAAGAAACGAATACGCATGAAATAAATGGTTAGAGTCAAAGCTTGAAACAGGATCATCCACAACAACGATAGTATTTTCCATCTTGTTATCGTTTTCTTTCAACTTGGTTATAAAATAAACAAAAGCAATGGCCGTTTTTTCACCTTCACTCAAATTTCCTTCTACTGGAACGGAATCGTTCCGCAATATTTCATAGCCTTTTTTAACTGGGTTAAAACGAAGGGTTAACTCACAGCGACCAAGAAACTTGTGAAGTGATTCGTTAAACTGATCAGCCCCTAAGCCTTCGTTGGATAAGGAATCTTCAAGGCTTCTAATTTCACTGTTTCGGCTGTTTATAGTGGTTTTTAACGTATCATTTGAGCCTGTACGATCAACAACTTCATTTTTCTTGCTGTGGTAACCGAAAGACTTAACTTCTGTGATTGCATAGTGAAGTTCAAGTTGTCTCTTAGCTTTGTCAGTTTCTTCTTTAAAATTTCCTGACTTATGATTGTGCTTATCAACAGCTACGCCAATAGCGGTCATGGCATTGTTAAACGCTTTCAGGGATGATTCACTAATAACTTCAACCGTTAGAGCAGTTTCAAGCGAATTAGCAGTCTTATCCCTCAATACAGTGTGCCAGACAGATATTTCTTTGTTCAGGTCTGTGATAGCTTTTTCCAACGCTGCACATGCTTCGCTATACCCATTTTTGAATTCATCATAAAAATCACTTGCGGCGGGTAGCGTTGGGGGTTGAATATATTGGCTGGAAAGCCAGACGTCAGCACGTTCAAGCCGAGTTTGAAAGGCTTTGTAATCATCATTAAAGTGGGCTTCAAGCTGTTTGATGCGTTCTTTGGTGATCGTGCTGCCACAAAATTCACACTGATTTGTATCGTGACGCTTATGAAGGTCAATACCAGTTTCTACCCAAGATTTTATATCTCCATGATCAACAAGCCGCTGAATAGTTTGGCTAACTACGCTAGTTTTCAAAAGGTCATCAAGGCGTTCTTTCGCTTTGGTGAAAATTTCCTGACTAATAGCATAAGAATTAAAGCTAATCGGGGACTTTTGATCAGGTTTGGCAGCATTGGTTAATTCAAAAATTTTTTGTTCATCAAGAAGTGGAACGTCTGACTTGCTTGCCTCTAGATTGTCGTTGATAAAGTTTTCAAATTTCCGCTTATCGTAATTAAGATAGTAACGATCTGTTGTATCAATTGACTGAAGGCTGGTTTTCATGTGCCGTGCGCTATCAGTTCCAAACTTTGAAATAGCGTCATCAAGTTTTCTTATTGCTTCAGCTTCTATGCTATGTGCTTTAGTATCCGCTTCTTGTTCTTTTTTTAGCTTTTCTAACTTTTCACGTTCTTCAATTTTTTCTTTATCAACAAGCAATATACTTTTTACAATGCTATTCCATGAAATGTTTTCATCAATAAAATCATGGTTAAATGTGTATATGTTTAGGTCAGAATTCGCAATGTTCGCTTGTGTGATAGCAGTGCCGCTGTCTACGTTTACCGTGAACTCCGAAGAAGGAAATTTACTTGAAGTGGCTTTATCTTCGATACACCTAAACAAACCCGAAAGCGTAGATTTTCCGCTTCCATTCCATCCATAGAACAAATTGTATTTTCCGAAATCTTTAGCATTGCTGTTCTTATGATCTTGGAAGATACCGAATTGCTTTAATTTTTGTATATTCTTTATTGACATGACATCCACGACCTAAAATTCTATCCGGACTAGATTTGCCTATAACAGTTTATTAGTGCACATGCGCGTTTACATTGTTAGAACAGTAAAAGCGCGCACAATTAACTATCTGTTTGTAAAGAATTTATCATCTTTCTATCAAAGATACTATCAGGAAACACGCATGCGCGTTTTTCAAACCTATTAACTAATAGTGCACCAATGATGAAGCTGTCTAAAGGTTGGTAGGTGCTATCCATACCTTAGTTACCTAGCTAAAAGAAGTGGTCATTTATCCCAAAACTTGCCACTTTGATAGTCAGATCGTGCCTGACTCTCGCTATAGCTTTTATTGTCAATTTTGACACCGCCAATACCATTCGAGTGTTTACTAATAAATTCATCTTCATCATCGTCATCTGACTGGTCAGAGCTAGACATTGCAATTAACGTCCCTAGCACCATGAAAATAGAGACTAATATCTCAACTGAAATCTTGAGAACGGCTATTAAAAAATTAAAAGACCATGTAGCTATAATCGGAATTGCTTTTAATAATCTATCTCTGAAATTCATAGTGCCCCTACCTTGGAATCCAATTCCCACGCATTATAGATGATTATATTGTATAACCCGACAGTGAAACTTTATACATATCACAACTAAGGTAGTCCAATAGTGAACGGCTTTTAACGTATACGTTTCCCAATTCCAAGCTTGTTCGCCATTTAACACCAAGTACATTAACACACTGGTTTACTTAATCTTCTGAATCTCGAAAGAAATCGTAGACACTTTGTAGCATTACTAAAATTGGGTCAACAGACCAGTACCAAGCAGAGCTAGTTCAGTCGTGAGAAACAGGGAATGGGGCATTAGCTTTTTAGTCGGATGAACAGTTTAATGGTCGTAAAGATTGTCATTGTTGCAACTGTGGCCGTTGGCGGCATGGCCGCTCTTTCACATCCATGTGAACGCGGCATTTACACTTCCGTGTGCTGCAGATGCCGCCGTCGAGCCCTCAGGGATGCTTCTTGTGAAATAAAAGGGTGGCGTGTCGCAGGGGAAACAATGACAATTCATGCCGCATACCTAACGACCAAAGTTATTTGGCTTTGGTGTGAATTGAGTTAAAGCAATCTTTCAGAGCTGATGGCTGAATGATTTGGCTTAGTGATTGGAAAATTGGCTGGTTAAGTCCAGCCAATTTAAATCAGTATTCCTACCTATTAAATCGCGCCTTCAAACCCGAGCTGACGCCAAGCTTCGTAGCTGATAATCGCCACAGCATTGGAGAGGTTGAGGCTGCGACTGGTGGCTGCCATGGGAATACGTAATCGCTGCTCGGTTGGGATCGACTCGATAATCGACATAGGTAAACCGCGGGTCTCAGGGCCAAATAACAGCACATCATCCTTGGCAAAACTCAGCTCAGTATGGGGGCGACTGCCCTTGGTGGTGCAGGCCATAATGCGTTTGCCTGCCATGGCTTCGAGGAAGGCATCGAAGTTTTTATGGTGAGTCACATTGGTTAAATCGGCATAGTCTAGGCCAGCGCGGCGCAGTTTTTTCTCTTCAAAATCAAACCCAAGAGGCTCAATTAGATGAAGCTGGCTGCCGTTGTTTGCGCAAAGGCGAATGATATTACCCGTGTTGGGTGCGATTTCTGGCTCATAGAGTGCGATATGGAACATGCTTGCCCGCCTATAAAAAGTGACGCCCGATTATATGGCAAACAAGCCTTAAGCGCAGCTCTGCGTGGCGCATATCTAAAGCGGCATGAACGCCAGACCATTTTTGTTTTTCCATATTAACCTTATCTCAGCACTTGCCTGTTTTATTCTCTCAAAGTAATATATCTCAATATCAAGATACTTTTTAAGAAGTCATTATGCCGTTTGTGATTGCGTTACTCGCCCCGGTGTTTTGGGGGACCACCTATGCACTGGTGGGTCTTTACTTACAGGATATGTCGCCCTACTGGGTGGCGGTTTGGCGCGCACTGCCGGCGGGCATATTACTGCTGATGCTGCGTCCACGTTTGCCAACGCTGGCATGGTCTAAATTAAGCTTGCTGGCGTTTTGTAATATTGGCGCCTTCTTTGCGCTGCTGTTTATTGGCGCCTATCGGCTACCCGGTGCCGTGGCGGGTACGCTGGGGGCGACATTGCCACTGATCTTTTTGATCCTCGCTTGGCTGATTGATAAAAAACGCCCGGGGGTAAAGTGGTTATTGCTCGGTTTAATGGGCCTCGGCGGAGTGATTTTATTGCTTAATCCTTCGGCGGATCTCGACCCGATTGGTGTCCTGTGTATGCTGAGCGCAACGACTCTGATTGCTTTCTCTTCCCGCTGGATGCAGCGCTGGGATGTGGGCGATTTTTTAGTGCTCACCGCCTGGCAATTACTCTTGGGGGGATTGATATTGATCCCGCTGGCCTGGTTTATGGCGGGGCCGCCACAGGTGCCGAGTATGGATGTGGTTCCTTCACTCATCTGGCTGGTGACCGCCAATACTGCGGTGGCCTATTGGGCTTGGCTCTGGTCAATGCGAAATTTAGGGCCAGAAATCATGGGGATGGTGGCTTTGGTCAATCCCGTGGTTGCCGTATCATTAGGCGTATTGATTGTGGGTGAAGCCTTAGATATGCGCCAGTGGGCAGGGATTTTAGTGATTTTACTGTCTCTGCTGTTGATGAAATTGCCGCAAAATTTAAGGTGGAACCCCTTGAAAGTGAGGGGTTAAATGCTAAAACGCTTAGACTTAAACTTACTGCCCGTGCTGGAAATTCTTCTCGAGGAGCAGAGTGTAACGGCCGCGGCGGCGCGGCTGCATTTGAGTCAGTCGGCGGTGAGTAAGCAATTGACTCGCCTGCGCGAAGTGTTTGATGACCCCTTATTCGAGCGCACCGCCTACGGTCTCAAGCCGACGCCCAAGGCGCTGTCGCTGGCGCCCGACTTACGCCAATGCTTACAGCAATTAGCGCAATTTACTCGACCAGATAGTTTTGAGCCCGCCTTAAGTCAGCGCCAGTTTCGGATGCATCTGGTCGAAACCACCTATTCGCTGACCTTTCCGCATTTTATGCCTTCGCTTTTAGCGCAGGCGCCCGGTGTGAGCATTAATTGCCAAACCTGGCGGCTGGATACCATGGACAGACTCCAGCGCTGCGATATCGATCTCGCCATAGGTTGCCGCGAATGGGATGAACGTTCGCCCATGCATGTAAACCATATCCCGGACGATCTCCATTATGTTGAATTGGTTCAGGATTACACAGTGTGCCTGATGCGCCGTGACCATCCTGCCCTTTCGCAGGAATGGAATCTCGACACCTTTTTAAGCTATCGCCAGTTACAGGTCGCCTTTGGTGGCTTGGAACATTGGTTGCTAGACGATGTGCTGCAAATCCAAGGGCGTAAACGGGATATTGCGGTGAATATGACGGACTTTCAGAGTGCGCTGGCCCTGTGTGAGCAGAGCGATTTAATTCTCTGCGCTCCTTCCCGTTATGCCTTAGCGGTGATGAAGTCGTTTGATCTTATGTATTTACCATCGCCAATTCAACTGATCCCCGGTGCGTATCTGCTGATGTGGCATAAGCATTTTGAGCACGATCTCAGCCATAAATGGTTGCGTGAACTGATTATCGACAGCGTCCGCGCCTCGCTCCCTAACTAACATCTGCCCCAGTGTTCAGCCAAGCTTGTAACTTGGGCAAAATCGCCTGTCCATCGGCTAACCCTTGGTGATACACGGCGGTCACTTTATCGATATTACGATCGAGCCTCGATAGATTAAGTGGCTGCGCAGGGCGGATCACAAAGGCATTATCAGCTGCAACCGCTTGGTCTAACTCGGTTAATGTTTGATGGTAAAGGTGGTGGCGTTCACTCAGCGCCCGGGCAACGGCGGGATACCGTTTATAGGCTTTACGGGCTAACCAATTCATTTTCATCGCGGATTTTTGATAATGCTTGTCTTGAGTCAAGATCACTACTTGGCGGGCGTAACCGTCCTTGAGTGATTGTGCTAGTGGTATAGGTTCGCCGATGCCACCATCGAGATAATAGTTTTGGTTGATCACACTGGGTTTAGACATAAACGGCAGGCTAGAGGAGGCGATAAGCACGTCGAGTAATTTATCGTGCTCCTGAAAATCTGCCATGCCGAAGTAATCGGTTTTCCCTGTGTTGCAGTTAAATGCGCCGACCTTAAATTCGGTTCCACTCGTTAAAAAGGTTTTAAAATCAAATGGTAGTAACTCATAGGCCATACGGCGATAGGTAAAGTCAGTGTTGACATAATTGCCCGTTGTCAGCCAATAGCGCATACCCATATAGCGTTTATCATTGAGATATTGCTGCTGAATTTTAAGATTGCGACCAAATTGACGTGAGACATAGGAGACGGGATAAATGGCACCCGCCGATACGCCAATCACATAATTGAAGTTGAGTGACTGCTGCAAAAAGGCATCTAACACACCAGCGGTATAAATCGCCCTCAGGCCGCCGCCCTCTAATACTAAGGCCACATCTTGCATCTATTTATTACTACCGTTTTATCGAATGCTTGCAGCATACCCCAGCTTGCTACAGAAATGAATGCAGCAGTGCATTGGGAAGATTAGACTGGGATTGATACCTTAGGGTGATGAGTATTGGCATCGCCAAAACGGCTGTCGTTGCCTAAGACACCTTTCCCGTAGATCAGTAAAACGATAGCGAAAAGAGATATGACTAAGTGTGCAGGAATGAACTCCTCAACCCTGTTGGATGTGTTTAGCATTAATGGGATAGATTATTGTGCGCGGGCGAGTTCGATGGCCGCAGCGATCGCATTGCGTGCCTGTGGGCTGTTTTTCCAACAAGTGGTGCGCAACATACTGGCGACTAGGTTGGCGATATCTTCGACCTCATGCTCGGCCAACTGCGCGAGTGAGCTAATACCGATTTCTTCAAAGCGTTTTATGACCGTCGGGCCAACGCCTTTGAGTGCCAATAGGGCGTGTTTTTCTTGCTCATTAAACCCCATAACCAATACTCCTTTATGACTGGGAATGTACTCAACGCTAGCATTAAGGTAAGGCTACCTTTAAACCGAGTTAACAAAAAGGCCCTCGAAAGGGCCTGTTTAATTTTTATCAATAATCATCAATAAGTATTACATATCACAGGGTTTGAGCGGTTTACGTAGCTGGGCGCGCACGTTATCCATGCCGGCGTAAAACTCTTTCATCATCAACAGCCCCATCATCTTGCCGTTATCTGTGACGATCAGATTGTCGGGATCGCTGGGGTCATTTTTAATCGCGCCAATCGCCTTCATCGAAGTCATTTCCTTCAACAGGGCCCAGTCTAGATTGACGCCAAAGGTTTCGCGGAAATATTTGCGTGATAGACGACCGGAGAACATGCCCAGCAGGAAGCGATATTGCATCACATCCTTTTTGCTGTAGTTTTTCTGTTGTTCGACGCCCATTTTGCCTGCGGCGATCCGTTCTTGGTATTTACGCAGGGAGAAGGTGTTGACGTATAAAGTGTCATTCAGGAAGCTAAATGAACCTGAACCAACCCCTAAATACTCATCGTAGTCGATAACATATTCGTCGAAGCCTTCGTCATTCGCCTTACCAAAGGCCCATGCAGATAACTGATTATATTGACCATTTAGACTGTTCAAAATCTGACGATATTGGTTCGCCATATCCGCCTGTGGCGCTGCTAGCTTACCCTTAACACTCTTACGAGTTTGGTGAGTAATCATCAGCGGATAGGTGGTGATCTGTCTCGGGTCGAGGCGCGAGGCCATATCTAAGTCATGTTGGATGACTTCATCGGTTTGACCGCGGAAGCCAAAAATCAGGTCGACGTTGATAATGGGGAACAGCTCTTTAGCCGCCATGATCTTGTCGAAGGTTTGCTGCCCTGTGCCGAATTTTTCGAGGCGGTCGGTCATTTTTAAAATGCCATCGTTAAAGCTTTGCACGCCGATGGACATGCGATCCACTAAGCCCTTGAGTTGCTTAAAGCCTGGGCTATCTAAATGCTGCGGATCGGACTCGCAGGAAACCTCTTTAATACTTGGGAACAGGGTTTTAGCGTATTCGATGGTACGGGCGAGTTCGTCTTCTAGCACTGTGGTGGTGCCGCCGCCAATGTACATAGATTCAAAGTCATAGCCTAAGGCTTTGACCATTTCCATCTCTTTGCGCAACGAGATGAAATAGGCGCGTGCCTTGTCTTCCTTGAACATAAAACGGTGGAAGGTGCAGTAAGAACAGAGTGTATGACAGAAAGGCACATGGGCATAAAGCATGTACTTTTTACCCTCGACTGGGGCCGGCATCATTTCTGCGGAAAGCGTATCGAGGCGAAGATTTTTATCGACGTAGTACTGCATGACTCGTTCCATCGAGCTGAGCATCCAGTTAGGGACGGTAATATTCGCTTGATAAGGCATTTCAATAGCGCCGCTGAGCGTTTGGATAATTGAAGACATAACGATTCCTATCTGTGAGTGCTAACCGTAAACACCGAAATTGCTTTAGGTAATTCACGACCACCTAGCGCAATTAGATTAACTCGTATGCAATTGTTAAAACGTGAACTGGTTATAAGTTACGGTTTCCTAACAAGGAAATCACGGGCTTTTTGTTAAGCGGATCATGTTTTAGTGATCGAGAATGCACTTTCATCATGTACTTTGAGGTGGAATTCTTTGTGAATTTGGGGAGTTAACTTAAGGTGCCAGTCGAAATGTGGAGATTAAAAAATCACCATTCTGCACTTTTGCTGCTGACGGATTAGCGCTTGTCTATCCGAGGTACGGCTGTCATCATCCGAGCGATAAAAATAACTAAAGGGCTTGCTATGTTGGCAAACGTAAACCGCTTCTTCCCGCTGTTGGCACTCATAGGTGCCGTGACTGCTTATTTGATGCCGAGTGGGTTTACAGAGCTTAAATCCGCCATAGTGCCGCTGTTAGTGATCATCATGCTCTCTATGGGGCTCACCTTAGATCTGCAGGATTTTGCTAATGCATTCAAACAAAAGCGTGCAGTGATGACTGGGCTGATACTGCAATTTTCGGTCATGCCGCTCAGCGCATTATTGATCAGCCAGTTATTAGGATTAGATAGGGACCTCACCATAGGCATGGTGTTGGTGGGCAGCGTAGCGGGCGGCACTGCCTCAAACGTGGTCTGCTATTTGGCAAAAGGCGATGTGGCCTTATCGATAACTATGACGGCACTGTCAACCTTGGCGGGCGTAGTATTAACGCCACTGATTATTAAGCTGTCGATTGGCGAAATGATCGATATTCCCTTCACCGACATGCTACTGAGCCTAGTGAAAATAGTGCTGTTCCCCGTTAGCGCGGGCGTGATCATCAACCATTTCTTTAAATCGCTGGTGGCCAAGGTCGCTCCCGCATTGCCGTTGATTTCAATCTTGGCAATCGTCATGGCGATTACCATTATCGTGGCGTTAAATACCAACCAGTTTGATAAAGTTGGCCCCATTATTTTGTTAGCAGTGTTCTTACATAATGGTCTTGGCCTCGTATTAGGCTACTTATGTTGCCGTTTATTAGGCTTTAACCATACCGTCTGCAAAACCATCTCCATCGAAGTTGGTCTACAAAACTCCGGCCTAGCTACGGCTCTGTGTATCAAGTTTTTCAGCCCTATTTCTGCCATCCCCAGCGCGATATTTTCGATTTGGCATAACCTATCAGGCGCCATGCTGGCAGGATATTGGGCTAGGGAAGCGCAAGATAAGTAATACCAATCGTATTAAATATCTGTTCATTCAACAGCAGTGCGCCATAGTTGGTCCACGCTGCCATACCCAATGCCAGCCACTTTATGGCTTGCTGGCGTAATTGCGGGATGTCGAGACCTTCTCTTTCATTGCCGACACTTTGGATTGCCATTAAGTAAGCGCGTAGAAACTCGCGTGAGGCATTATTCAGATAGAGGTTATCGGGTGAGTTCAAAGGCTTGCCCAAAGTAACTCCCCGCTTGTTGTGCCGCTGCGATTGCTTTCGCTAGATAAAACCCTGAGCAGGGATCTGCCGGACTGTGTGCTCGTCCTAGGTTGTATAAGGTCGGTAGCTTAAGACCACGCACTAGCGTTTCTTCTAAAAAGAGGATGGCCTGCGTTTTTCGATCATTATCCAGCGCCATGCAGCCTAGATTATGGCTGGCACGGGTAGAACCTAAGGCTCTGGCTTGTTCATAGTATTGATTGGCATTGTCTTGCATGACGCCGCGGCCGAGAAGGTAGGCTCTACCCAGTAGAAATAACGCCTCAGCATTGTTCTCTGCTGCTTGCTGCCAAGCTTACTGTCAGCAGTAATAGGAGAGTAGCAATAGTGAAGATCTTCATCACATCCTTGTAGTTACGCTGGGTACCTGCGAGCGGTTGTGCTATTGAAGCTGGCTAACATAGAGGCTTGTTGCTACAAGCAAGCCTTGCGGTTTGCCGTAGTGTTAACTACGTTGATTTGCGTGTCGCTATTGACTGCAAAAATTGGGTGTTGCTGCATAGATAAAGACTGTCTTAGTGAGTGAACTTGTTGAATTCCATGCACTCAATTGCGCCATAGCCTCAAAGGCATGCTTGGCTCTTTGCACGACTTTGGCGGTGTAATTGCCATTGGGATCTTTATATTTAAAGGACACTTCGGCAATCACGGGTTGCTGCGAGGCACTTGGGGAGCTGGTATACCACAGTGTGAGTTCGAGTGAGGCGTCTATGCTACCTAAATCGATTTCACTGCCTTCAAACACATATTCGTTAATCGTAAGGCCACCGACTTTGGCGAGTGTGAGATTGTTACTTAAGCCGTAAGCGTTAGCAAAACCTGAAAAGTGACTATTTACATCGGCCATATCATTTAGCGTTCGGGTATTTGGCGTGGTGGTCGAATGGCTATACACGATGCGAATGCCATTGCTGTTATCGGCGCTGATGTCGGCTTCGAGTTTAGTTTCGGCTTGATTATCGGGCGAGCTGAGATCTTCGAAGTCAGCAATAAATCGATCGGGGCTGCGAAATTTCAGTGTCACTTCACTGTTATCGTCGCTAATTCGGTCACGAAAGATATAACCTAATTGCTTTAACTGACAACTTGTTGGGGTGTCATAGAAGGCCACTTGGCGCGCTTGGGTTAATGCCCAAGAGCCAGTGACATTACGACTAATTGCGTTGCTAATGGCTTGTTTCGCATCCGCTAGATAGTGATTGGCGGTTGTGTTTTGAGTGGCATAGTTAAAGTGGCTTGGGTCTAGCAGCAGCTTATATTCCCTTGATGTTTCAACGGGGTTTGCTTGTGCTCCACATGAAGCGAGCAGGGCACTTGGGAATAACGTTAATGACATTATCACGCGTGAAGCTGTTTTCATCGATTAATCTCTAAGTAATGTGGAACGACGTCTGCCAAAAATTGAGTCTGTTCTGAGCCACCACTAGAGACTGTGATGGCTCATAAAACGGAATACTCAATGGTTATTTATCAGCCGATAAGGGTAAGTCATCGACGATATACAGAGTGTTGCCGTCGATATCACTTTGTGCACTATCGAGATATTTCTGTTCTAAGGTGTTGTTATTGCTCCATGTGGCAAAGTCGTCGTCATTTAGCACACCCAAACGTTTATTATCAATTAGCCACAAACCTTCCATTTTGTCATGGGGATATTGTGTTTTGGCGGCCATATCTAGCACCAGTGATTTTGCCACGGGTATGATGCCATTGGCTGCAAGTGCCTCCCAACCATCGCTTAGGGCTACCTGTTCTAAGGTTTTACCTTTAATGGTTAATCCTAGCGCCGCATCTTGGGCGATATCGGCCTGTGCTGTGACGGTCTCGAGATCCGTCGCGCCGCTGATATCTACTTTATACACATGTTTCATCACATCGGTGTCGATATTGAAAAACTTGCCATCACGTTCTAACACTAAAAATTGGCTGTTACTTAAGGCAAGGATCGCAGAGTTCGAGTTTTGGGCAATTTCTTGCTGATACAAATATTGGCCTATCACGCCTGTCGCTAAATTGATGGTCACGATTCGAGTCAGGGTATTATTGTTGACACTCTTATCGGGATTAGAAATGGTTGACTGCATTATGCCCACCAGTGTTGATTGATCGGGCGTGATGGTCAGCCCTTCCATCCCGCGGTTGGCACGGCGATGAGCAAACTCTGCCGGCAGGCTATATAAGTTACGTGTATCGTTCGGGAAAGGATTAATCCGCGCTATTTCTACCCCTTCAGCCGAATAATGCACTATATGTGGACCATACTCATCGCTGACCCAAAAACTACCATCGTCCATGGCGGCAAGACCTTCAGAATCTAACCCATAATCATCGAGTTTGATGGGGTTGGTCTGGGCATTGTAAGGCTGGCTCATATCTTGGCGAATGACTTCACCTGCTGCGTCATAGGGGATTTCTCCTGTGCCGCCAAGGCCACTGCTATTAGGGAGTCCTGTGATCAAGCTGCCATCAGGGCGTTTAAATAAGATGTCTTTGACCTTAGTGATGGTGCCATTGGTTTGGAGTTCAAATAAACCGATACGTGGCGTGTAGTCCGGTGTTGGAAACATTTTGCCTTTGCCTAAACTGCCAGTGTAATCGGCGTTCGGACCGCGATCGGTGAGGGCATAAAATTGAATAGGGTTATTGGGATTGGACGCAGCATCAGAGCCATAACCGCCGTTACGAATTTCAAATTTAGTACCGGGCATAGCGCCATTGTCTAAATCATCGCGCAGCACAGTGAAAGGTAACTTGACCGCTTTATCAGTAAAAAGGTCGGCGTTACATGCATAGCTGCTATCAACCACTTCATTAGTGTCGAGCTTGCCATTATCGTTGCTATCGAGACCTGAATCCGTGCGAGTGCCACCCATCCAGCAGTGGCTATCTCCGCCAATTAATGTGGTTTGTGTCGTCAGGCTGATGATGTCTTTATCATCCGAATTACAAGCACTCAGTAGCAAAACTGACAGGCACAAGCCTGAGGTAACGAGCACATTCTTCATCTCTATATCCCGATTCTTAAAGTGATTGGCTATGTTGTTGGCAGGTAATATAAAGTTAGGCTGTGAACTAAATGTGACAATTGTGCCGCTTAACGTATCCAGTACGAATATGATGTTCACGAGTAATACAGTGTGTTGGCATTACATGGAAGTCGATGATAGCGTCAGTGTTATGGACTAATGCGGCTAAGCGCAACTCGAAGAACGATTCACGCACCTTGGTAAAGGTTTCCGCTATTGGGTATTGCTGACAAGTCTGCTGCAGGTGTCATTGAATTCGGTAAAGCCTCCGATAGGAGGAAATACCGATAATGATCAATAAAATACTCGCAAACACTGAGGGCCACGCCGTCAATGTGCTGGTTTTTGCATTGTTCAATATGGTGGCCTGCTGGGGTAAAACCAAGAAGTGGTATAACGAAATTACACATTGCAACCATTTTAACGCTTTGGTTCTCACTACCTTAAGGTGAGATTTTGAATGGTTTTGTTGTAGCTATATGTTTTAAAAGGAGTTGTTTTTGTCATGTTAATTGGGATAGTGCATTAGCTGTTATATGTCATATAAGTAAAGTTCAAAAAATTTTCAGTTGATTGGTTTTCATGGTGAAAATAAAGCAGGCATAGCAGTCACTCTACAGCCTATTAACTGCTCAAAAAGCGATTATGAGGCAGACTGCAAAACTCACAAATGTTGATAAATGTCTCTGACCCTCTATCAAACCGAATAGCATTAATCCCTCGGCACAGTCTTTTCCCTGTCATCTCCCTCGAATCTGCGATCAGTCACAAAGTTATAATTTGAACGTAAATGATATTGGTTATCATTTGGTTTTAAGGTTGTTTTAATGTAGATTGTCGGCATTTCAAGCTAACACCATTTTATCAATGATTGCCGTCGAGGTTTTTATGGAATGTAGGGCGTTTAAGAAAAGTGCAATTGCCGCAATGGTTTCGAGTTTACTGATATCTTCAGCTTATGCAGGCGTGGATGCTGAATCGAGCGAGCCAATTGAAAAAATTACTGTTTATGGTGAGAAGATTGAGCGCAGTTTAAAGGATACTACTTCCTCGGTTTCTGTGATTGATAAGGATACTCTCGATAGCGGCCAATACCAGTCTACCTCGGATGCATTATCTGAAGTACCTAACGTGGTGGTGTTATCGGGTTCTGTACCCGATATTCGTGGTGTTTCTGGTAATGGCTCCGCCTCTGGATTTAACTCTTTTACCGGTGGCGCTCGGGCGCGGGTATCAACCTTAGTCGATGGCGTTGCCGAGCCTTTCGTTGCCGATTTAACTGGCGATACTGGCCTGTGGGATATTCAGCAAATAGAGGTGTTCCGCGGGCCGCAATCGACGATCAATGGTCGTAACAGTATCGGTGGTACCGTGTTTATTAAAACCGAAGATCCTACCTTCGATTGGCAAGGGGCCGCCCGTGTCGGTTATCGCAATCAAGATAACTTTATCGACAGTGCGGTGATGCTCTCCGGTCCGATCCTCGATGATGAATTGGCATTTAGGGTGAGTGGCCAAAATGTCACGGGTGAAACCTATAACAAAGGGTTGGAGTACGAGACTAATCCCGCGACTTTTGATCAAAATGAACTCATTACCAATCGCTGGCTCGGTAAATTCCTGTGGGAGCCAAGTGCGATTGAGGATCTCAAAGTGCTCTACAGCTTTTCATACAATGATGAGAAGGGTGACTCTGGGCGTAACTACTTTACCGGTGACGATCCCTGGGCTTTTAAGCCTATTTTTCAGCGTTATATCGAGACTAAATCCACGACTCATTCAGTGAAAGCAGATTATGACCTCGGTGAAGGGCGCGCGTTAGATCTTATCGTCGCCTATATGGACTATGACTGGGGCTTTGAATCCTATGAGGCGCTCGTCACTGCCCAGCAATATGTGGATATGAAGGACGAGAGTTATACCGTCGATGGTAAATACAGTTTTGGCCTCAAGGATAAGGATTTCAACGGCTTTGTGGGTTTAGCCTATTTTAAACGTAGCCAAGATTTTGGCAGTACCGGTAGCTCTGTCTACAGTGGTGATGACAGCACTAAGTCCACCTCCATTTACGGTGAAATGACCTATGGGCTCGCCGAGTCAGTCTGGGTCACTGTCGGTGGCCGCGTGATGCGTGAGGAGCAGCTGCGTAACTTCAATATGCGCTATCAGGGCAGCCAATTGCAGGAAAAACTCGATGATGCCAATACCGTCACCCTGCCGAAGCTAGTGTTGCAATATGCGCTGAATGACAGCACAACCCTAGCGGCCAGTGTTCGCCGTGGTTATAACTCGGGCGGTGGTGCACTGTCGTTAGCCGAAAGTGAGTATTACTACTACGACGAAGAGTACGTCAATACCTATGAACTCAGCAGTCGTAGCGTATTTGTGAATGGTAATGTTAACTTAAGTGCCAACCTCTTCTATAACGATTTTGATGGTTACCAAGCCTCTAACAGCGCCCGCAAAATTACCAATATCGATAAAGCCGTTACCTACGGTATCGAAGCCGAGTTGAGTGCTATGCTCAGTGATAACTGGCAGTTTATTTCGGGCGTTGGTTTACTGGAAAGCGAAATCAAACAAGCGGATCCTAGCTATGGTGACATTATCGGTAATCAGCTGAACTCGGCGCCGCATATTACTGCCAATGCGGGATTAAAATACTGGTTGGGCGATGCGTTTTCTTTTGGTTTTTCAGGCAACTATGTGGGTGAATATTTTGCCGATATCAATAATACCGAATCACGGGTTGCAGGCGACTATGTGGTTGCCCGCTTAAGCCTCGATTATCAAACCGATAGCTGGAGAGTCAGCGGCTTTGTGAACAACTTATTTGATGAGCAAGCAATGACAGTGAATGAACCTGCAGGCCGCAGTTATCCCGACGGTTATGCGGCGATCATCGACCCAAGAAACCTCGGTGTCTCTGTGATGTATCGCTTCTAAACACTTGGCCGATTGGCTCAGTTTCGACCCATAAAAAAACCTCCACAGACTGCTGTGGAGGTTTTGTTTTCAGCGACTTTTACTCTTTATATGTCAAAGTGCCATTGGCTTTGATTTCGTCGTACCACAGGTTGTGGTGTTGAGTTGCCCAGTTTTCATCACAATAACCAGACACCATACACTCCATACCGCCTTCAGACATTACCGTTGCCATAAAGATGTGCACGATAGAGAAGGCGCAGATCACGATAGCGCTCACTGAGTGTAGCACGAGTGCGATCAAGCTTAATGTACGGCTTGGTTCGAAAAGATTTGGGAAGAGTAACAACATGCCAGAGGCAGAAATCACTAATCCGAACAGGGCAAAGGCCCAGAACCACATTTTCTCACCGGCGTTGGCAAAACCAGCGTCAGGGTGCTTACCTTTGAATGGACCAAAGTTGATGTAACCACCGACAACCAGGAACCACTTCACGTCGTACATTTTTGGCAGCTGGTTCTTCGCCCATAACACTGTCATCAATGCCCAACCGATCATAAACGGAATGGCCATCACGTCGTGGATTTGCTTAGCGCCATAGACAATCGCTTCCCAGATGCCTTCGCCGAGCCAAGGTTGGAAGAAGAAGCGACCCGCTAATAAAGTTAAGCCCGTTAAAATCAACATTAAGCACGGGATCGCGCCTAACCAGTGGATTGAAACGTCAAACTTAGACCAGCGATGCACTAGTTTGCCCGAAAAACCATGGTGTAGCTTGGAGATGCCGTTCACCTTGATAAATAAGACAAAGATAATGATCATGCCGAATAACGCCGCCATTAACGCCGGCGCTAACCAGTCGCTACGCAGTTCGAGCACCCGCAGATCATAGGTATTGATCGGCTGCGCGTGGAACTCGCTTTGGGAGGTAGTGTATCCCGTGGCGCCGTCCTTCAGCTGTGCCCAAATTTGGGCATCAGAGGCTTGAGGTTGGAGCGCCTGTTCATCACCACCATTGGCTAGACACACGGCACTAAACAGCAGTGCTATGGCTAAACCTATGTGTTTGAACCATTTGTTCATCATACATCCTCTCTCGCTTAGTGGCGCCTGCCAGCAGGCGCCAAGCTAAGTCTGTGGACAGATCCTGTGACCTGAATTAATTCCAAGCCGCGTTTTTAGCACCACGGTAAGCCACACGCTCACGGAAGATGTTAGAAACCACTTCTGCATCACCCGCTAACAGGGCCTTAGTGGCACATAGTTCTGCGCACATTGGCAGTTTGCCCTCGGCAATACGGTTTGAACCGTACTTCTGGTGCTCTGCCTCTGAGTGGTTTTCTTCTGGGCCGCCGGCACAGAAGGTACATTTATCCATCTTACCGCGGCTACCAAAGGCACCTTTTTTCGGAAACTGTGGTGCGCCAAATGGACAGGCGTACAGGCAGTAACCGCAACCAATACAGGCATCTTTGTTATGTAGCACAATGCCGTCTTCGGTTCTGTAGAAGCAGTTTGCTGGGCAAACGGCCATACATGGCGCGTCTGAGCAATGCATACAGGCGACAGAGATTGACGCTTCACCGGGTTGACCATCGTTGATAGTCACTACGCGGCGACGTTGGATACCCCACTCGAGAGCGGAGTCGTTTTCGTTTTTACATGCGGTGACACAGCCGTTACATTCGATGCAGCGCTTGGTATCACACAAAAATTTCATTGTAGCCATAGTGGCAATTCTCCTAGCTTAAGCTGCACTTACGCTTTAACGATCTGACAGAGCGACGCTTTGGTTTCCTGCATTTGAGTCACAGGGTCATAACCATAGGTCAGTGCCGTGTTAGCGGATTCACCGATAACGTAAGGCACAGTGCCCTCAGGGTAGTTAGGCGCTAAGCTTTCACCGTGCATCACACCCGCAAAGTGGTAAGGCATAAAGGTCACACCCGGTTTAACCCGTGGCGTTACCATGGCTTGTACCTTAATGCGGCCACCTTCGGCGCCCTCTAACCACACAAACTCACCGTTGCGGATACCGCGGTCGGCTGCGTCTGCAGGGCTTATCTCAACAAACATTTCCTGTTGAAGCTCAGCCAGCCATGGGTTAGAACGAGACTCCTCACCACCACCTTCGTATTCCACTAAGCGACCAGAGGTCAGGACGAGTGGGTACTTGCCACTTAAGTCTTTGTCTTGGATAGACTTGTACAGCGTTGGCAGACGATGTACTTGCATGTCGTCGTAGGTTGGGTACTTAGCCACTAAATCACGGCGCGGCGTGTATAACGGCTCGCGGTGTACTGGCACTTGGTCTGGGAAGGTCCAAACGATACAACGGGCTTTAGCGTTACCAAATGGAATACAACCGTGCTTGATTGCCACGCGCACGATACCGCCTGATAGGTCGGTTTTCCAGTTGCGGCCTTCGGCTTCGGCTTTTTCTTCCGCTGTCAGGTCATCCCACCAACCGAGTTGCTTGAGCAGCTTGTCGGAGAACTCTGGGTAACCGTCTTGGATCTCGGCACCTTTAGAGAAAGTGCCTTCAGCCAGCAGGTTTTTGCCATTGTATTCAACGCCATAACGAGCGCGGAAGTTACCGCCGCCGTCTTTAACGTGTTTGGATTGGTTATACAGAATTTGGGTGCCAGGGTGTTTAGCTTCTGGCGTGCCCCAACATGGCCAAGGTAAACCGTAGGTTTCGCCCTTCGCTGGGCCGCCTGCTGCTTCGAGTGTCTTGTTGCTGAAGGTGCCCCAGTTTTGGGTATGCAGTTTCAGACGCTCTGGGCTTTGGCCCGTCATACCGATGGTCCACATACCGCGGTTGATTTCGCGGGTGATGTCTTCAATCACAGGTAAATCATTTTCTTTGGCGATGCGTTTAGTGTACTGCTCGGCGATACCGAGTTTTTGCGCTAAACGGTACATGATTTCGATATCGGTTTTAGATTCAAACAGTGGCTCTATGACTTTCTCACGCCATTGGATGGAACGGCCTGAGTTAGATACTGAACCTTGAGTTTCAAACTGAGTCGCTGCGGGTAGCAGATACACGCCATTCTTACGACGGTGCATAACACCCGCCATTGTTGGGAATGGGTCGACAACCACTACTGTGTCCATCTTGTCTAAGGCATCACGCACTTCACGTTGACGGGTTTCAGTGTTGACCGATTGACCCCAGAAGAAGGCCATACGGATATTGTCTTTCTGAGCCAGCTTGCTCTTGTCTTCTAACACGCCATCGTGCCAGCGAGAACAGGGAATACCGGGCGTGGTCATAGGATCTTTACCTAGATAAGGCGTTTGATCGAAGCGGCTCTTCACCCACTCCATATCCAGATCCCATACGTGGGTCCAGTGAGTCCAAGCGGCTGAGGTTAAACCGTAGTAGCCAGGCAGGTTGTCGAATAACAGACCTAAGTCAGTCGCGCCTTGTACGTTATCGTGACCACGGAAAATGTTAGTACCGCCGCCAGATACGCCCATGTTGCCTAGGGCTAATTGCAGAATACAGTAAGCGCGGGTGTTAGCGTTACCTACGTGGTGCTGAGTACCACCCATACACCAAATCACTGTACCCGGACGGTTTTCCGCCATCAGTTTAGCGGCTTGATAAACCACTTCTTCGCTCACGCCAGTGATATTTGCCACTTCTTTAGGTGGGAATTTTTTGGCTTCTTCACGAATGGTTTCCATCTCGAATACGCGTTGTTGGATAAAGGTTTTATCTTCCCAACCGTTTTCGAAAATGTGCCATAACATACCGTAGATAAAGGGAATGTCGGTACCTGGACGAATCGCGCAGTGCAGATCTGAGTGGGCCGCAGTGCGAGAGAATCTTGGGTCAACAACGATGATTTTCGCGTTGTTTTTCTCTTTAGCGATCAGAATGTGTTGCATAGATACTGGATGCGCTTCCGCTGGGTTTGCCCCGATCAGGAAGATAGCATTGGCATTCTGAATGTCGTTGAAAGAGTTAGTTTGCGCACCGTAACCCCAAGTGTTAGCAACACCGGCTACCGTGGTAGAGTGACAAATACGAGCTGAGTGGTCGACGTTGTTTGTGCCCCCACATGGCCGCCAGTTTGCGGTACATATAGCAGCCTTCGTTAGAGAACTTAGCGCTACCCATGAAGTACACAGAGTCTGGGCCAGATTCTTTACGAATGTTGAGCATTTGGTCGCCCACTTCGTTAATCGCATCTTCCCAAGAGATTTTTTTCCACTTGCCATCAACCAATTTCATTGGGTATTTCAGGCGTTTTTCACCGTGGCCATGCTCACGCAGTGCGGCACCTTTTGCACAGTGACCGCCGGCATTGAAGGGGTGATCGAATGCAGGTTCTTGACCCGTCCAGACACCATTTTGTACTTCGGCATACAGACCACAACCCACGGCACAGGCACTACAAATCGTACGTTTAACTTCGATAGGCGCATCGTGTGGCACGTCTTTGGCTTCGGCGCGGCGCATCATGCCAGTGCCCATCAGAGAAGCGGCTGCGATACCACCGGTAGCAATACCTGCTTGCTTCATAAATTGACGACGGCTAATGCCTAACGTCGGTTTGTCTGCCACTTGGGCGACATCGGACTTGCGAGTTAACTTCATCGCTGACTTCTCCTAGATTAGCTACGCAGGCTATCGTAATAGCTGATAATGTGCGCAGTTTCGTGGTAACCCTGAGCTTCATTTTTAGTTACCTTGCTGCTCTCGCTGGCTTGGGCTGCGCTGATGCCGGTGGCGGCAATTGCGGCGCCGGCTACACTGCCAACGGTGAGCGCTTTAAGCAAAGAGCGACGGGATAAATCGCTGGGTTGTTGCTTCATGCTGACTCCTGAATTAGGGGTAATGTTTGTTGAAATAGCGCGGCTTTTCGAGGGGGGTAACTTGTTATCAAAAAGTGACGTTTTGAGGTGGAAAAGATAATAAAATCATCTTGTTTACCGTTAATCATCGCGCGTGCCGGCACTATAGTAGGAAAGGATTGGGTCGGAATTGATCTAGAACAGTTTGCAGTCCTGAAATGACGGCTCATTATTCAAAAGCGTTAACTCGCTCATAGTTTGTGTGGCTGCATTGGAGCAGGAAATAGCAGGGGTAATGGTTCTTATGTTAATGCTTTGTTTGGATTATTGTTCTGCTATAAAAAAACACCCCGCTGAGCGAGGTGTTTGAGGGACTAACAACATGAGTTATTTAGTCTTTATATTTTAAATTGCCGTTCTCTTTGATTTCGTCATACCATAAATTGTGGTGCTGGATTGCCCAGTTTTCATCACAATAGCCTGACTTCATACACTCCATACCGCCTTCGCTGAGCACGGTCGCCATCCAGATATGCACAATAGTAAAGGCAATCAGGATAACGGCACTGATCGAGTGGATCAGCAGCGCGCCCATCGAGGCTTCACGGGGTAAGTCTAAGCCGGGTAAAACCAACATGATGCCGGACACACTGATAAACAACCCAAATAGGGTCAGTGTCCAGAACCACATTTTCTCACCGGCGTTGGCAAAGCCGCTATCGGGATGTTTACCTTTGAAAGGACCAAAGTTGATATAGCCCCCGACCACTAAAAACCATTTTAGATCGTACATCTTAAAGGTTTGCAGTGGCATCCATTTCACCACACAGACAATCCAAGCCATGATAAAGATGGGACCTGCCCAATCGTGGATGGTTTTACTGCCGTAGATCAGCGGTGCCCAAAGATCCGGCCCTAGCAGTTCTTGCACTACATGCTTACCGAGCATAATGGTTAAGCCAGTAAACATCAGCGCTAGACAACTGATTGCCATGATCCAGTGGATCCACAGATCCGCCTTTGACCAACGAACAACCATCTTGCCCGAGAAGCCGTGGCTGAGTTTTGAGGGGCCATTCACCAGATAAAACAATAAGAAAGCACCAAACACGCCCGTAACGGCTAAGGCCATAATCGGGGTGATATATTGATTTCTCAGTTCTTTACCTTGGTTACCGGCAACATTAATCAACACGCCAGTTTCTACGCCTTTGGCGGTGGTATAGCCGGCATCGCCTGCTTTTACCGCGCGCCAAAGATCGGCATCACTGGTTTGCGCTTTCGCCTGTTGTTGACTCGATTGCTGATCGCTTGCCTGTACTGGGTTTGCGCTCATCACTGAACCTAGACCCAATCCCATCACGAGTACCATCAGAGCAAACAGACTGCGCAGTGATTTGTTGAACTGTTTGTTTAACATTGTCACTCCTTGCCAGAGGTTAGGGATCACTCCCTAACCCTCGCTCTGCTTAGTTAATCTCACCGGTCTTTGGGTTGTAGCCCCAAATCACGTTAGGATTGCCTCGAGAGGCCATACGTTGACGGTAAATGTTTGATACCACTTCCGCATCACCCGCAAGCAGTGCTTTGGTAGAACAAAGCTCCGCACACATAGGTAGCTTGCCTTCAGCAATACGGTTGGCACCGTATTTTTTGTGCTCGGCTTCGGAGAAGGTTTCTTCTGGGCCGCCGGCACAGAAGGTACACTTGTCCATTTTACCGCGGCTACCGAAGGCGGTTTTCTTCGGAAATTGTGGTGCACCAAACGGGCAGGCATAGAAGCAGTAGCCACAACCGATACAGGTATCTTTGTTGTGTAGCACTATGCCATCGTCGGTACGGTAGAAACAATCTGCCGGACATACGGCCATGCAAGGAGCATCGGTACAGTGCATACATGCCACTGAAATCGAGGCTTCGCCCGGTTGACCATCGTTAATCGTCACCACGCGGCGACGTTGAATACCCCACTCGAGAGCGGAGTCGTTTTCGTTCTTACATGCAGTGACGCAACCGTTACACTCGATGCAGCGTTTGGTGTCACATAGAAATTTCATGACTGCCATAATGGCTTATCTCCTCATCAAGTAGGTTAGGCTTTGCTGATTTGGCAGAGGCTGGACTTAGTTTCTTGCATCTGAGTCACAACATCATAGCCGTAGGTTAAAATGGTGTTTGCTGACTCGCCTACCACATAGGGCACTGTGCCTTCTGGATAGTTTTTCGCGAGACTTTCACCTTCAAACACCCCTGCAAAGTGGTATGGCATAAAACATTCACCGGCAATAACGCGCGGTGTGACCATAGCCTTAACCGTGATTTTGGCGCCCTCAGGGCCATGAACAAAGACATTGTCACCGTCACGAATGCCACGGTCTGCGGCGTCGGCAGGGTTCATCTCGATGAACATTTCCTGCTGTAGCTCCGCAAGCCAAGGATTAGAACGGGTCTCTTCACCACCGCCTTCGTATTCCACTAGGCGGCCTGATGTCAGTGCCAGTGGGAAGTCCTTAGCAAAGTCCTTGTCTTGAATGGACTTATACAGGGTTGGAAGCCGTGCAACCATACGGTCTTCGTAGGTTGGGTACTTAGCGACTAAGTCACGGCGTGGAGTGTAGAGTGGTTCGCGGTGGCGTGGAATATCGTCTGGGAAGGTCCATACGATACAGCGTGCCTTAGCGTTACCAAAAGGGATACAGCCGTGTTTGATGGCTACACGTTGGATACCGCCAGAAATATCGGTTTTCCAGTTTTTGCCTTCGGCGTATTTCTTTTCGTCCTCGGTTAAGTCATCCCACCAACCCAATTGCTTGAGCATGTCGGCGGTGAATTCTGGGTAGCCATCTTGGAGTTCACTGCCCTTGGAGTAAGTTCCCTCGGCAAGAATGTTGACGCCATCGTGTTCCACACCATAGCGAGCACGGAAGTTACCGCCACCGTCTTTAACATGTTTAGATTGATCGTAGAGGATCTGGGTTCCAGGGTGTTTCATCTCTGGCGTGCCCCAACATGGCCAAGGTAAGCCGTAGGTTTCACCTTTCGCTGGGCCGCCGGGTGCCTGCAAGCTGTTAACGTCAAAGGTGCCCCAATTTTCTTGGTGCATTTTTAAACGCTCAGGGCTTTGTCCGGTATAACCGACAGTCCACATACCTTTATTAAATTCGCGGGTAATATCTTCAATCAAAGGTTCATCACCATTGACTTTGATATGTTTAAACAGCTCTTGATCTATCCCAACCTTCTTCGCGAGTTTGTACATAATTACGTGATCTGGCAGGGATTCGAACAGTGGCTCGATGACTTTGGAGCGCCATTGAATTGAACGGTTAGTGGCAGAGACTGAGCCGTAGGTTTCAAACTGGGTTGCCGCAGGCAGTAAATAAACCCCATCTTGACGTTGGTGCATAACACCCGCCATGGTTGGGAAGGGATCGACAACGACGACTGTATCCATTTTGTTTAGGGCTTCACGCACTTCGCGGCCACGGGTTTCAGTGTTGACAGATTGCCCCCAAAAGAACGCCAAACGGATATTGTCCTTCTGTGCTATTTTGGTTTTATCTTCTAACACACCATCGTGCCAGCGGGAACAAGGGATACCCGTTGAAGTTTGTGGTTTTTGGCCCAAGTACTCACCTTGGTCAAAGCGGGCTGCAACCCATTTTGGATCTAAGTCCCAAACGTTAGACCAGTGAGCCCAAGCGCCAGAGGTTAAACCGTAGTAACCGGGTAAGTTATCGAATAACAAGCCAAAGTCTGTTGCGCCTTGCACGTTATCATGGCCACGGAAAATGTTAGTTCCACCGCCTGAAACGCCCATATTGCCCAGAGCCAACTGTAAAATACAGTAGGAACGAGTGTTGGCATTACCTACGTGGTGCTGGGTACCGCCCATACACCAAACAATGGTGCCAGGTTTTGTTTCGGCCATCATCTTGGCGACACGGTACATTTGAGCCTTAGGCACACCTGCAACCAGTTCAACTTCTTCTGGGGTGTACTTCTTCACTTCTTCGCGGATACGATCCATGCCGTATACACGTTGCTTGATAAACTCTTTGTCTTCCCAGCCATTTTCAAAAATGTGCCATAACAGGCCATAAATGAAGGGAATATCGGTACCTGGACGAATGTGCACATACTCATCGGACTTAGCCGCAGTACGGGTGAAGCGGGGATCGACAACGATGATTTTAGCGCCACGCTCTTTGGCAACTAGAATGTGCTGCATCGCAACTGGGTGAGCCTCACTGGGGTTTGAGCCCACAAACATGACGCACTTAGAGTTGCGAATATCGTTGATTGAGTTGGTTTGCGCACCGTAGCCCCAAGTGTTAGCAACACCGGCTACCGTGGTAGAGTGACAAATACGGGCTGAATGGTCGACGTTGTTCGTGCCCCACAGTGCCGCTAATTTACGATATAAATAGGCTTGTTCGTTAGAAAACTTGGCACTACCCATAAAGTAAACTGAATCAGGGCCTGACTCTTGACGAATCGCTGCCATCTTATCGCCGACTTCAGTAATAGCTTGATCCCAAGAGATCTTTTTCCATTTACCGCCCTCTAACTTCATTGGGTATTTCAGGCGTTTTTCACCATGACCATGTTCACGTAGCGCCGCACCTTTAGCGCAGTGACCGCCTTGGTTGAAGGGATGATCGAACGCGGGTTCTTGGCCTGTCCACACGCCGTTTTGCACTTCAGCGTAGATACCACAACCCACTGCGCAGTGAGAGCAAATGGTACGTTTAACTTCGGTGGGGGCATTGTGGGGGATATCTTTGGCCTCTGCTTTACGCATCATGCCTGTGCCCAGCATAGATACTGCGGCGATACCACCAGTGGCAAGACCTGCGGATTTTAAGAATTGGCGACGATTAAGACCTAGGGCGGGCGCTTTAGGCTCAGCAACCTGGTCTGTTTTGCGGGTTAATCGCATCACACACTCTCCTCTAGTTAGTTTTTAAGCGACGCATAGTAATTACGAATATGGTCGGTTTCGCGATAGTTCTCGCTCTTAGGTTCGGTAGGGGCAACCGTTGGCGTTGAGGCTAATGCCTGACCGCTCACAGTGGCTACCGCCCCCGCCGCACTGCCCAGTGCCAATGCTTTAAGCAATTGGCGACGGCCCATGTCGGAAGCTTGCTTCTTCATAGTGTCTCCTTGTGTTACTAGAGAAGTGGTTACAGGAGTGACCACCTCGGTTATTGCGGAAGCTGAGGCTTCCTTTCTTCTGCTAAAGGTGGATCAACTCACCTCTGTACAAAAACATCGCAAGTGGAACCATAGCTGTATAGTGCGTGCTATTTGGTCTAGTTGATTAATTCCACTTGTTTTTCTAAATCACTTGCCGCCGCTTGCAAGTCGGCACTACCTGGGCAATTGACTGGAATATCTAAGCTTAATTGTTCAAATGCGTTGGCTTCCATCTTGAAAAACGCTTTTGCGAGATGGGCAACAGTGACATAAAAGGCCGCGCTGGGTGTTTTTGCTAAATTGTCACAGAAGCGACCTATCCAACTGCCGATATGGCGTTGATAAAAAGCCAGTTGGCGATAACTCGGTGCTTCTAAAATCAGGGTTCCCATCACTTCACATAGGGCGGCAACATGATCTTCGGGCTCTTTGACATTGTCTTCCCGCTCGAATCCCAGTTGCATTAGATCTTGGCGTAGCAGCGCGAGGGGTTTATCCATTAGTGAGCCAGTCATAAACCAACTACCGTAGGGCAGGATCTCACCGCAACCAACCCCGAGGAATAGGGCAAAATACTCGTCTTCTAGCTGTTCACTGTTGAACTGCTGTGCTGCGAGTTGCAGGGATAACCAGGCCTTGGTCATTTCATTATCTTCATTGGCGTCGATTTCAAGATTGGCCAAAAAGCGCAGCAATTCAGGGCTGGGATGACGGCGTAATAGAGCGGCCAAAAGTTGATAGATATCGGCTCTCAACTGATCGTTTTCTGAAACTTGTCTTACTGATTCGGTCATAGCGGATCTCTTATCGCAGTTGCTTTTCAGGATCTTGAAGAATGTCTTCAAACATGTCTTTTACCCGGCAGTCGCCACACATCTTCAAGCGTTCAATATTGGCTGAGAATGCGCTGTGCGCGCCGACCATATCTAGCATCCGATGCACCATAGATTGGGTCGCAAAAGGAGCACCGCAGCGAATACATTCGAAGGGGGCTTCTTCTTTCAGGGTATGTTGTTGCTGACGGGCAGCTTTATCAAAATTAATTTGTGGGGTTAGGCTAATCACTTTTTCAGGGCAGGCCGCCTCACATAAACCGCATTGCACACAGTTTTGTTCAATGAAGTGTAGCGCAGGTTTATCCCCACCATCCTGTAATGCCATGGTTGGGCAAATTGCCACGCAGGACATACATAGGGTGCATTTCTCGACATTGACACCGACTTTGCCAAAGGGAATGTTGCTGAGGCTTAAGCAAGTATCAATCTCACCCGCTTGGCTATTGAGGTGGTCTATCGCATCAAATAGCGTGTTGCGTTTCGTGGTCGAGGCAAAGGCCGCGGGTACGATTACAGGCCAATCTAAGCTGATATCGAGCATCGGATGTAAATTGTTAAGCATGCTCGGGTCGATAAGGCTGATGCGTTGCGGCTGGCCCATCTCATCTAAAATACTGTTAGCTAATGACAGTTCGCCTTTAAGCATTTGGGTGAGGGTTGGCGCTGTGGCATCGGTGTTGAGGATCAGTACTTGGCGCGCGCCCCATGCGAGGACCGATAACCAATGATCTAAGCTGGCAACGGTAATTTCTTCTAGTGCGACGGGGAGGATGTCACCCGCTAACTCTTCGGTAATAAAATCGGCGCCGACGGCATTGTCGTGGAATAAAATCACGGGTGCGGTTTGGGCCTGTTCGCGGAAACGCGCGATGATTTTATTCAGGTATGAATGTAAAGCCTGTGGCGTGGGTAAGTCGTAGCTGATGGCGCCCGTTGGGCAAGCACTAGTACAACTGCCTGCCCCGTGACAAAGATATGGATCGATTTCAATTTTCTTCGCGACACTGCTAATCGCATCGGCAGGGCAGAAGTTAAGGCAACGATTACAACCATTGATGCCATTGCGATCGTGGGCACATAGATCGGCATTGATTTTTACATAGCGAGGCTTATCAAATTGGCCGACTAATTCTGGAATTTGTGCCAGTGCATCCTCGAGTTTTGCAGCGTCTTGACCTACATAGAAATAACCGGGAGGCAACATTTCTAAGTTCAAGCAAGCTGTGCTACTCAAATCGAGCACTATATCGAAATGGGGTTTGCGAATGGCGACTAAGCTGAGTTCTGCAGTACCATTCTGGTGTTCAACACTGACTTGGAACTGGCCTAAAAAACCTTTTACGCCAATGAGTTTGTTGTAATAGCTTTCGACATTTGTTGCCGCCGCCATCACACGCTCAAGGTGTGCTTCATCTTGGCTGGTTATCGCTTCATTAGCCAAAATCACTCGGCTCGCCATAGTGGACAATTTGTCCGCGGCTAGGCGTGCAAGATCCTCTGGACCGATAATGAGCACAGTACCTTCGGTGGTGTAACTCACCGTGGGTGGGATCAGATTCTGTAAAATCTGTGTCTGTGCTAACACATGTTGCCGCACTTGTTTGAGTGCGTCTTGGTTTTGATTGGTTATCAAATGAGTGCTCACATTGCGTTCCTGAACAGTACTTTGGCTGTTCCTTTAGCTGTATCGCTGCAGATTTAGGCGGCAGGTTTTAAGTAAGTCATTGCCTTTTCTGCTTTTATCTAAGTTTTATCCCTTAGTACAGCAATTCACATACCAAAGTTGTGGACATAAAAATTAGCTAAACTGACATTAAACAACTGGCTTTTGCACTTGAGCTAAGGGCTCTGGTGCATTTTGGGGTAGGTCATCAGTCTCCCCATCCAAATTGTCCGCTATCTGTGCTGTTGCTAACCCGGTTTCGACATCACTGTTTTTTGATTCCATTGCATTTTCTGGGGCGTTCGGCGCCACACCTTCGGCTAAGAGTGACTCTTCGTCTGATCCATTGCCGTCTTTGGTGATATAACGAAATACTTTTTGCGCCAATTTGGCTGAAACTTCGGGACTGAGCTTAGGCTGATTGCTGTAGTCGAGCGCATACTCTAAAAGTCCATCTATCTCATTGAAATGTGGTTGTTTCCATAGAGCGCGTAGTGCTGCCGTTTTTGCTGCAGGGTCAACATTGGCCCCCATAAAGCTGGCAAAGCTACCGCCAATCTCAATCTCTTCAGGATTAGGCAGATCTTCAGCCGTTAGAATGCGGTTTGGATCATCCTGCTGCAGTGTTTGTGCAGGATCTTGCTGCTCGGTCGAAATGTTTGTTGCCGTCGATTCTGGCTCAACTTCAGCCTTAACAGCCGTGATTTCTGGCTGCGCGGCTTGTGCCTTGAGAGCGGCTTCCTCAGCGGCAACTTGTTCACGGCGCTGAGTCCAACGACCCAAAAAACCACTGGTTTTAGGTGCAGTGTCTGTCATGTATCACTCCGCAAAGGATCGCGACTCGGGCCTTGATTATTGCGTCCATCGACATGCTTACGGCGATAGGCCGCGATTTCGACTTCACCATACTGAGTGATAAAGGCCTCAATCCAACAGGCAATTGCCTCTGGCATTAGCATATTGATAACGGGAGTATTGCCCTCTAGGCACCCCGCCGCGACGTTTTGATCCGCCGAAAGCATGGCTGGAACCCAAGTGCCATCGGCCATTTCATCGCAGACTAAATAGAGCATGGCGTTATCCATGTCGAGATTGATGCGATAGCTAGCACGCTCATCCTTATGCAACTCAAGCAACACTAAAGTTGCATCTTTGGGGGCTCCGTGGGTAGCTGGGAGTAAGTGTTCAATTTCCCACTGCACTGAAGTCCAGCGGCCGGTCTGTTTCTCTACTTTTCGGAGTGAAACGTACATAGGCCAAACACTCGTTGTATGTTGCATTGTGTCTCCGTTTCAACTGAGTTGGAGGGCGCGCCATTAAATGGCGGATCGTTTTCACCAACAAACTAGGATAAAAGGTCGCTGCAATATTGATGCCAGTAAACATGGGGTATTAGTTTGAAGTAGATCATCAAAATAGGTATGGGTTTGAGACATTTTGTCCAGTTGGTCACTTTGTCTAGGACATAAACGTCCAAGTGTTTCGCCTGAATTGCGGCAGATCACGCATTTGCTCCCTAGTTTTATACCTAGGTACAAATATTGCTATGCTCTGACCATCATTCGTTAAGCGGTAGCACTATGAGTTCTGATAACAGCACGAGTATAGACAAGCAGTTACAAGCAGATAATGGCCATTCGGCAATAAGGCGTCAGTTTACTTTTGTGAAAACCCAGGCTGAAGTGCCATTAACCATTGCCGTAAAAGCGGTTGATGAAACCGGGGAAATACTCGATAAGTTTGTCGCCTGTGAGCGACCTCTTACGGTTTATTTGAACTGGCGCCCGATAGTGACACTGATGACCCTAGGTGCAAAACCTGAGTCACTGGCATTAGGTTATCTAAAGAACCAAGGCTTTATTTCGGATGTGAGCCTATTGGACTCAGTTATTGTCGATTGGGAGGTAAATTCTGCGGCTGTGATTACCCGTGAACAAACCGCCGATCTCGATGAGAAACTCTCTGAAAAAACGGTGACCTCAGGTTGTGGTCAGGGCACGGTTTATGGCAGTTTTATGCAAGACTTGGATGATATTCAGTTACCCACTCCCCAGCTTAAGCAAAGCACTCTCTACAGCCTGCTGAAAAATATCAATGAATATAATGAAACCTATAAAAATGCAGGCGCCGTGCACGGTTGTGGCCTATGTGAAGCGGACCAAATCGGGGCGTTTGTGGAGGATGTTGGTCGCCATAATGCGGTAGATACCCTCGCGGGTGATATGTGGTTGGCGCAGGATCGCGGTGATAACAAGATTTTCTACACAACAGGGCGATTAACCTCTGAGATGGTGATTAAAGTTGCCAAGATGGGAATTCCTGTCTTGCTATCACGCAGCGGTGTCACCCAAATGGGATTAGAGCTAGCGCAGAAATTAGGGATTACCATTATCGCCCGTGCTAAGGGACGGCATTTTTTAGTCTATCACGGCAGTGAAAATCTTGAGTTTGATGCAAAGACCAGTTCAACAAAGTGATCTGCAATAGTGGGTATTGAACTAACAGTAAATAGAAGGATAAGGACGCAAGATGACTTCTGCCAGTGAATTGATCTACATGAGTGCGAAGCAGGTGGCCGAGTATTTAGATCTAAATGAGAAGAAAGTCTATGCCATGGCGAATGATAGGATCCTGCCCGCCACTAAAATTACGGGGAAATGGCTATTCCCCAAGGTGTTGATTGACCGCTGGGTAATGGATTCATGCCATAGTGGCATGCTCACCGACCGCTTATTGATCACCGGCAGTGATGATCCACTCTTATCTATGCTAGTTGCACGTTTAATGGCTCAGGTTGGTAGCCGTGAACTCATTAGCTATAGTGCAACGGGATCGCGTCTCGGTTTAGAGTTGTTAGCGAAGGGATATGCCGATGTGTGCACTCTGCATTGGGGCAGTATGGAAGATCGAAATATTCGCCATCCCGCATTGCTTAGAGGCTATAACAACCATCAACAGTGGATCATGGTGCACGGTTATTCCCGTCAACAAGGGTTGATCATGCGTGCCGATATGCACCACAGATGCCAGGAGGAAGATAAAGTAGTGAGCATGCCTTGGCGTTGGGTGAGCCGTCAGGGGGGAGCTGGGAGTCAGCAGCATTTAGAGCATTGGTTATTAAAGCAGGGTGCGCGTTTAGATCAGCTCAATGTCGTGCTCACAGCCTATAGTGAACGTGAGCTTGCAGGTTATATTGCCAGAGGAGATGCGGATATCGGTTTTGGTTGCCAGTCTGTAGCCCTCGAAAGCGGCCTAAGTTTCGTGCCACTCATTAAGGAGTCTTTCGATTTCGTTATGCCACAAAGCATTTACTTTCGCCGTCAGCTACAACAACTCTTTACTATGTTAGCTGGCGGGCACGCGCGACAAATGGCCGCGCTACTGGGTGGTTATGATCTTACCGATTGCGGACAATTGCTATGGAGTGCGAGTTAGGTCACTTCACTCTACCCCTCTAAATAATAGACGTCGTTGAACAGTTTTTTACCTTATATAGGCATATACATATATAAGGTAAGAGACACATTAACAAAAACGGTTGAAAGTCTTGGGCGAAAATCTAAAGGACTTAAGTTGCATCTTTAGCCGTGTGATATCGATATCAGCACGCCTCCCCACATTGCAAACCAAGTATTACTGCACCTAGTTGGTATACAACAGCAGTCAACAGAGCCTTAAAAATAAGCTTT
>NZ_AFOZ01000047.1 GCF_000217915.1 Shewanella sp. HN-41 | reverse complement strand
CCACACTGAGCGTCGAACGCTTCCAGTTGGCTAGGGCTGACTTCTCGTCAACTCAGGGTCGTGCATTTTACGCATTTCCCGTTTCGCGTCAAGGAGTTTTTTAAAACTTTCTTTTCGCTCATCAATCAGTAAACTCATCGATGAACTGTCACATCAGGCGGCTTTCGCTGTCTGCCGTGTCAGTGGATGCGCATTATAGGGAGATTGAGAAAGTGCGCAACCCCTATTTTTAAGATAATTGTCATTTCCTCACTGTTCGTTGGATATTTGACCTGACCAGCTAGTTTTTAACCTTTATAATGCAAAAAACCACTCAATTAGGGACTTTTCTATGTCAGGGCCACTCAGAACTTACCAAGGTATTCACCCTCAATTAGGCAATAACGTGTATGTAGATGAAGCTTCAGTGCTTGTTGGCGATATTGCGTTAGATACTGATGCCAGTATTTGGCCTATGGTGGCGGCGCGTGGTGATGTTAACCATATTCGTATTGGTAAACGCTCGAACGTGCAAGACGGTAGCATATTACATGTGACGCGTAAGTCAGCTTCTCGTCCCGATGGCCATCCACTGATTATTGGTGATGATGTGACTATTGGTCACAAGGCCATGCTCCACGGTTGTAAAGTCGGTAACCGAGTATTAGTGGGCATGGGCGCGATTATTCTCGACGGTGCGATTTTAGAAGATGATGTGATCTTAGGTGCAGGCTCTTTAGTGCCGCCGGGCAAGGTATTACAGAGTGGCTATTTATATGTAGGCAGCCCAGTTAAGCAGGCTCGTCCATTAACGCCTGCCGAGATGGCCTTTTTGCCAGAATCTGCCGATAACTATGTCAGACTGAAAAACGAGTACTTAGTCGAGTTACAAAACCTCTAGCAACTTATAGTGAGTCGCTTAGTATCACTATAGCTATATAAAGAAGACGGCAGAGACTTATCCAGTCTCTGCCGTCTTCTGCTATTTGCTGATTGAGAATATTTACACTCGATCTAACTTTGACATCTCACACCGTTTTAACTGGCTATATGGTTAACGGTTTTGTTAACTGTATTTTTCACTGAGCACCTGAATATCAGGGAAGTTGTCTTGCCATTGGGGCCATAAATCCATTAAGTGAATGTGATCGAAGTCATTGCCAAGTTTGTCCATTTCATTTGCAGCGTCATTTAGAAACTTGGCTATATCTCTAAGAGCTGATGAGTTTACTGCAATGGCAATTGAATCCATTTCAATTAAGCCATCGGTTGTTACATCGTGTTTATGTGAGCCCGTTATTTTCATGTACCCTATCTCTTAAATTCATCTAACCTAAGTGTACTGCGCCAAACTCATCAAACTCTTCGGCTTCGATTAGCTCCTCCGCCATTTCTTCGGCATCAAATCTCACCGCATCAAACAATGCCAGCATAGCAGCGGCTTCATCGGTACTCGGTTGTTCGGAGAAATCATTCAGCTCGGCTAACTTATTCGCACTGATATAGCACTTGATGTTCATTCCCTGTGACTGCGCTATAAAGCAGACCCGCTTGTGGGCATAGTCCCAATATTGCAGCTCGGGGAAAAGAATACTTTGATTCATGTTTCCTACCTAGGCTCGGCCATTAGTTTATTCCTCAAAAGATCCAACACTGCTTGAGTGTCGGGCTCAATACCTCGCCATAGGGTAAAACTTTTAGCCGCTTGCCCGACTAACATACCAAGCCCATCAATGACTTTCACCGCACCTTGGGAGAGTGCCCATTGATTAAAAGTGGTAACCGAGGCGCCATACATCATGTCATAGCAGGCAGTTTGCCTAGTGATGATATGTGCAGGCACAGGTGGCAACTCACCCGCAAGGCTCGCCGAGGTTGAATTAATGATGATATCGAACTCACCCGCAAGCCCACTCATTTCTACGGCGGTGACTTTATTCGCAAAAGCACCGTTATCCACTGAGGTAAAGATATCGGCCAAATGCTGCGCCTTAGTGTGGGTACGATTACTGATGGTCAGCTGCGCAATCCCTGCATTTAATAACGGCAGAATACAACCACGCGCCGCACCACCAGCGCCAATGAGTAACACGCGCTTACCTTGCAAGCTGCCTAAGTTAGCGATGAGATCGGCCACCAGCCCTAAGCCGTCGGTGTTATCACCGCGAATAGAGCCATCGGCCAATAAACTTAAGGTGTTGACTGCGCCAGCCAATCTGGCCTCAGGACTTAAAGTGTCACACAGTGCAAAAGCTTGTTCCTTAAAAGGTACTGTCACATTGGCGCCCTTACCTCCCGCATTGAAAAATGCCGCCAATGAGGCTTCAAAACCATCGACCGGTGCAAGAATAGCTTCATAGGTTAATGATTCATGCGTAAATACGGCAAATTGCCCATGGATAAAAGGGGATTTACTGTGGCTAATTGGATTACCAAACACTGCGTATCTGTCTGTCATAGCGATATTAAATTTAGACTCAATGGCTTTGCAGTCTAGCGCGCTTTTAGGGTCATGCAAGACGAATTATGCTCAACTAGCTTTCACGCTATAATGCGCCATCGGCTCAATACTCTCTATTTTAGTGAACGGCTATTCCAATGAACTGGCTTAAAAAGATTTTTAGTAAGCATACTCCACCGCAGGATGATCGCGATCCTAGTCAATCTAACGCCTATGATTTAATCGGCGGCGAAAAAGTGATCCGCGCTATCGCCAAGAGTTTTTATCAGAAGATGGCAAACTCGGCAGAGACAACGACTCTGTTTGCCATTCATAGGGCACCAATCGCAGAATCAGAGCAGAAGTTGTTCGAATTTTTAAGTGGCTGGCTCGGCGGGCCGCAGCTCTACCAGCAAAAATATGGCCACCCCGCATTGCGAGCAAGACATATGCCCTTCGCCGTTGATGAGGCGATGCGCGATCAATGGCTGTTTTGTATGAAGTTTGCGATTGAAGAGAACATTAAAAAGCCAGAGCATCGAGCCGCCATCTTTGAGGCGATTTCAACTCTGGCCGATCATATGCGTAATCAATAAAGTGGATGCTGTATCCACTTCATAAGATTACTGGCTAAACCCAGTCGCGAGGTTTAAGGTAGTTATCGTACAAATCTGCCTCTGGGCTTCCCGCCTCTGGCGTATAAGCATATTGCCAACGCACTAACGGCGGCATCGACATTAAGATAGACTCGGTACGTCCGCCTGTCTGCAGCCCAAACAAAGTGCCTCTGTCGTAGACTAAGTTGAACTCAACATAACGACCACGACGGTAGAGTTGGAACTGACGCTCGCGCTCACCAAATGCGGTTGCTTTACGACGCTCAACTATCGGCGCATAGGCGGTTAAGAAGCCATTGCCCACGGCTTGCATAAAGTTAAAGCTTTGATCGAATCCTCCTTGATTCAAGTCATCGAAAAACAGTCCGCCCACACCGCGGGTTTCATTACGATGCGGCAGGAAAAAATACTCATCGCACCATTTCTTATACTTGGGATAAACCTCATCCCCAAAAGGCGCACAAATATCCTTAGACGTCTGGTGCCACTCGCGCACATCTTCCTCAAAGGGATAATAGGGCGTTAAGTCAAAACCACCGCCAAACCACCACACGGGATCGGCCCCCTCTTTTTGGGCGATGAAGAAGCGCACATTGGCGTGAGTCGTGGGGACATAGGGATTATTAGGGTGGATGACTAATGAAACCCCCATGGCTTCAAAGCTGCGACCTGCCAGTTCTGGGCGATGTGCCGTAGCCGATGCAGGCATAGCTGCACCAGTCACATGGGAAAAGTTAACCCCAGCTTGCTCGAATACTGCACCTTGGGTTAACACTCTGCTAGTGCCACCGCCGCCTTCGGCGCGGGTCCATGAATCGGCGACAAAGTTCGCTTGGCCATCTAACTTTTCTAAACCTGCACAAATTCGGTTTTGTAGATCGAGTAAAAACGCTTTTACCACTGCAGCATCAGGCACACTCATCTTGTTATCCTTATTATTGGTTTGCTCATTGTCCATTTCGTAAAATTTTGCCACTACGCGCATCGATAATGGTCGAGGGCTGACATTGTTCGCCGAGCTCACCCAACACGAGAGCATCAATTTTACCTTCAAAATCGGCAAGGATTTCAGCGGCAGATAATGCAGGGGCTTCACCCGCAAGGTTAGCACTGGTCGACACTAAGGGCTTATTGAGTGCACGGCATAGGGCTTGAACCCCTGCATGGGCGGACACTCGCACTGCGATAGAATCAAATTCACCACAGAGGTATTTTGAAACCTGCGCTTTGACTGGCATAACAAAGGTAAAAGGTCCTGGCCACTTGGAAAAGGCGAAGTCGAGTCGTTCAGCGGTCAATTGAGTCTCATCCACATAGGGTAGCAGCTGCGAAAACTCACTGGCGACAAGGATTAATCCCTTTTGCCATGGCCGCTGCTTTACCGCCAATAATCTTTTGATGGCGGTGTCATTATCGGGGTCACAACCTAGACCATAAACCGCCTCGGTTGGATAGGCGATAACGCCACCTTGAAGAATGGTGTCTTTTATATCGGATGGGTGTAGCTGCAACATTATCAAATCACCTTATGCGTCTTGTCAGTTTTTGTCATTACCCGAATCTTCGCCGCCCCATCTAACGGTCGGTTGGGGATTATACTCAAGCCGCACTATGGCAACAAATATTATGCAATGGCCTAACTTACAAGGGGCGCTTGTACTTGCAGGTTTTTTGCGGGCATTCTAAACGCATTCCCGCCGCACCTTTACGCTCGACTAAGATCCCATAACCACAATTCGGGCACTCTTCAGCAACCGGTGGATAATTCACAATAAACTTGCACTTAGGATAAGCACTGCAGGCATAAAAACTCTTACCGAAACGACTCGTTCTGTGCTCCAGCTTACCCGTTTTGCATTCAGGGCAAAGAATATCCGGCTTATCTGCCCCTTGGTCGGGCTTTTCAATATGAGTGCAACTTGGATATTGAGTACAACCGATAAAAATCCCAAAACGTCCCGATTTTACCGCCAACTCATGGCCACATTCAGGACAGACTGAACCTTGTATCACTTGGGTTTCAATGGCTTCGTGTTGCACTAAAGGACGCGTATACCCACAGTTGGGATAGTTATTACACCCGATAAAGCTGCCGTGCTTACTGTGTTTTACCGATAACTCACTGCCGCACTCGGGGCAAAGTTCGTATTCTTTTTCCAACGCGTGCTCATGGGCACTAAATAATTGTTCATCGATCTTTGACATAATCATTCACCACCCATCAGAGCGCATAACGCTTGGCCACCAACAAACTCATGGCATCAAAAAAGGAGGGCTTAGCCTCCTTTCTCTCATTATTCATAGTATCGCAACGATTAAGAATGTAGTCGGCCTTCGGGCTGCTCAAAAATTAAATCTTCCATTTGCTCATAGGCGGATTCATGGCCGGGGGCGTTGAATAGCACCATCAAGATAACCCACTTTAGATCTTCAAGAACTAAGGCTGGTTCATCGAGTTCCATAACTCTATCGATCACCATTTCACGGGTTTCGACATTCAGCACTTTCACTTGCTCTAAAAACAGCAAGAAACCACGGCATTCCACATCTAACTTTTCCATTTCGTCTTTGGTGTAAATACGAAATGAATGTTGATCATGGTTACACAGGTAAGGTTTATCCCCTTCCTGTAGTTCCGCTAGACGTTCCAACCAAGTTAACGCTTTTAAAATTTCGGACTGGTGGAAACCAGCACGAGTGAGTTCCTTGGTTAACTCGTCTTCATCCACTAATAGTTCAACTTCACTGTGAACATAGTTTTCAAATAGATACATGAGGATATCAAACATGGCTAGCTCCTCTTTACTCTGACGTAACCACCGGGTACTGCAACAACCCAACCTTGCAACTCAAGTTCAAGCATTTGTTCTAACACCAGATCTATCGTTTTTCCACTATGTTCAACTACAGCATCAATTGTTGTAGCCTCATAACCTACACTAGCTAACAGCGACGAAAATGGCAAATGACAAATCTCACCTTGCTGTAGCTGTATATGGTGGCATAACTCCAATTCTTCAAGGTGGAAAGCGGTCAAACTTGCCAACTCATCTACTATATCGGCCGCGGTTTCCACAAGTTTTGCGCCATCACGCAATAAATCATGGCAACCTTGATGATAGCCACCAAGAATAGAACCGGGAACGGCAAACACCTCACGCCCTTGTTCCATTGCCAGTCTGGCAGTGATCAAGGAACCACTTTTTCGGCAGGCCTCTACCACTAGCGTACCGAGAGAAAGACCGCTAATAATGCGATTCCGTTTCGGGAAATTCCCCGCAAACGGCCCAACATCCGGCCAAAACTCGCTGAGTATACAGCCTTGCTGCTGAATATTCTCATAAAGCTGTCGATGTCTACGGGGATAAATAGTATCAATACCGGTTCCCAGTATAGCAATCGTCCTTCGACTCTGATCGACACAGGCCTTATGGGCGGCACCATCAATCCCCATTGCCATACCACTACAAATGCCAAACCCAAGGGCGGACATTTCACTCGCTAATTGATAAGCCACCTGCAAACCACCAGGCGAAGCATTTCGACTCCCGACAATGGCGAGATAAGGTAAAACCAATGCCTCTGAGCATCCTTTAACAAATAGCACTGTAGGTGGATCGGACAATTGTTTTAGTAAGGGAGGATAAAGGGGATCGGAGAAACAAATTAAATGATTGAACTCAGACTGCTGTTGCCACTCAAGGGCAAGATCCACTTTTTGATAATCAATAACAAGGCTATGGAGCCGTTGATCCGATAAAGGTAGGGCTTGTCTTTCATGCTCTAACCTCTGCCTGAGATCGTCCACATCCATGTGTTTTAATAATTGTTGGATCTGAGCGGGTCCAAGCCCAGATACAGCACTAACAACTAACCAATCGACCAAGTGTGCAGAAATTATTGACCTCTATAGGCTAAAGAGTCGGGAGCTACTAGCTTATCGTCAACCCGAACTGGACGTTCATTAGCGACAATTAATCCTAAGCTTGCCTTATCAAACACTTTAAAAACGAGCAGGCTGCCATGGTAGATATCAGGCATTTTTATCGCTCGATCCGATGAAATCGATGCGACAATATTGTCATAGGCCGTACGTTCGATGGCGGGTACGGGTAAGCCATCATGGCTGATAACTATCTCTTCACCATCACGGTAAATAGAGAACACTTCACCAGGATCAACGCCATCCTGTTTACCTTTATCTAAGTACACGACATTCAGCTTACCCGCTTCCCGCATTCTAGACTCAATGGCTAACACTGTAGCAGGTGTCTTTAAATCCGCGGGTTTAGGGGTGAAATAGGCAGACATTAAAGAATCATCTTCCATCGGCAGAACTCTAAAACCGGCCTTAGTCTCACGGTAATTACTCAGCAGTTTAATTTTAGAAACCTTACCAGACTCAATAACTTGACCAGTTGATGCTAGAATCGCTTCCTGCCCTAAGGCTTCACCGGTTTCCTTATTGAAAAATTCACGACCATGTTCATAGACGCCGTATTTTTTATTTAAAGGTAATTCGCTGTCGATATAAATCACATCACCCAATACATGGTGACGTGAAGGGCTTTCACCCGCGAGCACCATAGGTTGTGCGGCGAGCCACTGCGAATCAACCACTCGATTTTGAACCAGATAGTTCTCAATCAGAGCCAGATCAACGGCGGGCACAGCATCATTTTTGGCAATGATACGACCCTCAGGACTCTTTCTGATATGGGGTTTACCTTCATTGGAGCCATTACGCACTAATCTGGGTTGACCGTCGATAAAGACTAAGGTGAGCTGGTCGCCGGGATAAATAAGGTGGGGGTTTGCGATCTGTGGATTAACATCCCATAGACGCGGCCATTTCCACGGATCATTTAAAAAAGTCGCTGAAATATCCCAAAGGGTATCGCCCTTTTTTACCACATATGACTCGGGATGCCCCGCTTTAAGCGTAAGGGTATCTGCGGAAACAAACGTGCAATTGAATGTCATTAACGCGAGTAAAATTAACCGTTTCATGGTGCGGTCCATGTTGTTTGGCTCTTAAATCGAGCTTTTACTGTTATTGATAGGCACTAAAGATTAAAATTAACCCATTAGCCTCAGTCAGTATAACCAACTGGCTGAGATTTGACAGACTTGTTAAGAGTTTTAAGTATGGCACTGTTAAAAGTTTTACGCTTTCCCGATGAAAGATTGCGAACCCAAGCAAAACCTATCACAGAGTTTAATGCTGAGCTGCAAACTCAAATCGATGATATGTTCGAGACCATGTACCAAGAAAAAGGTATTGGTCTGGCTGCAACTCAAGTCGATTACCATAAACAACTGATCGTCATCGATTTACAAGATGATGTTGAACGTTCGAAGGTATTTATCAACCCTGAAATTATTGCCAGTAGTGGTGATTTTTGTAATGAAGAAGGCTGTCTATCTGTCCCAGGGATTTATGCCAAGGTCGATCGCGCAGAGTTTGTCACAGTCAAAGCCTTAGATAGAAATGGTAACGAATTTACAGTTGAAGCCAATGAGCTGTTTGCCATTTGTATCCAACATGAAATGGATCACCTGAAAGGCAAATTGTTTGTCGATTACCTGTCGCCTTTAAAGCGTCAACGGATCAAACAGAAACTTGAAAAAGCGGCCCGATTGGACGCCAAAGAAGCATAGGATCAGATTTGAAACCACTCAACATCATCTTTGCCGGAACACCGGATTTTGCCGCTCGCCATTTACAGGCGCTGCTCGACTCACACCATAATGTGATTGGCGTTTACACTCAGCCCGATAGACCCGCTGGGCGCGGCAAGAAACTGACCGCCAGTCCAGTAAAAGAACTCGCGCTCGCCAATAATATTCAAGTTTACCAACCAGGTTCACTTCGCAAAGAACCTGCACAACAGGAACTCGCCGCACTCAATGCCGATATCATGGTAGTCGTCGCCTATGGTCTGATCCTGCCTAAAGTCGTCCTAGATACACCGCGTTTAGGTTGTATCAACGTGCATGGTTCAATTTTGCCACGCTGGCGAGGAGCGGCACCGATCCAGCGTGCACTCTGGGCGGGCGATAAAGAAACGGGTGTGACCATTATGCAGATGGATGTAGGCCTAGACACGGGCGACATGCTGCTCAAAACGACGCTACCGATTGAAGATGATGACACTTCGGCCAGCCTTTATGAAAAACTCGCAGAGCAAGGTCCCGTCGCCCTATTACAGGCCCTTGAAGGTTTAGCAAACGGCACCTTAGCCGCTGAAAAGCAAGATGAAGCCCTAGCGAACTACGCAGAAAAACTCAGCAAAGAAGAAGCCAGACTCGACTGGAATAAATCCGCTAAGCAACTATGGCAAGAAGTGCGCGCCTTTAATCCTTGGCCTGTGAGCTATTTTGAGCACCAAGGTAATACGATTAAAGTGTGGCAGACTCAAGTCAGTACGACCACCAGCAATGCTGCGCCAGGCACGATTATCAGCGCCAGTAAAAAAGGCATTGAAGTCGCTACCGGGGATGGGGTGTTAAGCTTACTCAGTATGCAACTCCCAGGGAAAAAACCACTGAATGTTGCCGATATTCTCAATGCTCGCAGCGAGTGGTTTAGTCCTAATACTCGCCTAAACTGCGAGGCACAATAATGATGAACTTGCGCGCGCTGGCGGCGAAAGCCATCTTCGAGGTATTGGAAAAGGGCGTGTCACTCTCGGTCGCCCTACCCGAACAGCAAAAACACCTTACCAGCGGCAAAGATAAGGCCCTGCTCGCCGAACTTTGCTACGGCGTAATGCGCACCCTACCACAAATAGAAAAACGCATCAGTGAGTGCCTCGCAAAGCCATTGAAAGGCAAACAGCGGATCATTCATCAGCTATTAATTGTGGGCTGTTACCAGTTGTACTTCACCCGCATCCCTAGCCATGCCGCGATTTCAGAAACCGCCGAGGCCTGCCGCCAGTTAAAATTTGAAGGCATGGTCAAAGTAGTTAACGGCGTGCTACGTAATATTCAGCGTCAATTAACCCCGCTAAGTACCGAGTCGGAAACCTTAAGCTACAACACGCCTGGCTGGTTAATTAAGCGCTTAAAAGCCGCCTATCCCGATAATTGGCAAGAGATAATCCAACAGAGCCATGAGCGCCCGCCGATGTGGCTACGCAATAATCGCCTTTCCCAAAGCCGCGACGAATACCTTGCAGCCCTGAGTGAGCTTGAGATAGAAGCCAGTGCCGGATTGAGTGATGATGCCATTCTGCTGGCTCATCCAAAGGATGTAGCCACACTGCCGCGCTTCCATGAAGGTGCAGCATCGGTACAAGATGGTGCTGCCCAGTGGGCAGCAACCCTGCTTGCACCTAAAGCTAATGAGTTGATCCTCGATGCCTGCGCAGCCCCCGGAGGCAAAAGCTGTCATCTACTTGAGCTAGAGCCAAGCATCAAACTGGTTGCCGTCGATTTCGATGCAAAACGTCTCGAGCGTGTGCAACAGAACCTTGACCGATTGTCATTAACGGCAAAACTTATCCATGGTGATGCGGCCAATATTGACTCATGGTGGCATGGTGAGCAATTTGATCGTATCTTACTGGACGCACCCTGTTCGGCCACAGGCGTGATCCGTCGTCATCCTGATATTAAGTGGTTACGTAAAAATCATGACATAGAAGAACTCGCCGAACTGCAACAGCAAATTCTCGATCATTGCTGGAAGTGGCTAAAGCCTGGCGGCACGCTTCTTTATGCCACTTGTTCGATTTTACCGCAGGAAAACCGCGACCAAATCAATGCATTTTTGGCCAGAACCGCTGATGCTAAGCTAGACACACTCACCCAGCAGGCTTCAACCCAAGATATTGGTTGGCAAATCACGCCGGGACAAGACAATATGGATGGGTTTTATTACGCCCGTTTATTGAAAGCGACCCATTAGGAAGTAAGTAAGGCCATGAAAATTATCATATTAGGTGCGGGTCAAGTTGGGGGAACTTTGGCCGAGAATTTGGTCGGTGAGAACAATGACATCACCATAGTCGATAGCGACAAATCCAGATTACGCGCCCTGCAGGATAAATATGACCTTCGTGTCGTGGCGGGACATGGTGCCCACCCCGATGTACTAAAGGAAGCGGGCGCCGAAGATGCCGACATGCTGATTGCTGTAACCAACAGCGATGAATGTAACATGGTCGCCTGCCAAATGGCCTACAGTCTCTTTGGCACTCCCACTAAAATCGCCCGAATCCGCTCTGAACCCTATCTGGCATTGCGCGATAAGCTTTTTATCGACAGCGAGACCAAAAACAGCGATGGTCGCCCCCGCGGCGGTTTTGTCATCGATGAATTAATTGCCCCCGAGCAGTTAGTGACCGCTTACATTCAACGTCTGGTTGAATATCCGGGCGCACTGCAAGTGCTCGAATTTGCCGAGGGCCGCCTAAGTCTGGTTGCCGTGCGCGCCTATTATGGTGGCCCACTGGTGGGAAATGCATTAGCGGCACTGCGCGAGCATATGCCGAATATTGATACCCGGGTGGCGGCTATTTTCCGTCAAGGTCGCCCTATCATGCCGCGCGGTACCACCATCATCGAGGCCGATGATGAAGTCTTCTTCGTCGCCGACAGCCGCCATATTCGCGCTGTGATGAGTGAGATGCAAAAGCTGGATAATTCCTATCGCAACATTATGATCGCCGGTGGTGGCAATATAGGTTTAGGCCTCGCTAAGCGCCTCGAGCGCACTCATTCAGTCAAGCTTATAGAGCATAAGTTTGAGCGAGCAGAATCCCTCTCGGAGCAGCTTGAAAACACGACAGTATTTTGCGGTGACGCTTCGGATCAGGAGCTGCTCCTCGAAGAACATATCGACCAAACCGACGTGTTTATTGCGGTTACTAACGACGATGAAGCCAATATTATGTCGGCGCTGCTGGCAAAGCGTATGGGCGCAAAAAAGGTCATGGTGCTGATCCAGCGCGAAGCCTATGTGGATATAGTCCAAGAAGCCAATATCGATATCGCGATATCACCCCAGCAGGCGACGATTTCAGCCCTATTGACCCATATACGTCAGGGAGATATCTGTAACGTTTACTCCCTACGTCGTGGTGCCGCCGAGGCGATTGAAGCCATTGCCCATGGGGACTCCAGCACTTCTAAGGTGGTGGGTAAGGCGATTGGAGAGATTAAATTACCACCAGGGACGACCATAGGTGCCATAGTGCGTAATGAAGAAGTGTTAATGGCCCACGATAAGACAGTCATAGAACAAGGGGACCACGTGATTCTGTTCCTCGTGAACAAAAAGTTTGTCGGCGAAGTCGAAAAACTTTTCCAACCTAGCGCCTTCTTCTTCTAAGTCATCATCTTATGCTGAACTTTAGACCACTATTATTTATTTTGGGGCTGTTTCTATCGATGTTAACAGCCTTTATGTTTGCTCCACTCCTCGTCGCCGTTTTCAATGGTGAAGAGACAGTGGGGTCATTCATGCTATCAGCCTTGGCAACAGGAATTTGCGCCAGCCTCTGTCTGCATAACGGCCAAAGCAAAACTATCCACCTCAATATTCGCGATATGTTTTTGCTAACCAGCCTAACCTGGTTGATTGTGAGTCTATTTGCCGCTATGCCTTTTACCTTGTATCACGGTATTGGTTATACGGACGCCTTTTTCGAGACCATGTCCGGTATTACCACAACCGGCTCTACAGTCCTCTCAGGCTTAGATACTATGGATCACAGTATCTTGATCTGGCGTTCTTTATTGCAATGGCTAGGTGGGATTGGCTTTATCGTGATGGCGGTAGCGATTCTCCCCTTCTTAAACGTCGGTGGGATGCGATTATTCCGTACAGAGTCCTCCGATTGGAGTGATAAAGCAGTACCTCGCACCCAAAGCATGGCTAAACACCTGTTTTTTATTTTATGTTTTGCTCACGGCTGCCTGCTGCCTTGCCTATCACCTTGCAGGCATGACTTGGTTTCAGGCGATCAACCACGCCATGACGACCCTATCGACAGGTGGTTACTCCACCTCTGACAGCTCTATGGCGGCTTTCTCAAACTCGGCCCACTGGGTTGGAATCTTCTTTATGGCGGCGGGCGGTTTGCCGCTACTGATGTTTGTACAAACCATACAACAGAGGGATCTTCAGGTTTGGAACGATGCTCAAGTAAAAGGCTTTTTATTTTTCCTGACTTTTGTCTCTTGTTTTATTGGCTTTTGGCTATGGCAAACCCGCGATATTGAACTGCTCGATGCACTGCGTTTATCCAGTTTTAACGTCGTTTCCGTAGTGACAACCACAGGTTATGGCTTAACGGATTACGGAGCTTGGGGGGCGTTTGCCAATATCGCTTTCTTATTTTTAATGTTTGTCGGCAGCTGCTCTGGCTCAACCTCTGGCGGAATTAAAATTTTTCGTTTTCAAATCGCTGGCGCTATTATGCGCGAACAGTTGAAACAGCAATGTCATCCGAATGGTATCTTTAGGGAACGCTATAATAATCGCATCATCAGCGAAGATATTGTGCGCTCGCTAATCACCTTTATGCTGCTTTTTATGATGGTGATTGTGGGGTTATCCGTGATTTTAGTGCTAACAGGCCTAGATCCCATGACCAGTTTTACCGGTGCTATCACAGCTGTCACCAACGTGGGGCCAGGTTTAGGCCCGATTATTGGTCCTGCGGGTAATTTTTCGACGCTGCCCGATGTGGCTAAATGGGCATTGTCCCTCGGAATGCTGCTCGGTCGTTTAGAAATCTTAACCGTGGCGGTGTTATTCCATCCGAGTTTCTGGAAGTATTAAGATTGAATAAAAAATGCGCTTAACCTATTAAGCGCATTTTTATTAGGCGGGTTCAGCTACTTCGGCCAACGCCAGCAGATGATCAGCATAGACCTTCACATCTTCCCAGTCGGTATAATCGATGACCGTTTTAGGATCGGTTGGACCTTTGGTTATTTTCATAATCAACTGGATCATTAACCTGTCATACCAAGGCCATGATGGGTAATCTACTTTGCCGGCAATAATTTTTAAATCCATAGGGGTCCAAGGCGATAGCATAATAAATTTTTGTAGGTATTTATTGTTCTTGGGAATACGTTTTTCAGGATTTCTCGCCACCACGTTGACGCAGAAGAAACTGTTCGATAATGCCGCTAATGCTTGGGCATGCTGCTCAATAAATTGGAATACGCTCTTATCATAGGTGCCATAGAGTACGCAGGCACCGAAGGCGACGACATCATAATCGGGCCAATTAATACAAGTGGCAGCAGCACTATTGATATCGACGAGATCGACTTGTGCTCCCCGAGACATTAATTGGTCGGCAATGGCATTGGCAATCTTGGCCGTATGGCCACCGCGGGTAAAATACAGCACCAAAATCCGTGTCATAGGGTATTTCCGATCCACTAAAGTAATGTCATCATTGTGGCCATATTCGGTTCAATAAACCTCTAATAGGATCACAAATCGGCGGTATCTCATATTCTGTCATGCAAAAATTGAGATCTATATTACTGAGCAGTATGATTGCGTATATTGAAGTGTTCAATTAGAATTATCTAATCAAAAGCGATACAGTGAGTAACCTTATGCAAAATGACATAGATGTAGATGCAATGGTAACTAATGCGGAAAGTGCGGCTAAATGGCTCAAGGCCATAGCGAATCCTTATCGCCTAATGATTTTGTGCCTACTGCTGGATAAAGAATTAAGTGTAACCGAGCTAAATGCCACAGTCCCCTTAAGCCAATCGGCATTATCGCAGCATTTAGCGGTTTTACGCTCAGAGGATCTAGTCGATACTCGTAAGAGTTCGCAGATTGTGTATTACAAGCTTAAGAATGAAGAAGTCACTCAAGTGATTTCCATTCTACACAGCCGTTACTGCGCCGTATAAATCGTGCAATGCAGTAACAATAAAGCCCTAGCTGAGACTAGGGCTTTATTATTTTTATAGCTTGCTAAAGTGCGTTCCAAAGGCATCGACCTTATCCCAATCGGTAAACTCGAAGGTTCCCTTAATATCGGTAGGTCCCTTAGTCATCCACATAATAAAACGTATTATAGTGCGATCGAAAAAGCCGTACTTAGGATAGTCAATCTTGCCAGCAAAGACGGCTAACTGTTGTGGTTGCCATAGAGAAAGTTTTAGAAACTTTTGCATATAGGGATTGGTTTCGGGGATATTTTTTAAGGGTTTACGCGCCACCACATTCACAGTAAAAAAGCCGTTAATTTTAGTGTCTAACACGGCATGGTGTCGATTCACAAACTGGTAAAGCTCAGGCCTATGCTTACCATAACGGATACTTGCACCTATCAGTACTTTATCAAAATCCGCTAGGCTCAAGGCCTCGGCCTGCTCCAAAGTGACCAGGGACACCTGCTCTCCCGCTTGCTCGGCAAGCGTCTTCATCTTTTGGCAAATTGCCAATGTTTGGCCATCTATCGTCGAATAAATTATTAACGTCTTCATCATTAATTTTTCCAAAAAGTTGGCGTAAACAAAATCAATAAGGTAAACACTTCAAGGCGACCAAATAACATGGCCACCACCAGCACCCATTTGGCGCCATCACCAATACTGGCGTAGTTACTTGCTACTTCCCCAAGACCCGGACCGAGGTTATTTAAGCAGGCCGCCGTGGCACTAAAGGCGGTAATATCGTCCAGCCCCATGGCCATCAATGCCAACATACACAACACGAAGACTAAGGCGTAGGCGGAGAAAAATCCCCACACGGCATCGACAACCCTGTCAGGTAATGCCTTGGAGCCGATACGAATCGAGAACATTGCCTTAGGGTGAACAAGGCGTTTAAGTTCACGTGAACCTTGCAACAGCAGCAGGATAACCCGGATCACCTTAATCCCCCCCGCAGTTGAACCACCACAACCACCGATAAAACTCGAGAAGATTAATAACATTGGCAAAAATAATGGCCACATATGGAAGCTTTCGGTTCCAAACCCAGCCGTGGTTGCCACAGAAACCGCCTGAAATAAAGCATGGTCTAAGGTTTCTTCCGGCGAGTCATAAATACCTGAATGATAAAGTGTTAAAAAACAAATCGCCGTCAAAATAAGCTGAATAGCCACCAGCATCTTAAATTCAGCATCTCTAAAATACACTTTAACGTTAATACCTCGACGGGAAAATGCCGCAAAATGTACGCTAAAGTTCACCGCAGAAACGATTAAAAAGAACACGCAAATCAAATTAATTACTGGGCTGTCGAAGTACCCCATACTTGCATCGTGGGTTGAAAACCCACCGATGGCGATAGTTGAAAACGAATGGCACACGGCATCAAATAGGCTCATTCCCGCCAGCCAATAAGCCCCAGCACAGGCAATAGTTAACAATAAATAGATATACCATAAAGCTTTAGCGGTTTCGGCAATCCGTGGAGTCATCTTACTATCTTTGACCGGCCCCGGAATTTCGGCGCGATAGAGCTGCATCCCCCCTACGCCAAGCACTGGTAAAATCGCCACTGCCAGCACAATAATCCCCATACCGCCGAGCCACTGCAGCATATGTCGATAAAATAGAATGGCTTTGGGCAGGGAGTCGAGCCCAACAATCACTGTGGCTCCGGTAGTGGTTAATGCTGAAAAGGATTCGAAGAAACTATCAGTCCAAGTGAGATCAGGCTGACTTGAGAAGATAAATGGCAAGGCGCCGATAGAGCCAAGCACAGTCCAGAACAGTACTACGATAAGAAACCCTTCCCGGGTACGTAATTCTTCTTTGCAACGACGATTGGGATACCAGAGCCAAAAACCAATAAACAGACTCACAAAAAATGCCTGCATAAATGCTGTGCCTCCACCATCGTTATACCAAATGGCGATCAGGGCTGGTGGCAGCATAGTGATGGAAAATAAGCCGATTAACAGACCTATGATTCTTATTATGGTTTTATATTGCATTAAGCTGGTTCAATCATTCCATTGGCTGTAAAGGTATTTTCAGCATGGGGGCTATTTTGGCATAGTTTGCACAAGCATCACAGGTCAAACACAGCCCTTAGTCTACCTTGGCTTAAAGTTGTCAATAATTCACTAAATTTTGCTCGCTGATGTTTTCCAATTTCAAATTCAATATTCACAGCTTCAGCAAACTGCTTATTGGTAACAATCGCATCCACCTGTTGAAACAGATGCTCTACATCCCTTAGCTGCGAATAGTCACACTGCAACTTTGCTGGATAGCGAAGTTGTTTCATTTGAGTAGCAAGTTTGGTTAACCCTTGCCTTAATCCCGAAGTATAAGCCCTAACCAAGCCTCCCACACCCAACTTAGTGCCTCCGTAATAGCGCACCACCACGGCACCCACCTCACCTAAATCCGACCCTTGCAACACAGCTAACATAGGTCGGCCCGCACTACCCGTGGGCTCACCATCATCGCTTGAGCCAATCAATACAGTGTCGGTTGGAGCGCTGGCGATAAAGGCATAGCAGTAGTGGCTTGCACCGGGATAATCGCGCTTTATGTCAGTGAGCACTAACTTCAATTTATCAATGCTATCGCAATGAAACAGCAAAGAGATAAAGTGGCTATGCTTTATCTCTTCTTCGATCTGCAAATTTTCACTGGGAATAAGGTAACTTTCGAGCACCAATTCGTCCTAAAACTTAAGCCAAACCCAGTTCGCGAGTCATGTTCTCGTTTCTATCTTGATGCACTATGACGTTATCTTCGATACGAATACCGCCAAAAGGCCTTAACTCATCAACGGTTTGCCAGTTGATCTGTTGGCCACGGCTATCTTGTTTAAGCTCATTGAGTAGAGTATCAATAATGTATAGCCCAGGCTCCATCGTTAGCACTTGGTTTGGCGCTAAAATGCGCGTGCAACGTAGGAACGGATGTGCCTCAGGCGCCGCGATATGAGTACCGCGTTCATCGTGGGAGAAACCGCCAACATCATGCACTTGTAGACCTAACATGTGACCTAAACCATGGGGGAAGAAAGCGCTGGTAATACCTTGATCGACCAAACCTTGGGCATCACCTGTGGCTAAATCAAAATCCAATAGCATTTGCGCGACTTTAGCATGGGTGGTCAAGTGTAAATCGGGATAACGCACACCGGGACGCATCATGTCGATAAGCTCTAGCTGTGCCTTGTTCATCGCAGCGATCAACTCATCGAAACGATTTTTCTCGAAGGCATAGGTCCTAGTGATATCAGAGGCATAGCCAAAGTAACTCGCGCCCGCATCGATAAGAAATGACAAACGTTTTGCAGGGCTTTGGTGCTCGAGTGCCGTGTAATGCAAAATCGCCGCATTTTGGTTGAGGGCGATGATATTGCCATAGGGCACTTCATTTTCGCTCTGGCCTACGGCAGATAAATAGTGCTGCTGAATTTCGAACTCGCTCGCACCGTTATAAAAGGCATTTTTAGCCGCCAAATGCCCCTGCGCCGCAATTTGATTCGCGCGGCGCATACATTCCAGTTCATATTCGGTTTTAGTGGTTCTGTGGTAATGCAGATAACTCATCACAGCATCAGGATTACGGCTAGTAAAACCCAGCACTTCGGCCACATCTAAATGTTCACCTAAATAGGCCCAGTTTGCCGTATCTTTAGGTAACAGCTCGGCGACCTTATCGGCCTTAGTGAGCAGTTGAATATCGAAATGCTCGGTCCAGAACATATCCGGCACATCGGACACTTTATGCCAAAAATCCACAGGGCGATAAAAAATCAGCTGTGGTTTATCACGGCCATTGACCACTAGCCAGCAATTCGGATTATCTAAAACAGGCAACCATGCCTTGAAGTGCGGATTGGCTTTAAAAGGATAATTAATGTCGTCCAAAAACATTCGATGTGGTTGACCCGAATGGATCACTAAACCAGACAAAGCTTCTCGAGACAAAATATCTGCGACTCGGCGATTTAGCTCGGCGATATGGGCATGATAGTGATGAGCCAATTGATCCATTTGTCATATCCTGTAATCAATAATGGTGAATAAATAAAACCGAATTTAACTGTGACGACTAACGAATGAATTCCTCAGGGAAAAATCTTTAAAGTCATCAGGCTGTTCTACACTCTGTGCAGTGTATCACAAAGGTGAAAAATCACTCTAGCCGACAAGAAATTAAACAGTCGTTTAAATTGGGTGTTGTAATTTATCGAATTTCGAAGCACACTGGCACACAACTGGTCAAATGATGGCCGAAGCTGCTGTGAGATAGAGAGTCGTACTAACACCAATTGATAATGGTGGGTATCACTTTTAAGCCAAAAGGAAGCAAGCAATGATCTACCAAAGTCCTACAATTCAGGTTGAGTTACTCGAGGATAATATTGCCAAGCTGTGCTTTAACGCACCTGGTTCGGTGAACAAATTCGACAGAGAAACTCTCTCCTCGCTCGATGCGGCATTAGACAGCATCAAGCAAGATTCCAATATCAAAGCGTTAGTGCTGACCTCAGGTAAAGATACCTTTATTGTGGGCGCCGACATTACCGAATTTTTAGGCCTGTTCGCACAGGATGACGCCGTACTGCTCTCTTGGGTTGAACAAGCCAACGCAGTCTTCAACAAACTCGAAGACTTGCCTTTCCCAACCGCATCAGCAATCAAAGGCTTTGCCTTAGGTGGCGGCTGTGAAACCATTCTGGCAACGGATTTTCGTATCGCAGATACCACGGCCAAAATAGGTTTACCTGAAACTAAACTCGGCATCATTCCAGGTTTTGGCGGCACGGTTCGTTTGCCACGTGTGATTGGTGCAGATAACGCACTCGAGTGGATCACTACTGGCAAAGAGCAACGTGCTGAAGATGCATTGAAAGTCGGTGCAGTGGATGCCGTAGTTGCGCCACAAGCCTTAGAAGCCGCTGCGATTCAAATGCTGAAAGACGCCGTTGCTGAAAAGCTAGATTGGCAAGCGCGTCGTAATCGCAAATTGTCTGCGCTAACGCTGTCAAAACTTGAAGCTATGATGTCATTCACCACAGCCAAAGGCATGGTGTTTGCGGTTGCAGGTAAACACTACCCTGCTCCAATGGCTGCTGTCAGCGTAATTGAGCAAGCATCGACTAAAGGTCGTGCTGAAGCATTACAAATCGAACATCAAGCCTTTATCAAACTGGCTAAAACTGACGTTGCTAAAGCGCTTATCGGTATCTTCCTTAACGATCAATTTGTTAAAGGTAAAGCCAAGAAAGCTGGCAAGTTAGCGAAAGAAGTCAACAACGCGGCCGTATTAGGCGCAGGCATTATGGGCGGCGGCATCGCTTACCAAAGCGCCAGCAAAGGCACCCCCATTGTTATGAAAGACATTGCCCAGCCAGCATTAGATTTAGGCCTCAATGAAGCCGCTAAATTGCTGTCAGCCCAAGTCGCCCGTGGCCGTTCAACGCCAGAAAAAATGGCCAAAGTGCTTAACAACATTACCCCTGCATTAGAGTATGCGCCAATTAAGCATGCCGATGTGGTAGTTGAAGCCGTTGTTGAGCATCCAAAAATCAAAGCACAGGTTTTAGCCGAAGTTGAAGGCTATGTGAGTGAAGATGCGATTATCGCGTCAAACACTTCAACAATTTCAATCAACTTGCTCGCTAAGAGCATGAAGAAACCCGAGCGTTTCTGCGGTATGCATTTCTTCAACCCAGTGCACAAAATGCCGTTGGTCGAAGTTATCCGTGGCGAGCACAGCTCCGAAGAAACCATCGCCTCTGTTGTGGCTTATGCCAGCAAAATGGGCAAGACCCCAATCGTTGTTAATGATTGCCCAGGCTTCTTCGTTAACCGCGTACTCTTCCCTTACTTTGCCGGCTTTAACGGCTTACTTGCCGAAGGTGGCGACTTTGCTGCAATCGACAAAGTGATGGAAAAACAATTCGGTTGGCCAATGGGTCCAGCTTATCTACTCGACGTAGTAGGCTTAGACACAGGCCACCACGCACAAGCAGTAATGGCCGAAGGTTTCCCTGATCGCATGGGTAAATCTGGCACTGATGCGATTGATGTGATGTTTGAGAACAAGCGTCTTGGCCAGAAAAATGGCAAAGGTTTCTATGTTTATTCAATCGATAGCCGTGGTAAGCCGAAGAAAGATGTCGATCCAACGAGCTACGGCCTATTGAAAGATGCCTTTGGCGAGTTAAAAGCCTTTGAAGCCGATGACATTATTGCCCGTACTATGATCCCTATGATCATCGAAACCGTGCGCTGTTTAGAAGAAGGTATTGTCGCATCGCCTGCCGAAGCGGATATGGGCCTAGTTTATGGCTTAGGTTTCCCACCATTTAGAGGCGGCGTGTTCCGTTACTTAGATACTATGGGAGTCGCAAACTTTGTGGCCTTAGCTGACAAATACGCTCACTTGGGCGGCCTGTATCAAGTGACCGATGCGATGCGCGCACTCGCAGCCAATAACGGTAGCTACTACCAAGCCTAATTAGCGGGAAAGGAATTTAATCATGAAACAAGCTGTTATCGTAGACTGCATTCGTACTCCGATGGGCCGCTCTAAGGCTGGCGTATTCCGTAATGTGCGCGCAGAAACACTCTCTGCCGAATTAATGAAAGGTCTGTTACTGCGCAACCCGCAGCTCGACCCAAACTCCATCGAAGATGTTATCTGGGGCTGTGTGCAACAAACCTTAGAACAGGGCTTCAACATTGCCCGTAACGCATCTTTGCTAGCAGGAATACCCAAAACGGCTGGCGCGGTAACCATTAACCGTTTATGCGGTTCATCTATGGAAGCAATTCACCAAGCCGCGCGTGCCATTATGACGGGTATGGGCGACACCTTCTTGATTGGTGGTGTAGAACATATGGGGCACGTCCCAATGAACCATGGTGTCGACTTCCACCCAGGTTTAGCCAATAATGTGGCCAAAGCCTCTGGCATGATGGGCCTAACCGCTGAAATGCTGGGTAAACTTCACGGCATTACCCGTGAACAGCAAGATGCGTTTGCGGTACGCTCACACCAACGCGCTTATGCTGCAACGGTTGAAGGCCGCTTTGCCAAAGAAATCTATGGCATTGAAGGTCATGATGCTAACGGCGCCTTAATTAAAGTACTGCAAGACGAAGTGATCCGCCCGGAAACCACAATGGAATCTCTGGCTGCACTGCGCCCAGTATTTGATCCCGTCAACGGTACTGTGACTGCGGGTACTTCTTCTGCATTATCGGATGGCGCTTCAGCCATGTTGATCATGGAAGAATCTAAAGCGCGCGCACTGGGCTTACCCATCCGTGCTCGTATTCGCTCAATGGCGGTTGCTGGTTGTGATGCGGCGATTATGGGTTACGGCCCAGTTCCTGCGACGCAGAAAGCCCTGGCTCGCGCAGGTATCACAGTTGCCGATTTAGATGTGATTGAACTTAACGAAGCCTTTGCTGCTCAGTCTTTACCTTGTGTGAAAGATTTAGGCTTAGCAGATGTAGTTGACGACAAAATCAACCTCAACGGCGGTGCGATTGCACTAGGTCACCCACTGGGTTGTTCAGGCGCACGTATCTCTACGACGCTGATCAATTTGATGGAAGATAAAGACGCAACCTTAGGTTTAGCGACCATGTGTATTGGTTTAGGTCAAGGTATCGCGACTGTATTCGAACGCGTTTAATTCGTTACTCGAATCACCAATAAAAAAGCCGGAATTTATTCTGGCTTTTTTATTGGCTCTCCTATCTTAAGCTCTGAAATTATAAGATTAATATGCCTCTAAAACCTAAACCTTGAGTTGATAATTGGTTAGTTATCAACTTAACTTCTAAGGGCATCGTAAAGTACTACATCCATAGTAGACCTTAGGCCCAAATAGTGGACAAGGATGCAGTTGTATCATGCAATTGAGGAGAGATGAATGCTTCAAACGGAACAGACCCTTTTCGAACAAATGCGGATCACTGAGCTCGAGATCGAGTTCCGTAAGGCACTCTTCTCTTTTACCTTGGCAGATGTAAAAGCACTGCTGTCTTTTAAACCCATCATCGAAGAAAACATAGATAAAATCGTTGACGATTTTTACGGCCTACAAACGAGCGTGTCAGAAATTGCGCTCTTGATCGGGGACTCAGACACCCTTGCCCGCTTACGTACCGCACAGAGAAGATATGTGCTTGATTTATTTAATGGTGTTTATGATCTTGAATACGTAAACAATCGCCTGCGGATTGGTTTAGTCCACAAGCGAATTGGCGTCGAGCCGAAACTTTACCTGTCTGCGGTACACACACTAAAAGAACTTATCTACGCCGTGATCAACAGTTCAGTGCAAGATACACATCAAGGCGAAAGTATCCGAGTAGCCATAGATAAACTGGTGCTATTTGATGTTACATTGGTATTCGATACCTATATTCGCAGCCTAGTATCCGAGATTGAGAACGCCAAGGATAAAGCCGAAAAATATGCCCAAAGCATGGAAAGCAAAGTCAAAGAGCGGACACAGCAGTTAGAAGAACTGTCGCAAACTGATCCCTTAACAGGTTTACTCAATGTGAGACACCTACAAGAAACCGCGACACGCATTCTAAGAGCGGCCCAAAGGCGTGCCGAGCCCGTCAGCGTGATCTACTTAGATGTGGATGATTTTAAATTATTTAACGATACTCAGGGACACAGATCTGGAGATGATGTTCTCTGTGCCGTTGCGCAGGCAATAAAAGAGAGTACGCGAGCAGAAGATTACAGCTTTCGCTATGGTGGAGATGAGTTTTGTATCATTATGCCTAACTGCCGAGAGGTGCAAGCTCAGGATAATTTTGTAACTCGGTTTAATCAAAAAATTAATCAGAGCCTAAATAACATCTCATTAAGCTATGGAATTGTGGATACTGGCCCCTATGACTATGATGATGCAAATAGTCTGATCCATAAGGCAGACCAAAAAATGTATAGCTTTAAACGGGCGTCAAAACTTCAACAGCAAAATACCGTTACAGCCAATGAGATAAAAACTGAAAACACTCATCAAGCCGAGAACCACCCAATTCAATCTCAAATGATTAAGAAGGCTGTTGAATAGAGGATGCCCCCTCGACTGTTGTTATGTTCCACGTGAAACATCCACATAAACCTATAAATAATCACTCGCCGATAAATAAGTGCATAGAGCCATGAACAGGTCACAAATTCCCCCTACTCAACTTGGTTTCTCATACCCACTGGAGTAATATTAGCCAATTCTGTTAAATCGTTCACTAGAGGTTATATGAACGACGCTTTCTCAACTGCTCAACATAAACTCGATGCCCTTGGTCTACGCTGCCCAGAGCCAGTGATGATGGTGCGTAAAACCGTAAGGCAGATGGCCGCCGGTGAAACATTGCTTATTATTGCCGATGATCCAGCAACAACCCGAGATATTCCAAGCTTTTGCGAATTTATGGATCACACGCTTATCGCCAGCAATACGACACAAACCCCTTACCAATATTTGATAAAAAAGGGGCTTTAAGCCACAGAATGCTTAAAGCAGAACAGAGGATGTGAAAACTATGTCAAAACTACTGGCGATTGCCTATAAAACGGCAAAGTGTGGCCCGATGAATGAAGTTCTCTGTGCCAATGTCACCCAACTCTGTGGCGTAGAGAACGATGTGTTTGGTCGTCCAGGCAAACGCCAAGTCACTGTACTTTCCAAACTTCAGTGGCAACAGGCCTGCCATAGTATCGAGGTAGATTTACCTTGGACGACTCGCAGAGCAAATCTGCTGGTTGATGATCTCGTATTTAGCAGCGCCGATGTTGGTAAACATTTACAGATCGGTGAGTTACGACTTGAAATCACGGGTGAAACCGATCCCTGTAAAAAAAATGGAAATAGCCCAGGCAGGTTTAGAAGCCGCACTCACTCCAGATTGGCGAGGTGGCGTAACATGCAAGGTATTAAATGATGCAATGATCCATTTAGGTGATGAGATAACAATCTTCACACCTACTCCTAGCTAATCGAGTTAATTCCCAATATTCCAATAGAGCCAAGCAGCTTGGTTCTATATTCAACCTCGGCCTTTCAAATCGATTTCCCCTTCGCTCGTTCATCAATTGAAACAGTATTTACGTTTTCCTTCTTGCCTATTTGTGCGATAACTACGCAAGTATTAACATATTTTATATTGCTATTAACTAACTCAAACAGTCCATAAGAACGAAAACAGGAAGTGACATGTTGAAATCCAAGCTGACCCCACTTTACATCGCCCTCACGCTGGGGATGAATACCCTCGCGGCCAATGCTGCTGACACTAAGGAATTGAAATGGAATGTTAACGCTCCAGAGAATGCCCCCCTAGAACAAGTCAAAATAGACGTAAATGAAGGCACTTGGATGAACTTAAGTGTTAGTCCAGATGGCAAGCATATCGTCTTCGACTTACTCGGTGATATTTACCAAATTCCAGTAACAGGTGGTGAAGCTAAACCATTGGCCCAAGGCATTGCTTGGCAGATGCAGCCCGTCTATAGCCCAGATGGCAAGCACATTGCTTTTACTTCGGATGGAGATGGTGGCGATAACATTTGGATCATGGATGCCGATGGCAGCAATCCACGAACGGTCACCCAAGAAACGTTCCGACTATTAAACAGTCCCGCTTGGAGCCCAGACTCCCAATACCTTGTGGCCCGTAAGCATTTTACCGCCAGCCGCAGTTTAGGTGCGGGTGAAGTGTGGTTATACCACGTAGCAGGTGGCGAAGGCGTCAAACTGACTGAACGCCCAAATGATGAGAAAGATTTAGGCGAACCCGCGTACTCACCAGATGGCCGTTATATCTACTTTAGCCAAGATGATACGCCAGGCAAAACATTCCACTATTCAAAGGACTCGGTTAACGGTATCTACAAAATCAAACGCTATGATACCCAAACCGGTGATATAGAAATCTTGATTGAAGGCACGGGTGGTGCGATTCGACCAACACCGAGTCCAGATGGCACTAAACTCGCCTATATAAAGCGTGATGATTTTAAGTCATCACTCTACCTGCTCGACCTTAAGTCTGGTGAAACCACTAAACTGTTTGGCGAGCTAGACCGTGATATGCAAGAAACTTGGGCGATTCATGGCGTCTACCCGACAATGGCGTGGACTCAAGATAACAAGGATATTTTCTTCTGGGCGAAGGGAAAGATTAACCGCCTGAATGTTGCCAGTAAAACACTCACAGATATCCCCTTCAGCGTAAAAACTGAGTTAGCGGTGCAACCCTCAGTGCGCTTTAAGCAAAATATAGATAAAGATGTTTTCGATGTAAAAATGCTGCGGATGACACAAATATCGCCCGATGGCAGCAAAGTCGCCTTCGAAGCACTGGGTAAGATTTGGTTAAAATCATTGCCCGATGGCAAGATGTCGCGCTTAACTGAACTCAATGATGATATTGAAGAACTGTATCCTCAATGGTCCCGTGATGGCAAAAATATTGTTTTCACCACTTGGAATGACCAAGACCAAGGTACAGTACAAGTCATTAGTGCCAAAGGGGGCAAACCTAAGCAGCTAACATCTGAGCCAGGAAAGTACGTCGAACCCACCTTTTCACCCGATGGTGAACTCGTGGTGTATCGCAAAACTCAGGGAGGCAACCTCACACCTAGAACTTGGTCGCAGGAGCCTGGACTATATAGAGTCGATATCAAAGGCAAACAAAATAAGAAGATCAGTGCCGATGGCTACCAAGCTCAATTTGGTGCAAATGCCGATCGTGTCTTTTTTATGAATAGCAGCGAAGATGAAACGCCACAGTTAGCATCTATCAACTTAGATGGCTTCGATAAGCGAGTTCATTACAGTAGCAAGCATGCGACTGAGTTTAGGGTTTCACCCGATGGTGAGCAACTCGCCTTCGCAGAGCGCTTTAAGGTTTGGGTGACACCTTTTGCTAAACACGGCGAAACAGTTGAGATCGGCCCCAATGCCAACAATTTACCTGTAAGCCAATTGAGTGTCCGCGCCGGTGAAAGTATTAGTTGGAACAGTAAAAGCAACCAACTGTATTGGACGCTTGGCCCTGAACTTTATCAAGCCAAGGTTGATACTCAATATCTCAATAAAGATGAAAAGGCTCAGCCAAGCATTATCAATTTAGGCTTTACCGAAAAGGCCGATGTTCCACGTGGAACAATCGCTTTCGTCGGTGGCAAAGTGATTACGATGGAAAACGATCAAGTCATCGACAATGGCGTGGTCATAGTCAAAGATAATCATATTGTCGCCGTAGGTGATGCCAATATCGCGATTCCTAAGGATGCGCAGATCATCGACATCAAAGGCAAATCCATTATGCCAGGACTATTCGATGCCCACGCCCATGGACCGCAAGCAGATGATGAAATTGTGCCGCAACAGAACTGGGCGCTGTATTCTGGCCTTTCCTTAGGTGTCACCACTATTCACGATCCATCGAATGACACTACAGAAATATTTGCCGCATCTGAGCAACAAAAAGCAGGCAATATTGTTGGCCCACGAATATTCTCTACCGGAACTATACTTTATGGAGCGAATGCGCCTGGCTACACATCGCACATAGACTCACTGGATGATGCCAAGTTTCATCTTGAACGCCTGAAAAAAGTCGGAGCCTTCAGCGTAAAAAGCTACAACCAACCGCGCCGCAATCAGAGACAGCAAGTCATAGCCGCAGCGCGTGAACTTGAAATGATGGTCGTGCCTGAGGGTGGCAGTTTGCTACAACACAATCTCACTATGGTCGCCGATGGCCATACTACGATTGAGCACTCACTCCCCGTTGGTTCAATCTATAACGATATCAAACAGTTTTGGAGCCAGACTAAAGTTGGTTACACGCCAACCTTAGTGGTCGCCTATGGTGGCATATCCGGTGAAAACTACTGGTATGATAAAACCGATGTGTGGGCCCATCCACGCCTATCCATGTATGTGCCAGCCGATATTTTGCAAGCGAGATCAATGCGACGACCCCATGCACCAGATGGCCACTACAATCATTTCAATGTTGCTAAGGTTGCTAATGAGCTCAATAAGTTAGGGGTTCACCCTAATATCGGCGCCCACGGTCAGCGTGAAGGTTTAGCGGCACACTGGGAAATGTGGATGTTCGCCCAAGGTGGCATGAGCAATATGGAAGTATTGAAAACGGCCACCATTAATCCGGCTATGACCTTTGGTATGGAACAGCAACTCGGTTCGATTAAAGAAGGTAAGCTCGCAGACTTGATCGTTATTGATGGTGATCCATTAGCCGACATTCGAGTCACCGACAGAGTCACTCATACTATGGTCAATGGTAAGCTTTTTAATGCTGAGACTATGAATGAACTTAATGGGGATAAAGAACAGCGTAAGCCATTTTTCTTTGAGAAAAACTAAGTTCGACCTCAAGGAAAAATGAAATTGTCGCTTTTCTATATGGCCATTTAGACTTTCTAAGAGTAAATAACTCCTGCGAATAACAAAAAGCATGTTCCACGTGGAACATGCTTTTTTATCTCTGGACTTCTAATACCACAACAAGTCCCAAACCCTACTTCAATATCGGCAAGCTCTACGATTAATGTTGCTCGTGGTTATGTTGTCCGGCACAGGAATCAACACAGGCCTGATAGGAAATACACTCGACAAGGTGATCGTTCACCATGCCCACCGCCTGCATAAAGGCATAACAAATGGTTGGGCCGACAAAATTGAATCCGAGTTTCTTCAACGCTTTTGACATGGCTTCAGATTCTGGTGTTTGTGCCGGAACCTGCGACATTGCCGTAATCTGATTAACTATGGGTTTACCGCCCACAAAGCTCCATAAAAATGCAGAGAAATCCTTCCCATCGGCAGTATAGGCTAAATAACCTTTGGCATTCTTGATGATAGAATTCACCTTCAAGCGATTGCGCACTATACCGGGATTCAACATGAGATCCTCTACTTTCGCCTCATCGAAAGTCGCAATAATCTCAGGTTCAAAATTGGCAAAGGCCTGTTCATAGTTTTGTTGCTTTTTCAGGATCGTAATCCAAGATAATCCGGCCTGTTGGCCATCTAAACACAACTTAGCAAACAGCTCCTTTGGATCATAAACAGGTCGCCCCCACACTTTGTCGTGATACTCACGATATAGAGGATCATCACTTACCCAGCCACAACGGATCTCTTCCATGACATATAACCTTATTGTTTTAATTAAGAAGGTAAAAAATAACCTACATAAGCAGATATCTACAAGGTATAATCGAACCCATTTTCTATTCAGGCTGACGGCAGTAGACAAGTAGACATGACGACAAAACACGACGTAAAAACATTTCAGGGTTTCATTCTTACCCTGCAGGAATATTGGGCGCAGCAAGGCTGTGCAATTGTTCAACCTTTAGATATGGAAGTCGGCGCAGGTACATTCCACCCGCAAACTTTCCTACGTTCTTTAGGGCCCGAACCTATGAGCAGTGCCTATGTGCAGCCATCGCGCCGCCCTACGGACGGTCGTTACGGTGAAAACCCTAACCGTCTGCAGCACTACTACCAATTCCAAGTCGTGTTAAAGCCTTCGCCTGACAATATTCAAGAGCTGTATTTAGGCTCACTGCAAGCACTGGGTATCGATACTCAAATCCACGACATCCGCTTTGTGGAAGATAACTGGGAATCACCGACATTAGGAGCTTGGGGCTTAGGCTGGGAAGTCTGGCTTAACGGTATGGAAGTCACTCAGTTTACTTACTTCCAACAGGTTGGCGGCATCGAATGCAGCCCAGTCACAGGTGAAATAACCTATGGCCTAGAACGCCTGGCAATGTATATCCAAGGTGTTGATAGCGTTTATGATCTCGTTTGGACCGATGGCCCAATGGGCCTAATCACCTACGGCGATGTGTTCCATCAAAACGAAGTCGAGCAATCGACCTATAACTTCGAGCACGCCGATGTGGACTTTATGTTCACCCTGTTCGATCAGTGCGAAAAAATGTGTCAGCATTTATTGTCACTGGAAAAACCTTTACCTCTGCCCGCCTACGAGCAAGTGATGAAGGCCTCACACGCTTTCAACTTACTCGATGCCCGCCATGCCATTTCAGTGACTGAGCGCCAGCGCTACATCCTACGCGTTCGTACCATGGCAAAAGCGGTCGCTGAATCTTATTATCAGGCACGCGAAGCGCTTGGCTTCCCAATGTGTAAGTAGAGGTAAAAACATGAATTTTGAAAACTTACTCATAGAGTTAGGCACCGAAGAGTTACCACCTAAGTCACTGCGTAAACTGGCTGAATCCTTTTTAGCTAACTTTACCGAAGAACTCACCAAAGCCGATTTAGCCTTTAGCTCAGCCGTTTGGTACGCAGCGCCACGTCGTCTTGCAATTAACATCACTGAACTGGCCCTAGCACAAGCCGACAAAGTGGTTGAGAAACGCGGCCCAGCGGTGAGTTCAGCCTTCGATGCTGAAGGTAAACCGACGAAAGCCGCCGAAGGTTGGGCACGGGGTAATGGCATTACTGTTGAACAAGCCGAGCGTTTAGTCACAGATAAAGGCGAATGGCTGGTTTATAACGCCAAAGTTGAAGGCGTCGAAACCAAAAGTTTAATCGCTGCTATGGCTCAACGTGCACTCGATAAATTACCCATTCCTAAGCCAATGCGTTGGGGTAACAATAAAACCCAATTCATTCGCCCTGTGCATACCGCCACTATGTTATTAGGCAGTGAGTTGATTGAAGGTGAATTGCTGGGTATCAAATCGGCGCGCACAATTCGCGGTCACCGCTTTATGGGACTCAAGCAGTTTGAATTAGCCCATGCTGATCACTACCTTGCCGATCTGAAAGAGAAAGGCAAAGTCATCGCCGATTACGAAAGCCGTAAAGCGTTAATCAAAGCCGATGCCGAAAAAGCCGCCGCTAAGATTGGTGGTACAGCCGATATCGAAGAAAGCCTACTTGAAGAAGTCGCCTCTTTGGTTGAATGGCCAGTGGTATTGACCGCCAGCTTCGAAGAAAAATTCTTAAGCGTCCCGTCTGAAGCTTTGGTCTATACCATGAAAGGTGATCAAAAATACTTCCCTGTCTTTGATGATGCAGGCAAGTTACTGCCAAACTTTATCTTTGTGGCCAACATCGAATCTAAAGATCCAACGCAAATTATCTCTGGTAACGAGAAAGTGGTTCGTCCACGCTTAGCTGATGCAGAGTTCTTCTTTAATACCGATAAAAAGCACACGCTGGAATCACGTTTACCTAGCCTAGAAACAGTCCTGTTCCAACAGCAGCTAGGAACCTTAAAAGACAAAGTAAATCGTATCTCTGCCCTAGCCGCCTTTATTGCCGAGCAAACTGGTGCGAATACGGTCGATGCTGCCCGTGCGGGTCTACTGTCTAAGGCTGACCTAATGACCAATATGGTGATGGAGTTTACCGACACTCAAGGCACTATGGGTATGCACTACGCCCGCCTCGATGGTGAAACCAAAGCCGTTGCGTTAGCCATGGAAGAACAATATAAGCCTAAGTTCTCTGGCGATACAGTGCCAAGTGCAGGTGTATCTTGCGCAGTCGCATTAGCAGACAAGCTCGATACTTTAGTCGGTATCTTTGGTATTGGCCAAGCTCCTAAGGGCGCAGCCGATCCATTTGCCCTACGCCGCGCAGCAATAGGCGTGCTACGTATCATAGTAGAAAATAAGCTACCACTTGATTTAGTTGATCTTATCGCTAAAGCACAAGCACTGCATGGCACTAACTTAAGCAACGCAAATGCAAGTGATGAAGTATTAGAGTTCTTAATGGCTCGCTTCCGCGCTTGGTATCAAGATAAAGGCATTGATGTTGATGTAATCTTAGCTGTGTTAGCACGTCGCCCAACGCGCCCTGCTGATTTTGATAGCCGTATCAATGCGGTATCACACTTTAGAAGCCTAGAAGCTTCTAGCGCACTTGCAGCGGCGAACAAACGCGTATCCAACATTCTGGCTAAGATTGAAGGTACTTTACCGACAACGATCAATGCGAGTCTGTTAACCGAAGCCGCAGAAAAAGCATTAGCGGCTAAGTTGAACGAGCTACAACCACTGCTGGCGCCTTTGTTTGCCAATGCCGATTATCAACAAGCCTTAACTTTGTTAGCCGGCCTACGTGAAAGCGTGGATCAGTTCTTCGAAGATGTGATGGTAATGGCGGATGATGAAGCTTTGAAAAACAATCGCTTAGCTTTGCTTAATAATCTACGCGAACAGTTCCTGCACGTAGCGGATATATCACTGCTGCAATAAATTGTGGGTAAGCATCATTAAAAAACGCGCTCTTGAGCGCGTTTTTTATTCGCTTAATTCAAACGAATTAAAACTGCTGTAGCTTCTGATGTAACTCATCAAACTGGGTTTTATCTAGCATCACTTGGGCTAATAAATTCGAGAGCACTTCAGCAGATAACTTACCCGCTTGATGTAGCATAGATATTTCACTGATCACATTCGCCCGCCACACAATCGCAGCGAGCCCTGATTTGGGCCGCGCATTGATATTGGCAAGCTTATCTAGCTCTGTTTCGAAGGTACTGGGTAATTGCCAATATTTAGCGAGCAATGCGCTTAAGGTGAGCGATTTCGCCGTCATCACTTGTCTAAATAACCAAGAATTAGGTTGTTCGCCAGGTTCTGCCTGTACAAATGCATCGAGTAATATCTTAAAAATCGCAAGTTTACCCACATCATGTAATAAGCCAAGCAAGAAGGTAGTATCTCGATCCTCTTCGCTTAATTCACTCGCTAAAAAAGCCACTTGCATTGAGTGACGCCAAATCTCAGCCCCAAAACGCCGAAAATAAATAGGCTTAATATCTAACATCTCACGCACTAAGCAACTAGTAACAAAATACCTTAACTGCTCACGACCTAATTGCACTAAGGCTTGTTGAAGACTGGTAATATCTTTTCCCGCACGCTTAAAAGCCGGTGAATTACAGAGTTTGAGGACTTCCACACTGAGCAGGGGATCTTTCTCTATCAGAGCAAGTAAATCCTTAGTTTCAAACAGTGGATCGGTAAGCTTACGATCTAACTCTAGTACCTTTGAGGGCAGCTTTAACACTGTCTCGGCGATGATTTGGGGCGATGCTAATGCCTGTTCTATTTCCAGCATAACCCGACGTTCTAGGTTATTTGCAACACCACCAGTGTCTTTAGCACGAGCGGAAAATAATAAACTATAAAACAGCGCATCTAAATCAACACACACCGTCATATTGTACTCTGTCTCCGTCTGTTTAGGAGACGCAGAGCTTATTGGCTTACCAAGATCTATCTTAGTAAAACTCTTAGGCCGCTCAAGGCTTGTTTCTTCATGAATATTAAATATTTTGTAAAAAAATGACTTGATCAAAAAATACCAACCTATGATAAATAGACAGTTAAGAAACAACTAAAAGGCATCCACTGCAATTTATATGCTCAACTATAACGTCCCGTCGCTGGCAAAATAAGCATAACATATTGGCATTGTTTGAGCGGCTAATTCTTCTGTGAATAGCACTACTGATAATAGAAAGGTTAAAAATGGATCTTTATATAGGCAATAAAAATTATTCTAGCTGGTCACTTCGAGCTTGGTTAATGGCTGCAAAATCAGGAATTAACTTTAATGAAGTCCTCCTTCAACTCGATACAGACAGCTTCTATCAAAGGCTTCAGGCTGTATCCCCCACCTTAAAAGTCCCCACTCTGGTTGATGGTAATATTACCGTGTGGGATTCATTATCCATTTGTGAATACATTAATGATACTTATCTGTCAGGAACGGCTTGGCCACAGGATCCCAAGCAAAAAGCCAAAGCCAGATCCCTCGCCTGTGAAATGCATTCTGGCTTTAACGCTGTACGTAATGCCTTACCTATGAATATACGCGCCAGTCGTTATGTTGAACTCACCGATGCTGTCCGTGGGGATATAGCACGTATCGATGCTATCTGGTCAGAACAAATGGCAGAGTTTGCTCCATCAAATACTGAAGGTACTTGGTTATTCGGCGATTGGTCTATTGCCGATATGATGTTTGCCCCTGTAGTGATGCGCTTTATCACCTACGGTATTGAAGTCTCACAGGCGAGCCGCGCTTATATGCAACATGTACTCAGTTGTCCAGAAATGCAGATGTGGATTAATGCGGCTAAGGCAGAGACTGAAATTGTCGAAGCTGATGAAGCGGGTATTGATAGATAATCAGTTAACAAAAAGGGAAGGCTCAAGCCTTCCCTTAATTAACTTAATAACACGTCACTTAACGTGCATTACACGTCTAAGTTAGCCACGTTCAAGGCGTTCGCTTCGATAAATTCACGGCGAGGTTCAACTTGGTCACCCATTAGACAGGTGAATAGTTGATCGGCCCCCACGGCATCGTCGATTGTGACTTGCAGCATACGGCGTGATTCAGGATCCATTGTCGTTTCCCACAATTGTTCCGGGTTCATCTCACCCAATCCTTTATAACGCTGGATGTACAAGCCGCGCTTAGCCTCAGAAATGGTCCAGTCCAGAGCCTCGAGGAAGCTACCTACTTCTTTAACGCGTTCGCCACGTTGCACATAACCACCCTCTTCAATCATGCCTTCGAGTGCTGCACCTAACTTACCAATACGTTGGTAGTCAGTAGATTGGAAGAAATCGTAGCTGAACAGGTAGTTGGTATCTATCCCGTGTTTACGAATGGTGATCTTAGGCAGATACACTTTACGCTCTGGATCGAGTATTGGTTCGCCAGAATACAACACGCCGCTGCTTTCTAACTCCACCAGCTCATGGATAAAGGCATCGATCCAGCCCTTAATCTTAGCTTCATCGGCCAACATCTCGTTGGTGATCATTGGGTGGTAGAGCATACGGTTAGTAATGTGGGTTGGATAACGTTGCTCTAAACGGGCAACAATCGCCTCCACTTCACGGTATTGAGTCACTAAACGCTCCAACGGCTCACCCGACATTCCCAATGCACCTTGAGTTGGATACACAATAGTGCCATCCAATGCTTGAGTCGTTAGGTATTGAGTCAATGCAGGCTCGTCTTTCAAATACTGTTCTTGCTTACCCTTTTTCACTTTAAATAGTGGTGGCTGGGCAATATACACATAACCACGTTCAATCAATTCCGGCATCTGACGGAAGAAGAAGGTCAACAGCAAGGTACGAATGTGCGAGCCGTCGACGTCAGCATCCGTCATGATGATGATGTTGTGATAACGGGTTTTATCTGGGTTATATTCGTCGCGACCAATACCACAACCGAGTGCGGTGATCAATGTGGCAACCTCTTGAGAAGATAGCATTTTATCGAAACGCGCTTTTTCTACGTTTAGAATTTTACCCTTCAGAGGCAGAATCGCTTGGTTCTTACGGTTACGTCCCTGCTTAGCGCTACCGCCAGCAGAGTCCCCTTCCACTATGTAGATTTCGGAAAGACCAGGGTCTTTCTCTTGGCAATCCGCCAGCTTACCTGGCAAACCACCTAAATCGAGCGCGCCTTTACGACGGGTCATTTCACGGGCTTTACGCGCCGCTTCACGGGCACGGGCCGCATCGACAATTTTACCGACGATTAATTTAGCATCGGCAGGATTTTCCAGTAGATAATCGTTCAGCTTCTCGCCCATGGTCTGTTCAACCGCGGTTTTCACTTCACTAGACACTAGCTTGTCTTTGGTTTGTGAGCTGAACTTAGGATCCGGTACTTTAACAGAAATCACCGCAGTTAAACCTTCGCGGGCATCATCACCAGTCGCATTGGTTTTGCCTTTTTTGTTATACCCTTCATTTTCCATGTAGTTATTGAGGTTACGTGTCAACGCACTACGGAAACCGACTAAGTGAGTACCACCGTCACGCTGTGGAATGTTGTTGGTAAAACAGAAAATGTTTTCTTGGTAACCATCGTTCCACTGCATCGCCACTTCAACGGTGATACCGTCATCACGCTCTTGCATAAAGTGGAATACGTCTTTGTTTACCGGTGTTTTATTGCGGTTTAGATAATCGACGAAGGCGCTGATACCACCTTCGTATTTAAAGAATTCATTTTTATTGTCACGCTCATCAATCAGGCGAATACCCACACCAGAATTAAGGAATGACAGTTCACGCACGCGTTTAGCTAAAATTTCAAAGTGAAATTCAACATCGCTAAAGGTATCTTCACTCGGCCAGAAACGGATTTCAGTGCCTGTTTTAGTCGCATCGCCGATCACTTTAATCGGCGCATCGGGAACACCGTGGGTGTAGAACTGCTCATGCACTTTGCCTTCGCGGCGAATCGTTAATTGCAGCTTTTTAGATAGGGCGTTAACCACTGACACACCCACACCGTGCAGACCGCCAGACACTTTGTAAGAGTTATCATCGAACTTACCACCGGCATGCAATACCGTCATGATAACTTCAGCCGCCGAAACTCCTTCTTCCTTATGGATAGAAACAGGAATACCACGGCCGTCATCTCGCACAGAAACCGAACCATCCACATGGATAGTAATAGTGATATCGCTGCAGTGGCCGGCTAAGGCTTCATCGATAGAGTTATCGACTACTTCGAACACCATATGATGTAGACCCGTACCGTCGTCGGTGTCACCAATATACATCCCAGGTCTCTTACGTACTGCATCAAGGCCTTTTAGGACCTTAATACTCGAAGAATCGTAACTATTCTCTGACATATTATTCTCTCAATGGTTATTCAATTACCGTTACACGTCCCTGTTCCACATGAAACATCCTACTGGGAGGCGTGTGTAACGAATCGACTATTGCTGCAGGATCTATGGCGGTCACAAACACTTGTGCTCCGGTATCCGTTAACTGCTTAAGCAATAGCTGCCTATGCTGTGCATCCAACTCGGATGGAAGATCATCCACAAGATAAATACTGTGTTTATCTGTTTGTTGTTTGAGCAACTTTCCCTGTGCAATACGCAGTGCACAGACTAATAATTTCAATTGACCACGGGACAGGGCATCCTGCGCCGGCAAAGTGCCTACACGAAGTCTAAGGTCAGCTTTATGGGGACCGCTGACGGTATGACCCGTGGCCAAATCTCTGGGATATTGGGTTGTGAGTAACTCCGCAAAATCCGTTTTACTATCCCAACCGCGGGTAAATGAAACCTTCACATCTATCAGCGGTAAAAACTCCCCGATTATACCCTTAAGTAGCTCATTTAACGAGTCTACATAACGGTTTCGTATTTCGGTGACCTGCTCGGTATAACGAACAAACTCTCGGTCCCAATATTGAATACTATCATAGGCCGAACCGTTTCTAAGTAATTGATTTCGCTGTTTAAGAACTCGGCGAACGTTCATCCAAGCTCCGTAGAATTGCGGATCTGAATGAAACGCACCCCAATCAATAAACTGCCTACGGGATTTTGGCCCCTCAAACAATAAAGAAAAGCTTTCAGGAGTAATGACTTGGATAGGCAAAGTTTCGGCTAATGTCGATAAGCGCTTCACCTTCTCACCGTCGATTTTCACTTCAGTCTCGCCACTACGGAACCGCCGTAAACCGATTTTACTGTCGCCACGGGGTAAATTTAACGTGGCGAATAAGGTCAGCTTATCCTCGTCGTTATTGATCACCCGTTGGGATAAATGACTGCGAAAGGAGCGCCCCATACCAAGGAAATAAATCGCCTCCAAAATACTGGTTTTGCCGCTGCCATTCTGGCCATAAATGACGTTAATACCAGAACTTGGGCTCAATTGCGCCAATTGAATATTGCGAAAAGCTTCGATATTAAGACGGGTCAGGCTCATGCATTACTCATAACACCGAGTAAACGGCTTAGGCAAAAACGTATAGGACTCATCATACCGCAACTCCACCGTTCAACAATGGAAAGCATAACTGAGGCATTTTAAGGGCATCTACACCACCCCAAGGCGATGTAGATGGCATAGATAAACCGGTAAACACAGGCTTGTTGATATGAGCTATAAGCGCATTGGCATAACCACATACATGGAATCTTCTTCCAAGTGGTTTTCAATCAAGGCGCTAGAATTGCCATCAATTAAGGTAATACGCACATCGTCGGATTTAAGGTTGTTGAGCACGTCTAGTAAATAGCTAACGTTGAAACCTATTTCGAGTGGCTGATTGTTGTAATCCACATCGATGATTTCTTCTGCTTCTTCCTGCTCGGGGTTATTGGCAGTGATTTTAAGCAATCCCGCTTCAAGCTGAATACGCACTCCACGGAATTTTTCATTGGATAAAATCGATGCTCGAGTCAGTGCTTGCTTTAAATGGTTACGGCTAGCGATAACAATCTTATCGCCCCCCTTTGGCAACACTCGGCGATAATCGGGGAAGCGACCATCGACTAACTTACTGGTAAAGACGGTGCTGGCGGTCGTGGCACGAATGGCATTATCACCGATGGCGATCGCGATATCGAGATCGTCCGACTCCAATAAACGCGCCATTTCCATTACGCCTTTGCGCGGAACAATCACTTGTTTTTCAGGTAATTGAGCTTCAATTGTACGATGACTTAAGGCTAAACGGTGGCCATCGGTCGCAATAGCACGCAACACATTACCTTCGGTCTCAAACAATAAACCGTTGAGGTAATAACGCACATCTTGGTTAGCCATCGAAAATTGCGTCGAGTCGATAATCGACTTCAATACGCCCTGCTTCAAACTAAATTCAATCTCAGCTTGGAAGGCTTCAACATTGGGATATTCTTCTGCGGGCAACGTCGCTAAGGAAAAACGGCTACGACCGGAACGCAGCAACCACTTATTATCTTGTTGTTCAACTTTGAGTTCACTTTGTTCGGGCAGTGATTTAACAATGTCTAACAGCTTCTTAGCAGGAACCGTAGTACGACCTTCTTCTATATCGCCATGAACTACAGCTTGGCCCACCAATTCGACTTCTAAATCTGTGCCAGTCAACTTAAGTGAGTGACCACTGACTTCTACAAGGAGATTAGCCAAAATGGGCAAGTTATGGCGTCTTTCTACCGCACCACACACTAATTGCAACGGCTTTAATAGGGCATCCCTATCAATTGAAAATTTCATAGTGTCCAATTCCTTGATTTTAAGAAGATAAAGTTCTAATCAAGTTAGCGTAATCTTCTTTAATGTCGTGACTCTCTTCCCGTAGCTGAGCAATCTTACGACAGGCATGCAACACTGTGGTGTGATCTCTACCACCAAAGGCATCACCAATTTCCGGCAAGCTCTGGTTAGTTAATTCTTTGGATAACGCCATGGCAACTTGTCTAGGGCGCGCAACACTGCGCGAACGACGCTTAGACAACATATCAGCCATCTTAATTTTGTAGTATTCAGCTACGGTTTTCTGAATATTGTCTATAGTGACTAATTTTTCCTGCAGTGCCAATAGGTCACGCAGTGCTTCACGCACAAAATCAATCGTTATCGGACGACCGGTAAAGTTCGCATTAGCAATCACGCGGTTTAACGCCCCTTCTAACTCACGGACGTTAGAACGTAATCGCTTAGCAATAAAGAAGGCCACTTCATCGGGTAGATTGATACCGCTTTCTTGGGCCTTACGCATTAAAATCGCCACTCGAGTTTCTAACTCTGGCGGCTCAATGGCCACGGTTAAACCCCAACCGAAACGGGACTTTAATCTGTCTTCAACCCCATCGATCTCTTTTGGATAACGATCCGATGTCAGGATGATCTGATGATTACCCTCGAGCAGTGCGTTAAAGGTATGGAAAAATTCTTCCTGCGATCTGTCTTTATTAGCGAAGAATTGAATATCGTCGATAAACAGCGCATCGACACTACGGTAGTAACGTTTGAATTCTTCGATCGCATTGTTTTGCAATGCCTTAACCATATCCTGCACAAAACGCTCGGAATGCATATAAACCACTTTAGCATTGGGATTATTTTTAATGATCCCGTTGCCAACGGCGTGCAATAAGTGGGTCTTACCTAGACCCGTTCCGCCATATAAGAATAATGGGTTATAGGCACCACCAGGATTTTCAGCCACTTGCAATGCAGCAGCCTTACCTAATTGGTTTGATTTACCTTCAACAAAGTTATCAAACTGGTAGGTTGGGTTGATATTGCTGCGATGGTTAGCATTCGCGATAGGCTCAGCTTGAGTATTAAAAGATGTCCCTACTGTCGCTTTAGTCTGAGGATTAGGCACTCGAGTTGCCGCAATAGGAGCCACAGGTTCAGGCTTCTTAGCCGATGGACGGCTGCCAATGTCGAAACGTAGCTTAGGTGCATCACTGCCCATTTGCTCAGTAAAAAACTGATTAATGATATTGATGTATTTATCTCTGACCCAATCGAGCACGAAGCGGTTGGGCGCATAAAGCACCAAAGTATCTCCATCCATTTCGGCTTGTAACGGTCTGATCCACATACTGAACTGCTGAGCAGAAAGCTCATCCTGCAGTCGTCCGATACATTGTTGCCAAAGTGAAACAGCCACTAAGTTATCCCCAAAAGATCATCAAAAAAGAGGTGTATTCTATAGCGAGATCTCAATGATCGCTATCCTTAAAAAATATTTATCCCCAGCGGGATCATTCTATGTGGATATCCTCGATCATCAAAGATCAAAATCGATCCTTTTATTAAACAATTAGCGCAAATCCCGCTTTATTAAGCGATCCACATTGATCTATAATGGCGGCCCTTTGATCGAGTCAAAGATCCCCTTTACTACTAGATGTAGTAGCCGTACACAGAGTTATCCACATCTTATGGTGTATTGCGGGGATGGATCTCAGGACACGCTGGCAGAAATAAACCACTTACCGACTTTCGTTGTTGACGGGAACAAGTAAAGTGATTACAATTCGGCCTCTTTTTTGCCCTTACCTCTAATAACTAGAGATAAGGAATGTTCACTAATAACAAAGACGGATTGCCATCATGAGTAAACGTACTTTTCAACCTAGCAACCTGAAGCGCAAGCGTTCTCACGGCTTCCGCGCTCGTATGGCTACTGTAGGCGGCCGTAAGGTGCTTGCACGTCGTCGTGCGAAAGGTCGCGCTCGTTTATCTGCTTAATAAGTGGATAACTAGTTGACTAGCTATACCTTTACGCGGGAGTTACGTTTGCTAACTCCCGCGCAATTTAAATCTGTATTCTCCAACCCCATCAAAGCATCTTCTGCTGAAATTACCTTGCTCGCTATTCCTAACTCGGAACAACATCCGCGTCTGGGCCTTACTGTTGCTAAACGCTATGTAAAACGCGCCAATCAACGTAATCGCATTAAGCGCGTCATCAGAGATAGTTTTCGTTTAAATCAACACGACATCCCTCACCTTGATATCGTTGTGCTGGTCAGAAATGGCGTGATGGAAATGGAAAACGCAGAAATCAACAAATTGATAGAAAAGCTATGGCGCAAACTCAGTCGCCGCTACAATGGCTAGCGACCACGTTAATTCGTGGCTATCAAATCTTCATTAGCCCTATACTGGGCCCTCGGTGTCGTTTCAATCCCACTTGCTCTCATTACGCCATTGAAGCAATAAAAGTGCACGGAACCGCGAAAGGTTGTTGGTTTGCATTGAAACGCATATTAAAATGTCACCCTTTACATCCCGGCGGTAGCGATCCCGTCCCCCCTAAAAATGACAGGTGTAATAAATAGGCTATGGAATCTCAACGCAATATATTGCTCATAGGACTACTGTTTGTCAGCTTTTTGCTGTGGCAACAGTGGCAAGCAGACAAAGCTCCTAAACCCGTTGCAACCGAATCGTCCTTAGTGGCGAATCCGGCTAGTACTCACAGTGCCGATGTTCCAGAAGCTGATACAGGTGTGCCAGCAGCCGTCGCTGCAACTCAAAATATTATCACTGTAAAAACGGATCAACTCGATGTGCAGATCAACCCAGTGGGTGGTGACATCGTTTTTGCAGCACTAGTTTCACACAAAATGGAACAGGGTAAAGACCAACCTTTCGTATTGCTTGAGCAAACAAAGGATTACACTTATATCGCCCAGAGTGGTCTTATTGGACGTGATGGTATCGATAGCAGTGCTAAAGGTCGTGCAGCATTCACTGCATCTGCGACTGAATTTACCTTAGCCGAAGGCCAAGATACTTTAGAAGTGCCGTTAACTTATGTAGCCGACAATGGCGTGACATACACTAAAGTGTTTGTATTCCATCGCGGTAAGTTCAACGTAGATATTGACTATAAAATCAACAACACTTCAGCTGCTCCGCTGCAAGTACAGATGTACGGTCAGATTAAACAAACGATTAAACCATCTGAAAGCAGCATGATGATGCCAACCTACCGCGGTGGCGCATTCTCAACGCAAGATGTGCGTTATGAGAAATACAACTTTGAAGACATGGCCAAAGGCAACCTGAACCAAGCCACGTTAGGCGGTTGGGCTGCGATGCTACAGCATTACTTTGTTTCGGCTTGGATCCCACCGGCAACCGATAGCAACACGATTTTCTCAAGTGTCAGCGCTGGTGGTTTAGCCAATATTGGTTTTCGCGGCGCGGTATACGATATAGCTCCCGGCGCAAGCCAAGAAATTAGCTCACAATTCTATGTAGGTCCTAAGGATCAAGCGGCGCTGTCAGCTATTTCAGAAACCTTAAACCTAGTGGTCGATTATGGTTTCCTCTGGTGGTTAGCGGTGCCTATTCACTGGCTATTGATGTTCTATCAATCATTCGTCGGTAACTGGGGTATGGCTATTATCCTGATCACCTTAACCGTTCGTGGTTTACTGTTCCCGCTGACAAAAGCGCAGTACACCTCAATGGCGAAGATGCGCAACCTACAACCCAAACTACAAGACTTAAAAGAACGCTTTGGTGATGACCGTCAAAAGATGGGTCAAGCCATGATGGAACTGTACAAGAAGGAAAAAGTTAACCCTATGGGTGGCTGCTTACCTATCATTCTACAGATGCCAATCTTCATTGCCTTGTACTGGGTATTGCTAGAAAGCTTCGAGCTGCGTCATGCGCCATTTATGTTATGGATCCACGACTTATCGGTACAAGATCCTTACTACATTCTGCCGTTGCTGATGGGCGCGTCTATGTTTGTGATGCAGAAAATGCAACCTATTGCACCGACGATGGATCCAATGCAAGTGAAGATGATGCAATGGATGCCAATGATCTTTACCGTATTCTTCCTGTGGTTCCCATCGGGTCTAGTACTGTACTGGTTAGTGGGTAACATAGTTGCCATTATCCAGCAGAAGATTATTTATGCAGGTCTAGAGAAAAAAGGCTTAAAATAAGCCATAACTTTAGCAACGCATAAAGTGAAAATAACACTAAAGGCGGCTTAATTAGCCGCCTTTTCCTTTACATGATTTGGTAGATATTAGTTTGGTGGGTATTTCCGTGACAACTGACACTATCGTGGCTCAAGCCACCGCCCCCGGCCGTGGCGGCGTGGGTATAATTCGAATTTCAGGTGACAAAGCAACGGATGTTGCCATGGCAGTTTTAGGTCATCAACCTAAGACCCGTTATGCCGACTATTGCGATTTTAAAAATGCCTCGGGCCAAGTCATAGACCAAGGTATAGCGCTATTTTTTAAGGGACCTAACTCCTTTACAGGCGAAGACGTATTGGAATTGCAAGGCCACGGCGGGCAAATAGTCCTCGACATGCTGATCAAACGTGTATTGGAAGTTGAAGGCATTCGCATCGCCAAACCGGGGGAATTCAGCGAACAAGCCTTTATGAACGACAAGCTGGATTTAACCCAAGCCGAAGCCATTGCAGATCTTATCGATGCCACCAGCGAACAGGCCGCCAAAAGCGCGCTGCAATCGCTGCAGGGTGAGTTTTCAAAGGAAGTCCATGAGCTGGTGGATCAAGTCACTAATCTGCGTTTATACGTTGAAGCTGCGATTGATTTTCCAGATGAAGAGGTCGACTTTTTAAGTGATGGCAAAATTGCCAATGCGCTCTATAAAATCATCGACAAACTCGACTTAGTGCAAGCCAGTGCTAAACAAGGTTCTATCATCCGTGAAGGGATGAAAGTCGTTATAGCCGGTCGCCCCAATGCCGGAAAATCCAGTCTATTGAACGCCCTAGCAGGTAAAGAATCGGCGATTGTCACCGAAATAGCTGGTACAACCCGCGATGTATTACGCGAGCACATCCACTTAGATGGTATGCCGCTGCATATTATTGACACCGCCGGTCTACGCGACACCACTGATACCGTTGAACAAATTGGTATAGAGCGCGCCTGGAATGAAATTAATAGCGCCGATAGAGTACTGTTTATGGTAGATGGCACGACAACAGCCGCTGTCGATCCCCATGATATTTGGCCCGATTTTATCGATCGCCTGCCCTCAAATTTGGGGGTAACGGTTATCCGTAATAAAGCCGATCTTACCGGTGAAGACTTAATGATGACCGAAGAGCAAGGTTATAGCGTCTATAGGATCTCGGCCAAAACAGGACTGGGGGTTGAAGAGCTAAAGCAGCACTTAAAGTCACTCATGGGCTATCAGAGTAATCTCGAAGGTGGTTTTATCGCCCGTCGCCGTCATCTCGAAGCACTCGAAATAGCCGCAAGTCACCTGCAACTAGGAAAAGAGCAATTAGAAATTTACCTCGCGGGTGAATTGCTCGCAGAAGAACTCAGAATGGCACAACTAGCCTTATCTGAAATCACAGGTAAATTCACCTCCGACGATCTACTCGGCAAAATTTTCAGCTCGTTCTGTATCGGCAAGTAATTGATCTAAATAAAAAGCCCATTTTAAATGGGCTTTTTTAACTCCTTTCATGGACAAACTCAATTTTACGCGACTTGGACCTGTCGATAATGATCCTGCATCTGATAGGATCTGGCGTAGAGCGCGAATATCAATGCGGCTAAAATGGCAAAACCCGCGAAGAAAAACATTTGGAACGCCGTGATACTCATACCCGTCTGAACAATTTTGTCAGTCACTGCAGGGCTTTTTACACTGACATTAGCCAACAGCACCCAGAGGTTTCCGACTGTCACCGATAGGGTCCAAAAACTCATAATACTCCCTTTCATCGCTTTAGGTGCTTGGCTATAAGCAAATTCTAATCCCGTAGCAGATACTAATACTTCACCAAATGTCAGCAAGGCATAGGGTATAATCTGCCAAAAGATAGAAAGTGCCGAACCACCATCCATCATCAACTGAATAGCCCCAACCACAATCCAGCTTAAGCCAGTTATCGCGATCCCCGCCCCCATTTTACGCAGCGCGGTTAATTTTATCCCCATCCGCTCAATCATGGGATATAACACAAAATTATTGAATGGAATCAATAACATGACCAATAATGGATTCAAGGCTTGCATCATTGCAGGCTCAAACCATTCAGGCTTAGTCATATCGTTAGCCTGTAAAATCCAAGTGGATGCCTTTTGATCGAATAAAGACCAAAAAGGGGTAACTAAGGCAAATAGCACTAAAATACGCAACACAGATCGAACACCATCCACAGCGTGATCTGGGTGGATCCCCCTAGCCCTTTCAAGCTGCAGTGACGCTCCAACTCCGGTAAAACCCATAACGAGTACCAGTGCACAACATAAACCCGCCACAATACCTAAAGTAGGGATATTCACTAAGGCATAGGCCGCAGACACTCCGCCAATTAAAGCGAGCACTAAACCCACATTGGCTTGGCCAGCGACTTTAGTCAGTAAGGCTGTACGGATTACAGGTAAAAAACCATGGGGATCTTTAGGTTCAGGTGGCATATGTACATAACGCTTGCGACCTAGCCAAAAAAATACGGTTGCAATAAACATCAGCACACCAGGGATCCCAAATGCCACCGCGGCGCCAAAATTCTTCAACAGTAATGGCATAGATAAAGAAGCGAAGAAAGAACCAAAATTGATCGTAAAATAAAACATATCAAAGGCTTTCTGAGCTAAAGATTTGTTCGTTTGATCAAACTGATCTCCCATAAAGGAAGAAACCAAAGGCTTAATACCTCCGGAGCCAAGGGCAATCAAAAACAGCCCAGTATAGAATCCTTGGACACTGTGTTCAAAAATGGCAAGAAAAGCATGGCCAACACAATAAATTAAGCTAAGCCATAGAATTGTATTGTATTTTCCAAAGAAACGGTCAGCGATCCAACCACCTAATAGTGGGAAAAAATACACCCCTATGACAAAGGAATGAAACACATCTTTTGCCATGGCACCACGAAGATGTTCTGGTACCGATAACAAGAGTGCCGTCATCAAGAAGGGAGTTAGAATATTACGCATTCCATAAAAGCTAAAACGCTCACAAGCTTCGCTGGCAATGATATAAGGGATTTGGCGTGGCCACTGAGGCGACTGAACGGGAGCTGTCATCGATTATCCTATTATAATTTTTATAAAAACCTATAAAGCCAGTATGGGCAGCCAAAGACACTAACAGACTGAGGAACATATTTGCCCACATTTATACAAAAAATGTGGCAAATCCGATGTAAACACCATCAAATAGCATAAATTTAACGACCATAGAGAGCTGTAATAATGACAAAGATCGCTATTTTAGTAGGAACAACGTTAGGCAGTAGTGAATATATAGCTGATGAAATGATGGATCAATTGAAAACCTTAGGGCATGAAGTCAGTTGCTATCTTAGTCCTACCGTAAGCGAATTAGCCTCGTACACATACTGGATTGTTGTTTGCTCAACCCACGGTGCAGGCGATCTTCCCGACAATATTCAACCCTTCTGCAATGAAATTATCCTAAAAAATCCAGATCTATCCCACGTAAATTTAGCCCTGTGTGCCATAGGAGATTCCAGTTATGACACTTTCTGCCAAGGTCCAGAAAAGCTAATCGACGCCCTTAAAAACTGTGGTGCAAAAGTATTTGTGGATAAGATCCAGATCGATGTACAACGGGATCCAGTGCCAGAAGACCCAGCCCTAGCATGGTTAGCGCAATGGCAATATAATATTTAAGATCGCAATTAAGTTTAACCAAGGATCAACCCACAGTTTAGATCCTATTTATCCACAATTTACTTATTTCAAGTATAAATATGTGGATAACCTATTATTTAGATCTGATCAACCTCTGTGCTATTCACACTCAGATCCGCTCAATGATCCACCTTGTGGATAAGTAGCGGATCTATCCCCATCTTATATCCGATTAGATCGCGATCAGATCACAGGATACAACCTTTGTTACCTTATGATTTATATGGCGAAAAAACCTTACCCACAGAAAACAGCGATCCTAATAGTAAACATAATAAGAAGATCTATATAAAGATCTTAAGATCTATTAGTCCGGATCAATCCGATCGAACAAGGTAAAATGATCATTCACCTAGCTCAAAGCAAATGCTAAAATGATCGGCTCGTGTTGAGTCTCTTAAGTTATTAAAGGTAGTGTCATGCATTTTCATGAACGGTTTGATGTTATTGTTGTTGGTGGTGGTCATGCCGGAACTGAGGCCGCATTGGCAGCTGCAAGAATGGGTTCTAAAACATTATTACTAACGCACAATATCGATACGTTAGGACAAATGTCATGCAATCCAGCAATTGGTGGGATTGGTAAAGGCCATTTAGTGAAGGAAATTGACGCCCTAGGCGGTGCCATGGCTGTTGCAACCGATTATGCAGGGATCCAATTTCGAACTTTAAACTCAAGTAAAGGCCCAGCCGTTCGTGCAACGCGCGCTCAAGCTGACCGTGCTTTATACCGTCATAAAATTCAAAGCATTCTGCAAAATCAGGCTAATTTACGGATATTCCAACAGGCTGTAGACGATCTTATTGTTGAAAACGATCGAGTGATCGGTGTGGTTACGCAAATGGGATTAGCCTTTGAATCTCCTGCGATCGTGTTAACGACAGGGACATTTTTAAGCGGAAAGATCCACATAGGTTTAGAAAACTACAGCGGTGGCCGTGCAGGTGATCCACCAGCCATAGCACTTGCACATCGTTTACGCGAGTTACCAATACGTGTTGGCCGTTTGAAAACGGGTACACCACCACGTATCGATGCAAACACAATCGATTTTTCTCAAATGGCTGAGCAAAAAGGTGATTCTCCATTGCCTGTCATGTCATTTATGGGGGATGTAAGCCATCACCCTAAACAGATTTCATGCTATATCACCCACACCAATGAAAAAACCCATGACATTATCCGTGGTGGTTTAGACAGAAGCCCCATGTATTCAGGGGTTATTGAGGGTATTGGCCCACGTTACTGCCCTTCAATTGAAGATAAAATTCATCGTTTCTCAGATAAGTCTTCACACCAGATCTTCATTGAACCCGAGGGATTAAATACGACTGAAATTTATCCCAATGGGATTTCCACTAGTTTGCCCTTTGATGTGCAGTTAAATCTGGTACGCTCGATCAAAGGCATGGAACACGCGGAAATAGTTCGTCCAGGTTATGCGATCGAATACGATTATTTTGATCCGCGGGATCTTAAAAATTCATTAGAAACCAAAACGATCAATGGTTTATTTTTTGCCGGACAAATCAACGGCACAACCGGTTATGAAGAAGCTGGTGCCCAAGGTTTACTCGCGGGTATGAATGCTTCACTGCAAGTTCAAGGCAAAGAGGCTTGGTGCCCACGTCGTGACGAAGCTTACTTGGGCGTGTTAGTTGATGATTTATCAACCCTTGGGACAAAAGAACCCTACCGCATGTTCACTAGCCGCGCGGAATACCGTTTATTACTGCGTGAAGACAATGCTGATTTACGTTTAACCGCCAAGGGCCGTGAACTAGGGTTAGTGGATGATGCACGTTGGGCTGCATTCAGTGAAAAAATGGAATCGATAGAATTAGAATTACAGCGCCTGCGTTCTCAGTGGGTGCACCCTAATTCGCCCTTAGTGCCAGTGTTAAATCCACATTTGAATACACCGATCTCCCGCGAAGCCTCCTTTGAGGAATTGTTGCGTCGTCCTGAGATGGATTACAGTAAGTTGATGCAGATCGACGGTTTTGGTCCCGGACTTGAAGATCCGCAAGCCGCAGAGCAAGTGCAGATCCAAGTAAAATATTCTGGCTATATCCAACGTCAGCAAGAAGAGATCAACAAAGCTGTTCGCAATGAAAACACCGGCTTACCCTTAAACCTCGATTATAAAGAGGTTCCAGGTCTATCAAATGAGGTGATCGCAAAACTGAATAACCATAAGCCGGAAACCATAGGTCAAGCATCGCGGATCTCTGGCATTACCCCAGCGGCAATTTCAATTTTACTGGTTCACCTTAAAAAGCGTGGCTTATTACGCAAGAGTGCGTAAATGCTAGCTTAATCGACAGTTTGGTCGCAGAAGGGAAGCATTCATGCTTCCCTTCGACGTTATCGGGCTTCATAATAGCCTTCGCGTTCATAATCGTATCTTTGTTGAGGTTGCTCAGTGTTATCAGCCCAGTTAGAGGCTTATTTAGCCGCAATTAATCTGCCCGCAACAACGGAGCAGAAAAAACAACTAATTGATTTTGTTGGCATGCTCAACAAGTGGAATAAAGCCTATAACTTGACTTCGGTGAGAGATCCCGAGTCCATGTTGATCCGCCATATCATGGATAGTCTAGTCGTATCAGAGCATTTACAAGGTGAGCGCTTTATCGATGTAGGCACAGGTCCAGGTTTACCCGGCATTCCATTGGCGATAATGAATCCCGATAAAACCTTTGTGCTGCTCGATAGCTTAGGCAAACGCATCCGTTTTCAAAAACAAGTTGCCTTTGAGTTGGGTATTAACAATATCAGTTCGGTGGAAAGCCGCGTCGAAGCCTACCAACCCGAGCAAAAATTTGATGGGGTACTTAGCCGTGCCTTCGCATCGATTCAGGATATGTTGACTTGGTGCCATCATTTACCCGCAGAAAATGGGCTGTACTATGCCCTTAAAGGCCAGTTAAATGATGAGGAAATGCGGCAAATCCCCGCAGGATTTATTGTTAAAGACATCATTGAACTCAAAGTGCCAAAACTCGATGAACAGCGACATTTATTAAAAATAATCAAAGAATAACAGGCTTAAAGCTCCTTCTATTTTATGGATTTTTAAGTAGGCAATAAACCAGAATTTACATACAGGGTGATATTGTGGGTAAAGTAATTGCCGTGGCTAACCAGAAAGGTGGCGTAGGAAAAACAACTACTTGCGTTAACTTAGCTGCTTCGTTAGCCGCAACAAAACGCAAAGTACTACTGATAGATCTCGATCCGCAGGGCAATGCCACTATGGGCAGTGGTGTCGATAAATACGATGTCGATAATACGGCTTACGAATTGCTGGTTGAAGATAAACCCTTCGATGAGATCGTCGTTAAAAATACCGCGGGTAAATATGATCTGATCGCCAGTAATGGCGATGTGACGGCAGCAGAAATCAAGCTGATGGAGTTTTTTGCCAGAGAGATCCGCTTACGTAATGCGCTCGCACCGATAAAAGATCAGTACGATTATATCTTTATTGACTGCCCTCCTTCACTCAATATGCTGACGGTTAATGCGATGTCTGCCGCCGATTCAGTATTGGTACCTATGCAATGTGAGTATTTTGCCCTTGAAGGCTTAACGGCGCTGATTGATACCATTACCAAGTTAGCGGCTTTTGTTAATCCAGGACTTGGGATCGAAGGGATTTTACGCACTATGTACGATCCCCGTAATCGACTCTCAAATGATGTGTCCGATCAGCTAAAACAACATTTTGGCGATAAAGTATATCGAACTGTGATCCCGCGTAATGTTCGATTAGCGGAGGCACCCAGTTTTGGGGCTCCAGCTATGTATTACGATAAGTCGAGCGCGGGTGCTAAGGCATATTTGGCGCTCGCAGGGGAAATGATCCGCCGTTCAGAACAGAAAACTCAGGCTAAGCAAGCGTAAAGGATCACCATGACGTTAAAGAAAAGAGGATTAGGCAAAGGGTTAGATGCCTTGCTGAGTAACAGTCACGCTGCTAGTAAAAAGCACTCTGAGGAAGTGACAGTTACCGATAAAAAGAAGAACTTATCCATCTTGATTTGGATCTTCTGCAACCGGGTAAGTATCAACCGCGTAAAGACATGTCTCCCGAAGCCTTGGAAGAGCTGGCACACTCTATTCGCAATCAAGGCATTATTCAGCCTATCGTAGTAAGACAAGTCGCAAACGATATGTATGAGATCATTGCGGGTGAACGCCGTTGGCGCGCCTCACAACTGGCGGGTATCAGTAAAATTCCTTGTATTGTCAAACAAGTTCCCGATGAAGCCGCCGTCGCTATCGCTTTGATTGAAAACATCCAGCGTGAAGATTTAAATGCCATGGAAGAAGCCATAGCATTGCAACGTTTAATGCAAGAATTTGAACTGACTCACCAACAGGTTGCCGATGTTGTGGGAAAATCCCGAGCGAGTGTATCGAACTTGTTACGATTAAACGGCTTGAATGAGCCTGTTAAGCGTTTACTTGAGTATGGCGATATTGATATGGGTCATGCTCGCGCTTTATTAGCAATTGAAGGTGAAGAACAGACAAATTTAGCGAGATTAGTGGCTGCTAAGGAATTAACCGTTCGCGAAACTGAACGATTGGTTAACCAAACCTTAAATCCGCCCAAACCTGCCGAAACTACGACTAAAGATCAAGATGTTTGTCGTTTAGAGCAGCAGTTAATTGAAAGATTGGGTGCTAAGGTTTCCATCGCTCATAGCAGTAAGGGCAAAGGTAAAATTGTAATTAACTATCAGAATCTGGCTGAATTAGACGGTATTCTTAGCAAAATTCATTAATGTCTGTAGATTAACAGTTTTTAATGTAAATTTGTGACAAATGTTAATTTTACATTTTGACTGTTTTGACGCTATATCACGTTAAAAGTGTTGTTTTTCCTTATCTCAAAGTTGCAATGAAGGCGTGAAAAGGTATACTTTCGCAAGCTTTTTGTGCATCGACAAAAATACGGATATTTGTCATCCGGTCATCGAAACAAAAAGTATGAATGTGGAGAGGATGAGTTGAGTAAGGTTTTAGCGCGTCGTGGCCGGTGGTCAGCCTATAAATTGGTGTTGATGCAGGCGGCGGTCGCTGGGGGTGCTTCAATTCTCTTTTTCGCCGTGTGGGGAGTTCAGTTTGGCTATTCTGCGTTAGCAGGTGGTTCAATCGCTGTGCTCCCTAATTTTGTATTCGCGACCCTCGCTTTCTCCCATACGGGAGCAAGTTCAGCTGCAAAAGTCATTAAGACTTTTTACTGGGGGGAAGCGGTAAAGTTGCTGTTAACCATCGCAATGTTTTCGCTAGTGTTTATCAATCTTAAGGTCGCTTTTATGCCACTTTTTGTTTGTTACGTGCTGACGTTAATCGTGCATTGGACAGCTCCTTTATACTTCAAGCAAAGTTAAGTGGGATGAATCATGGCTGCAACTGGTGAAGCGTTAACACCGCAGGGCTATATCCAACATCACCTTACCAACTTAAGTGTTGGTGAAGGTTTTTGGACATGGCACATTGATTCGTTGTTCTTTTCGGTTGGTCTTGGTGTTCTGTTCCTGTGGATTTTCCGCCGCGTTGGTAAAAAAGCGACTTCAGGTGTTCCCGGTAAGCTGCAATGCTTTATCGAGATGATCGTTGAGTTCGTAAATAACAGCGTGAAAGAAAGTTTTCATGGTCGCAATGCCCTGATCGCGCCTTTAGCTCTGACCATTTTTGTATGGGTATTCATGATGAACTTCATGGATATGATCCCTGTCGATTGGCTGCCTCACGCAGCTGCTTTAGCAGGTATCCCTTATCTTAAAGCGGTTCCGACAACTGACGTAAACATCACCTTCAGCTTAGCTATCGGTGTGTTTGTGCTGATTATTTTTTACAGCATTAAGGTCAAAGGCGTGTCTGGGTTTGTTAAAGAACTGACGCTACAGCCCTTTAACCATAAGGCAATGATACCCGTCAACCTCCTATTAGAGACTGTTACCTTAATTGCTAAGCCAATTTCATTGGCATTGCGACTCTTTGGTAACTTGTACGCAGGTGAGTTGATCTTCATCCTTATTGCGCTGATGTATGGTACCAACTTGTTATTATCTTCCCTAGGTGTGACTCTGCAGTTAGGTTGGTTAATTTTCCACATTTTGGTTATCACGCTACAGGCGTTTATCTTCATGATGTTGACCATTGTTTATTTAAGCATGGCCCATGAAGATCATTAAGGATTGCTGAAGAAATTTTAAACTAAATCATCAACTAATTAGATTTAGATACTGGAGATACAGATGGAAACGATTTTAGGCATGACAGCTATCGCTGTTGCTCTGCTGATTGGTATGGGTGCTCTTGGTACTGCAATCGGTTTCGGCTTATTAGGTGGCAAGTTCTTGGAAGGCGCTGCGCGTCAACCAGAAATGGCTCCTATGCTGCAAGTTAAAATGTTCATCGTAGCGGGTCTACTCGACGCCGTAACTATGATCGGTGTTGGTATCGCATTATTTATGCTGTTTACCAACCCGCTGGGTGCAATGCTGTAAAAAACGCTTCTGTCTTAACTCTAAATAGGAGGCTGTTGTGAATTTCAACGCTACCCTAATCGGTCAGACGGTCGCCTTTATCATCTTCGTGTGGTTCTGCATGAAGTTTGTATGGCCCCCTTTGATGAATGCCATCGAAGAGCGCCAAAAAAGGATTGCTGACGGTCTAGCTGATGCTGATCGTGCGGTAAAAGACCTGGAGTTGGCACAAGCGAAAGCGACTGACCAACTAAAAGAAGCCAAGGTAACTGCTAACGAAATTATTGAGCAAGCGAACAAACGCAAAGCGCAAATAGTTGAAGAAGCAAAAGCCGAAGCAGACGCTGAGCGTGCAAAAATCATCGCTCAGGGTAAAGCAGAAATTGAAGCTGAACGTAATCGCGTGAAAGAGGATCTGCGTAAGCAGGTTGCTACTCTTGCCATCATGGGTGCTGAGAAGATCCTTGAGCGTTCTATTGATCCAGCCGCCCACAGTGACATAGTTAATAAACTAGTCGCTGAAATTTGATAAGGGAGTTGAGTTATGGCTGAATTAACCACCATCGCTCGCCCTTACGCAAAGGCAGCTTTTGACGTTGCTGTTGAACATAATGCAGTGGATAACTGGGCCGAAATGCTCGCGTTTGCCGCACTGGTCAGTGAAAACGAAACCATGCAGCCGCTGCTAACTGGCTCTTTAGCCAGTACAAAACTTGCCGCACTCTTTATTAGTGTGTGTGGTGAGCAAATCAATGAGCAAGGTCAAAACTTGATAAAGGTAATGGCTGAAAACGGTCGCTTAAAGGTACTACCTGCTGTATCTCAGTTATTTACTGAATACCGTAATGAGTGGGCAAAAGAAGTAGAAGCCGATGTGGTTTCTGCAACTGAGCTGAGCTCTGAACAACAACAGCAGATTGGTATTTCTTTAGAGAAACGTCTCGCACGCAAAGTTAAGCTGAATTGCAGCACTGACGCCGCGCTCATCGCCGGTGTAATTATTAAGGCAGGAGATCTAGTCATTGATGGCTCGGTCAGCGGTAAGTTATCGCGTCTGTCTGATAAGCTGCAGTCGTAATTGGGAGTTTGAGCATGCAACTGAATTCCACTGAAATCAGCGATCTGATTAAGCAGCGGATCGAGCAGTTCGAAGTCGTTAGCGAATCTCGTAACGAAGGTACTATCGTTGCGGTAAGTGACGGCATCATCCGCATCCACGGCCTAGCCGATGTTATGCAAGGTGAAATGATCGAACTGCCTGGTAACCGTTTTGCAATCGCGTTGAACCTTGAACGTGATTCTGTCGGTGCCGTAGTAATGGGTCCTTATGCTGGTTTAGCTGAGGGCGTAAAAGTTAAAACTACAGGCCGTATTCTGGAAGTTCCAGTCGGTCGTGGTCTACTGGGCCGCGTAGTTAACACTCTGGGTGAACCTATTGACGGTAAAGGACCTATCGATAACGATGGTTTCTCTCCTGTTGAAGTGATTGCTCCTGGTGTTATTGAACGCCAATCAGTATCACAACCAGTACAAACTGGTTATAAAGCCGTTGACTCTATGATCCCAATCGGTCGTGGTCAGCGTGAATTGATCATTGGCGACCGTCAAACTGGTAAAACAGCGATGGCGATCGACGCAATTATCAACCAGAAAGATTCTGGCATTAAATGTGTGTATGTAGCGGTTGGCCAAAAGGCTTCTACTATCGCTAACGTAGTACGCAAGCTAGAAGAACATGGTGCTTTAGCTAACACTATCGTTGTAGTTGCAACGGCTTCTGAAGCTGCTGCTCTGCAATTCTTAGCGCCATACTCTGGTTGTTCTATGGGTGAATACTTCCGCGACCGCGGTGAAGACTCTTTGATTGTATACGATGACCTGTCTAAGCAAGCAGTTGCTTACCGTCAGATTTCGTTACTGCTGAAGCGTCCACCAGGCCGTGAAGCTTACCCAGGTGACGTATTCTATCTACACTCTCGTTTACTTGAACGTGCTTCACGCGTAAACGAAATCTATGTAGAAAAGTTCACTAAGGGTGCAGTAACAGGTCAAACCGGTTCTTTAACCGCATTGCCTATTATTGAAACTCAAGCGGGTGACGTATCTGCATTCGTACCGACCAACGTAATTTCTATTACTGACGGTCAGATCTTCCTTGAAACTGATCTATTTAACTCGGGCCTACGTCCTGCGGTTAACCCAGGTATTTCTGTTTCTCGTGTTGGTGGTGCGGCTCAGACTAAGATCATCAAGAAACTGTCTGGTGGTATTCGTACCGCACTAGCACAGTATCGTGAACTTGCTGCGTTCTCACAGTTTGCATCTGATCTTGACGATGCAACTCGTGCTCAGCTAGAGCATGGTGTGCGTGTTACCGAACTGATGAAGCAAAAGCAATATGCTCCTATGAGCGTAGCGGCTCAGTCTGTGTCTATTTTTGCAGCTGAGAAAGGTTACCTGAAGAGTGTTGAGCTGAAGAAGATCGGTGATTTCGAAGCCGCTCTGCTCTCGTTCATGAACAGCGAGCATGCTGCTTTAATGAAGCTTATTAACGAAACTGGCGATTATAGCGCTGAGATCGAAGCTGAATTAAAAGCTGGCCTCGACAAGTTCGTAGCAACCCAAACCTGGTAACAATGATAGAGGTGTCTTAAGACACCTCAGGTCCAGATTGGAGAGTAGAGATGGCCGGCGCTAAAGAGATTAAAACCAAGATCGCGAGTGTTAAAAACACTCAGAAGATCACGTCCGCCATGGAAATGGTGGCAGCCAGCAAAATGCGCAGAGCGCAGGAACGCATGGCTGCGAGCCGTCCATATGCGGAAAGCATGCGTAAGGTGATCGGTCACGTAGCGCAAGGTTCTCTCGAATACAAACACCCCTATTTAGAGGTGAGAGAGGCTAAGCGGGTTGGTTACATAGTTGTAGCAACCGACCGTGGCCTTTGTGGTGGTCTGAACGTTAACCTTTTCAAGAAGGTTATCGCAGACGTGAAAAGCTGGAAAGCCCAAGGTGCAGAATTTGAATTTTGCCCAATTGGTGCTCGTAGTGTGCAGTTTTTCAAAAGCTTCGGCGGACAAGTATCGGCACAAGCATCTGGTTTAGGTGATGCACCTAAATTAAATGACTTGATTGGTACTGTGCAGGTCATGCTAGAAGCTTACAACGAAGGCAAGCTGGATCGTCTGTATGTAGTGTTCAACAAGTTTGTGAACACTATGACGCAGACTCCTGTGATCGAGCAGCTGCTACCTTTGCCTAAATCGGAAGATGATGAGGTTGCTCATCGTTGGGACTATATCTACGAGCCTGATCCAAAAGAACTTTTGGATACCTTATTGGTTCGTTATGTAGAATCTCAGGTTTACCAAGGTGTTGTTGAAAACATTGCCTCTGAACAAGCTGCCCGTATGGTGGCGATGAAGGCGGCAACAGACAACGCTGGTGAGCTTATCAACGACTTGCAACTGGTCTATAACAAGGCCCGTCAGGCTGCGATTACGCAGGAACTGTCGGAAATTGTTTCTGGTGCCTCTGCGGTTTAGGTTAGGTAACGAATACAAGTTTTAGAGGATTAATCATGAGCACAGGTACTGTTGTCCAAGTGATTGGCGCGGTTGTGGACGTAGAGTTTCCACAAGATGCCGTACCTCAGGTATATGACGCTCTGAAGATCACAGGTGAAGGCGCCTGTAATGGTTTGGTGCTGGAAGTTCAGCAACAACTAGGTGGTGGTGTAGTTCGTACCATCGCTATGGGTTCTTCTGATGGTCTGCGTCGTGGTCTTGAGGTCGTAAACTCAGGTTCACCTATTTCTGTTCCGGTTGGGGTTGCGACCCTTGGCCGTATTATGAACGTATTAGGCGAGCCTATTGATGAAGCGGGTCCAATCGGTGAGGAAGAACGTTATGTTATTCACCGTGCAGCGCCTTCATATGAAGATCAATCGAACACTACTGAACTGTTAGAGACGGGTATCAAGGTTATCGACCTTGTATGTCCTTTCGCTAAGGGTGGTAAAGTAGGTCTGTTCGGTGGTGCGGGTGTTGGTAAGACAGTTAACATGATGGAACTGATTAACAACATCGCTAAAGCTCACTCGGGTCTTTCTGTGTTCGCCGGTGTTGGTGAACGTACTCGTGAAGGTAACGACTTCTATTACGAGATGAAAGATTCTGGCGTTCTCGACAAAGTGGCCATGGTTTATGGTCAGATGAACGAGCCACCAGGAAACCGTTTACGTGTAGCACTGTCTGGTCTGACTATGGCTGAGAAGTTCCGTGACGAAGGTCGTGACGTACTGTTGTTCGTTGACAACATTTATCGTTATACCTTAGCCGGTACAGAAGTATCTGCACTGTTAGGTCGTATGCCTTCTGCGGTAGGTTACCAACCGACTCTGGCTGAAGAAATGGGCGTTCTGCAAGAGCGTATCACTTCAACTAAGACTGGTTCTATTACCTCTGTACAAGCGGTATACGTACCTGCGGACGACTTGACTGACCCGTCACCAGCAACAACCTTCGCTCACTTAGATGCGACTGTTGTACTGTCACGTCAAATTGCTTCTCTGGGTATTTACCCAGCGGTTGACCCATTGGATTCGACTTCACGTCAATTAGATCCATTGGTTGTTGGCCAAGAGCATTATGACGTTGCTAACGGCGTGCAAACTGTACTGCAACGTTACAAAGAGCTGAAAGACATTATTGCGATTCTGGGTATGGATGAATTGTCAGATGATGACAAGACCACTGTATTCCGTGCTCGTAAGATTGAGCGTTTCTTATCTCAGCCTTTCTTCGTAGCAGAAGTCTTTACTGGATCTCCTGGTAAGTACGTTTCTCTGAAAGACACTATCCGTGGCTTTAAGGGTATTCTGAATGGTGAGTTCGATCACCTACCAGAACAAGCGTTCTACATGGTTGGCTCAATCGATGAAGTTATCGAGAAAGCTAACAAAAAGAAATAACTAAGTAGTCATACTTAGTTTTTTAAGGAGAACGGGATGGCAGCCATGACAGTACATCTTGATATAGTAAGTGCAGAGAGCAGCATCTTCTCTGGTCGGGTAGCTAGCCTACAAGTGACTGGTTCTGAAGGTGAGTTGGGCATCATGTATGGCCACGCTCCACTGTTAAGCTATATCAAACCTGGCATGGCGCGCATCGTCAAGCAAGACGGCAGTGAAGAAGTGTTCTACCTTTCAGGTGGTTTACTGGAAGTGCAACCTTCTTCAGTTTCCGTATTGGCTGATGTGGTTATGCGTGCCAAAGATATTGATGAGCAAGCAGCATTAGAAGCTAAGCGTCGTGCAGAAGCCCATATGGCAACTGCAGGGGCTGACTTCAATTATGATGCGGCTATGGTTGAGTTAGCGAAAGCAATGGCTCAATTACGTGTTGTTGAAACCATCAAGAAAAACATTGCCAGATAAGGTTATTGTTTGTGAAAAAAGGCGGCCATAGGGTCGCCTTTTTTGTCTCTAAAATTGGGATAAATGTACACCTTAGCTACACGGACTCATTCATTTTGCTATCCGCTTCGCTTTTCTATGGGCTTTCCGTTAAAATTGCGCCACTAAATCGACCTCAATTTTAACCCTCTTGGGATTTGTTCAAGGATATGGCAATGGCATTAAATGTAGTGATCTTAGCGGCAGGTAAGGGAACACGGATGCGCTCGGATCTTCCTAAGGTATTACATCCTATCGCCCATAAAAGCATGGTGCAGCATGTGATTGATACTGCCCATAGTATTGGCAGTGATGCGATTCAATTAGTCTACGGTTATGGTGCCGACAAATTAAAATCCGCTTTGGGCGAGCAACAACTCAATTGGGTATTGCAAGCCGAGCAATTAGGTACGGGTCATGCGGTTGCACAGGCCATTCCAAATATCGATGATAGTGATACTGTGCTTATTTTGTACGGTGATGTGCCGTTGATCCAAACATCGACTCTTGAGGCATTGCTCGCCGTCCGCCCTGAAAATGGCGTTGCTATCTTAACGGTGAATTTAGCGAATCCTATGGGTTATGGCCGTATCGTCCGTACTCCTTGTGAAGGTCAAGATCAGGGTAAAGTAGTCGGTATTGTTGAGCAGAAAGATGCCAATGCAGAGCAACTACTGATCAATGAAATCAATACAGGCATTATGGCGGTTCCGGGCAAACAACTTAAAAATTGGCTGAGTCGTTTGTCCAATAACAATGCCCAAGGCGAATATTATCTAACGGATATTATTGCTATGGCACATGCTGACGGTGTTGCAATTGATACTGCCCAACCACAATCTGCGATTGAAGTGGAAGGCGCCAATAACCGCATGCAACTGGCGCAACTTGAACGCGCTTACCAAGCCCGTGAAGCCGAAAAACTGATGTTGGCGGGAGCGAACCTACGCGACCCGAGCCGTATTGATATCCGTGGTGAAGTCACGGTCGGTATGGATGTGATGATTGATATCAACGTGATATTCGAAGGCAAAGTGACCTTAGGTAATAATGTCACTATTGGCGCTGGCGCGATTTTAATCGATTGCGAGATTGCCGATAATGCCGAGATCAAACCTTACTCTATTATCGAAGGTGCTAAGCTTGGGGTCGCTGCCAGTGCAGGCCCCTTTGCTCGCTTACGCCCAGGCGCAGAGCTTAAACAAGATGCGCATATAGGTAATTTTGTCGAAGTGAAAAAAGCGGTTATCGGTGTGGGCTCTAAAGCCGGACACTTAGCCTATTTAGGCGATGCCGTTATTGGTGATGGCGTGAACATTGGCGCTGGCACTATTACCTGTAACTATGATGGCGCGAATAAGCATCTTACCGTTATCGAAGATAATGTCTTTGTTGGCTCAGATACCCAGCTAGTGGCACCTGTGACTATTGGTAAAGGTGCAACCTTAGGGGCTGGCTCAACCATTACCCGTGATGTGGGTGAGAATGAGTTAGTCATTACTCGTGTTAAACAGAAGCACCTGACGGGTTGGCAACGCCCAGTTAAGATTAAAAAGTAAGTTATCCAACTACATCTAGAATATAAAAGCGGCTCTATGCCGCTTTTAGCTTTTATATATGGTGAATTTAAGGTTGAGTTAATGATGCTGTGATGGACATTATTTATTGATTTTTAAGCTTTTTGAACTATGTCACACCGAATTGTAAATTCACGTAAAGAATTTTAAATAAAAACACTTCTCATTTATATTGCCTGCAATTCTAAGACGAAAGGTCTACTTGAGGTGTTGGCAATGGTATTTAAATATTCAGTTGTAGGTTTGGCCGTAGGGTCTGCATTAATGGCGATGCCTGTTATGGCCGAAGCGCCAAACGATGCAAACATTGAGCGCATTAATGTCACTGGCCGTACATTTAACGACTACAAAGTGGGTAGTGCATCGGGTGCCATGCGTGGCGATATCGATTTAATGGATACCCCACAGTCTGTGAATGTGATCCCCGACTTTGTGACCGACGAGCAATTAGCGACTAATCTTGCCGAAGTCTTAGTTAACGATTCGAGCGTGACAGCGGGTACTACCCGTTGGAACCGTCAAGTCTTCAGCATCCGTGGCTTCGAGTTAGATTCGGGTAATGGTTACCTCATCAATGGTCATCAGCAATGGTCCCATTACGTTCAACCCATCGAAACCCTACAGCAGGTCGAAGTATTAAAAGGCCCTTCGAGCATGTTGTATGGTCAATCTGGCCCTGGTGGTTTAGTGAATATGGTCACTAAGAAACCAACCTATGATTCAATGCTTAACTTAGGTTTTGATACCGATGGCTACGGTTCTACCCGTGCACAGCTTGATGCGGGTGGCAGTTTAAACGACGCCCAAAGCATCCGTTACCGCGGTGTATTAGTGAAGCAAGATACTAAATACTGGCGTGAGTATTCAACTACCGATGAAAACCAAGAGCGTGATCGCTGGTTAGGTTACTTAAACCTAGAATTTGACCTAAGCGATGATCTGTTGCTGTCGGTTAAATATGATCACACCCAAGATAAAGCGGGTATCGATGCGGGTGGTTGGTTAGATAAACAAGGTAATGTGATCGGTGAACGTGAAACCGTTTGGGATGCACCATGGGCCTTTACCGATAATACCGTCTCCAACTTAGGTGCCGATCTGACTTGGCAGATGAGTGACGATTGGAAAGTTAAAATTGGTTATAACGATCAACAATTTAATCGTCAACGTTTTGATTCTGCGCCGCAATATACTGAAGATCCATTTACCAATGGTTATAAGATCAAACCCTTCGATCGTTATGATGATTGGCAGCATAAAACCGCCTATGCCGATTTCACCGGTGAATTTGCATTAGCAGGTATGGAGCATCAGTTGTTAATTGGCGCCAATTACCTCGATTACTATTATGGTCAGTATATTGATAGATACGTTGATGTTGCGACTAAAGGCACTATTACAGTTGTTCCTGGCCAGCCTATAGTAAAACCCGATTTAGATTATCATCGAGATACCACTAAGTCTGAAAGCGAATATAAATATTACGGTTTCTACTTGCAGGATTTAATGACCTTAAACGAGCAATGGAAATTACTCGCTGGCGTACGTTACGATGAACAGAAGAAAGATAGTGTAGGTGGAAATAGTTATGCCGTATCGCCTAAGTTTGGGGTGATCTACTCGCCAATGACTAATGGCAACATTTACGTTAACTATTCAAAAAGCTTTACACCGCAGGGTGCAGTGACTGACATCACTGACGTTAGTTATGGGACCAACCTAAAACCAGAATACGGCATCCAATATGAAGTCGGTACTAAGTGGGAATTGTTTGACGATAGTCTGTTATTAACCGCGGCCGTATTCGATATCACACTAGAAAACATCACAACTTCAGAAAAGTTATCCCCGCCGATTGGTGATTATACCGATATCACCAATCAAGGCGGCGAACAGAAACATCGCGGCTTTGAAATGGGCGCCCAAGGCCAGTTAGGTGATAGCTGGTTTGTGACCTCTTCTATGATGTTTTTAGATGCTGAATATCATACTGGTGCTGGCAAGGTTGGTGGTAAAAACCTCGATGGTAAAACTCCGATCGACGCCCCAGAGTGGTCGGCCAATATCTGGACCCGTTACGAGATGACCGACAACTTTGCGATGAACTTTGGTGCTATCTATGTGGGTGAGCGTTTTGCCGATCTTGATAACACTATCACTAAAGAGGGTTATGTGCGTTTCGATATAGGTGCTGCCTACACTATGGATATCATGGGTAAAGATGTGAGCCTTCGTGCCAACATCAGAAACCTCTTCGATACTGAATATTTAGACGGTGGCAGCGATAAGATGGTGACTATAGGTCAAGACCGTAACTTCAGTGTCGCCGTCGAAGCTAAGTTCTAAATTCACTATATTTTTTATTCATTTAAAGCAGCTTGTCCTTAAAGAATAAGCTGCTTTTTTATGGGCTAATTTCCAAGTTTACGAGATAGACAGATAAAAAATTGCTCGGATCATGCAAAAGTATGTTTCACATGACTAGCAAAAAAGTTTCGTTTCACTATAATGCATCTTTCGAATCGAAACTTATCTGAAAGGTTTTATGAACAAACGAAACACACAGCAGCGTCGCCATAGCATTATCACCATATTGAACGAACAGGGTGAAGTGAGTGTTGATGAACTGTCGTTACGTTTTGAAACCTCAGAAGTGACGATTCGCAAAGATCTGGCAGCGCTTGAGAAAACAGGCCTGCTACTGCGCCGTTACGGTGGTGCAGTCGCTATTCCTGACGAAGTGACCCAACAATTTTCGGCCAAAATCGCGCCCAATAAACTGTCTATTGCTAAAACTGCGGCGCAGCTGATTAAAGATCACAATCGCATCATTATAGATAGCGGCACTACGACATCTGGCTTGATTGAACAGTTGAACGATAAGCGTGGGCTGGTGGTCATGACCAATGCCTTGCATCTTGCCAATGCCATCCATGAACTCGAAAACGAGCCAACCCTATTGATGACGGGTGGCACTTGGGACCCGCATTCTGAATCCTTTCAAGGCCAAGTTGCAGAGCAAGTGTTGCGCTCCTATAACTTCGACCAACTGTTTATCGGTGCCGATGGTATCGATCTCGAACGCGGCACCACCACCTTTAACGAGTTAACTGGCTTAAGCAAAGTTATGGCCGAAGTTTCCCGCGAAGTGATCGTTATGGTGGACTCAGACAAAATCGGTAAACGGATCCCTAACTTAGAATTGCCGTGGGCCAAGGTCAGTGTATTGGTGACCGACTCACGTATCGACGAGAGTGCGCTAAAACAAATTTCAGATCAGGGCGTGCGAGTCATGTTAGCGCCCTATGCTCATTAAACAAAATAGCTTAACAACTTCATTTTAATTTATAGGTAAAGACTATGTGTGGAATCGTAGGCGCCGTGGCGCAAAGGGATGTGGCTGAAATTCTAGTAGAAGGCTTACGTCGCTTAGAATATCGTGGATATGACTCCGCAGGCGTTGCCGTTATTCACAATGGTGAACTGAGCCGCACTCGCCGTGTGGGTAAAGTGCAAGAGCTGTCTGCTGCGCTTGAAACCGATCCATTAGCAGGTGGCACTGGTATTGCGCATACCCGTTGGGCCACCCACGGCGAGCCAAGCGAGCGCAATGCTCATCCCCATTTGTCAGAGGGTGATATCGCCGTAGTACACAATGGCATTATTGAAAACCATAATAAACTGCGCGAAATGCTCAAAGAATTTGGTTATCACTTTAGTTCTGACACCGATACCGAAGTGATTTGTCACTTAGTGCACCATGAGCTGAAAAGCCACGACACCCTGCTTGCTGCGGTACAAGCCACAGTAAAACAACTCGAAGGTGCCTATGGCACTGTGGTTATCGACCGCCGCGATAGCGAGCGTTTGGTTGTGGCTCGTTCTGGTAGCCCATTGGTGATTGGTTATGGCTTGGGTGAAAACTTTGTTGCCTCAGATCAACTGGCACTCTTACCCGTAACTCGCTCATTCGCCTTCTTAGAAGAAGGTGATGTGGCGGAAGTGACTCGCCGCAGTGTGAATATATTCGACTTAAACGGCAATGCTGTTGAGCGTGAAATTAAAGAATCTGAAATTACCCACGATGCCGGTGATAAAGGCGAATATCGCCACTACATGCTCAAAGAGATTTACGAGCAGCCATTGGCGTTGACGCGCACTATCGAAGGCCGTATCGCCAACAAACAAGTGTTAGACACGGCTTTTGGTGAAAAAGCAGCAGAGTTTTTAAAAGATATCAAACACGTGCAAATCATCGCCTGTGGCACTAGCTACCATGCGGGTATGGCGGCGCGTTACTGGTTAGAAGATTGGGCTGGTGTTTCATGTAATGTCGAAATCGCTTCCGAATTCCGTTATCGCAAGTCGCATTTGTTCCCAAATAGCCTGTTGGTGACTATTTCTCAATCCGGTGAAACTGCCGATACGCTGGCGGCGATGCGCCTTGCCAAAGAAATGGGTTACAAAGCCACATTGACGATTTGTAATGCGCCAGGTTCATCACTGGTTCGCGAGTCTGACATGGCTTACATGATGAAAGCGGGCGCCGAAATTGGCGTGGCATCGACTAAAGCTTTCACCGTACAGCTTGCTGGCTTGTTAATGTTGACCGCGGTGATCGGTCGTCACAATGGCATGTCTGAGCAAATGCAGGCTCAAATCACTCAAAGCCTACAATCTATGCCAGCCAAGGTGGAACAAGCTTTAGGCTTAGATGCTGCGATTGCAGAACTTGCCGAAGATTTTGCCGACAAACACCATGCTTTATTCCTTGGTCGTGGCGATCAATACCCGATTGCGATGGAAGGTGCGTTAAAGCTGAAGGAGATTTCCTATATTCATGCGGAAGCCTATGCCTCTGGTGAACTAAAACACGGTCCGCTGGCGCTTATCGATGCTGATATGCCGGTGATTGTGGTGGCGCCAAACAATGAACTGCTCGAAAAACTAAAATCCAACGTCGAAGAAGTGCGTGCCCGTGGCGGCTTAATGTATGTGTTTGCCGATGTGGATGCCGAGTTTGAATCCGACGAAACCATGAAGGTTATTCCTGTTCCGCATTGCGATATATTTATGGCACCGCTGATTTACACTATTCCATTACAGTTGCTCTCGTATCATGTAGCCTTAATCAAAGGTACCGATGTGGATCAACCTCGTAACCTCGCTAAATCGGTGACGGTAGAATAGTTTTCTTTAGTGAAAAATAAAAAACCGCCTTTATCGGCGGTTTTTTATTGGGGCTTTATTAGAGTGATGTGCTGGTGGCTTAGTCTGTTAAGCCGTTATCGCATCTAGCTCGTGCTGCTTTTTTGCCTCTATTCGTTTCCATACTTTGTCGTGGAAGTAAAACACCACAGTGTTAATCGCGGGTTCAACTAAGGCAACTGCGCCACCGACTATCACACTGCCAGTTAATAAATAGGTGACTGTGAAGGCAACGCTGAAATGTAATACGGCAAAAGTAAATGTCTTAGTCATGATCTTATCCTCTAATGTTAGCCCCAATTGGGATTAGTTAAATGATAACAATTCTCATTAAAGTTTAAACCCGTATTTTGAGATTAGTTTAAACGGTTTTTTCTATCTATAAGTGCTAAAAAATATAAAGCCCTCGAATGAGGGCCTTATATAGCAGGATGGTGGCTGTTAATAGTGCCAAGGGAATGCTGAAAAATCTTGATCGCGTTTTTCGAGGAAGGCATCGCGCCCTTCCTGTGCTTCGGCGCTAGCATAGGCTAAACGAGTGGCTTCCCCGGCAAAGAGCTGCTGGCCAACCATGCCATCATCGGTCATGTTAAAGCCGTATTTAAGCATCCGCATAGCCGTAGGTGATTTAGAGTTAATCTCTTTGGCCCACATTAATGCTTCAGTTTCTAGCTCGGCATGGGGGACTGACTTATTGACCATTCCCATGGCAAATGCTTCATCGGCGCTGTAGTTAAAACCGCAGAAGAAGATTTCGCGGGCGCGTTTTTGGCCGATCATCTTGGCTAAATATGCGCTGCCATAACCTGAGTCAAAGCTCGCGACATCGGGATCGGTCTGCTTAAATATCGCATGCTCCTTCGAGGCTAAGGTCAAATCGCATACGACATGCAGGCTATGGCCGCCGCCAACGGCCCAGCCAGGGACAACGGCGATAACGACTTTAGGCATAAAGCGGATCAGACGTTGTACTTCGAGGATATGTAAACGTCCCATTCTGGCGAGATCGGCTTTACCTTCTTCGGCACCTTCGTATTTATAGCCATCTTTGCCGCGGATGCGTTGATCACCACCGGAAGAAAAGGAATATTGCCCTTTGGCCGATGGGCCATTGCCTGTGAGTAATACACAACCTACATCGGACCATTGACGTGCATGGTCGAGTGCAATGTAAAGCTCATCTACGGTTTTGGGCCTGAAAGCGTTAAGACATTCGGGGCGATTGATGGCAATACGCACAGTACCGTGGGCTTTGGCTCTGTGGTAGGTGATGTCGTCAAAATTAAATCCACTGACTTCATCCCATAAAGTGGGATCAAAAATATCTGATACTTGTTGGGTCATGGTACTCGGCCTATGTCTGTCGGGTCTCAAAGGCTAGGTGGAATCATATATAAGGTCAATCACCTAAGCACAAAGCTTAGTGTTATATGGCAAAATTCCCTTTTAACCCGAGGAAAGTGATTAGAGGTTATCGCAAATGTAAAGCAGATTGTCCCGGCTGAAAACGGGGTGTTCAGGTGATTTAGCGCCGCAATAGATTTCTTTAAAGTCAGCGATGGCGTCTGGCGTTAACGGAAATTTGTTAAATTCCTCAAGCTCGGGGGCGGATAGGCGCTCAACGATATCTTTTCTGGCCTTTGCTAATTTTTGATCAATTTTAATGATGTTAGTGCCCGTCATAGAGTCGAGCTTGTTCTCTATTTTTTTTACTATCTCTTCAGTCTTTGCTATAGGCGCATCTAGTTTGTCGGTTTCTGTATATAAGTAATATAATGCACCACAAAGTAGCGCTAATATGATCCAACCTTTCATCTTTTAGTCCAACATAAGTGAATAACCATTAGTTATATGGGTATAATAAGCCAGTTTTCGTCCAATATTAAAGCAGTAAAAGGCTGTAACGATGAACGCAGAATCTAATAACAAGGACTATTCGAAGACCAATCGAATTAAGATTCACCAACCCGATGCGAGTAAAGCCGATCGCTTTAACCCTCGCAACCGGATTTATGTTCGAGCCATCGACGGATTATGGAGCACTTTACGCCGCCGCATGGGGTGGGTCGCAATGTTGTTCTTTCTTATACTGCCTTGGATCCCATGGGGAAACCGACAAGCAGTATGGTTTAATTTAGGTGAACAGAAGTTTCACGTTTTTGGTTTAACTATCTGGCCCCAAGATCTTACCTTACTTGCAGCACTCTTTATGATAGCTGCTTTTGCCCTGTTTTTTGTAACAACCTATCTTGGCCGTGTTTGGTGTGGTTACACATGCCCCCAAACAGTATGGACCTTTATGTTCATTTGGTTCGAGGAAAAACTCGAAGGTGCCCGCAACAAACGCATTAAGTTAGATCAAATGCCTTGGAGCTTCGATAAAATTTGGCGCAAAGCGGCAAAGCATACTTCCTGGATTTTGCTCTCACTCCTCACTGCTATGACCTTTGTGTCATATTTTGTACCAAGTAGAGAAGTCTATGTTGATGTATTTACATTAAATGCCTCGGGTGGGATCTACTTCTGGGTAGTGTTCTTTACACTCGCCACCTACGGTAATGCGGGCTGGATGCGTGAGATTATGTGTATCCATATGTGCCCCTATGCTCGTTTCCAAGCGGCGATGTTTGATAAGAACACTTATATAGTGGGTTACGATACTAAACGTGGTGAAACCCGAGGTCCCCGTTCCCGTAAAGCCGACCCGAAAGAAATGGGCTTAGGTGACTGTATTGATTGCGATCTCTGCGTTCAGGTATGTCCGACCGGAATCGATATTCGTAATGGTTTGCAATATGAATGCATCAACTGTGGTGCCTGCATCGATGCCTGTGACCAAACGATGGAGCGTATGGGATATCCATTAGGCCTTATCAGTTACACCACAGAAAATAAGCTCGAAGGTATTAAAGAGAAAGTGCTCCGCCCCAAACTAGTGGGATACGGTGTGGTACTCGTAGCCATGATATTAGTCTTCATCTATGCCAGTGCGACGATAGCGCCAGTTCGGATGGATATTATTCGTGACCGTAATCAGCTATACAGAGAAAACAATCAAGGGATGATTGAAAATACATTTACCTTGAAGATTCTTAATAAAACTGAAGCAGCACATGAATACACTATGAGTGTCGAAGGCCTAAACAACTATAAGTGGTATGGCCCTACTTCAGTGACCATTGCTGGTGGCGAAGTCCTTACATTGCCAATCAGCGTTGGGGTTGATCCGGTAGAGCTTAGCCGCTCAGTGACAAACATTGAGATAAAAGTGAAAACCCATATAGATGGTGAAGAAGTAGAAGTTGAGCAAGAATCACGTTTCTTCAGTCCATAATAAGCAGTATTTAGTGATGTGCTAAACGATAGCGAATCACTAAGGTGGGGGATTTATGATGACAAAGGGGCTATTTAGCCCCTTTTTTATACGTATTGTTTGATAAGTAAGCGTCTGAATCTCAAATCGCAAGTTTGCAATAAAAAGCCCTTGCACAAAATCCACAGCTCCCTATAATGCGCATCCACTGACACGGCAGACAGCGAAAGCAGCTTGGTGTGACAGTTCATCGATGAGTTTACTGATTGATGAGCGAAAAGAAAGTTTTCAAAAACTCCTTGACGCGAAACGGGAAATGCGTAAAATGCACGACCCTGAGTTGACGAGAAGTCAGCCCTAGCCAACTGGAAGCGTTCAACGCTCAGTGTGGTACTCAAGTTCTCTGTTGAGATTGAGTTGCTCTTTAACAAGATAAAACAAGAAATCTGTGTGGACACTCACAGGTGTTGAGTTAATCGAAACTGCTTAGCCTTCGGGTTGGCAGTCAAAGAATTAAATCAATGATAAAGAGTGTTCATAGCAATATGTACAGTTTGTTTTTGCTTTTAAGCAGAAACGAAAAATCAGAATTCATTGAGCCG